>SCUO01000044.1 GCA_004297395.1 Chloroflexota bacterium | reverse complement strand
CGCGGCCTCGCCCGCCGGGCCCGGCTGGATCGATCTGGTCTGGGTCCGGAGCGGGAGGAGCAGCTCCGGCCGGGCCGCCCGGATCCGCCGGTACCAGGCGTAGCCGGCGAGGCCCGCGACGAGGCTCGCCGCGCCCCCGACGGCGATCGCGAGGGGGACGCCGGCCGCCGAGGCGACGGAGCCGACGACAAGGCCCCCGATCGGCGTCGAGCCGGCGAAGACCATCGTGTAGACGCCCATGACCCGCCCCCGCAGGTGGTCCGGCACGCTCACCTGGATGAGCGTGTTCGCCGTGGCGGCCATCCCGATCCCGCCGAGACCGACGACGAACATCGCGACGAGCGACAGCTCGAACGAGCCGCTGACGGCCAGCGCGAGCTCGGCAAGGCCGAGGGCCGCGCCGCCGAGGCCGACGAATGCGGGCCGGATCCGCCGGCCGAACGCGATCGCCATCGCGATCCCGAACGACCCGACCCCCGTCGCCGCCATGAGGAAGCCGTAGCCCTCCGCGCCGACGTCGAGGACATCGCGGGCGAGGGCCGGGACGATCACCGAGAAGTTCATCCCGAAGGTCGCCACCGCGCCGAGGACGAGGATCGCCATGAGCACGAGCGGCGCGGATCGGACGTACCGGAGGCCCTCGGCGACATCGCGGAAGACCGCGCCCAGGCTGGCCGGACGGACGATCCGCGACGGGCTCCGGAGGGTCGCCGCGTCCATCGCCAGGTAGCCGCCGATGACGGCGCTGAAGGTCAGGCCGTTGACGAGGAAGGCAACCGAGATGTCGGTCAGGCCGATCGTGATCCCGGCGACCGCCGGGCCGATGATCCGGGCGCCGTTGAACACGGCCGAGTTCAGGGCCACGGCGTTGCCGACGTCCTCGCGCCCGACCATCTCGACGACGAAGGCCTGCCGGGTCGGCATGTCGAAGGCGTTGACGATGCCGAGCAGCAGCGCCACGCCGACCACGTGCTCGACCTGGACGACGTGGGTCGCGGTCAGGGCGAACAGGATCCAGGCGAGGGCCATGGCGGCCGTCTGCGTCGCGACGAGCGTGCGGCGCTTCGGCAGGCCGTCGGCGATGACCCCGCCGAACAGTCCCAGGACAAGGACCGGGCCGAACTGGGCGGCGGCGACGACCCCGAGCCAGACCGGCTCGCCGGTGAGCTGGAGGACGAGCCAGCCCTGGGCAACGGCCTGCATCCAGGTGCCGACGAGCGACACGAGCTGGCCGGCGAAGAACAGCCGATAGTTCCGGTGGCGGAGCGCCCGCCAGCCGCGGAAGTGCTTGATCGCCGCGAGCGACGGGCCGGCGACGGTCACGGGTCGGCCGTGATCGGCGGGTGGCCCGGCTCCCGACCGGCATCGAGGTCGGCGAGGTGGGCCTCGAGATGCTGCCGGCGGCCCTCGGCCTCCTGGATCATCAGGGCCAGCCGCTCGGCCTTCTCGCGGAGCGTCGTGATCTGGCCGTCGACCCGGCCGATCGCGTCGACGACGATCGCCCGCCGCTCGGCCGGATCGGATGAGGCCAGATCACGACGCTCCGCGAGAAGGCCGAGCGGCTGGCC
>SCUO01000043.1 GCA_004297395.1 Chloroflexota bacterium | reverse complement strand
GTTCAACGCCGCCTCGATCGTCTACCAGGCGCCGGCCGACGGCGGCGAAGACCGGTACATGCTGGTCTTCCAGGAGCAGGACGCGACCGACATCGGGCCGGTCCGAAGCGGCCGCCCGTATTTCGTGTTCTGGGCGTGCGAGTACCGAGCCGGGTTCGCGCACTACGGCGGCGACGAGAAGACCAGGTTCAGGGTCATTCCATCGGTGGCCGGCAAGCTGCTGTACGACCTCGACGCGCTCGCCGGCAGCGGCGGGGCGTTCCATCGGATCAGCAGCCGAAGCGCCCCCCACAACGCCTACACCTCGACCGCCAGCCTGTACAAGGTCGCGGCCAAGCGCGGCGCCCCGGCCGAGATGGTCGCTGGCCTCGGTGCCCGCCCGTTCAAGGACGACGCGCCACCGGCCGATCGGCCCGCGGGTGGCGCGATCAGCGTTCCCTACGGTCGTGGTGCCGCAGGCTACACCTACGATCCGGCGACGAACGCCTACCTTCGCTCGGTTGCCGGCAAGGCCCAGACCGATGCAGCCGACGGCGAGCGCGTCGTGGCGCGCAATGTGGTCGTCCTGTGGATGCGGCTGTCGATCGACCCGGAATCCGAAGTCGGCCACCGCCGGCCCGTCCTGGACCAGATCGGGCAGGGGACTGCATGGGTGTTCCGCGATGGCACGGTCATCAAGGGAACCTGGAAGAAGGCCGATCAGGGGGGGCTGACCCGCTTCTACGACGCCGATGGCAACGAGGTCAGCCTGAATCGCGGACGGATCTTCATCCAGGTCGTTGCCACCGGGACAAAGGTCACGTACGACGCGGCCGAGGAATAGGGTCAGGCAAGGCCGAACCGCTCGATCGCGGTCTCGGCGAGGCGCCCACCGATTGCCAGCGATGACGTGGCCGCGGGTGACGGGGCGTTGCGAACATGCAGGATCCGGTCACCGTGGTCGAGCACGAAGTCGTCGACCAGGGTCCCGTCCCGGTTGAGCGCCTGCGCCCGCACGCCTGACGGGCCGAACACGACGTCGTCGGAGGTCAGCTCCGGGACCAGCCGCCGAAGCTCGGCCACGAAGGCCGGCTTGGAGATATCGCGCCACATCTCCGCAAGACCCGTGCCCAGAAAGCGCCTGGCCAGCCTGAGGAAGCCTGGGTAGGCGAGCACCGTGGCGAGGTCGCGGAGGTTGATGTCGCGGCGCCGGTACCCTTCGCGGGCAAAGGCCAGCACGGCGTTGGGGCCGGCCCAGACCTCGCCGTCGATCCGGCGCGTGAAGTGCACGCCAAGGAACGGGAACCGCGAGTCCGGCACCGGGTAGATCAGGCCCCGGACAAGGTGCCGCGCCGACGGGACAAGGGTGTAGTAGTCGCCCCTGAACGGGACGATCTCCGGGACGTCCGGATCACCTCGCCCCGTCAGGCGAGCGACGCGATCGCTTTGCAGTCCGGCGCAGGCGATCACGACACTCGCCTCGAGGTCGCCCGCCGTGGTCACCACGAACGGTCGACCACGGTTGGTCCGGATCGCGGTGACCCGGGCGTCCAGGGCGATCGAGCCGCCCCGACGGCGGACCTCTTCGGCGAAGGCGATCGCGACTCGACGGAAGTCGATGATGGCGGTCGTCGGGCTCCACAGCGCCCGGACCCCGTGGACGTGTGGCTCGATGTCCCGGATCCGCTCCGGTCCAACGACCTCGACGCCGGGGACCGCGTTGGCGATGGCCCGCGCCTGGAGGCCCTCGAGCGCCGGCAGCTGGCCCTCGTCGAGGGCCACGATGAGCTTGCCGCAGGTCGAGATCGGAACGTCGTACCGAGCTGCGAAGCGCTCGAGCAGCGCCTTCCCGTCCCGGCACAGCTGTGCCTTGAGGGACCCGGCGGGGTAGTAGATGCCCGCGTGGACGACGCCGCTGTTGTGGCCCGATTGGTGGACCGCGACCTCATGCTCCTTCTCGACGACTGTGACCCTGAGATCGGGCAGACGCTCGAGCAGTCGGAGGGCCGTGGCGAGGCCAACGATGCCGGCCCCGATCACGACGACGTCGGAGACGGCCGGCGGCGCTCCCAGGCCGGGCGCGAGCGGCACCGCCGTCACCGCCGTGCCGAATCGGCCGGTCCGGGCCCTGGCGATCCCGGTCCCGACGTCCCAGGCCCCGCGACGGAACTGGCCTCGCCGGCCCAATCAACGAGCCGCGCCGCGAGCTCCGGCTTGTCCTCGAGCTGAAGGGCCGGGCGACCATGGCTTGCGACGAGCTCGGCGATAACGGTGCGAACCCGCGTCGCGGGCAGGCAGGCGCCGCACCTGTGCCGCACGTCGACTGGGTCCGCGAACCAGTCCTCGGGGATCTGCCCGTCGATGACTGCCATGAATCGCTCAGCTACTCGCCGCGGGGCGCAGCGGTCGACGGCGAAGGTGCGGGCGCGCGCACCAAGCGCCCGGCGCGCCGCCGCGTCGGTCGCCAGCTCGCGGATCGCATCCGCGACCTCGGCGGGCGCGCAGGTCCGGACCGGGGCCGCCTCGGGCACGGGGACGACACGGGCGATCTCCTCCCAGTCGCAGCTGCCGACGATCACCGGGCGCCCGAAGCTGGCTGCCTCGGCCGCGAACGTGGCCATCGGCGTGTCGGAATAGAGCTGGTCGATGACGAGATCGGCCCGAGTCAGCTCCTCGAGCACGTCCGCGTGCGGTCGGCCGATGACCTCGACGTACTCGAGCGGGACGCCCTCGGCCGTGATGCGTTCGACGGCCTCACGGATCCACCGCGTTCCTTTCGCCTCGGGATCGGAAGGCGAGTGGAGGATGCGGACTGGGACCCGCCCGGCGGGAGGCGGTGGCGGTGCTGGCGGCAGGTCCAACACCGGCACGCCGAGGGCCAGGAACCGGACGTAGGGAGTCTCGAGGAAGTGCGACAACGGCGGATGGCTGACGATCCAGTCGGCGTGTCGTTCAATCTCCCGGATGCGGGCCTTCTGGATCGCGGCGCGCTCCGCGCATCCCCTGATCGAGAGCGAGGAATCCCCGCCCATGGTCGGGCCATCCATGTACGGCGGCCGCAGGTCGCTGCCATGGAACACGACGACGATTCGCTTTCCGAGGCGCTTCAGGAGCGGCAGGTCGCGGGACCGGAAGAACGATTCGCCGCTCGCCAGAACGAAGACATCGAAGCGCCAGAGCGCCCAGGCCATGAGGATCAGCCGCGCACCTCGGCTGAGCATCCTCGCCACGACCGAATTGCGACGGGTGGCGAGTCGCCGGCGGGCGGCGATCGCCGGACGGGCCATGATGGGCGGTCGATGGGTGCCAGCGCCGTACCTGAAGCGGTGCTCGTCGAGATCGACCGCGGTTGCCCGGATGCCGATCTCGCGAAGGCCGCGCTCCAATGCCGTGTAGTACCCTGCGATCTCGACGAGACCGAGGAAGACGCGCGGAGGACGAGCCCTCGCTCGGAGGCTGGCGGCGCCCCGCCGAGGCGACTCGGATTCCCGGCTCAAGATTGCTCCATGGTGGAATGGGCGTGGGAGGCGACGGTGCCGCAACTGGAAGATAGCCGGATCCTGGTGATCGGTGGCGCGGGCTTCGTCGGCTCCCATATCGTGGATCAGCTCACGGCAACCCCGGCGCGCGAGATCGTCGTGCTCGACGACTTCATCCGAGGCACGCGAGCAAACCTCGCCGCCGCCGCCGGCGACCCGCGGGTCCAGGTCGTCGAAGGCAGCGTCGAGGATCTCCCACTGCTGCGCAGACTGATGGCCGGCACGGACTACGTGTTCCATCTGGCGGCGCTGTGGCTGTATGAGTGCCTCCACGAACCCCGGCGAGCCCTCGAGGTCAACGTGGTGGGGACCTACAACGTGATCGAGACGGCGCAGGCCGCAGGCGCCAGGAAGATCGTGTACAGCTCGTCGGCGTCGGTGTACGGCGATGCGGTGTTCACGCCGATGACCGAGGACCATCCGTTCAACAACCGGACGATGTATGGCGCCACGAAGATCGCCGGCGAGCAGTTCCTGCGGGCCTTCTACCAGCAGCACGGGATGGACTACGTCGGACTGCGCTACATGAACATCTACGGTCCGCGGATGGACTATCGCGGGACGTACGTCAGCGTGATCATGAAGGTCCTGGACCGCATCGATGCCGGCGAGCCGCCGGTGATCTTCGGCGATGGCTCGCAGGCCTACGACTTCGTCCACGTGGACGACGTCGCCCGGGCCAACATCCTGGCCCTCCGGTCCGATGCGACCGACACGTTCATCAACGTCGGGATCGGTGTCAAGACGACGATCAACGAGCTCGTCCAGGTGCTGCTCGAGGTCACCGGATCCGACCTGGCGCCGGAGTATCGGCCGCAGGAGGAGATGTTCGTCACCCATCGCGTCGGGAGCACCGACAGGGCCGAGCGCCTGCTCGGATTCCGGGCCGGGACGCCGCTCGAGGACGGGCTTCGGTCCGTGGTCGAGTGGCGTCGGAACGATTCCCGCGCCGCGACGGAACGGGTTCTCTCCTGAGCCAGCTCGGTCGGCGGCCCGTGCTCGACGAGCAGAGGCTGCGCTGATCGATGCGCCCGACCGACGCTCCGCCAACCCTGCTCCGACAGGCGATCAGCCATTCGGCCCAGTACGGAGCCGCCGCGCTGGTGTCGCGTGTCGCCTCCCTGCTGATCGTCCCGATCTACACGCGGGTACTGGCACCGACTGACTACGGCCAGCTGGACCTGCTGATCGCCTTCGGCAGCCTCGTCCAGCTGACGGTGGCGCTCGAGGTGTCGCAGGGGCTGGCGCGGCAGTACGGAGACGCGGACGCGACCGACCGTCGTCTCCTGGCGTCGACCGCCCTGTGGTTCTCCGTCGCGGCGTACCTGGCCTTCGGCCTCGTCGCCGTCGCCCTCGCGGCGCCGCTCGCGGAGCTCGTGATCGGCGAGCCGGAGTCGGGCCTGATCGTGGCCGCCGCCATCTGGATCTCGAGCGGCGGCATCTTCAACCTCGTCCTCAACCAGCTCCGCTGGATGCTCGATCCGCGCGGCTACGCGGCGGTGAGCGTCGCCGCCACCGCGGTGACGATCGTCGTCTCGGTCAGCCTCGTCGCCGGCACGAGCCTGGGTGTCCTCGGCGTCCTCCTCGGTGGCGCGATCGGCAACGTCGTCGGGCTCGCCGCCGGAGCCTTTCGGGCGCGCTCGGTCTATGGCCCGGCGTTCAGCTCTGACCGCCTGCGCCAGATGCTCGCCTTCTCGCTGCCCCTCGTCCCATCGGCCATTGCCGTATTCGTGACGCTGTATATCGATCGAATCTCGATCAGTCGGCTGATGACGACGGCTGACGTCGGCATCTTCGGGATTGGGTACCGGCTGGCGACGGTCACGAGCCTGCTCATGGCGGCGTTCCAGACCGCGATCACGCCGCTCGTCTACCAGCGCTACCGGGAGGTTGATGCGCCGGCCCAGCTGGCCGGGGTCTTCCGTGCCTTCGCGGCGGTAGCCCTCGGTCTGAGCCTCGCCCTGGCGATGTTCGCGAACGAGGCGATGCGGATCTTCACGACCCCGCCGTTCTATGCCGGGGCGACCGTCGTGCCGCTGCTCGCCCCGGCCCTGATCCTGTCCGGGATGTACGTCCTCGCGCCGGGTCTCACCATCGCAAAGCGGACCGGGGCGATCGCCGTCGTCAGCGGAGCTGGGGCGCTCGTGAACACCTCGTTGAATCTGGCCCTCATCCCGCTTCTTGGCATTCGCGGTGCCGCCCTCGCGACCTTCCTCGGCGCGGCCTCGACGTTCGCGGCGTACATGGTCCTGAGCCAACGACTGTATCCGGTACCCCATCGCTGGCGTCCACTCGGGCTCGCCGCTGCAGGCTCCGTGGTTGTCTTCATCGCCACTCGCTCGGTCGAGGGCATCCCGGTGATCGAGCCGCTCGCCGAGCTCGGTGGCCTCGCGATCGCCGGGCTCCTGTTCGTCAGGCTCGGATTGCTCGAACCGGCGCCGGTCATCGCCAGGATCCGGGCCGTCGGGGGCGGCACGGCCCGATGACGTCGGCGAACGCAGGTCACGGGCGGCCGCCGATCGGTAGCTCGGCGCCGCCCAGCCGCCCTTCCTTGAACGGGGCTTGAGCCATGTGCGGGATCGCGGGAGTTTTCGACGTCCTGTCTGCGCCGGTCGACGCAGCTGCGCTCCAGCGAATGACCGACTGCGTCGCCCACCGCGGACCCGACGGCGCGGGCACCTACCGCCACGGCCCGGTTGGCCTGGGCCACAGACGCCTGGCGATCATCGACCTCTCGGACGCGGCCCACGAGCCCATGGCGAACGAGGACGGGAACGTCGTCCTCGTCTTCAACGGGGAGATCTACAACTTCAAGGCCCTGCGGGAGGAGTTGGAGCGCCTCGGTCACCGGTTCAAGTCGCTCACCGACGCCGAAGTGCTCGTCCACGGCTACGAGGTCTGGGGCGACGATGCGGTCGGCCATCTCAATGGGATGTTCGCCTTCGCCCTGTACGACCGGCGCCGAAACCGGCTGCTGCTCGGCAGGGACCGCTACGGGGTCAAGCCGTTGTATTGGACGTACTCGGCGGGAACACTCCTGTTCGGCTCGGAGATCAAGGCGATCCTGGCACACGGCCTGATCCGGGCCGATGTCTCGCGCGTGGCGCTGAACGAGTACTTCAGCTTCCAGAACCTGTTCTCGGACGCGACCCTGTTCGAGGGCGTCCGCCTCCTGCCGCCGGGAACGTTGCTTTCGCTCGTCGCAGAACCGGAAGCCGCCCCGGTGTTGCGAACCTGGTGGGACTACCCGTTCGGTCAGGAGCAGCTCCGGTTGACCGAGGACGAGGCCGCCGACGAGCTCCATCGGTTGTTCGTGCAGGCCGTCGTTCGCCAGACGGTCAGCGACGTTCCGGTGGGGGCCTACCTGTCGGGCGGGATGGACTCGGGCTCCATCACCGCGATCGCCGGTCTCCACCTGCCTCGCCTTCGGACGTTCACCGGTGGCTTCGACCTGAGCTCGGCCTCCGGCCTCGAGCTCGCCTTCGACGAGCGGCGCGCGGCCGAGATGCTGGCCGCCCGTTTCAAGACCGAGCACTACGAGGTGGTGCTGCACGCCGGTGACATGGAGGAGGTCCTGCCCGCGCTGATCTGGCACCTTGAGGACCTGCGGGTGGGGCAGTCATACCCGAACTACTACGTCGCCCGGCTGGCTGCCAAGTTCGTCAAGGTCGTGCTCTCCGGGACAGGCGGTGACGAGCTGTTCGGCGGCTATCCGTGGCGTTACTACCGAGGCCTGGCCGCCGTCGATCGGGAGGACTATTTCAGGCGCTATTACGGGTTCTGGCAGCGGCTCGTCAGCGACGAGGACAAGCCCCGCCTGTTCAACGAGGGCACGCGTCGGCGGATCGGCGAGCTCTCGTCCTTCGATGCCTTCCGAGCCGTCTTCCGGGGGTATGACGGGCCCCTCTCGAGCCGTGACGACTACGTGAATGCGTCGCTCTACTTCGAACTGAAGACCTTCCTCCACGGCCTCCTCGTCGTCGAGGACAGGCTGAGCATGGCCCACGCGCTGGAGACGCGGGTGCCGTTCCTTGACAACGACCTTGTCGATTTCGCGATTCGGTTGCCGCCGTCGCTCAAGGTCCGCAACCTCGACCGCATCGAGGCCGTCGACGAGAACGTCGTCGGCAAGCGCGTAGCCTACGAACGGGTGACGAGCGACGGCAAGATCGCCCTCCGCCGGGCGATGGAGCGGATCATCCCGCCGGAAGTCACCGAACGAGCCAAGCAGGGCTTCAGTGCCCCGGATGCCAGCTGGTTCAGGGGCGAAAGCATCCAGTACATCAATCGCCTGTTGCGCGACCCGCGCGCGATGCTCTTCGAATTCATCGAGCCGGCCTTCGTTGCGGCCACCCTCGACGAGCACACATCGGGTCGACAGAACCACCGCCTGCTCATCTGGTCGTTGCTGAGCTTCGAGTGGTGGTGCCGGACGTTCCTCGGCCAATCGGTCGCTCCGGGGGTGCCCGCCGCGCGATCCGGGGCGTGGGACGATCGCTAACCCCGGACCGGGCGCGGTTCTATCGGCCCCGTCCGTTTCCGCTATCGTCCCGGTGGAGGCTGGAGACAGATGAGCGAGACCGACGTGCATGAGCGCTCCTCGACGCCGCTGGGCACGTCTAGGATCCCGATCACCCGGCCGCTCTTCGGCCCGGAGGAGCTCGTCGCCATCCAGCGCCCGCTGGAAACCGGCTGGGTGGTCCAGGGCCCGTTCGTCCAGGAGTTCGAGCAGCGGTTCTCCGCCTACACGGGCGCGCTCCACGCAGTGGCCACGAGCTCCTGCACGACCGCCCTGCATCTCGCCGTGGCTGCGCTCGGCCTCAAGCCCGGGGACGAGGTCATCGTTCCGGCGTTTACCTGGGTCGCAACAGCGAACGTGGTCGAGTACATGGGTGCAACCCCGGTCTTCTGCGACGTCGACCTGGCCACGTACAACATCGACGTCCACCAGGCCGCGGCGCTCGTCGGGCCCCGCACCGTCGGGATCATTCCCGTCCACCTGTTCGGCCTGTCCGCCGACATGGACCCGCTCCTCGACGTGGCGCGATCGCACGGGCTCTGGGTAGTTGAGGACGCGGCGTGTGCTCTGGGCGGCTGGTATCGGGGACGCCACGCGGGCACGCTCGGCGACGCTGGGGCGTTCAGCTTCCACCCCCGAAAATCGATCACGACGGGGGAGGGCGGGATGATCACGACGGCCCGCCCGGACCTCGATCTGGCCAGCCGGTCCCTCCGCGACCACGGCGCCTCGCGGAGCGATCTCGCCCGTCACGCACAGGGCGGCTACCTGCTGTCCGAGTATGACCGCCTCGGCTACAACTACAGGCTGACGGACATCCAGGGCTCGCTCGGCTGCGCTCAGATGGACCGGCTCGAGATGATCCTTGCGGCCAGGCGAGAGCGTGCGGCACGGTACGACGAAGCGCTCGCAGCACTGGACTGGCTCGTCCCACCCGTCGTCCCGGACGGCCTCGTCCATGGGTATCAGTCCTACGTGTGCCTGTTCCGGCCCTCGACGCCGACGATGCCCGGACTGCAGGCGCTGAGCGATCGCCGGAATGCCCTCATGGCCAACCTCGAGGCCATCGGGATCGCGACCCGCCAGGGCACCCACGCCCCCATCCTCCAGGGCTTCTATCGCGACAAGTACGGACTCCGGCCGGAGGATTTCCCGGCAGCGGCGATCGCCGACCGCCTGACCCTGGCCCTGCCGCTGTTCCCGCAATTGACCGACGCCGAACAGGATCGGGTCATCGGAGCACTACGTGCCGCCTCGCCCGCTTGAGCTGATCGAGGGGCTCCTGGTCGATCCCGATTCGGGCAGCCCACTCGAGCTTGCGGGCGAAGAGTCCGGCCAGCTCCGCCTCGTCGCCGACGGAGGTCGCAGTTTTCCAGTCGTGGACGGGATTCCCCGGTTCGTCGCCGAGTCGGCCACCGCCCAGGCCCAGACCGGGATGAGCTTCGGGTACAAGTGGGGACGAACTGACACCTACTTGTCGCCCGCGATGCAGCGGATGGGCCGTACCTGGCTGCTCGAGCGGTACGGCTTTCCGACGATCGAGTCGATGCGCGGGTACCTGGAAGGGCACGACGCCGTCCTCGATCTGGGCTGCGGCGGTGGCTACACCTCGTCGCTGTGGATGGACGGACAATGGTCCGGCCGCCTGTGGCTCGGCTTGGACCTCTCGACGGCCATCGACGTCGCCCGCAACCGGTTGGGCCACCTCTCGGGCACCGCCTTCGTCCAGGGCGACATCCTCCGACTCCCGTTCCGCTCGGGTGCCTTTGACGTCGTCATCGCCGAAGGCGTGCTCCACCACACGCCGTCGACCCGCCAGGCGCTCGAATCGGCCGCCCGTGTTCTGGCCCCCGGTGGCGAGCTCATGTTCTACGTCTATCGGCGCAAGGGTCCGATCCGTGAGTTCGCCGACGACTACGTTCGCGATCGCCTGTCGCGCCTGCCACCGGACGAGGCCTGGGAGGCCCTCAGGCCGCTGACCCGGCTTGGCCAGGCGCTCGCCGAGACCGGAGCCAGCGTCACGATCGCCGAGGACGTCCCGCTCCTCGAGGTGCCGGCCGGGACCTACGATGTCCAGCGGCTGTTCTACTGGCACGTTGCGAAGGCCTTCTGGAACCCCGAGATGTCGTTCGAGGAGAACCATCACATCAACTTCGATTGGTATCACCCCGCCTATGCGCATCGACAGTCCGAAGACGAGGTCAGGGCATGGTGCGTGGCTGTTGGCCTTCGCATCACGCATTTCAACGCCCAGGAGAGCGGGTTCACGGTCAGGGCAGTGCTCGACAAGGCGAGCAACGGTTCCCGATGACGGACGAGCTCGATGATCAGATTCGGCGGCTCCACGACGAGCTCGCGGGGCGGATGCGCGCTGATTGGCAGCGCGATCTGCCCTTCGGCGAGCTGGTCTCGGATCGCTGGCGGCGGGCAGCCGACCTCGGTTTCGGCGAGGGCGCCAGCATCTACGACTCCAGCTACGTCTACGGCGACGTCTCCGTCGGACCGCACACCTGGATCGGGCCGTTCACGCTCCTCGATGGGTCGGGAGGCCTGATCATCGGGGAGCACTGCAGCATCAGTGCGGGCGTGCACATCTACACCCACGACACCGTGGCTTGGGCGGTATCCGGAGGGCGGGTCGCCGCCCAGCGGTCGCCAGTCGTCATCGGCGGCAACACCTACATCGGTAGCCAGGCGATCGTTGCTCGCGGGGTGACGATCGGCGATCACTGCGTCATCGGCGCTGGTTCGTTCGTCAATCGGTCCATTCCTCCGTACACGGTCGCGATGGGGACCCCATGTCGAGTCGTGGGCCGTGTCGAGGTCGACGCGTCGGGACGAGTCACGCTTCACTACGAGACGGAATCGGGCCCGAACGAGGCCGGCTGAATCGGCCCCCGTCGTCGGGCCGCCCAGTTGATCAGCGCGCACCTCCGGTACCTCCGCCGAGGCCGCCGGTACCTTTGGCGGCTGCCCCGGCGCACCGCATCCTGCGACGCTCCGCTCGTGCATGCGCGTGCAGTTGCCGACCTTGCGCGCGCCCCGCGGTCAGGGGACCGAGGGGCCGCGAAGCCGTCCGCGGGTCCGACCCCGGACGAGACCGCGAACCCCCGTCTCGGCCCCATCCAGCAGGCTGAGCTGGAGGGTGGCTCCGAGCGTTACCGGGCGCTCCTGAAGGTCGCCGAGCGGCTGTCCACGTCGTTCGATCGCGAGGATCTCAACCGGGCCGTCGTCGACAGCACCCGGACCCTCTCCGGGGCCGACATGATCCTGCTGCGGACGCTCCGGGGTGAGTCCCTCGATCTCGTGGGCTGGGCCGGCTTCGACGATGCCGCCGCGGCCGCCCTCAGTCCCCTCACGATCCACGAGCCGTGGCTTCGCGACGCCCTCGCGGCCGGCCGGGCGTGGGTCTGTGATGACGTCCGGGCCCTGCCCGCGAACAGCTGGAAGGACCGCTTCGGGGGCGGCCTGCCGATGCGCGGCGACATCTTCGTCCCGCTCATCCACGCGGGCCGGCTCATCGGCTCCCTGACCGCGGCCACGCTCAAGCCGCGCCGCTGGACCGCCGAGGACGTCGAGATCATGACCGCGCTCGGGGTCCACGTCGCGCTCGCCCTCCGGAACGCGGAGCTGTTCGAGCGGCTGGACGCGCGGGCGGCCCAGATGGCCGTGGTCCAGGCCGCGTCCGCCCGGATGAACCGGGCCAAGTCGGTCGATTCGGTGGGCCGGGCGATCGTCGAGGAGATCGGGCCGATCGTCGGCTACCACAACGCCCGGGTCTATCTCCTCGAGGGCGCCGACGAGCTCGTGCCGATCGCGTTCGAGGGCAAGGTCGGGGCCTACGAGAAGGTCGACTGGACGCTCCTCCGGACGAAGGTCGGCGAGGGCTTCACCGGCTGGGTCGCCGCGAACGGCACGCCGCTCCTCATCCCCGACGCCAACGCCGACCCGCGGGGCGCCCAGATCCCGGGCACGGACGAGGTTCCCGAATCGATGCTCGTCGTGCCCCTCCGCCACGACGAGAGCGTGATCGGCGTGATCACCCTCTCCAAGCTCGGGCTGGGCGAGTTCAACAACGACGACCTCCAGGTCCTCTCGATCCTGGCCGACCAGGCCGCCACGGCCCTCGAATCGGCCCGTCTCCTCAGCCGGACCGAATCGCTCGCCGCCGAGCTGCGACGCCTCCTCGAGATGAGCCAGGAGCTGACCAAGACACTCGATCCGCGCCAGGTCGGGACGCTCATAGCCCGACACCTCACGGTCGCCCTCGGCGTCGATGCCTGCGCCATCAGCTCGTGGGAAGCCGGGGCCGATCGGATCATCTCGCTCGGCGAGCACCCGGCGCAAGCCAACTGGACGACCGAGCCGTTCTACCTGCTCGCCGACTACCCCGAGACGCGCCGTGTCCTGGAGGACCAGGCGACGGTGATCATCGATGCCGAGATGCCGGACGCCGACCCGGCCGAGGTGGCGATCCTGCGGAGCGAGGGCTACCGCCTGCTGGCGATGATCCCGCTCATCGCCAAGGGCCAGTCGGTGGGCCTCGTGGAGCTCATGTCGGCCGATTTCGTCGCCCTCGACGAGGGCCGCCTGGCGCTGGCCCGGACGATGGCCAACGAGGCCGCGATGGCGCTCGAGAACGCCCGCCTGTACGAGGCCGCCCGGACGCTCGCCGATCGCGACCCGCTGACCGGCTTCCTCAACCACCGCGCGCTGTACGAGCTCCTCGGCGAGGAGTTCGTCCGGGCCCGGCGCGCCCGCCGGCCGCTCAGCCTGCTCATGCTCGACATCGACGACTTCAAGCTCGTCAACGACACCTTCGGCCACCAGTTCGGCGACCGCTGCCTGGTCCACCTGGCCGACGTCGTTCGCTCGACCCTGCGGGCGTCGGACGTTCCGGCCCGCTACGGTGGCGACGAGTTCGCGGTCATCGTGGTGGATGCCGATCCGGAGGCGGCCGAGGCCGTCGCCAGCCGGATCACCGAGGAGCTCGCCCGGAACCCGCTGGTGGCGGACGGTCGCGGTCCGGTGCCGATCAGCGTCTCGATCGGCGTGGCCTCTGTCGAGCCGGACATCCGGACCGTGACTGACCTCGTGGCTGCCGCCGACGCCAGGATGTACACCGCCAAGCTCGGCGGCGATCGCGACCTGGGCTTCGATCGGCTGGCCGCGCCGGCCCGGGGTGCGCGCCGCCAGTAGTACGGAAGTACCAGCCGTCACCGGGACTCCGGTACCACACGACCCGCTGGACGGCGGCGGCCGACGGCCGCATGCTTTCAGTACGTGCATACCGGAACGCCACGTCCGTACCGTCCGTCGGCGGAGGACCGTCCCATCCGTCGGACGTGGTGGCTCCTCTCCGGCGCCTTCCTCCTCCTGGGCCTGATCACGGGCGTTCGAGCCCTCACGTCCGGCGACGGGCTCGACTGGATCCCGGTCGCCGCGGTCGGGATCGCCGCCCTCGCCGCGTCCCTGCATCGCAACGCCGTCGCCGGCCTCGAGGCCCGTGGCCGCGCCGAGGCTGAGAACTTCGCCCGGATCCTCCAGGGCCTGTCCCGCTCCGTCTCGGTCGACGCCATCGTCGGCGCGATCGTCGACGACCTCGCGGAGGGCACCGGCGCCGATCATGTCGTCGTCGTCCGTCGCCGGCCCGAGGGCGCGGCCCTCGAGGCGACGCTCGTCACGAGCCGGCCGGGCGTGCCCAGCTCGAGCACGCTCCTGCCGCTGTCCGACCTCGACCCGGCGTTCGATCGCGAGCCGCCGCCGGCGGTCCCGATCCCGATCGGCACCGCGGATGTCGCGGGTGTCGCCGAGGGTTGGGGCCACGAGTCGGAACGAGAGCTTGTCGCGACGGCCGTCGGTGGCGCGGCGGCGAGCGAGGCGGCCGGACCCGCACAGCCCAGCCCGGTCGGTCCACCTGCCGGCCCGCACGCCCGACGCCCGACCCCGGCGCCGACGCGGCCCGCGTCCGCATCCTGGTCCGGGCCCGGCCCTGCCGCCGCAGCCCGATTCGAGCGGCCGGTTGCCACGGGTGTCGCGGCCGGAATGCGGCGAGGCCTCGAGCGCGTCGCGACTTCGCTCGCGGGCTTGCTCGACGATCTCGGGATCGGCCACCCGTTCGGCTCCTCCGGCACGCTCCTGTCGCCGCGCTCCGAGGTCATCGGGATCGGGTCGGGTGGCGGCGGCCCCACGACCGCGACCCGGACCGCCGCCGTCACCCGCCGGATCGCCGAGCGCGTCCGGAGCGCTTACGGCCTGACCCACACCATCGCCGCGCCGCTCCGAATCGAGTCCGGGGTCGTCGGCGCGATCGTGCTCTCGCGGCGTGACCGCGAGCCGTGGCCGGGCGCGGCCCGCCGCCTCCTCGAGGCAGCCGCCGTCGAGGCCGCCGCAGCCATGGCCCGCGCCTACTCCCTTCGCGAGGTCGCGACCCACGCCTCGACCGACCCGCTGACCGGCCTCCCCAACCGCCGCTACTTCGACGAGTTCTGCGGCCTCCTTGCACGTCGCCGCCGAGCCGGCGACGCGGTCGCCGTGCTGATGGTCGACATCGACAAGTTCAAGGGCCTCAACGACCGCTTCGGCCATCCCGTGGGCGACGAGGTCCTCCGGGCGGTTGCCGGCGCGATCGTGACCGCGGTCCGCGAGGAGGACGTGCCGGCCCGGGTGGGTGGTGAGGAATTCGCGGTGCTGCTGCGGAATCCGGGGCCGGACGTTGCGATCGAGGTGGGGGAGCGCGTCCGCGAGGCCGTCAGGACGCTCGATCTCGGGCGCCTCGGCGTGCCGGGGGTCAGTGTCTCGGTGGGCGTCGCCAACGCCCGAGGGGCCGACGAGCCGATCCCGGCCATCGTCGAACGGGCCGACCAGGCCCTCCTCCGGGCCAAGCGGGCCGGCCGCGACCGGGTGATCGCGGCGTAACCGAGCCTCCCGCGCCGCCGGGGTGTTGCAAGTGGTCACGCTCGTTCGTTGTGATCCTGTGCCCAGGGCGCACAGCGTGAGCGAGTGCCGGGCGCCGGCCTCGGTACCATCCACGTTGTGGCCGACCGACCCGTCCCAGCCGCCGCGAAGCCCACCGCCGAGGAGCACCACGCCTCGGAGCCCGTCGCGAACGAGGAGCTGCCGGCCGATCTTCGGGCCGACGACGACCCGCTCGAGGCTGACGCCGGCGCGCCCGGCGAGCCGGCCCTCCTCTCGAACGGCGCGCTCGCCCAGGTCTTCCACGACATCGGCGACCTGCTCGAGGTCAAGGGCGAGCTCGTCTTCAAGACCGTGGCCTACCACCGCGCTGCGGACGCCATCGGGCGGGCGCCGGTCGAGGTCGCCCGTGCCTACCGCGAGGACCACCCGCCGGACATCCCGGGCGTCGGGAAGGCCATCGCCGACAAGCTGGCCGAGCTCGCGACCACCGGTCGCCTGGGCTATCACGAGCGGCTCCTGGCCGAGTTCCCGCCGACCCTGCTGGACATCCTCCGCGTCCCCGGCCTAGGCCCGAAGACCGTTCGCCAGATCTACACGACGCTCGGGATCGCGACCCTTGACGAGCTCCGGGACGCCGCCCAGGCCGGCCGGCTGCGCGGCCTCCGCGGCCTGTCAGGTCGGACGGAGCAGCTGATCCTCGACGGCATCGCCGGCCTGGAGTCGCGAGAGCGGCGGCTGCTTCTCCACCAGGCCCGCGACATCATCACCGGAATCGTGGCCCAGGTGGGGGCCATCGAGGGGGTCCGTCGGGTGGTCCCGGCCGGCTCGTACCGACGTCGCCGCGAGACGATCGGTGACCTCGACATCCTCGTCGAGGCCGATGTCCCGACCGAGGTCGCCGATCGATTCACCGCCTGGCCGAGTGTCGCCGCGGTCGTCAACCAGGGCGCCGCGAAGGCCACCGTCGAGCTGGGCGGCCGTGGCCCGCAGATCGACCTCATGCTCATGACGCCGGACGCCGCCGGGACGTACCTCATCCACTTCACCGGTTCGAAGGAGCACAACGTCCGGCTCCGGGCACGGGCCCGCGATCGCGGCTGGAGCCTGTCCGAGAAGGGCTTCCTCAAGATCGGCGAGGACGGCCAGCCGCTGACCGGCGCCGCGGCCGAGCTCCGGACCTTCGCGACCGAGGAGGAGGCCTACGCCTTCCTCGACCTGCCCTGCATCGAGCCCGAGCTGCGCGAAGACCTCGGGGAGATCGAGGCCGCCCTCGGCGGCCGGCTGCCCCGGCTCGTCGCGATCGACGATCTCCGGGGCGACCTCCATTCGCACTCCGACTGGTCCGATGGCTCGCACGCCATCGAGGTCATGGCCGAGGCCGCCCGCCGGCGCGGCCACGCCTTCCAGGTCCTGACCGATCATTCGATCTCGCTCGCGATCGCCCGCGGCCTGTCGCCCGAGCGGGTCGAGGAGCAGCGGGCGGTCATCGCCGGGCTCAATCGCCGTTTCGCCGAGGAGGAGGATGCCGGCACCGCCCCGCCGGAGACCCCGGCCGAGGGCTTCCGGCTGCTCCACGGCTGCGAGCTCGAGATTCGGGCCGACGGACGGCTCGACTACGAGGACGAGCTGCTGGCGACGTTCGACCTCGTCGTTGCCTCGCTCCACGTGGGTCGCCGCCAGACCCGGGCCGAGCTCACGGCCCGGACGCTGAACGCGATCCGCAACCCCCATGTCGACGTCATCGCCCACCCCTCGGGCCGGATGATCGGCACCCGCGACGACCTCGACCTGGACTGGGAGACGGTCTACGCCGAGGCCGCCCGGACCGGCACGATCCTCGAGATGAACGGCTCGCCCCACCGCCTCGACCTCGCCGTCGAGCGCGCCCGCCACGCGGTCGAGCTGGGTTGCCTGCTGTCGATCGACTCGGACGCCCACCGAACGGGTGAGTTCGAACACCTCGAGTGGGGGATCTCCCAGGCCCGTCGGGCCTGGGTCGAGCCGCGGGTCGTGCTCAACACCCGTTCCCGGGCCGAGCTGCTGGCGTACGTCCGGCGGAACGACCCGTGATCGGTGAGGGCCGTCGTACCATCGAGCGCGTGGTCACCAGAGGCGCATCGCGGGAGCTGATCCTCGCCGCGAGCGCGACGATCCTCGCCTCGCGCTTCGTCGACATCCCCCTGGCCTGGGCGGTGGGTGGCTGCCTTCTCGTGGCCGTCGCCCTCGGCAGCCTCCAGGTCCTCGGCCAGAGCGACGCGCCGGCGGCGGCTGCCGGCGTCCCGGTCGAGTCCCTGATCGTGCCGGCCGTGGCCGCCTTCGCCGTCCTCGGCTCGATCCGCCTCGTGCCGGTCGGCATGCTGCTCGCGCCGGCGCTCCTCGTCGGCGCCTGGCTCATCGCCCGCGTCCTCGCCACCGAGGCCCGGATCCTGGCCGCCTCGACCGGACCGTCCGGTGCCGACCGGACGGCGATCCTGGTCTGGTCGCTGGTCATCGGCTTCCTCGGCTTCACCGGCATCGCCGCCATGGTGCCGGGCGGCCTGCCCGAGCCCGGGACGGTCGCCGGCCCGCCGCCCACGGGCACGGAGCTGGCGGTCCTCGCGGCCGCCGACGCCGCCGTCGCATTCCTGCTCGGCTACCGTTCCGCCGCCCTGCGGACCTCGAACCTTCGCGACGTCGCCTGGTTTGGCCTCACCAGCGCGATCGTGATCGCCATCGGCGCGGTCGCCCTCCGGGCCATGGAGATCCCGCGCCTCCTGGGCCCGGCCCTCCTGGTCCTCGTCTTCTTCCTGTGGGATGCCCTGCATGGGACACCGCCGGCCCGTCGGCGCGACCCGCGCCGGATCTGGGAGACGGTGCTGCTCGTCATCCTCGGCATCGTCGTCGTGGCCTGGAGCGCTCGCCTCCGAGGGTGACGCCGCACGGAATGCGCGAGGACGCGCGAGCACGCACGAGACGCTGATGGCGTCGGGGACCGGGGCCTCCTGACGGGGCTTCATTTGACGGACCGCGGCACCGGTGCTAGAAACCATTGCCCCCTGACCCTCGAAAGGACCCAGCCCCCGTGACCTTCTCCGACACCGACAACAACGCCGCGAGCCCGATCGCGACGACGCGCCTGAAGCGCCAGCTGGCCGAGCAGGCGATCGCGCTGGCCTCGAACGCCCAGTGGCCCGACGCCGCCGATACCAACCGTCGCCTCCTGGAGCTCGGCCCCGACGCCGAGGCCGAGAACCGCCTGGCCAAGGCGCTGTGGGAGCAGGGCGAGCTCGGCGCGGCCCGCGAGCACTATCAGTCCGCCCTGGCCCTCGACCCCACGAATCGCATCGCCGAACGGAACATCGACCGGCTCAAGACGCTGCTCGTCGCGGCCGGCGAGCGGACCGTGGCGGCGATCGATGGCAGCAAGGCGCCGGTCAGGATCTTCGTCGAGGAGACGGGCAAGACCGGCTTCGCCTTCCTCATGGACCTGCCCGACCCGCGCAAGCTCGCCCAGGTCAACCCGGGCGACGCGGTGGAGCTCATTCCCGAGGGCAACCGGCTCGTGGCGATGAGCAACGGGATGCGGATCGGCGTCGTCGAGCCGCGCGTCGCCGCCCGGCTCCTCAAGCTCCTGGCCGACGGCAACAAGTATTCGGCCGGGGTGACCTCGCTCGGCGCGGTCGATGTCCGGATCATCATTCGCGAGATCTACCAGGACCCCCGCAACTACGGCAAGGTCAGCTTCCCGACCGCCGCGAAATCGACCGACCTCCGGCCCTACACCAAGGGCACCCTGGTCCGCGAGGACGAGGAGCTCGAGGAGGACCTCGAGGACGACGTCGAGGACGAGGAGATCGAGGACCTCGATCGGGTCCTGCCGCCGGAGGACACGACCGACGAGGCATTCGTAGAAGAGCAGGACGAGCTCGACGAAGGCTAGGCCGCCGATGCGGCCCGCCCGCCGCGCGGGCGGGACGTGCCCGAGCTCGAACGCGCCGCGCCATCGCCACCCCAGGGCGGTTCGCCACCCCAGGGCGGTTCGCCACCCCAGGGCGGTTCGCCACCGCCCCCGTCACGCCGCTGCCACTCAGGGCAGCACGTCCTGCACGGACGAGCACGGACAATCCCTACTTCGCGCTCCCGGATGCACGATCTCCGTGGCGGCCGCGCTCGTTCATCGAGCGGATGCAGTCCTGAGCGGCGCGGCGGTGTGGGAACGAGGCGCCCCATCGAGTCGATGACCTCGACGGCGGCGCAGCATGGGCGGCCGCGTCTGCGACAATCGGGCGATGGTCGGACGCGCCATCCTGTCCCGCGCCGAGCCCGGGTTCACCCTCCCGGCCTTCGAGCGACTGGCCCCGCCGCCACCACCTGAGCTCGTCGCGGCCCGGATCGAGTCCGGTTCCGGGGCGGGCGACATCGTCGCCGACCTGCACGGCCGGGGCGGCTGGATCGCCCGCGCCGCGATCGATCGACAGCGTCGTGCCCTGACGCTCGAGAGCAATCCGCTGACCCGGCTCCTCGCCGAGGTCGTCCTCCGACCACCCGACCTCCGGCACCTCGATGCCGCGTTCTCGACGCTCGCCGCCTCGCCCCGCGGCGAATCCAGCCTGAAGCTCTCGATCGGGGCGATGTTCGCGACCCGCTGCTCGACCTGCGGCCGGACGCTCGTGGCGGACGAGATCCAGTGGGCGAGCGGTGCAACCCGTGGCACGTTCGGCAGTGGCGCCGGGGGCGGGCCTGGAGCCGGGGGCGGCGCCAAGGCCCGGCCGGTGCGCAAGCAATATCGCTGCACGATCTGTCGCGACCAGCAGGGTGGCTCGGAGCAGCGCCAGGGGCCGCCGGACGAAGCGGACCTGGCCCGGGCGGTCGTCGATGTCGGCGCGGACGCGGTTCGCGCCCGACTCCGCGAGCGCTTCCCGACCCCCGACGGCGGGAGCGATCTCGTCGATGCGATCCTGGGCCTCCACACGGACCGTCAGCTCGTCGGCCTGTCCGCGATCCTCGAGCGAATCGAGGGCGAGCTCCGCGCCGCACCGGTGGAATCGGCCCTCCGCCTGGCCTTCCTCCACGCGGTCCTGCCGGCCAGCCGGCTGGGTGCGGGTCCAGGGCGTGCGCCCGGGCTCCGGATCGCAGGCGGCACGGTCCGCTCGGCGGTCCCCGACCCGTTCCGCGAGCGGAATCCGTGGCTCGCCTTCGAGGAGTCGATCCGGGTCATCCGGGCCTTCGTCCAGCGCCTCGAGAGCGGGGCCCTCGGGCCGCTCGAAGCGCGGGTCGCGACAGACCTCCGCGGCCTCGCCGAGGGCGCGGGCACGGCCGTCCTGCGGGTCGCCGCGGCCGGCGCCCTGGAGCGCCTCGCCGCCGAGGCACGTGATCCGCTTCGAGAGCCAGGCCGCGAGGCACCCCGGCCACGGATCCGCCTGCTCCTCGGCCAGCCCCCGCTCCGCTTCAGCCAGGAGCGGCTGGCGGCGGCCTGGCACGGGACGTGCTGGGCCCTCGGCCGGGAGGCCGCCTCGCTGCTCCCCCTGGAGCCGCTCCTCGGGTCCGCGATCCGGGCGCCGTGGTCATGGCAGGCCGCGGCCATCCGTCGCTCGCTGACCGTGGCCGCACCGCTCATGGCCCGTGATGGGCGAGCGGTCCTGCTCCTCGAGGCCGGCGAACCGGAGGCGCTCGTCGCCGCCGTCCTGGGCGGCGTCGGGGCCGGCTACCGGCTGGCCGAGGCGCGCGTTGCCGAGGCGGACGAGGACGTCGGCGGCATCGTCGAGCTCGTCCCGCCCGGCGCGAGCGTGCCGCCCGGCCCGCGGACCCGCGGCAACCGACGCCTCGATCCCGTGCCCGGCGGCAGCGGCGACCCGGAGCTTGTCCCGGGTCGGGGTTTGTTCGCGCCACCCGAGCGCATCGATGCCCGGCCGTTCTCCCGGGCCGAGGCTGCCCGATCGATCACCGAGACCGCCGTCGAGGTCCTCCGCGAGCGGGGCGAGCCGGCCCGATACGAGCGGCTCCTGGGCGAGATCCTGGTCGGTCTTGATCGTGCCGGTCACCTCCGCCGCCTCATGGCCCTCGAGGACGGCGGGGGCTCTCGCGACAGCTCGGGCGGCGACGATGGAGCGGCCGATGCGCCCGAGACCGGCAAAGACCGGGGCCACGAGCGCTCGGATGATGGCCCGGGTCTTCGCCCGGATCGTCAGACCGGCACCCCGACCGGCACCCCGCCCGCAACCCCGCACGGAGGCGGCCGACCCCGCGGCGCGCCCGAGCCCGAGACTGCACCACGCGCGAGGAGCGGGATCGGGATCGGGTCGATGCCGCCGCCGGACCAGGCCTCGACCGCCCGCCTCGAGCCCGCCGATCGCGATCCCGTGGAGCGGGTCCTCGCCCTCGTCCGCGAGGAGCTGACCCGCGCGACCCAGCATCGCTTGACAGAGATCGAGCCGGGCCGCTGGTGGCTCGCCGAGCGGGGGGATCGCGAGGCGGCCGCGGTGCCCCTCGCCGACCGCGTCGAGTGGGCCGTCTACAGCCTCCTCTCGACCGCCGGTCCGCTGCCCGAGGGAGCCTTCTTCGAGCGCGTCGCGGCCCTCTTCTCGGGCCATGACCTGCCCGACGAGGCGCTCGTGCGGGCGTGCCTGGCCAGCTACCGAAGCCCGGCCTCGACCGCCGAGCGCCTCGTCACCGGCGAGGACGTCCGACGCCGGACGACCGAGCACAGCGAGCTCCTCGCCCTCCTGGCCAACGGCGGCCATCGCCTCGGCATGTCGGTCTGGCTCGGCAGCCGCGAGCAGGGGCGGCGGATCGGGGATCGGACCCTCGGCGACTTCCTCGACGAACGGGAGCGGTCGGCCTGGCTCGCCTCCGTCTCGCGGGCCCCGACCGAGGACATCCAGGCGGTCGACTGCATCTGGTACGTCCGCGGTCGGTCGGCCCTCCTGTTCGAGGTCGAATGGACGGCGATGCTCGGCGACGTCCTCCTGCGCCGCCATGCCCGGATCCCGACCGACGAGCATCTCGTCCGGATCCTGGCCATCGCCCCCGAGCGGGCCGAGCTCGTCCGCCACAAGCTCGAGACATCGCCCCTCCTGCGGGCCGCCATCGCGGAGGCGAACTGGCACCTCGTCCTGTGGCCGTACCTGCGGGCCTGGCTGGCCCGCGACCCGCTCGACCTCGACGACCTCGAGCCGTTCCTGGGCCTCGAGCCGGCCGTCGAGCGGCGGGGCGAGCAGCTCGGCCTGTTCGACCGGCCCGACGCGCTACGCTAGCCGGCGCGAACCTAACCAGCCGCGTCCGCGAGGACCGTGGCCCGATGCCCGGGGAGGCAACCTTGAGCGCCATCGACTCCACCGTCGACCGCCTGGCCGAGGAGTTCTGGGACCGATTCCTGGAGCTCTCGCCGATCAGCGCGACGGTCAGCGGCGATCATCGCTGGGATGACCAGCTGCCGGATCCCGGCCCCGAAGGTCGGGCCAGGGCGCGAGCCCTGGCGGTCTGGGTCCGGGAGGCCGCCGCGGCGATCCCCGACGACGGGCTGACGATCGAGGAGCGCATCACCCGGGACATGCTCGGCGTGGTCGGCGAAGTCCTCATCGAGGACGACGACCAGCGCTTCGACACCCTCGCGGTCGTCGACCAGATGTCGGGTCCCCAGACGCTCCTGCCCCAGCTGACCCAGCTCCAGCCGGCCGATACGCCCGAGCGCTTCGAGGCGTTCACCGCCCGGATCAGGGCCTACCCGGCCTTCATGGCCGCCAATCGCGACCTCGTCCGCGAGGGCCTCGCGAGCGGCCTCACGGCCCCTCGGATCGTGGCCGAGCGGACGATCGCCCAGCTCCAGCGGATGCTCGACATCCCCATCGCCGAGGCGGTCATCCCGGCGATGGCCCAAGTCGCCTCGGAGGCCGACCGCGAGCGCATCCGCGAGCTCGTCCGCGACCTCGTCTACCCGGCCGACGCCGCCTTCCTCGAGGCCCTTCGGGGTGACTACCTGGCCGCCACCCGGACCGAGCCGGGGATCTGGTCGGCGCCCAACGGCGAGGCCATCTACCGCGCCCAGATCAAGCACTGGACGACCCTCGACGCAAACCCGGCCGAGGTCCACGAGATCGGCCTGGCGGAGCTCGCCGCGATCGAGGCCGAGCGCCGGGCGATCGCGCGCGCCGCGGGCTTCGGCGACGACACGCGCGCCTATCGCCAGGCCCGGGCGGTCGACCCTCGCAACGTCCCGGCTTCGCAGCGGGCGCTCGTCGACCGGGCGATGGAGGACATCGAGCGGGCCAACGCCGCCGCGGCGGCGGTCTTCGGGCGGACCCCGACCTCGGCCTGCCGGGTCCTGCCGGTCGAGGAGTTCAAGGAGAAGGACGCCCCGTTCGCCTACTACTATCCGCCGGCCCCCGACGGCAGCCGGCCCGGCACGTACTACGTGAACACGTACGACCTTGAGAGCCGGCTCTTCTCCCGCCTCGCCTCGACGACCTACCACGAGGCCACCCCCGGCCATCACTTCCAGATCGCCCTCGAGGTCGAGAACACGGCCCTCAACCGGTTCCGGCGCTTCGGCTCCCGGATCGTCGGTGGCGCCTACGTCGAGGGCTGGGGCCTGTACTCCGAGCGGCTGGCCGACGAGCTCGGGCTGTACCGCGACGAGGCCGAGCGCTTCGGGATGCTCGACGGCCAGGCCTGGCGGGCCGGCCGCCTGGTCGTCGACACCGGCATGCACGCCCTGCGCTGGACGCGCCAGCAGTCGATCGACTACCTCCTCGACGAGGCGGGCCTGTCGCCGACCGACGCGACGATCGAGACCGACCGGTACATCTGCTGGCCGGCCCAGGCCCTGACCTACAAGCTGGGCCAGCGCGAGATCGAGCGGCTGCGGCGCGAGATCTCGGCCCGCGACGGCTCGGCCTTCGATCTCCGGTCGTTCCACGACGAGCTCCTGGGCCATGGCTCGCTGCCCCTGGCGACGCTGGCCCGCGAGCTCCCCAGCTGGGTCGCCGAGCGGGCCTGATCGAAGGTCCATCGACACCTCCGGTCCCGATCGGCCCGACGCGCCCGGGATGGCGGCAATTGCCGCGCATCCGGCGGTGGCGGGGGGCTGACGGCACGGAATTCGCAGCCACACCGGAGCTTCGCGACGAATCTCGCGTTGCACGGAACGCGGCCTTGTGGCACGATTGACGCCCGCGTCTCACCTACCGCAACGGCCGTCGCGCGCCTCGGAGCCATTGCGCTGGGTGTCCATCAGCCAGACGGAGGCATCATGGCCAGCCCCGCCGATCGCCCTCAGCTCGCCCGCGCTCGCCAGCTCGAGCTCTACCGCCGCGCCGTGCGGACCCTGCCGGGCGGCGCCAACTCGAACTTCCGGACGTGGGGCGACGACACCATCTACATGGACCGGGGGGCAGGCGGTCGGGTCTGGGACATCGACGGCAACGAGTACGTCGATCTCCGGATGGGCTACGGCCCGGTGATCCTGGGCCACGGCGACGCCCGCGTCGACGACCACGTCAACGAGCGGATGCGCCGGGGCGTGAGCTTCTCGCTCACGACCGAGGACGAGGTCCGGGCGATGGAGCTCGTGTGCGAGCTCACCGGCTGGGTCGACATGGCCCGGATGACCGTGTCCGGGACCGAGGCGACGATGCACCTGATGCGCCTCGCCCGGGCGTACACCGGCCGGAACAAGATCGTGAAGTTCGAGGGCCAGTACCACGGCGTCCACGACTACGCCCTGATCAGCGTCTCGCCCGACAACATGGCCGAGCTCGGCGATGCCGACAACCCCGTCCGTCTCACCTGGGGCCGGGGCATCCCCGAGGCCGTCGCCGACACGATCATCCCGGCCCGCTTCAACAACATCGATCGGCTGCGCCGGCTGTTCGAGCGCGAGGGCCATGACATCGCCGCGGTCATCGTCGAGCCGGTCCTCGGCAACGCCCAGGGGATCATGCCCCAGGAGGGCTTCCACCGGGAGCTCCGGGCCCTGACCCAGGAGTTCGGGATCCTCGAGATCTTCGACGAGGTCAAGACCGGCTTCCGGTTCGCCCGCGGTGGCGCGGCCGAGTACTTCGGCATCACCCCCGACCTCGCCTCGTTCGCCAAGGCCATGGGCAACGGCTACCCGGCGGCGGCCTTCGGTGGCAAGCGCGAGATCATGAGCCTCCTGCCCGAGAAGGTCAGCCACGGCGGGACCTACGCCGGCAACCGGGTCGCCGCCGCCGCCGCGGTGAAGACCCTCGAGATCATCCGCGACACCGACGCCCTCGAGACCGTCCACGCGACCGGTCGGCGCCTCCAGGACGGCCTCCGGGAGGTCCTCAACGAGGCCGGCGTCGCGTACCACTTCACCGGCCACCCATCGATGTTCGGGATCATGTTCACCGAGAAGGTCGCGACCGAGTACCGCGACTGGGCCGACACCGATCACGCGTTGTACGACGCGGTCGCGGTCGGGATGCACGCCCGGGGGGCGATGCCCGAGCCCGACAGCCGCGAGCCGTGGTTCATGTGCGAGGCCCATGCGGCCGACGATTCGGTCGACCGGGCGGTCACAGCGTTCGAGGCCTCCCTCCGGGCGGCGCTCGACGACCGGGCCCGCGAGACTGCCGGGGTCTCGGCCCAGGGTGCGATGTCGCACCCGGCCGGCGGCTGAGTCGCGCGGCCGATGGCCATGGGCTTCGACGGCAACGCGGTCCGGAGCGTCGATCGCGCGGCCGCGCTTCTGCTCGCCCTCGGCGAGAGCCAGGGCGAGGCCGGGGTCACGGAGCTGGCCCGACGGCTCGGCCTCCACAAGTCGACCGCATCGCGGCTCCTGGCCACGCTCCAGCGACGCGGCCTGGTGGAGCAGGACACCGAGACGGGCAAGTACCGCCTGGGGCTCGTCGTGATCCGGCTGGCCGAGCGGGCGGAGCGGACGCTCGATCTCCGAAGCCTCGCCCTGCCCGAGCTGGAGCGGCTGGCCCGGCTGACCCACGAGACCGCCGGCCTGGGCGTCCTGGACGGCGACCAGGTCCTGTTCGTGGCCCAGGCCGACGGCCCGAACCTCATCGCGGTGGGGGACTGGACCGGCCGCGGCTCCGCGCTCCATGCCAACGCCTCGGGCAAGGTCCTCCTGGCCTCGCTCGCCGAGCGCGAGGTCCTGCGTATCGTCCGGCGCGGCCTGACCCGCTACACCGAGCGGACGATCACCGATCTCGAGCCGCTCCTCGAGGACCTGGCACGGGCCCGCCGGCGCGGCTACGCGACCGCCCTCAGCGAGTTGGAGAACGGGCTGACCGCGGTTGCCGCTCCGGTCCACGACGCCCGTGGGGCGGTCATTGCCGCGGTCGAGGTCTGGGGCCCGGCCTTCCGCCTGACTCCTCGCCGCCTGCCCGAGCTGGCCGTCCAGGCCCGCGAGGCCGCCGCCGCGATCACGATCCGCCTCGGCGGAGCCGCCGCCTGACCTCGCTCCGCGGCAGCGCCTGACCTCGCTCAGCGGCGGAGCCGGCGGCGGCCGTTTGGTCTCCGTTGGCATCGGCCGGTAACGCGCCACCCAGAGGTCCCGCGCCGCCCCGCCACTGAGAACCGCACACGCAAGATGAACGAGCACGGCCGAGGGCCAGATCCTGCAGCGGGGTGCGAGAAGTCGGACCCCTTCGTGCTGTTTCGTGCAGACCGTGTCGGCCTGAGTGGCCCGGGCGCGGGAACGGCGCGGGAACGGCGCGGGAACGGCGCGAGGACGCGGCGGGGCGGGACTGCCGCCGACCGTTCGACCTTGCCCCGCCACTGAGAACCGCACACGCAAGATGAACGAGCACGGCCGAGGGCCAGATCGTGCAGCGGGGTGCGAGAAGTCGGACCCCTTCGTGCTGTTTCGTGCAGACCGTGTCGGCCTGAGTGGCCCGGGCACGGGAACGGCGCGGGAACGGCGCGGGAACGGCGCGGGGCGGGGAGCGGCGCGGAACACGGCGGGCGGGACTGCCTGCCGCCGCCCGCACAGCCGTGCTGCTTCGCCCGTCAGCGGCGACCTCCTGACTGTGGACCATCCCCACGCCACAGGGCGATCGCCTGCGCGGGGTTCGAATACGGCGCCGCGGAGCGACGGCCGTCGGGCCGACTCGGGAGGAGCCAGTCGCGTCGGCGTCGGGACGGATCGATCAGTGCGAGCCCGCGGCCCGGCGGGATGACGCCCTTGCCCGCGATCTGAGCGCGCAGGTCGCCAGCCCGCAGGGGAAACGCAACTTGCAGAGCTTCACGGTTCATCCCGATTGAATCGTCGACGTCGCCAGTCGCGAGGCAGAGCAACCAGCCGCGGATGGCCCGGACCGGCCAGCTCTCCTGGCGTGCGATCCGGGGACCATGGCGCTCGTACCAGCCGAGTTGTCGCTCGACTGCACCGATATCGAGGATCGACGTCTTGACCTCGATCACCAGCAGGAGGCCGGCTCGGCGCTCGAAGGCGAGGAGGTCGATCCAGCCATGCGACCGACCGTCGACGATCTCGACCTCCCGCCGACAGTCGAAGCCGAGCGCCTGGAGACGACGATGCACATAGGCGGAACAGCGAGCGTGCGCGAGGTCACGCTGCGGTGGATCGATGACGATCGGGCGCCGGGCGTCGAAGCCCAGCTCCACGCCCAGGGATGCTGCGAGTCGATCCACGACATCGAGGGTCGGATTGGCGCGCCCGGCTTCGACGTCTCCGAGGTAGGCTCGCGAGATCCCCGCGGCGCGGGCCAGCTCATTCTGGGTGATGTCGAGGTCCAGGCGCACCGATCGGCAGAGATCGGCAAACGCTGGTCGGAGGCGTGGCGGCAACACCGGCCCATTGAAGCTGGCGACGCTTAGCTGGCCCTTAGCTGGCCCTTAGCTTGCCCTTAGCTGGTACTCGCCGGGCGCTCGCCAGGCGCTCGCCAGGTGCGCGACTCCCGCGCGACGGCCCGGCAGCGGTGTCCCGATCGCCGGCGCCATCCGCTACGCTCCGGACATGCCGGATTTCTCGAAGGCGCCGTGGTCGGACCCGATCATCCCGTTCCTCAAGGACAGCCTCCTGCCGATCCTGTTGATCATCGTCGTCGGGTACGTCCTGGTGCGGGCGTCACGGCTCTTCGTCCGGGGCGTCGTCAAGGCGCTCATGGACCGGGAGGCGACGGAAGGCACGGCCCAGGAGCTGTCGGCGGTCGAGCTCACCAAGCGGATGGACACCCTCGACCAGCTGGGCTCGAACGTCCTTCGGTTCTTCGTCGTCATCATCGCCGGGCTGATCGCCCTCGATCGGATCGGCCTCGAGATCGGACCGGCGGTTGCCGGGCTGGGCGTGGTCGGGGTCGCCCTCGGCTTCGGGGCCCAGCACCTGGTCAAGGACTACCTCAACGGGGCGCTCATCCTCATCGAGAACCAGTTCAGCAAGGGCGACGTCATCCGGGTCGCCGGCGTCGCCGGCACGGTCGAGGACTTCAGCCTCCGACGGACCACGCTCCGCGACCTCGACGGTGTCGTCCACACCGTGCCCAACGGCGAGATCGCCGTCGCCAGCAACCTGACCCGGGTCTGGGCCAGGATCAACCAGGACGTCAACGTCGCCTACGGCACGGACATCGACCGGGCGATCGAGGTCGTCGATGCCGTCGGCCGGGAGATGGCGTCCGATCCGGCCTGGAAGCGGCGGGTCCTCGAGACGCCGCGCGTCGATCGCGTGTCCGCCCTTGCCGAGTACGGCGTGACCCTGAAGATCCTGGGCACCGTCCGGGCCACCGAGCAGTGGGCCGCAGCGGGCGAGCTGCGCAAGCGCCTGCTCGTGGCGTTCAAGGCCAACGGCATCGAGATCCCCCGGCCGCAGCGGGTCGTGCTCAGCCGTGAGCCGGACGCGGCCGACGTGCTCTCGGGCCCGGCAATCGGCCCGACCGACGAGGACCTCACTCCCGACGAGTGACCCGGACCGTCGCTCCAGCGGTGGCGCCCCCTCGCCCCCTCGCCCCGCACCCCCTCGCCCCGCGCCGCTCCCGGCGGCACGTTTCGCACGAACACGCACGGAGGGGCGCGACTTCCTGCGCCCACAAGCGCGATCTCGACGTCGGTCGTGCTCGTTCATCTGGCGGATGCGGTTGTCAGTGGCGGGCGATACCGGGGCCCGGCCATCGGCCCGGCCGGCGAGGACCTCACTCCCGACGAGTGACCCGGACCGTCGCTCCAGCGGTGGCCCCCCCTCGCCCCCTCGCCCCGCACCCCCTCGCCCCGCGCCGCTCCCGGCGGCACGTTTCGAATGAACGAGCACGAGAGGGTCCGACTTCCTGCCCGCCGCTGCATGATCTGGCCGTCGGCTGTGCTCGTTCATCGACCGGGTGCGGTTGTCAGCGGCGGCGGAACGCTGAGGCGCGTTCCAACCCCGAACGGGCAGCGAGGTGCTGTGCCGACCAGCGAGCTGATCTCCCGCCCCGTGCGCAGTGGTGGCGAGGTCGGCTCGCGGGTCCGGTGCTGCGGGACAGGCGGGGCGGCGGGCGACGGGACGCACCAGGAAGGGCGGCAACGCCGATAAGACCAGCGTCACGTCGCGGCCCGAAGGCGGTGCCGCTCGCCCAACCGGCGCGCTACGATGCACGGACGCCGCTACCGGCCGGCTGGCTCGTGCCAGCGCACCGGCCGGCCCGAACCAGCGCGCCGCATCGTGGTCATCGGAGTCGTCTGTGAGCGTCGAACCGTCCCAGGGCGCCCAGCCCGCCATCGAGAACCTGATGGACGAGCGGCGGGTCTTTCCGCCCGCCGCGGAGTTCACCGCCAACGCCAATGCCCAATCCTCGATCTATGACGAGGCCGAGCGCGACTACGTCGCCTTCTGGGAGCGGATCGCCCGCGACCGCGTCAGCTGGGACACACCCTTCGAGACGACCCTGGAGTGGGACCTGCCGTTCGCGAAGTGGTTCACCGGCGGCCGGCTGAACATCACCTACAACTGCGTCGATCGCCACGTCGAGGCCGGCCTCGGTAGCAAGGTCGCGTACCACTGGATCGGCGAACCGGGCGACACCCGGACGATCACCTACGCCGACCTCCAGCGCGAGGTCAGCAAGGCCGCCAACGCCCTCCTCGAAGTCGGCGTCACGACCGGCGACCGGGTCGCGATCTACATGCCGATGATCCCCGAGCTGCCGATCGCGATGCTCGCCTGCGCCCGGATCGGGGCGCCCCACACGGTGGTCTTCGGCGGCTTCAGCGCAGAGGCCCTGGCCGGCCGGATCAACGACTGCGGGGCCAGGGTCCTCATCACCGCCGACGGCGGCTGGCGGCGGGGCAACCGGGTCAACCTCAAGCACCATGCCGACGAGGCCGTCGCCTCGACCCCCACGATCCAGAAGGTCATCGTCGTCGATCGCCTCGGACAGGGCGCCCACATGGTTCCCCGGCGCGACGTCTGGTGGCACGACATCGTGGACCGCCAGTCCGAGCACTGCCCGCCGGTGCCGGTCGATTCGGAACACATGCTCTACCTCCTGTACACGTCGGGGACGACGGCCAAGCCCAAGGGCATTCTCCACACGACCGCGGGCTACCTCGTGGGCACGAGCTTCACCCACGAGGCGATCTTCGACCTCAAGCCGGACGACGTGTACTGGTGCGCGGCGGACATCGGCTGGGTGACCGGCCACAGCTACATCGTCTACGGACCACTTGCCAACGCCGCGACCGGGGTCATCTACGAGGGCGCGCCGGACACCCCCACCTGGGACCGCTGGTGGCAGATCATCGAAGAGTTCAAGGTCTCGATCCTGTACTGCGCGCCGACCGCGATCCGGGCCTTCATGAAGCACGGCCCCCAGTTCCCGGCGGCCCACGACCTGTCGTCACTCCGCGTCCTCGGCTCGGTCGGCGAGCCGATCAACCCCGAGGCCTGGCTCTGGTACCACGAGCACATCGGCCGGGGGACCGCCCCCATCGTCGACACCTGGTGGCAGACCGAGACGGGCATGATCCTCATCACGCCGCTGCCCGGCGTCACGACCACCAAGCCTGGCTCCGCGACCTTCCCGTTCCCGGGCATCGAGGCCGACATCGTCGACGGCGACGGCCAATCCGTCCCGTTCGGCGGGGGCGGCTACCTCGTCCTGAAGCGACCCTGGCCGGCGATGCTCCGCGGCATCTACGGCGACCCGGAGCGCTACCGCGAGACGTACTGGAGCCGGTTCCCGGGGATGTACTTCGCCGGAGACGGCGCGAAGCGCGACGAGGAGGGCTACTTCTGGCTCCTCGGCCGGGTCGACGACGTCATGAACGTGGCCGGCCACCGGATCAGCACGACCGAGGTCGAATCCGCCCTCGTCGACCATCGCTCGGTGGCCGAGTCCGCGGTGGTCGGGGTCAAGGACGAGGTCTCCGGCCAGGCGATCTACGCCTTCGTCATCCTGAAGACGGGCCAGGATCCCGCCGACGCGCTGGCGGTCCAGCTCCGCGAGCACGTGGCCTACGTCATCGGGCCGATCGCCCGACCCAAGTACCTGATGTTCGTGCCGGACCTGCCCAAGACTCGCTCGGGCAAGATCATGCGGCGGCTCCTCCGCGACATCGCCGAGGGGCGGACCCTGGGCGACACCACGACCCTGGCCGACGCGACGGTCGTCGAGACGATCCGCGAGAACACCGGCAAGGCCGAGGAGTAGGGCGATGCCGTTCGGGCTTGGCCGCAAGAAGGAGGCCGCGCCGGCGACCGCGGCCGCCGCGGCCTCCGTCGACTCGCGCGATCGGGCTGCGCGAGCCGTCCGCTTCCATGGCCTGACCGAGGAGTGGCGGCTGCGGGCCTCGATGTCGATCACCGGCCGCCTGCTCGACACCCTCAACAAGCGCGAGGCGATCGGCCTGTCCGAGGTCACCTGGGCGCCGCTCGACGGCAGCGGGCCGTTCGAGCCCGCGCCCGGCATCCAGACCGTCGATCCCTACGACCTCATCGTCGTCATCGCCGGCCCCGAGACCCTGGCCAGCCTCGACGATGACGAGCGCACCGCCCACCGGATCCACAAGATCGCCTTCGACGTTGCCCTCCACGTCCCACCGCTCCGGGTCGTCGGGACCGTCCAGCTCCACCCGGGCTCGGAGCCGGACGGGTTGCTCGAGCGGTCGAGCCAGATGTTCGTGGCGGTGACGAACCCGAGCGTCTGGCTGGCGGGCGTGGAGGTCGACATCGGCGACGAGGCCGACGCCGCGCTGGTGAACCGGTTCTACCTTCGTGGCGTTGAGCAGGTGGACCTGGCGACGGGCGAGCGCCACCTGCGCCTGCCGGGCTCGCCTCTCGGTGGCACGACCTGGCGGGAGCGAAGCTAGCCGGCGCGCCGTCAGCGAGCGATCAACCAGGAAGCCCGGCCGGTGGCCGGGCTTCAGCTCAGGAGGAACGGCGGCTCGTTCCGGTCAGGCCCGGACGGCCTCCTTGCCCCGGAACAGTCCGCCAAGGATCGAGCGCTGCTCGGCAGCCCGGACGGGCGTCTCCTCAGGTCCACCGAGACCCAGGACCTTGTCGGCAAGGGTATCGAAGTCACCCGAGACCTTCTCCTTCGGGAAGAGGTCGATGACGGTCCGCCCGACGTTGGCGGCCTTGACGAAGAGCATCCCGCCGGACCGGATCTGGGCGATCGCCGGCGACCCGACGGCCCGCTCGATGTCGGCCACGGTGACGCCGCTGTTGGCCCGGTTGACGACCGTGGACAGCCGGTCGCGGATGCCGAGCTCGGTTGCGACCTCGGCCAGCTGGACGGCGGCCCGGATCGCGGGCAGGTCCGGCGTGACCGGGACGAGGATCCGGTCGGCGATGCTGAAGATGACCTGGTTGACGTCGCTGTACGAGGGGTGCAAGTCGACGACGATGACGTCGACGCCCCAGCGGGCCGCGACGAGGGCCTCGCCCACGCGCTCGGGATCGAGCCGCGTCATGGCCAGCGGGTTCGAGACGAGGGCGGCCACCCGGACGCCCGATTCGTGGACGGCGGCAATGTCGAGCAGGCCCTCGGCGGGGCCGCCCTCCTCCTCGTCCAGCCAGGAATCGGACAGGGTCCGACCGGTGTCCATGCCCAGCGACATCGTCACGTGACCGGTCACGGTGTCGGCATCGACGAGCAGGACCCGACGCTCCTTGCGGATCTGGAGCGCGGCGGCGAGGTTGGTGGCGATGGTCGTCTTGCCCACCCCGCCCTTGGGATTGAAGACGGCGATGATCGGCGTGCGAGCGGCCCAGCCTGCCTCGACCCGGCCGTGGGTCACAACCGAGCCCTCGGAGTGCTCGGCGGTCACCTGGGCCCGGATGAGCATGGCCTCGGCGCGCCAGCGAATGGCGTCGGGGTCGAGCGGCCGGGACACGACCTCGTCATCGGGGGCGATCCCGTCGCTGCCCAGGAGGGCGTCGATCTGGGCGTCGCTGACGACGACGAGGAGCGGGATGGCGCGCTCGCGGAGCCGGAGGTCGGCGATGACCTCGAGCAGCGCTGCCGGATCGTCGCCGGCGTCGAGGACCGCCAACCCGATGGGCAGCTCGGCCTCGAGCACGGCTGCCAGGTCAGATGGGCCCTCGAGGGCGACCGTGCCGAACTCGGCGGCGGCGAGGGCCTCGATGACGGCGTCGCGCTCGTGGCCGGGCAGGCCGACGGCGATCGTCGGGCGACTCATGTGTTCCTCCGCTTCAATGCACGCTCTCGGGATCGGTGGCCGCGATCGTCAGGACGCCGTCGGCGTCGCCGGTGATCACGGCGGCGAAGCCGTCGAGCTCGGGGACGATCGATCGAAGGTCGGTCTCGGGGTCATGGCCGACGCTGAAGATGAAGTCGCCGCTCGGGCCGGACGCGACCGTGACCGACCGGACCCCCGCGGTCCGGGCGAGTGCCCGCTTGAACCCGGCGATGCTGGCCACGCTGACGAGCCCCACGACGGCGAGCTGGCTGGTGGCGCCTTCGCCTTCGGCGGTCGCATGGGTGGTGAACGCCTCGAGGCGGCGGGCCACGTCGTCGTCGGCGATGACATTGGCCTCGTCATCGGGCTGCAGGTCGCTGTCGTCGGAAAGGTCGGACATGTCGGACGCATCGAGGTCGGCGAACGCCTCGGCCTCGGCAGCGGCAGCGCCGCGAGCATCGAGGGCCGACATGGGGAAGGACGGCTCCGCCTGGTCTGCGACCGCACGATCGAGGTCGTCGAGGTCGAGGGAGGGAGCGTCGGGCAGCTGCTCGGCGAGGCCGGCGAGGCGAGCCGGATCCTCCTCGGCCATGAGCTTGACGAAGAAGGTCTCCATCTGGCGCTCGAAGGCGGCGACGGCCGCCTGGACGCCCTCGATGCGATGCTCGACCCGGGCGGCGTGGCGCTCGATCTCGGCTTCGAGGTGCTGCTTGCGGTCGGCGATTCGCCTGTCGGTCTCTTCGCGGATGCGGGCCATCTCGGCCTTTGACCAGTCGCGGATCTCGACGATCTCCGCGTCAGCCTGCTTGCGGAGGTCAGTGGTTTCCTCGGCGGCCTGGGCGTGGATCGTTTCGACCCGGGTCTTGGCCTCGTCGGCGAAGCGGGCCGCAGTCTCCTCGCGGGCGGACGTCGCGGCGTCGCGCATCGCCCGGACGAGCCCGGTGACGAGGAGGTTTTCGCGCCGCGGCCGGGCGCTGGGAGCGACGGGCGCGTCCTCACCCTCGGCCGCCGCATCGCCGGCGTCGGAAGCGGGCCAGCCCATGGATCGGGTGTCGGGGATGGTCGTTTCCTGCATCTCGGTCGCCTCGGCGCTGCTCGGGTCTGCGATGGTCTCTCCCTCGGCGACCGGCGGAGAATCGGGGTTGGCGGGCGGCGTCTGGTCGTGGACGGGCGCGCCGGGGCGCGTGTCGGCGGCCCACGGGAGCCGGAATCCGCTGCGCTGTTCGGTGGTGGCCATCGATCCAGTCCTTCAGACACGGCCCGGCGCTTCCGGCCGGGTTTCGGGCGTATCGCGATGGTCGGCTGCGGGGGTGCTGACGCGCATCCGGCTAGTCGTACCGGCCCCGTTCGGCGGAGGTACCAATCGACCCCACCGGACCGCTCCGCGGGCGACCTGCCCGATGCGGTCCAGGGCGCCCGCCCCCGCCCCCCCCGCGGCGCCCACGAATGGGCCGACCGGGGCCCCGGGCGACGCCGGGGTACGATCCGCCGGTGACTGGCATGACGACGAGCACGTTCGATGGGCGCCCCGGGGTCCTGGACCGGCGCGGTCGCGCCCTCCGCGACCTTCGCATCTCGGTCACCGATCGCTGCAACTTCCGTTGCACCTACTGCATGCCGGCCGAGGTCTTCGGGCGCGACTACGCGTTCCTGCCGCACTCCGAGGTCCTGACCTACGAGGAGATCCGGCGGCTGGCAGCGATCTTCGTGGACCTCGGGGTCGGGAAGCTCCGGATCACCGGTGGCGAGCCGCTCGTCCGGAAGGCACTGCCGGACCTCATCGCGATGCTGGCCCAGCTTCGGACGCCCGAGGCCGATCCGGTCGACCTGACCCTGACCACGAACGGCTCCGCCCTGCGGCCGCTCGCCCGGCCGCTCGCCGATGCCGGCCTCCGGCGGATCACGGTGTCGCTCGATTCGCTCGACGACGCGACGTTCCGACGGATGAACGGGGTCGATTTCCCCGTCACGAAGGTCCTCGATGGGATCGCGGCGGCCCGTGAGGCCGGGCTCGCGCCGATCAAGGTGAACATGGTCGTGAAGCGCGGCGAGAACGAAGCCAGCGTCGTGCCGATGGCCCGCTGGGCTCGCGACGAGGGCCTCGTCCTGCGGTTCATCGAGTACATGGACGTCGGGACGGCCAACGGCTGGCGCCTCGATGACGTCGTCTCGGCCGCCGAGATCGTGGCCGCCATCGACGCGGAGCTGCCGCTCCAGGCGGTCGAGGCGAACTACCGGGGCGAGGTCGCCGGGCGCTGGCGGTATCGCGATGACTCGGGCGAGATCGGGGTGATTGCCTCGGTCACCCAGCCGTTCTGCGGCGACTGCACCCGGGCCCGGCTCTCGGCCGAGGGCAAGCTCTACACCTGCCTGTTCAGCGCCGTCGGGACGGACCTCCGGGCGCCGCTCCGCTCGGGTGCCTCGGACGAGGATCTCCGGGCGATCCTGGAGCGGGTCTGGGCTGCCCGGACCGACCGGTACTCCGAGCTCCGGACCGAGGCCACGAGCCACCTCCCGCGAGTCGAGATGTTCGCCCTGGGCGGCTGAACCGCCGGACCGACGCACCCGCCTTCCGTGCGACAAGCACTAGGTGGGCCCAATCCCCAGGAACAGGCCCACCTAGCGTGGAGGGGGGAGGTGTTCAACTCGACCGTGGCGGGCGCTCCGTCTCGTCGCCAGACCTTGCCGCCAACATCGAGCGCTGTCATGACGACCCGTCATGCGGGGCGCCCGGAATCGTCGCCCCGGCGTTGCCCGCCGAGGCCGGGGACGGTGCGTTTCAGGGTCCGGGCTGGTCCCCCATGGCGCGGGCGCCGCTCCAACCGGCGTTCGAGAACGTGGGGATGAAGCGATAGCCTTCGCCGGGCACCGTGGCGATGAACCTCGGATGCCGATAGTCGTTCTGGAGCTTGATCCGGAGGCTCCGGATGTGTCGGTCGACGATGTTGCTCTCGGCCACGAAGTCCGTGCCCCAGATGGCGTCGAGGATGTCCTCTCGCGAGACCACCCGGCCGCCACGGCTGGCGAGGAGGTAGAGGAGGCTCTGCTCGATCCCGCTCAGGTGGATGATCGACTCCCCGGCCCTTACCTGGCGATTGACGATGTCAACCTCGATCTCGCCGAGCCTGATCGTCGGGACGATGGGCCGGTCCGTGCCCGTTGCCCGGCGGCTGAGGACCATCGAGCGCGCGAGGAGCTCCTCCGGTGAGAGGGCATCGTCAGGATGTCATCGACCCCGAGATCGAACGCGCGCAGCTTCGTCTTCAGATCGCCCCTGCGGGTGAGACCCAGGACCGGCGTCACGCTCCGGGCGAGGCCGTTCGAAACCCCGAGGCGCCCCAGCAGCGTGGTGCTGTCATCGTGGTCCATGTCGATGACGGCCAGGTGAGGTCGGTGCTCGGCCAGGATCTGCTCCGCCTCGGCCAGGTTCCTGGCCGCGCGAACGACGAACATCCCGTGGTTCAGGGTGAGCTCGATGAGGTCCACGACCATGGCGCGTTCGTGGAGCACCAGCGCACGTCGAGGCTCCGTGGCCTGCGCATCCATGGGCAAACCGACCTCCGCCACCGACCAACCGATTCAAGCGCGAGGACCGTGATTCTACGGCAGCGTGCCAAGCGAATGAAGTCCAGCTCGAGATGACGACGCGTCATGACACGACGTGACCAGGACCGGAGAGTGAGGACCGGCATTCCGCGCGGCGGCCGTCCGGCTCGCCTCCCTGGATCTCCGAGATAGAGGGAGAAGTCATGGCCATCGATCAAGTCGACCGGACGGTCGTCACCACGGAGCCCGCGACGGCCGCGGGCCAGGAGTCCACACGGACGGAGAGCCGCCACACCACCGCATCCAGCCCGGGCGGCTCCGAGATGACCCGGCGCGTCCTGGTGCTCGTGTTCGGCCTCGTCCAGGTCCTCATCGGGCTGCGCTTCGTCCTCCTTCTGCTCGACGCGCGGGAGGCGAACGGCCTCGTGTCGGGCATCCTCAACTTCAGCCAGCTCTTCGTAGCCCCGTTCGAGGGCATCCTCCGGACAGACGCACTCCACGCGTCGGGCTCGATCCTCGACGTCACCGCGGTCGTCGCCTTCGTGGGTTGGACGATCCTCGAGCTCATCGCCCTATGGGCCGTCGGGATCTTCCGACGCGAACCGGCATGACGTCGCCCCTCGCCGCCCGGAGATGGGCCGAGGCGATCTGGCCCGTGGCGTCGGCGGTGCTGTCCAGCCTGGCGCTGATCACAGTCGCGGCGCTCCTGGTCCTCGCCCTGTTGCCGGCTGCGCTCGGCGCTGCCGGGCCGGAGGTGCCTATCGCCCGTTGAGCGACCTCGAAGGGTAGCGGTCGGCTCGAGGCTGATCGAAGTAGAAGAGGTGGACTGCCAGTGGGATTTGTCGCCTGGATCGTGGTCGGCGCCATCGCCGGCTTCCTGGCCAACCAGCTCATGGGCTCGAAGGACGGCCTGATCATGATGGTCGTCCTCGGGATCGTAGGGGGCCTCATCGGAGGCTTCGTCGCGACCAGCCTCCTGAAGATGGGCACCGTCGACGGGATCAACGTCGAGAGCATCTTCATCGCGACCGTAGGTGCCATCGCGGTCATCTTCGTGGCGCGCGCGCTCAATCGCTCAGGTGGACTTCGGCGCGGCACGAGCTGAGGCTCGACAAGCCCCGACGCCGCGGTCGACCATAGACCGGCGCCGCGCGGCCCGCCGGGGCGCGGCGCCGGTTTTCCACCGGCGGTCCACAGGTGTCGAAAACTCGTGGACACGGTGTCCGTAGGCACCGGCAACTTCGTGGATAACCGCGTTGATGACCCGGAAAGACCGCGCGTACAGTTGGTCTTGCCCGAAGGGGCCGTCAGGGGACGAGGAACCGAGATTGCATCAAGGGACCCCGTTCCGGACCGGTCGCTTCGGGCGCTTCATTACCCGGTCGCGATGGTCCTTCGTGGCCGTCCCCGGGTTGGTCGCCCGACGGGACGTGACCGGCATCCCGGTGTCGGTACTTCCGTCGGGCGGCAGAAGCTGCGGGCCCCGGCCGTCGACCCCCTGGACGCACCTTGGAGGCCCGCTTGACCGCGCCACGCCCGCCCGTCGACCCGACGTTGCCCATCGTCCCGTCCGCCCAGCCCGACCGGCTCGATGCTCTCGAGGCCGCAGTCCGGGCCCGCTCGTCGCTCGTGCCCCGGATCGGGATCGTGCTCGGCTCGGGCCTCGGAGGCCTGGCCGACGATCTCGAGGACGCGGTCGCGATCCCATTCGCGGACCTCCCTGGCTGGCCGGCCGCAACCGCCCCCGGCCACATCGGGCGGCTCCTCCTGGGCCGGCTCGCCGGCACGCCGGTCGTCGCGCTCCAGGGCCGGTTCCACCTGTACGAAGGGAACGATCCGGGCCTCGTCGTCCAGCCGGTCCTGCTGTTCGCCCGCCTCGGTGCCCGGACCGTCTTCCTGACGAACGCCGCCGGCGGCCTGGACCCGTCGTTCGGGCCCGGAACGCTGATGGTCATCCGCGACCACATCAACCTGACCGGCCTCAACCCGCTTCGCGGCCCCAACGCCGACGCGATCGGACCGCGCTTCCCCGACCTGACCGAGGCCTGGAGCGTGGACCTGCGGGCACGGCTCCACGCCGCCGGGGCGGCGGAGGGCATCGACCTGGCCGAGGGCGTCTACGTCGGCCTGCTGGGGCCCAACTACGAGACACCGGCCGAGGTCCGGATGCTGGCCCAGCTCGGCGGCCACGCCGTAGGCATGTCGACCGTCCTCGAGTGCATCGCCGCCCGCTGGGCCGGCCTCGAGGTCGCCGGGGTGTCGCTCGTCACGAACGCCGGCGCCGGGTACAGCGGCGAGCCCCTGACTCACGAGGAGGTCCTCGCCGCGGGCGCCGAGGCCGGCCCGCGCCTGGCCCGCGTCGTCCGCCGGTTCGTTGGCGGCCTCGACTCCTAGCGGGGACTGCGCCCGGTAGCCCTGGCGCTACGCGTCGAGGCGCCGCCGCGGGGCTTCGGCGATCTCGCGGTCCTCGATCGGATCGAGGCCGGGCGACGAGCAGACGAGGTAGCGGAGGGTCGTCCGGCCGGTGTTCTCGACCCGGTGGGGCCGGCCATCCTCGACCCGGATGCCCTTGAGCGGCTCGAGCGTCTCGGTCTCCTCGCCGACGGTCACGACGCCCCGACCCTCGAAGACGACGAGGGCGTGCTCGGTCCGGGGATGGCGATGCCAGACATCGGCCGTGGCGGGCTCGATCTCGACCTCGGTCACCGTGAACGCCGCCGACCCGAAGTCGCCCGGGCCCACGAGCCGGCGGCGCCGGATGCCGGCCCCCGCCTCCACGAACGCCTCGCCGCCCCGCCGGACGGGCTCGTCCTCCGATTCCCAGCGCCGCAGCATCGTCCCGATCCGGCGCGGATCCGGGTCCGTGGAGGCCAGCAGCGCCAGGGCATCGAGGGTGCCCTCGTTGCGGACGAGGTGATGCTCCGAGGGCGCCTCGTACAGGACATCGCCGGCCCGGACGACGGCCCGTCGCTCGAGCTCCTCGCCGTGCTCGAAGACGAGCTCGCCGGCGGCGAGGTAGACGACGGTCTCGACGCCATGGCGGTGCGGCCCGATCTCCACGCCCGGGGCGATCCGGTCGAACTGGAGCCGGATCCTCACGACTGAACCGGCAGCTCGCGTCCTGCCGCTCGGGCCGCCTTGGCCTTCTCGGCCCAGGCCTCGAGCACCCGATCCTTGTGGGGCCGGATGGGGCAGTGCCCGTCGCGGTTGTTCATCTCGTCGCAGTAGCCCAGGGGCACGCATTTCGGGGCCAGGAACGAGCCAAGGAACGGCGAGACGCTGAAGATCTCGTGGCGGATCAGCTGGAACAGCCGCCGGATCTCCCACTGGGCCATGGTGCACAGGCGCAGGCCTGACATGTGGATGAGGGCCCGCAGGTTCGTGGTCATGACGAGGTTCGTCCGAGTGCCGTTGGGGAAGACGAACCGGGCGTCCTCGCCCGGGATGCCGGCCGCGACGAGCTCGCCGTACAGCTCCATCGAACCCTCGACCTGGTCCTCGTAGCGCTCCCGGATCGCGGGATCAGCGTCGGCGATCGTCTGGGGCAGCATCGTCGCGGCGTTCTTGTAGGTCACGTAGCGCTGGCTCTGCTGGTCGAAGGCGACGCCAGCTCGATGCCGGACGAGCTGGTGCGACAGGGTCCGCGACACGCCGGTGATGCCGAAGGTGAAGACGACGTGCTCGATCGTCGAGCCGTGGCCGGATTCGATGACGCCGTTGATGAGCCGCTGCATCTTGGCGACCTCGATCTCGCCGGCCGTCGCCTTGCGGAAGATCTCCTCCGGCGGCAGCTCCGAGTAGCACGTCCGGCAGGCGGTGTAGATGAGCGGGACGTAGTACTGCTCGACGATCTCGCGGGAGGGGAAGAGGAGGGTCGCCTTCATGCCGAGGTCG
>SCUO01000042.1 GCA_004297395.1 Chloroflexota bacterium | reverse complement strand
CCGGCGAGCGAGGTCGGCAGATCGGGCTCCCAGACCCGCTCCGCGAGCCAGGCGGTGGCCGGCCGCCGGCCGAAGAGCCGCTCGACCTCGTCGGCCATCCGGGTCAGCTGGGCCAGCCGGTCGCGCTCCGGCAGGGAGGCGAGGACCGGCTCGAAGTAGCCGCCGCCGAGGATCTCGACCTGGCCCCGCTCGACGAGCGCCCGGAGCCGGTCGAGGAAGTCGGGATGCTCGGCCGCCAGCCACTCGAGGAGGGGACCGGTGTAGTGGAGCCCGAGGCGGACCCGGGGGTGGCGCTCGAGGGCCTCGACCATCGGCTGGTAGGCGTGGCGATGGGTGTCCTCGATGACCCAGCCGAAGTTGCCGACGGGCTGGTGGTTGTGGAGGGTCAACGACAGGGCGATGCGACGAGACACGACCGGTGCTCCGAGCTGGGACGATGACGACCGGGGAACCATCTTGACACCGGCAGGGCCCGCTGCTACGGTCCGCTAAACCGGTTTGCTAAACCGCTTTTCCCGTCCCCGACCGGATCATACACGGCGGCTGCCACGGCGGACGACCCATCGACCATCGGGGACCCGGGAACCCCACCTCTGGAGGAGCTGGTGGAGCAGGCGACGCGTCGGACCACGATCGCCGATGTCGCGAAGGCCGCGGGCGTCTCGAAGGCCGCGGTCTCGTTCGCCTTCAACACGCCCGAGCGGCTGAGCGCCGACACGGTCAGCCGGATCCGGGACATCGCGACGACGCTCGACTACCGGCCCGACCCGGTGGCCCGGATGCTGGCCCAGCGTCGGACCTGGACGATCGGCCTGCTGACGCCGCAGGGCCTGGACGTGATCTTCACGAACCCGTACTTCGGGGAGTTCAGCGCCGGGGTGGCCACGGCGGCCGAGGCGGCCGGGATGGCGATCCAGTTCATCTCGCCGCTCCACGGCTCGCTGACCCGGGCGGTCGACCGGGCGAGCGTCGACGGGGTCATCGCCGTGGGCCTCGGGGCCGAGCATCCCGAGGTCGGCCAGATCCGCCGCTCGGGCATCCCGTTCGTCGTCGTCGACTCAACGGCGCTGCGCGACGAGCCGGGCGTGACCGTCGACGACGAGGGCGGCGCGGCGCTGGCCGCGCGCCATCTCCTCGAGCTCGGCCACCGGCGGTTCCTCGTCATCGGCATCGAGCCGCCGTCGGCGAGCGACCGGGCCGAGCCGACCGGCGTCACCGCGCGCCGGCTGGGCGGCTACCGCGCGGCGCTGGCCCCGGCCGGGATCGAGCTCGACGACGAGGCGATCGTCGTGGGCCCGGCGAGCCTGGAGGGCGGGATCGAGGCACTCCGCCGGGCCTGGGCCCGGGGCTCGCGGCCGACCGCCGTCCTGGCGATGAGCGATGCGATGGCGATCGGCGCGATGCGCGCCGCCCGCGAGCTCGGGCTGCGGGTCCCGAGGGACCTGTCGATCGTCGGCTTCGACGACCTCGACCTGGCCCAGTACACCGACCCGCCCCTCACCACCGTTCACCAGCCGATCCGCCGGAAGGGCCAGGAGGCGGTCCGCCTCCTCCTCGCCGGCGGACGCCACCGCGACGAGGAGCCCTCAGAGCAGCAGCTCCTCGCCACGCGGCTCGTCGTCCGCGGCTCGACCGCCCGCGCGTCCAGCGGGCCCGAGGGGGTGGTCGACGACGGCAGGTGATCGGCATCGGGTCCGTCCGCGGACCCGCAACCCAGGCATCGAGGCCGGCCCGTCCGGCACCGAAGCGCCGGATCCGGGCACCCCGGCCGGCGGCAGGCACCGAACCACGACACCAGGAGGAGAAGACCCCACGATGACCACGAAGATGCGCCTCGCGGCGCTGCTTGCGGGCCTCGCGATCGTCGTCGCGGCCTGCGGCGGGG
>SCUO01000005.1 GCA_004297395.1 Chloroflexota bacterium | reverse complement strand
TCCCAGACCTCGGGCCGGACGCGCTCGACGATCCGCTTGGCGCTCTTGATGTTGTGGGCGAAGCCCTTCTCGACGAGCTGGCGCATGACGAACGGCTTGAACAGCTCGAGCGCCATCTTCTTGGGCAGGCCGCACTGGTGGAGCTTGAGCTCCGGCCCGACGACGATGACCGAGCGGCCCGAGTAGTCGACGCGCTTGCCGAGCAGGTTCTGGCGGAACCGACCCTGCTTGCCCTTGAGCATGTCGGAGAGGGACTTCAGGCGGTGGTTGCCGGTGCCGGCGATCGCCCGGCCGCGGCGGCCGTTGTCGATGAGGGCGTCGCAGGCCTCCTGGAGCATCCGCTTCTCGTTGCGGATGATGATCTCGGGCGCACCGAGCTCGAGGAGCCGCTTGAGGCGGTTGTTGCGGTTGATGACGCGGCGGTAGAGGTCGTTCAGGTCGGACGTCGCGAAGCGCCCGCCGTCGAGCTGGACCATCGGCCGGAGGTCCGGCGGGATGACCGGCAGGACCGACAGGATCATCCACTCGGGTCGGGTCCCGGAGCGACGGAAGGCCTCGATGAGCCGAAGCCGCTTGATCGCCTTCTTGCGCCGCTGGCCGGAGCTGGTCCGGACCTCGACATGGAGGGTCCGGGCGAGCTCTTCCAGGTCCATCCGGCTGATGATGTCGCGGACCGCCTCGGCGCCCATGCCGGCGCTGAACAGCCGGCCCCGGCCGGCCTGGTTGAAGCGCTCGTCGAGCTGGCGGTACTCGGTCTCGCCGATGGTCATCATCGGCTTGATGCCTTCGAGCTCGTCGCGGATGCGGCGGAGCTCCTCCTTGGTCCCCTGGGCCTGCTCGGACAGCTTCTCGCGCTCGGCCCGGAGGGCATCGTCCATCGCCGCCCGAAGGTCGTCGACCTTCTGGTCGACGGCGGTCGCCTCGTCGCGTTCGCGGCCCTGGATCTCCTCGTTGACCCGCTCGGTCTCGGCGCCGACGACCTTGCGGAGATGGGCCACGGCCTCCTTGCCGCCCTTCTCGCCGGCGGCCACGATGACCTCGCCGGTCGGGGCGAACACGATCGTCTCGGCGGCGGCGCCGGACTTGAGGGCCTTGAGCTCCGCCTCGACGGCCTGGGCCGCCACGGCGATCTCCTCGGTCCGGGCGGCGCGCTGGGCCTCGAGCTCTGCCTTGGTGGCGGCGAGCTGCACGGACAGCTCGTCCTTCTGCCGGGTCAGGTTGGCCCGGAGCTCGTCCTCGAGCTCGGACAGGGCCTCGCCGGACTTGCCGCCCCGGCCGGTCGCCTCCTCCTCGAGCGCGCTGAGGGCGCGCTTCCGGGCGTCCTCGTCGACGCTGGTGACGATGTACAGGGCGAAGTAGAGGATGCGCTCCAGGTTGCGCGGGCTGATGTCGAGCAGGATGCCGAGGCGCGACGGGGTGCCCTTGAAGTACCAGATGTGGCTGACCGGGCTGGCCAGCTGGATGTGGCCCATCCGCTCGCGGCGGACCTTCGAGCGGGTGACCTCGACGCCGCACTTGTCGCAGATGATGCCCTTGTAGCGGATCCGCTTGTACTTGCCGCAGTAGCACTCCCAGTCCTT
>SCUO01000041.1 GCA_004297395.1 Chloroflexota bacterium | reverse complement strand
CCCCCACCGCCGGCGAGGATGACGACGTACATCGAGCCGCCATCCTAGCCCGTCGGGCGGCGCGGGGCTCCAGGCCTGCCGTTGACACGCGTCGTAGCGCGGAGCGGCCCTGCAACGATCGCGACGGGCGTCACGTCGCGGATCCCGCCCGCTCCGAAGCGCGCTGGAGGTCGCGACGACACCACGCGTGTCGCCCCCGGCCCACTGGGTGAGTCACCGTTCCGCAAGGCGCGCGGGGCGCCGCCGAACGTTGACGCGCCGAGAACGCGACTCGTACCATGCCGGGACCGCGCGCGCCGGTGCTCGACGCCCGCGTCCTCAATGCTGCGCAGTCGCGAGGGAGTCCACTTGGCGACCGCCGTGGTCGACGTCAGCAGGCAGGCGTCCGGTCGCGCCCGGGACGGGGCGCCGATGGCGGACGTCCGGATCGACGGCGTCACCAAGGAGTTCGGGCCGGTGACCGCGGTCGACGAGATGACCCTCGAGATCGCGAGCGGCGAGTTCTACAGCCTTCTGGGGCCCTCCGGCTGCGGCAAGACCACGACCCTCCGGATGATCGCCGGCTTCGAGCAGCCAACCCGCGGCGAGATCTTCCTGGCCGGACAGCCGGTTGCCGGCGTCCCGCCCTACCGCCGCAACGTCAACACCGTCTTCCAGCACTACGCCCTGTTCCCGCACATGGACGTGGCCCAGAACGTCGGCTACGGCCTGCGCCAGCGCGGAACGGCGAAGGCGGAGGAGGCTCGCCGCGTTGGCGAGGCCCTCGATCTGGTCCGGCTGTCGGGCTACGGCACCCGCCGGACGTGGGAGCTGTCGGGCGGCCAGCAGCAGCGCGTGGCCCTTGCCCGGGCCCTCGTGAACCACCCCACCGTGCTCCTCCTCGACGAGCCGCTCGGGGCCCTCGACCTGAAGCTCCGCAAGGAGATGCAGCTCGAGCTCAAGGCCCTCCAGCGGGAGGTCGGGATCACGTTCGTCTACGTGACCCACGACCAGGAGGAGGCCCTGACGATGAGCGACGTCATCGTCGTCATGAACCACGGCCGGATCCAGCAGCTGGGCGGCCCGACCGAGCTGTACGAGCGACCGGTCAACCTGTTCGTGTCCAACTTCATCGGCGTCAGCAACTCGATGCCGGGCCGATTCGTCGAGCTCGGGCCGGATCAGGTCGCGATCGTGGAGACCGACCGAGGCCTCAGGCTCCGTGGCCGGGTCACGGACCCTGAAGCGAGGCCGGTGCTCGGCGCGACGGTCACGGTCGCCACCCGCCCGGAGCGGCTGACGGTCCTCCCGGGCGGCGTCTCGGACCCGGCAGGGCCGGGTGAGGTCGACGTCCCGGGCCGGATCCACCAGGGCACCTATCTCGGCGACCAGACGGAATACCGGGTCTCGACGGACCTCGCGGGGGAGCTCATCGTCCGGCGGCAGAACGCCGCCGGTGTCGGATCGGGGGAGGGCGTGGGACCGGGCGATCCGGTCGTCGTCCGATGGCACGAGGAGGCGAACCTCATCCTTGTCGGCTGAGGTTCTTGGCCGACCCCGGGTGACCGGGCGGCAAGAGGAGGAGCAGCGTGGCAGGACAGGATCTCGACGGCTACCTGAAGCGGATCGCGGCTCAGCCCGTCAGCCGACGGAGCTTCCTGGCCGCGGCGGGCCTGACGGGCACCGCGGCGTTCCTGGCGTCGTGTGGCGGCACCGCGGCGTCCAAAGAGCTCTTCATGTACAACTGGTCCGCGTACATCGCCCAGGAGAACATCGACGAGTTCAAGAAGCGCCACGGGATCACGAACTTCGTCTATGACACCTATGCCAACAACGAGGAGCTGATCGCCAAGCTCCAGGGCGGCGCGACCGGCTACGACATCGCGGCCCCGACGGCGGAGTACGTGCCGGGCATGGTCGAGGAGGGATTCCTCGAGAAGCTCGATCTTGCGAAGATCCCCAACGTCAAGCACATCGACCCGAAGTTCAAGGGCCTGTGGTGGGACCCGACGAACGAGTACCAGGTGCCCAAGGACTACGGCACGACCGGGATCATGTACCGGGGCAAGAACCTGCCCGAACCGCCCACCTCGTGGCGCGAGTTCTTCGACCTCGCCAAGGGCTCCGAATCGGGCAAGGTGGTCATGGTCGACTCGATGGGTGACGTCTTCGTCTTCCCGCTCAAGATGCTCGGCTACTCACTCAACTCGCTCGACTCGGGCGAGCTCGAGGAGGCCCGCAAGGTCCTGCTCGAGATCGCGCCCCACGTCCTGGCCCTGGACTCGGACCTGTACCAGGACAAGCTCGCCACCGAGGAGGCGTCGATGGTCCTCGGCTGGACCGGGCCGCTGCTCGGCCTCCAGGACAACGAGGACACCGCGGACACGGCCTACGTGGTCCCGTCCGAGGGCAGCCTGTTCTGGATGGACACCTGGGTCATGATCAAGGACGCGCCCCACAAGGACGCCGCATACAAGTGGCTCGACTTCATCCAGGAGCCGGCCATCCAGGCGGCCGAGACCGAGTGGAACTACTACGCCACCTGCAACACCGAGGCCAAGAAGCTCGTTGCCGCCGAGGTCCTCGAGAACCCGGCGGTCTTCCCACCCGACGACGTCTTCGAGAAGCTCGAGGGCGCCGAGGACACCTCGGGCAACAATCAGCGGCTCGATATCTGGGAAGAGTTCAAGTCCAAGATCGGCGGCTGACAAGCGCGTCGGGCCGGGCCTGAGCGGCTGCGGCAATGGCGCAGGGGACGGCCCTCGAGCCGGCCGGGCTGGCACCGGGAGGGCGGCGACGATCCGCCCTCCTGACGGCCCTGCTCGTCCTGCCGGCCGCCGTGTGGTACGCCCTCCTCCTGGTCGCGCCGCTCGCGATCATCGTCATCTTCTCGTTCGGGGTCCGCGCCAGGAACGGCGGGTACGCCCCAGCCTTCGTCCTTGACAACTACGCCGAGCTGCTCAACCGGGCAGAGCCGTTCGTCAACAGCCTGGTCATGGCCACGGCCGGCACGATCGGCTGCCTGGCCGTCGGGCTGCCCCTGGCCTACTACCTCGCGACCCGGGCCGGCAGCCGCAAGAACGTCCTGATCCTGCTGCTCGTGATCCCGTTCTGGACCAGCTTCCTGATCCGGACCTACTCCTGGCTCATCATCTTCAACCCGGACACCGGCCTGGCCGGACTCGTGAACGGCCTGACCGGCGGCAGTGATTTCGCCATCCTCGGCACGCCCTGGGCCGTCCTCATCGGCCTCGTCTACGGCTACCTGCCGCTCATGGTGTTCCCGCTGTACGTCACCCTCGAGCGGCTCGACCGGACGCTCATCGAGGCCTCCAAGGACCTCGGCGCCGGACGCTGGGCCACGTTCCGCCAGATCACCCTGCCGATCGCGCTACCGGGTCTCGTGACCGGCAGCATCCTCGTGTTCATCCCGATGATGGGCGAGTACGTGATCCCGGCCATCCTCGGCTACGGGCGCTACTACATGATGGGCAACGCCCTGGTCAGCTCGTTCCTCGAGGCTCGCAACTGGCCGGCCGGAGCGGCCCGGGCGGTCGGGCTGATCGCGGTCATGCTCGTCACCGTCTCGTTCTACCTGTGGTTCGTGAACCGCGGCCGGCGGACCCGCGAGGCGAGCGTCCTGTGAGCGCATCAGCGGTTCCCGTGGCGGGAGCGCAGGCGGCGCGCGGCGGCGGCACCCGACCCAGGGCCGGCAACCGCGGCGACGGGCTCGTCGAGCGCTACTTCCGGGTGCATACCGGGCTGGTCTACCTCTTCCTGTACCTGCCGATCCTCGTCGTCATCGTCTTCGCCTTCAATGCCACCGATACCCGGGTCACGCTGTGGCGCGGCTTCTCGCCGAAGTGGTTCGGGATCGCCCTGACCGACCCGGTCGTCCAGAAGTACGTCCTGAACAGCTTCATCGTGGCCGTCCCCAACGCGATCCTGGCGACGCTCTTCGGGACGATGGCCGCGCTCGGCCTGCAGCGCGTCGGCAAGCGGGTCCGGCTGGCCTTCGATGCCCTGACCTACGTCTCGGTCATCGTCCCCGAGATCGTGATCGCCCTGGCCACCCTCGTCCTGTTCGCGACGAGCTTCGACGCGATCGAGGCCTTCTTCGGAGTGGGCCGGCCGGGCTTCGGCTTCCACACCATCATCGCCGCCCACATGCTCTTCAACATCAGCCTCGTCCTGCTGCTGGTCCGGGCGCGCCTGTCGACGATGGACCGGACCCACGTCGAGGCGTCCTACGACCTGTTCGCCCCGCCCTGGCCCACCTTCCGCCAGATCACCCTGCCGCAGCTCCTGCCGGCGATCATGGCCGGCTTCCTGCTGTCGTTCACCTTCAGCTTCGACGACTACGTCATCACCACGTTCACCAGCGGGCCGGGGTCCACGACGATCCCGCTCTACATCTTCGGGGCGATCAAGAAGGGGGTCACCCCCGAGACGAACGCGGTCGCGACGATGATGCTGATCCTGACGCTCGCCCTGCTGGCCCTGGGCCAGTGGATCCTGGGCCGCCAGTCGCGGCGCCAGGGCGGCAGCGAATCGATGACCGGGATCATCATCGACCAGAGCTGAGCTCGGCCGGCGTGCCCAACCCGACGATCGCCACCCGTCGCCTCGATGCCAGCGGGCTCCTGGCGACCCGCTTCGAGTCCCCGGAAGCGCTCGTCGCCTGGTTCGGGGCGGTGCAGTCGCAGGACTACCCCGGGGCGTCGTGGGGGATCGGCCAACGGCTCGGTCCGGCCGCTCGTCAGGCTGATGTCGATGCCGCCTTCGATGCCGGCCGGATCCTCCGGACCCACGTCCTGCGGCCGACCTGGCACTTCATCTCCCCGGCCGACATCCGGTGGCTCCTCGCCCTGACGGGACCTCGCGTGCAGCGGCGAAACGGCACGCAGTACCGCCAGATGGGCCTGGATGGCCCGGCGCTTCGCCGCGGTGTCGATTCGATCGCCCAGGCCCTCGAGGGCGGCATCCATCGCACCCGGCGGGAGCTTGCCCAGGCGCTCGAGCGCGATGGTATCGCCACCAACGGGCTCCACCTGACCCTCCAGGTGATGCACGCCGAGCTGGAGGGCGTCATCTGCAGCGGGCCGCGCCGCGGGCGACAGTTCACGTACGCCCTGCTCGACGAGCGGGTCGCCCCGGCGCCGGCCGATGCCCCGCGCGACCGGGAGGCCGCGCTGGCCGAGCTGACCCGGCGCTATTTCACTTCGCATGGACCGGCACAGCCGCGGGACTTCGCCTGGTGGTCGGGGCTGACGATCGCCGACGCCGCGACCGGCCTCCGGCTCGCCGCTCCGGCAATCGTTCGGGAATCGATCGATGGCGTCGACTGGTGGTGGGCGCCGCGGGACGACGACCCGGTGCTGCCGCCGGGTGGCCCGCTCGTGCACCTCCTCCCGAACTACGACGAGTACCTCGGCTCGTACCGCGACCACGCCCCCACGTTCGATCCGTCGATGCTCGGAGCGCGCTGGGTCGAGGAGGTCTTCGCGGCCCATCTCGTGGTCCGCGACGGGATGGCGATCGGCGGCTGGAAGCGAGAGCTGGCAGCGGGCGAGGTTGTCGTTCGCCCGGATCTGCTCGTCGACCTCGATGCCCCGGCGCGAGCCGCCCTCGAGCGGGCGTCCGAGGCGTACGGGCGATTCCTCGGCCTGGCGGCCCGAATCGCCTGAGCGTCAGCTCGCCTGGACCGGCTCCGGCGGGCGGATCCCGGCGTCGTCGGCGAGGGCCGCCGCGACGCCCGTCCGCTCCCACGGCAGGTCGAGATCGGGCCGGCCGAAGTGGCCGTAGGCGGCGGTCTGGCGGTAGATCGGGCGCCGCAGGTCGAGGGCGCTGATGATCGCCGAGGGCCGGAGGTCGAAGTGCCGATCGATGAGGCCCAGGATCCGGTCGTCGGGGATGACACCCGTGCCGAACGTCTCGATCGAGATCGACAGCGGCCGGGCGACCCCGATCGCGTACGCCAGCTCGATCTCGAAGCGATCGGCGAGGCCCGCCGCGACGACGTTCTTGGCCACCCACCGGGCGGCGTAGGCCGCGCTCCGGTCGACCTTGGATGGATCCTTGCCCGAGAAGCAGCCGCCGCCGTGGCGGGCCATCCCGCCGTAGCTGTCGACGATGATCTTGCGGCCGGTGAGACCGGCGTCGCCCATCGGCCCGCCGATGACGAAGCGGCCAGTCGGGTTGACGTGGATCGTGGGCTCGATCGCCCGGAGGTTCTGTGGGATGACGTCGTGGACGACCGCCTCGGTGATGTCGTCGCGGAGGCGCTCGGTGGCGACCTCGTCGTCGTGCTGGGCGGCGACGACGACCGTGCGGACGGCCTTCGGCACGCCCCGCTCGTAGTCGACCGTGACCTGGGTCTTGCCGTCGGGCCGGAGGTACGGCAGCATCCCCGACTTGCGGACCTCGGACAGGCGCCGGGCCAGCCGATGGGCAAGGGCGATCGGCAAGGGCATGAGCTCGGGCGTCTCGCGGCAGGCAAAGCCGAACATCATCCCCTGGTCGCCGGCGCCCTGGTCGTGGACGTCGCCGTGGCCCCGCGTCTCGAGCGATTCGTCGACCCCGCGCTTGATGTCGGGCGACTGCTCGTGGACGCTCACGATCGTGCCGCAGGTCCGGTAGTCGAAGCCGTAGCGGGCATCGGTGTAGCCGATGTCCCTGACGGTCTCCCGGACGACGGCCTGGAAGTCGACGTAGGTCGAGGTCGTGATCTCGCCGAGGACGTAGACCGTGCCGGTGGTGGTTGCCGTCTCGCAGGCCACGCGGGCGCTCGGGTCGTCGCGCAGGATGGCGTCCAGGATGGCGTCGCTGATCTGGTCGCACATCTTGTCCGGGTGACCCTCGGTCACCGATTCGGACGTGAACAGGTAGTGCGGCGCGTCGACGATGCTGGTCATGTGGCCCTCGCTGCGATCGGGGCCGAGGGTATCACGGGCGGGTACCGCCACCCGGCCGGGCCCTAGACTGGACTCGTGGATCCATTGGGCGTCGAGCGCGCGCGGGCGATGGACGCGGCCGACCCACTGGGCCCGTTTCGCGCGCGGTTCGCGATCCCTGACGCGGCGCTCGCCTACCTCGATGGGAACTCGCTCGGGCGGCCGCCGCTGGCGGCGATCGAAGCCGTCGCGCGGGTCGCCGGCAGCGAGTGGCCCAGTGACCTCATCCGGGGCTGGGACCGCTGGCTCGACCGCCCGCTCGAGGTCGGGGACCTGCTCGCAACCGGGGTCCTCGGGGCCGAGGCCGGCGAGGTCGCGGTCACCGATTCGACGACGGTCAACCTGTACCGCCTCGCGTCGGCGGCACTCGATGCCCGGCCGGGCCGGCAGGCGGTGGCCATCGCCAGGTCCGAGTTCCCGACCGATCGCTACGTCGTCGAGGGCCTCGCCGCGGCGCGCGGCCTGGCGATCCGCTGGATCGACGACGACCCCGTCGAGGGGGTCACGCCCGCTGATATCGACCGCGTCCTCGACGACGACCTTGCGCTCCTGGTCCTTTCGCATGTCAACTACCGCTCGGCGGCCATCGCCGATCTCCCGGAGATCACCGCCCTCGCACGAGCGGCCGGCGCGTTCATCGCCTGGGACCTGTCGCACAGCGCCGGCTCCGTGCCGGTGGGCCTTCACGCCTCCGGCGTCGATCTCGCCGTCGGCGGCACCTACAAGTACCTCAACGGCGGACCCGGCTCGCCGGGCTACCTCTACGTCCGGCGCGAGCTCCAGGCCGAGCTGCGTCCCACGATCCAGGGCTGGTTCGCCCAGGCGGACCAGTTCGCGATGGGTCCGCGGTTCCAGCGACGTGACGGGATCGGCGGCTGGCTCGTGGGCACGCCCGGGATCATCGGCCTCGCCGCCGCCGAGGCCGGGATCGCACTGGCCGCCGAGGCCGGGATCGGCCCCATCCGGGCCAAGGGCATCGCTCTCACCGAGTACGCGATCGAGCTCCTCGATGCCCGGCTGGCGCCCCTCGGCTGCTCGCTCGGCTCACCGCGCGACCCGGGTCGCCGGGGCGCCCACGTCGCCATCCGCCACCCCGAGGCCGAGCGCCTGACGGGAGCCCTCGCCGACCGCGGCGTCCTGACCGACTTCCGGGCCCCGGATTCGATCCGGGTCGGCCTGTCCCCGCTGACGACCTCGTTCGAGGAGGTCCACCGCGGGATCGGCGCCCTCCGCGACCTGCTCGCTTGACGAGGTTCGGCTGACGAGGCCGCGCCGGCGCAGGTAGGCTCATCGCGAGAGGCCGACGAGGAGGTAGCCGTGGACCACGACGACGCGATCCGGATGCTCGAGACGATCGCGAAGGCGTTCGACGAGCACGACCTCGACGAGATCATGGACCACGTCGCCGACGACGCCGTCTTCGAGGGCCCGCGCGGCACGGATCCCTGGGGGACGCGGTTCGTGGGCCGGGACAGCATCCGCGAGGCCTTCGCCGCCCGATTCGCCGGCATTCCGGACGTCCGGTACCAGGAAGACCAGCATTTCGTGGATGGCGACCGCGGGGCGTCCGAGTGGACCCTGTCCGGGACGACGACCGAGGGCCAGCGGATCGAGATCCGCGGCTGCGACCTGTGGACCCTCCGCGATGGCCTGGTCGTGAAGAAGGACTCGTACTGGAAGATCCGGACGGCGGGCTGACCCGGCTGGGTGACGCGGTTGGTCAGCCGGGCCTCGAGGCGCGCCATTCGTCGAGGAAGCGGATCTCGACCGCTTCGACCTCGTCGGCCGGGGTGAAGCCGAAGATCTGGCCGTAGAACGACAGCTCCGCGCCGAAGGACCGGATGATCGCGTCGCGGCCGCGGAAGCCGTGGTCCTCGCCGGGATACAGGAGATAGGCGTGGGGGACGTGCCGCTCCCAGAGGGCGTCGACGATGGCCTCCGCCTCGGTCGCCGGCACGACCTTGTCCTCGGCCCCCTGCTGGACGAGGACGGGGGCCACGATCTGGTCGACGTGGAGTGCGGGTGACCGGTCGAGGTAGCGCTGCAGCTCCTCCGGGTACGGGCCCACGAGCCGCTCCGTGTAGCGCGATTCGAACTTGTGGGTGTCCTTCACGAACCGCCGCAGGTCGCCAATCCCGAAGTACGTCGTGCCGGCGGAGAACGTCCGCCGGAAGGCGAGCGCGGCGAGGGTCGTGAAGCCGCTGGCCGAGCCGCCCCGGACGGCGAGGCGGGCCGGGTCGGCAAGGCCCTGGCCCACCAGCCACTCCGCCCCGGCGACGCAGTCGTCGACGTCGACGATGCCCCACACGCCTTCGAGCGCCTTGCGGTACTCCCGCCCGTAGCCGGTCGAGCCGCCGTAGTCGACGTCGAGGACGGCGTAGCCACGGCTGGTGAAGAGCTGGATGGAGGTCGCCCAGCCGCTGAACGCGGCGGCCGTCGGTCCGCCGTGCGAGGTGACGATCAGCGGCGGGAGCTCGCCGTCCGGGGCCCGAAAGCCGCTGTTGTGCGGCGGGTAGTAGTTGGCATGGGCCGTTCGACCGCCGCTCGTCGGGAATTCCACGTGGCGAGCCGCCGAGACGTCCGAAGGATCGGCGGCGAACGGGGTGGCCCGCCGGAGGACGGTCACGGCGCCGCTGGCGACATCGAGCTCGATGACCGCGGCAGGCTCGTACGGCGACACGGCCCGCATCACCGCAACCGACCCGTCGATCGAGACCGACCCGACCTCCGTGAACGGCAGGTCGACGATCGACGACCCGCCGTCGGGCTCGATCCGGTAGAGCCGGTCACGCCCGCCGCTCCGGCCCACCGCCAGGATCCCGCCGTCCGGCAGGAAACCGTACGTGGCGATCCCGAAGATCCAGGCGGGAGGCGAGAACTCGACCGCCAACGGCGCGACCGGCTCGACGACACCGCCCCGGAAGCGCTGGAGGTTCATCCAGCCGTCGGGCTCGGCTGCGAAATGGAGGATGCCCTCGGGCGACCAGCGCGGCTGGCTGACCCAGTCGGACGGGCTGCCGGCCACCGTGACGGCCGGCCCGATCGTGCCGCCCTCCCCGACGGCGGCCAGTTTCAGCTCGGACCCGTCCCAGGGCATGTTCGGGTGCGACCACTCGAGCCAGACGAGGGTCCGCCCGTCGGGCGAGAGGCGTGGCGCGGCGTAGAAGTCGGCGCCGCTGGCGATGACCTCGACGGCGCCGCTCCCGAGGTCGATCGAGACGAGCTCGTTGACCCACTCGCCGTGGGCGGCAACGACGTCCGGCTCGTGGTCCTCGCGGATGGCGTAAAGGCGGCCCCTCGGGGCGTCGTGCTCCAGGTCGGCGAACCGCCAGGCCCGATCCGGGGTCAGGGGCGCGAGCTCGCCCGGGCTCGTGACCCGGTGGAGCCGACCGGTGGCGAAGTCGCTGACGACGACGAGCTCCCCGGAGACGAGCGTCGCCGCGCCGCCATACTCGTGGACACGGGTCCGGGCGTTGAAGCCCTCGGGCGTGAGGCGGGTGACGGTCCCATCGGGATCACGCCGGACGAGAACCTGGCGACCGGATTCCTCGGGCCGCCCCTCGAGCCACCAGCGGACGCCGCCGGCCCCCCGGACCTCGCCGAGGAACACGACGCCGTCGGTGAGGCGCTCGATCGGGAATCGCGAGACCCAGCTGCCGAACGGCGCGATCGTCGGCTCGGTCATCGGCAGCCCGGACACTGTTGACTCGACCGTCGCAGGGCGGGCGCGTGACGATACGGCCGCTCTGGGACCGCGGGGACGGGGAGCATCGGGCGCTTAGGTTCCCTGGCGCCAGGAGGCGACGTAGGCCGCCTGCTCGGGGGTCATCGCGTCGAGGGTGATGCCCATCGCGGCGAGCTTGAGCCGGGCGACCTCGGCATCGATGGCCTCGGGCACGACGTAGACCTGGTCCTCGAGCTCGGCGTGGTGGCGGACCGCGTACTCCGCGGCGAGGGCCTGGTTGGCGAAGCTCATGTCCATGACCGCGGCCGGGTGGCCCTCGGCGGCGCCCAGGTTGACGAGCCGTCCCTCGGCCACGAGATGGACGCGCTTGCCGCCGAGATCGAACTCCTGGACGTTCTCCCGGACCTCGCGGACGTGGCCTTCGGCCATGGCCCGCAGGGCTGCGAGGTCGAGCTCGGCATCGAAATGGCCGCTGTTGGCCATGACCGCGCCGTCCTTCATGGCCTCGAAGTGCTCGCGCCGGAAGACGTTGACGTTGCCGGTCGCGGTGATGAAGAGGTCGCCCCAGCCGGCGGCCTGGCCGACGGTCATGACCTGGTAGCCGTCCATGAGCGCCTCGAGGGCCCGGACCGGATCGACCTCGACGACGGCGACGTGGGCGCCATGGCCGTGCATCCGCGAGGCGATCCCCCGCCCCACCCAACCGTAGCCGGCGACGACCACGTTCCGACCGGCGATGAGCAGGTTCGTGGCGCGAAGGATGCCGTCCAGGGTCGACTGGCCGGTCCCGTAGCGGTTGTCGAAGAGGTGCTTCGTCAGCGCCTCGTTGACGGCGATGACCGGGTAGCCCAGGGCGCCGTCGGCGGCCATGGCCCGGAGGCGGATGACGCCGGTCGTCGTCTCCTCGGTCCCGGCGAGGACCTCCGGGACCTGCGTCGGCCGGTCGCTGTGGAGGAGCGAGACGAGGTCGCAGCCGTCGTCCATCGTCAGCTGGGGTCGGGTGTCGGCGACGGCATTGAGGTGCTGGTAGTAGGTGTCGCGGTCCTCGCCCCGCCGGGCGTAGGTCGCGATGCCGTACTCGTCGACGAGGGCCGCCGCGACGTCGTCCTGGGTCGAGAGCGGGTTCGAGGCCGCGAGCACCACATCCGCCCCGCCGGCCTTGAGGGTCCGCATGAGGTTGGCCGTCTCGGAGGTCACGTGGAGGCAGGCCCCGATCCGGAGGCCCTTGAGGGGTCGCTCCGCGGCGAACCGCTCGCGGATCAGTCGGAGGACCGGCATCTCGCGTTCGGCCCACTCGACCCGGCGGACACCCTCGGCGGCGCGGCCGACGTCGGTGACATCATGGGCGGGGACGGGCGACGCGCCGGGGCGCGGGGCGACGGTCATCGCGGTGGAGGCTCCTTTCCCAGGTCCTTCCCCAGGCTGAGGCGGCGGCGGAACGCCTGGACGAGCTCCGACCAGGGCGAGCCGAGGCGGTGCGCGAGCCGTTCCTCGAATCGAACGTGCTCGGCGTAGCCGAGGTGGCGATAGGCGCTGATGGCGGGCGGGTTGTCGGCCCGGACGTTGAGGACGACATGGTCGCACGACTCGAGAAGCTCCGCCGTGACGGCGCCCGTGACCGCGGTCGCGTAGCCCCGGCCGCGGTAGTCGCCGTGGGTCAGGACGTTGCCGACGACCGCCAGCCGCGCCGCGGGGCTGGTGACGTGGGTACCCGCCGCGGCGACGAGCCGGCCCTGGACCCGGAGCCCGTAGTACACGCCGTCGGAGATCGCCTGGGGTGGGAGCCAGGCCCCGAAGCCCAGCTGGTAGAGGCGGTTGAGCTCGGTGGCGTCGCTGGGAGCCAGTCGTTCGACGCCGAGGCGTACGGGGTCGTCGGCCGGCCGGAAGCGCGCCCGGTCCACCCACATCCGGACCATCTGGGGGCCGCTGTCCAGGCGGTACACGGTATTGATCGCGGGCACGGCGGCCGGGAGCGAGGCGATGAACGCGAGGCGCGGCCGGATGACGTGCCGCAGGACGGCGACGATTCCGTCCTCGCGGCCCATCGCGAACAGCGGCTGGGGCGAAGCGCCCGAGTACTCCAGCACGAGGGCGATGACCGAGCCGCCGCTCCAGGCCGCGCCCCAGCGCGTCTTCGAGAACTCGCGATCGTCGAGGTCGCAGATGGCGTAGGCGGCGTAGATCCGGTCGCGTTCGAGGAAGCCCCGCAGGAGGGCTCGATCAGCGGTCGGGGCCGCGCTGATCGCGGCGTCGCCGCGTGAGATCGCGACCGTGGCCATCAGGCGCGGCCGGGCTCGGCGGCCGCCGACACGACCGGGCCCCCCCAGTCCACGGGTGACGGAACCGGCCCGCGGCGCGCCTCGCGCGCCGCGGCGGCGGCCGCGAGCGCCGGACCGAACGGCGCCCGAAGCACGCCCTCCTCGGTGACGATGCCGCTGATCAGCTCGGCCGGCGTGACGTCGAAGGCCGGGTTCCAGACTGCCGTCCCCGGCGGCGCGATCTTCCGGCCACGGACCTCCGTCACCTCGCGGGCGGCCCGCTCCTCGATCGTGATGGCCGCCCCGTCGGGTGTCTGGAGGTCGACCGACGAGATCGGGGCGCAGACGTAGAACGGCACGCCGTGGCGAGCTGCCAGGACGGCCAGCGGGTACGTCCCGACCTTGTTCGCGGTGTCGCCGTTCGCTGCCACGCGATCCGCCCCGACGAGGATCGCATCCACCTTGCCGGCGGCCATGAGCGAGCCCGCCGCGACGTCCGGGATGAGGGTGTGGCGGACGCCGGCCTGGGCCAGCTCCCACGCGGTCAGCCGGGCGCCCTGGAGATACGGCCGGGTCTCGTCGACCCAGACGTGGATCGGCCGCTCGGCGTGATGGGCAGCCTGGACGACCCCGAGAGCCGTTCCGAACTGGCCGCAGGCCAGCGGCCCGGTGTTGCAGTGGGTCAGGACGTTGAGCTCGCGCGGGCCCGTGTCGGGCAGGGCATGGAGCCCGTGCTCGGCGAGGCGGCCGTGGTCGTCGTTGGCCTCGAAGACGATCCGGTCGGCCTCGGCCCGCATCGCCGCCGCGATCTCGACGCCGGTCGCGTCCGCCGCCTCGGCCGCCTGGTAGGCGGCCATGACCCGATCGACCGCCCAGCCCAGGTTCACCGCCGTCGGGCGGGCCCCGGCGAGGGACTTCGCGGCGGCCTTGATGATCGCGTCCCGCGATCGCGGTGGCGCGTTGCGGGCCAGCCAGCCGCCGATGGCCAGGCTGAGCGCGGCCACCTGGCCGATCGCCGGGGCGCCGCGGACCGCCATGTCGCGGATGACCCGCGCGCCGTCGTGGGCGTGCCTGACGGGGATCTCGACGAGCACGTCGGGCAGCTCGCGCTGGTCGATGACGAAGAGGACGTCGTCGGCATCGAAGCGGAACGGCGTCCGGAAGCCGGTCGGGGCCTCGGTCCCGGCGGCCGGGTCCGGCACGGCCTTCGACGCCGGCACGGACGTGCCGCGCGAACCGGACGTCGCCCGCGTCCGCGCCCCGGTTCCGCCCATCGCCGAATCGACCGTTCCGAGGATTGCCTGGGCCTCCGCCGCCGAGCGGTCGCGGACCTCGGCCACGGCCCCGACCACCTGGGCCGCGCTGGCCGCGATCTCGCCGGCGAACTGCCGAAAGAACCTGCGGCGGGAGGGATCCGGGGGCGAGCCGCTCATCTGGTGACGGTTCGACTGGTCGGTGGGCGCGGGGCCGGGCGTCCGGTCAGTACCGGATGACGCTCGTGACCCGGCGGCCGTCGAGCCGCTCGCGGCCATGGAGAAAATCGAGCTCGACGAGGAAGGCGAGGCCGGCGATGTCGCCCTTGAGGCGCTCCACGAGCTCGATCGTGCCCTTGACCGTGCCGCCCGTGGCCAGGAGGTCGTCGACGATGAGGACCCGCTGCCCGGACTGGATCGAATCGCGGTGAATCTCGAGGGTGTTCGAGCCGTACTCCAGGGCGTACTCGACGCTGAGCGTCTCGGCCGGCAGCTTGCCCAGCTTGCGGACGGGAACGAGGCCTGCCTCCAGCTCGTAGGCCATCGGGGCGCTGAAGATGAAGCCCCTCGATTCCATCCCGACGACGACATCGATCTTCGCGTCCCGGTACGGCTCGAGCATGAGGCCGATGGCCTCGCGATACGCCGCCGCGTCCTTGAGGAGCGTGGTGATGTCGTAGAACAGGATCCCCGGCTTCGGGAAGTCCGGGATCTCGCGGATCTTCGCGCGAAGCGTCTCGGCGGACATGTCGGCGGGGTCCTCCAGGGCGGGGTCTGCCGGGGGCCGGTTGGTGCCGCCCACGCGACCGGTCGAGTCTACCGCACGGCGCCTCGCCGCTTCCTTCCCGGCGCGGTTGATGCCCCTGGCATCAAATCCCGGGTTGCGGCGCGGTCACGCCCCCGGCGCCGGCACCTTCCTTGCCTTGATGCTTCCAGCATTACCAGGCGGGAGATTCGGCGATAGGGGCACTCGCTCCGACTGAGCGTGCGGCTTGTCGCCCGAGAATTGCGGGATTTGCTGGTGGGAGCAGCACGGCGGTCCGCGGGGCAGACTCGGCCCCCGCCGCGGGGAGGAACGTCAGGCGGCGACGCCGCCGGCCTCGCCCGAGTCCGGTTTCGTGGTGACCCCAGCCGAACGATGGTGGAGCCGCGGGGCGAGGAGGAATCCCAGGAGCGCCACGCCGACGCCCATCGCGATCGTCGCGCCGAGGCCCGGCGCCGCCCCGGCGCCGGCCCGGAGCGAGGCGGCCAGGATGGCGCCGGCGATCCCGGCCCCCAGGGCCGTCCCCAGCGCATCGGACAGCGACACGGCGGCGGTCACCGCGCCCTGGGCGTCGCGGGGCGCGTCGCGCAGGACGATGATCGCGAACTGCGAATACGAGAACCCCATCCCCAGCCCCGCCACCGCGAAGGTCGGGATCGCGATCCAGGCCGGCACCTCGGGCAGGAGGACCGGCGCCAGACCGGCCATGCCGAGGGCGACGATCGGGAAGCCGATCTGGACGAAGTGCTCCGCCCCGATCCGCCCGACGGCCCGTGCCTGGATCCACGACCCGGCCGACCATGCGAGGGTCGCCGCGGTCACCGCCAGCCCGGCCTCGAGGGCGGACCAGCCCCGGACCTCCTGGAGGAGCAGCGTCACGTTGACGTCGACCGCGAAGAAGGCGAACGTCAGGAAGCCTCGAAGGAGGACCGCGGCCGGGTAGCCACGAGCCAGCCGGAGGGTCCCGGGGGGAGTCAGGCGACGGAACGCGACGAGCGTGACGGCGAGCCCGACGAGGGACGCGGCGACGAACACCGGCGGCTGCTCGCTGAGGAGGCCCATCATCAGGAGCCCCGCCCCGATCGACACGACCACCGCCCAGGCATAGCGCCGTCGCCGCTCGGCCCGGGCGTCCCGACGGCCCGCCGACACGTCCTCACCCGCATCCTCGGCGGCGCCCTCGCCTGCACCGGCCCTTCCGCCGCGGCCCGCGACTGGCTGGTCGGGGATCGCCCGCAGCGCCCTGAAGGCGATCGACCCGGCGACGACGATGAGCGGCAGCAGGCCCAGGAAGACGAGCCGCCAGTGCCAGATCTCGGCCACGAAGCCGGCCACCACCGGCCCGAACAGGCCCGGTAGGACCCAGGCGGCCGAGAGGGTCGCGAACATCTGGGGCCGAAGCCGGTCGGGCATGCTCCGGCCGATCGCGACGTACGCGACCGGCGGGACCGCACCCGCCCCGAGGCCCTGGACGAACCGGCCCACGACGACGGTCTCCATGGTCGGGGCCAGCCCGCAGATGAGGAGCCCGATGGCGAAGAGGACGAGCCCGCCGACGAACGGCAGGACCATCCCCCGCTCGTCGATGAGGCCGCCAACAACCGAGATCCCGATGAGCGTGCCCAGGAAGAAGGCCGAGAACACCCAGCCGTAGAGCTCCAGGCCACCGAGATCGCCGGCGACGATCGGCATCGCCGTGGCCACGGCCAGGGCCTCCGACGCGACGAGGGTGATCGTCAGGACGAGCCCGACCGTGAGCGGTCGTCGAGCGGGCGCCCAGAGGGAGTCCGGTCGATGCGATGGCATCGGCACCATCGCGG
>SCUO01000040.1 GCA_004297395.1 Chloroflexota bacterium | reverse complement strand
GTCGGCGTAGCCGAAGCCGGCGGCGATGTAGGCGACCGCCACGCCCGGCGCATACGTTGCCGCCGAGATCGCGGCCGAGGTCGCGTAGCGGTCGGCCCCGCCGAGCTGGGTGACGGGCCGGACGGAGACCACCGCCGGGATCGTCACGCTCCCGTGCGTCCCGTGCCAGTCGGCCGTGACCGTGATCGGGTAGGTCCCCGTCGAGAAGCCCTCCGGGACGGTCACGGTCAGGGTCGCCGTCGTGGCCTCGAAGCCGAACAGCTTCGTCCGGTCGAGGCTGGCCGTCATGCCGGCCGGGACTCCCGCCACCGACAGGGTCAGCTCCTCGAGGACCGTCGCCCGGGACAGGGTGAGCGTGACCGGGACCGTTCCGCCGGCCGCCGTGACCGCGACCGCGGCCGGTGACGGCGTCATCGTGACGGCGCCCATCGGGCCGATCCGTGCGACGTCCAGAACTGGCTCGTGGATCGCGTCCGGGTCGGTCGCTGTCGACCAGCTCATGCTCCCGAGGTACAGCAGCGCGCGCTTGACCTCGGCCGGGGTCGCCCATGGCCGGGATGCCTTGTAGAGCGCAATCGCGCCGGTGACATGGGGCGCCGCCATCGACGTCCCGGACGACCAGCCGTAGGTGTTGCCCGGCTTGGAGCTCCAGATGCACTTGCCGGGGGCGATGAGGTCGACGTCCAGTCCGTAGTTCGAGAAGTCGGCGAACGTATCGTCCACGTCGTAGCTACCCCAGCTGTAGCAGCGGTCGCCACCCGCGCCCCCGGGGCGGCCATCGGTGTCGGCCAGCGCCGAGACGGTGATGACCTCGTCGTACGCCGCCGGGACCCGGAGGCTCGCCGGGCCGGCATCGTTGGCGGCCGCGGCCACCACCGTGACCCCGGAGGCCACCAGCCGGCAGATCGCCGAGTGGAGGAGGTCGCCGTTGGCCGCGCCGCAGGCGCCATCGTCGGAGCCCCACTTCGCGACGCTCATGTTCACCGCCTCGATGAGCGGCCGGGAGGCGTCCGACGGGTCGCGCTGGGCGGCGATCCAGTCGAGGCCGCAGATGTACCAGGACAGCAGGCCGCTGCCGTCGGCGCCGAGGATCCGGATGGCCCACAGGCGGGCGCCCGGGGCGACGCCGACGACCCCGTTCGTGTCGTCCTTGGCGGCGATCGTGCCGGCGACGTGGGTGCCATGGCCGTTCTCGTCGCGCCAGGCCGTCGGGTCCGAGGAGGAGCAGTTGATCCCGCCGACGACGTTGAGGTCGGGGTGGGCGCCATCGATCCCGGTGTCGACCACGGCCACGTCGGCATCGACGCGCTCGTCGACGCCGTCGATCAGGGCCGCAGGCGACGTCCGGCCGCCGACCCTGGCGACGCCCGTGGGCATCGACTGCGACATCAGCTCGATCGGCTCGTCCGGCACGACCGCGGCAACATCGGGATCCGCGGCGAGGGCCCGGACCTCGCTTGGCGCGAGCGCGGCGGCGAAGCCCGCCAGGAGGTGCTCGAAGCGCCGACCGACCGCGATCGCGTTGCGGCTCGACACCCGGTCGATCGCGGCCGCGTTGCGCCGTGCCGGCTGGCCGACGGCCGCGGGCTCGACCGCGCTGCCGCCTCCGCGGAGGATGACGATGTAGGGCTGGCTCGGGTCGGCGGCCTCCGCGGCCAGCGCGCCGGTGGGCATGACGACGGCCAGGGCGAGAAGCGCGGCGGTGATGGCGACGAGGCGTGACATCCGAGCTCCCCGGCTGCGCCTGGACGCCCACCGAACGCCCGCGGAACGGACGAGCGGGGCGCCACGGACAACCATCGACCCGGCGGGCCTCGATTCGTAGTGGCCCGATGGTCAGGGCCGGGCCCGTCTTTCGGGCCTGCGACGAGCGAGCTCAGGAGCCTCGGACGAGATCGGCGGCCGATTCGGCGGATGCCGCGGGTGGGGACTCGGACGCCGGTGCGGGCATGGTGGGTTCGTCGCGCGGAACGAGGGTCGCCGCGAGGACGACGGCGAGGATGGTCGTCGCCACCCCCAGCACCACCGCCGCCTCGAGCGAGACCGCCGCGAGCAGCCCGGCGATCGCGGCCCCGACCGGCCAGCCGGCGAAGTTGAAGGCCATCGAGATCGCGAACGCTCGTCCCATCCAGGCGGCCTCGGTCCGGCGCTGCCGCAGGGTGAACATGGCAACGTCCATCGGCCCCGTCGCGAGGCCCATGACGACCATGGAGAGGACGATCGGCCAGAGGCCAGGCACGAGCAGCAGGGCCAGGGCCGGGACGAAGGCCACCATCGGGCCGGCCAGGAGGCGCGTCTCGCGGCCGCGAGTGTCGATCCGGCCCGCGAGCAGCCCCGCGACGACCCCGGCCACGCCCTGGGCCGCGAAGACTGCCCCGACCGCTGCCTCGTCCAGGCCCAACCGGTCCAGGACGAGCAGCGGCACGACGATCGAGACCATGCCGCTGCCGAGATTGAGGGTCGTGATCGAGAGGCCGAGGCCGCGGAGCGTCCGGTTGGCCCAGGTGTACCGGAGGCCGAGCCAGGCGTCGGTGAGGAGCCGGCCGGTCGAGCTGACCTCGGCCGGCGGCTCGGGGACGGGCCGGAGGATGACCGCCCCGACACCCAGGAGCACGGCGATCGCGAGCAGCGCCACCGGCCCACCGAAGGCCCCGACCATGACCGCCGCCAGCGGCGGGCCGATGATCGATGCGACGACGTAGCCGTTCGCATCGATCGCGTTCACCCGCTCCCACAGGGCCGGCGGCACCATCAGCGGGAAGAGTGTCCGCATGCCCGTCGCGCCGAGCGGGCCGGTCAGGGACGAGATGGCGGCGATGAGCACGAGCAGGCCCGCCGGCAGGGCGTCGGCGACGGCGAGGACGGCGATGATCGCAATCGCCACCGTCGCGATGACCAGATCCAACAGGATCAGCCGGGTCCGGCCGTGGCGGTCGAGGAGGGCGCCCCCGATCGGGCTGATGAGGAGTCCCGGGGCGACGCTGGCGAAGGTGACGAGGCCGGCGATGGCGGGCGAGCCGTAGCGGCCAAGGCAGAACAGCACCAGGGCGACGCCGATCATCGACTGGGCGATCCGGACGAGATGCATCCCGGCCAGCGCCCGTCCCAGCGATGGCACCTCGAGGAGCGCGCGATAGGACGGGGAAGAGGGCGTCATGGGCAGCCCAGATGCTAGCGGCGACCCCGGGGGATCGCCCGGCCGGCTGGCTCGCGGCGCGCGCTGCCAGTGATTGGGCGGCGGCCGGCCCCAAGGCCCACCCGTGGGTACTCCCCTCGACCCGAACCGAAGTACGGCTTGGCGCGACCCCCGCGGACCCGTACGTTCCAGTCATCAACGAGCCGGACCGCACCCGTCACCACCGGACGTGCCCACGGCGACGTCAGATGATCGAAAGGCGACCATGGCAATGGCCTCGATGGCAGTCAACGAAATCGGACCGATGCTCACCGCCACCGAAGTCGCGGAGATGCTCCATCTCCACGTCAACACGGTGAAGCGGCTCGGCGACCGCGGCGAGCTCCCGTTCTATCGGGTCTGCAAGCGCGGCGATCGTCGCTTCCGGCTCGAGGACGTTCTCCGCTTCCTCCACCAGAACCGCTAGTCCGGCCGCTCGCGGGCTGCACCCGCGACGGCCGTGGACGCCACGGCGCGTGCCACCCGGACGGGGGTCAGACCGTCCGGAGCGCCTCGCCGAAGATCTCGAGCGCTTCGGACACCTCCGCGGCGCTGACGTCCAGCGGCGGGATCCAGCGCACCACCTGGTGCTGCGGGCCGCAGGACAGGACGAGCAATCCCAGGTCCGCCGACCTGGCAACCAGTCGATCCACCAGCGCCCCATCCGGCGTCCTCGTTGCGGCGTCCGACACGAACTCCACCCCGATCATCAGGCCGGGTCCCCGGACGTCCCCGATCCGCTCGTCCTCGGCCGCCAACCGCGCCAGGCCGGCCCGCAGGTCCGCGCCCCGGGCGGCGGCGTTGGCAACGAGCCCCTGCTCCTCGATCGTGTCGAGGACGGCGAGGGCGGCGGCGCAGGCGACCGGGTTCCCGCCATATGTCGAGCCGTGGGCGCCCTTGCCCCAGCGTTCGTGGAGCTCGCGCCGGGCGGCGATCGCCGAGAGTGGCAGGCCGTTGGCGATGGCCTTGGCGATGCACACCACGTCGGGCACGATCCCGGCGTGCTCGAACGCCCACATCCGGCCGGTTCGGCCATAGCCGGACTGGACCTCGTCGGCGACGAGCAGGATGCCGTGCTCGTCGCAGATGGCCCGGAGGCCCTGGAGGAAGGCGACAGGCGCGGGCAGGTAGCCGCCCTCGCCCTGGACCGGCTCGATGAAGATCGCCGCGACCGAGGCCGCCGGGACGGCGCTCGACAGCATCGCCCGAAGGCGCGCCAGCGAAACCTCGCTCGCTCGCGCCTCGTCCCCGTCGAACTCCCGCCAGACCTGCGGGAACGGGGCGATGTAGATCGACGGGATGAGCGGCTCGTAGCCGTGGCGGTAGTTGGGCGACGAGCTCGTGATCGAGGTCGCCCCGTAGGTCCGGCCGTGGAACGCGCCCTGGAAGGCGATGATCGAGGGCCGTCCCGTGACGCGTCGAACGAGCTTCATCGCCCCGTCGATGGCCTCCGACCCGGAGTTCAGGAGGAAGATCGAATCGATCGGGTCCGGGAGCGCCGCCGCCAGGCGGTCGGTCAGGCGGGCCACGGGCTCGGCGAAGCCGATGGCCCCGGTCGGGCCGATGAGCCGGTCGACCTGGGCGTGGATCGCGGCCGTAACCGCCGGATGGGCGTGCCCGAGGGCGGTCACTGCGATCCCGTTCGCGAAGTCGAGATAGGCCTTGCCGCCGGTGTCGAAGAGCCGGTGGCCCAGCCCGTGGCTCCACGACCGCTCGAAGTAGCGGCCGAGGACGGGGGTCAGGTGGCCGCCGGCGAGCGCGGCAAGGTCGAGGTCGTCGGGGGAACTGGTCATCCGGCCGAGGATAGCGGGCGGTCGAGCCCGCCGTCGCGTGCCAACCGGCAGTGTCCGGGCCCGCCCGGGGTGGCATCATCGGTCCGTGGCCATCGACTTCCGGCTGACCGATGAGAACCGCCTCGTCCAGGAGACCGTCCGCGACTTCGTGGATCGCGAGATCAACCCCTATATCCGCGAGTGGGACGCCAACGGCGAGGTCCACCGCGAGGTCTTCGTGAAGATGGCCGAGCTCGGCCTCCTGGGCGCCCCGATCCACGAGGCATGGGGTGGCTCGGGCATGGATTACCTGAGCTTCGCCATCATCTGCGAGGAGCTGGAGCGGGCCGACACGGCCTTCCGGGTCGTCCAGAGCGTCCACGTCGGGCTCAACTCGCTGACCCTGATGCAGTGGGGGACCGACGAGCAGAAGGAGCGCTGGCTGGTGCCCCAGGCCCGGGGCGAGAAGCTGGCGACGTTCGGCCTGACCGAGCCGGGCGTGGGGACGGACGCCGCGAACCTCGCCACGACGGCCCGGAAGGACGGCGATTCGTACGTCCTGAACGGCGAGAAGATCTGGATCTCGATCGCCGACCTCGCCGACCACTTCCTCGTCTTCGCCTCGGTCGATCGGGCGAAGCGGCACAAGGGCGTGACGGCGTTCGTGCTGGAGCGAGGCATGGCCGGCCTGACCACCGGCACGCTCCACGGCAAGCTCGGCATCCGGGCCGGCAACACCGGCACGATCCAGATGCAGGACGTCCGGGTCCCGGTCGAGCATCGGATCGGCGAGGAGGGCGAGGGCTTCCTCATCGCCATGAGCGCGATCGACCAGGGCCGGTTCACGGTCGCGGCCGGCAACGTCGGGCTCGCCCAGGCCTGCCTCGATGCCTCGCTCCGCTACGCCCATGAGCGTCACACCTTCGGTGACGAGATCGGGCGGCACCAGCTGGTGAAGCAGATGCTGGCGAAGATGGTCGGCGGCATCGAGGCCGGCCGGCTCCTCGTCTGGCGAGCGGCGTTCCTGAAGAATCACGGCATCCGCAACACCCGCGAGACGTCGCTCGCCAAGTGGTTCGCGACGGACCACGCCGTCGCCAGTGCGCTTGACGCCATCCAGATCCACGGCGCCAACGGCTACTCGAACGAGTTCCCGGTTGAGCGCTACCTCCGCAACTCGAAAGCGGCCGTCATCTACGAGGGCACGAGCCAGCTCCACACCCTCATCCAGGCCGACTACGCCCTCGGCTATCGCGAGGACCGACCCCTTCGCTGCGAGCCGCTGCCGGCCCAGGGCTTCGAGCGCCTGCCGGTCTCGACCGCGGCCGGCGCCGGGCGCGCCTGATCGTCCGCCGGGCCTGAGCCGCCAGGTGGAGCCGGCCGCCGGGGGCGTCGCTCCGTCCGGGCGTTCCGGCGCTGACGGGCGATCCAGTGCTGACGGCCGCTCCAGCGCCGACGGGCGCTTCAGCGCCGACGATCTGGCCACGGTGGCGATCCTGGCCGAGGCGTTCGTGCCGGCGGCCGACGGCCAACAGCTTGCCGCCCTGGCAACCGAGGCCCTCGTCCGCGCCGCTGACCCGGCCCAGGTCGCCCAGCTCCGGCTCGTCCTCCGGCTCCTCGAGAACCCGGTTGCCAACCTTCTGACCGCCGGCCGGCTGCGGGGGCTGGCGTCGATGTCACCGGCCGACCGGGAGCGACTCCTCCTCCGCTGGGCCCGCTCGCCGCTTGGCCTCAGGCGCTCGGGGTTCCAGGCGTTCCGGAAGCTCCTGTCGTTCCTCGCCTATGCCGCGCCCGGGACCGACGGGTCTGCCCGCAACCCGCTCGCCACGTCCCTCGGCTACATGCCGGACGCGCCGCCGACGGCCGCCGCGCCTGCCGCCGTGCGGCCGCTCGACCTGGATCGCTCCGCCAACGACGACCCGGTCACGCTCGAGGCGGACGTCATCGTCGTCGGCTCGGGGGCGGGCGGCGGTGTCGTCGCCGCCGAGCTCGCGGCGGCCGGCCGGTCGGTGCTCGTCCTCGAGGCAGGTCCGTTCGTCGACGAGACGACGATGCCGCGGACGGAGATGGAGGCGTTCTCGCGGCTGTACCTCAATCACGGCGTGCTCTCGACCTGGGATGCCTCGATCAGCCTCCTCGCCGGCTCGGCGGTCGGCGGGGGGACGGTCGTCAACTGGATGACCTGCATCGATATTCCCGCCCCGATCCGCCGCGAATGGGCGGCCGATCACGGCCTCGCCGGCCTCGACGGGGCCGAGTGGGACGCGGACCGGGCGGCGATCGAGCTGGAGATTGGGGTCGCCGACTGCGAGACCGCGCCGCCGAAGGACGCGGCGATCCTGCGCGGGGCCGCGGCCCTCGGTTGGGAGGCGGCGCCGATCCGACGGAACGGGGCCGGCTGCGCCGACTGCGGGAGCTGCCCGTTCGGCTGCACCCGGGGGACGAAGCAGAGCGGGATCCGCGCCCACCTCGCGACCGCGAGCGCGGCCGGCGCACGGATCGTCGATCGGGTTCGGGTCACGCGGCTGGTCCTCGATCAGGACCGCGTCGTCGGCGTGGAGGGCAACCTCCTCGTCACCGACCCCGCCACCGGGTTGCCGGTCCTTGCCGCGCCCGGGGATCCCACCGCGGCACGGGTCCGCCGCCTGGTGGCCCGTGCCCAACAGGTCGTCCTCGCCGCCGGCGCGCTCCGGACGCCGGCGATCGTCCAGGCCAGCGGTGTTGCCCATCCCGCCGCTGGTCGGCACCTTCGGCTCCACCCGGTCCCGGTCGTCGCCGCCCGGATGGCCGAGCCGGTCGACATGTGGCGGGGAATCATGCAGGCCGCGCGGTCGGCCGAGTTCATGGCGCCCGGCGGCGGCCGGCACGGATACGTCATCGAATCCGCGCCGGGTCACCCGGGCCTCCTCGCCCTCGCCCTGCCCTGGGACGGGGCCGCCGACCACGCCGAGCTCATGACCGCCGGGCGGTTCCTCGCCCCGATCGTGGCCGTCACCCGCGACGGCGGCGCGGGCCGCACCACCCTCACCCGGGCGGGCCGCGTCCGGATCGACTACCGGCTCGATGCCACCGGGGTGGCGACCCTCCGCCACGCTCTCGGCTCGATGGCCCGTCTGGCCCGGGCGGCCGGCGCGGTGGAGATCCTCGCCGCGGCGACCCCGATCATCCGGCACGACACCGGGCGCACGGGGGGCGCGAGGGGCGCCGGTGGCGCCGGCGAGGCGGCCCGCTTCGAGGCGTTCCTGGAGCGCCTTGCGGCGATGGACTTCGGGCCGAATCGGGGGACCGTCTTCTCCGCCCACCAGATGGGCACGTTGCGGATGGGTGCCTCCGCCGCCGACCATGCCGCCGATCCGGGCGGACGCGTCCGCGGGCCGGGCGGCCGCGTGATCCCCGGGCTCTACGTCGCGGACAGCTCGACGTTCCCGACGGGGATCGGGGTCAACCCGATGCTCGCCGTCATGACGATGGCGAAACGCGTGGCCCGGATGGTCAGGGCCGAGGGGCGGGCGTCGGGCTGAGGGAGCCTGGCCGGATGCCGGGCGCATCCGGTGCGTCGGTGGCGGTGGACCCGCCGTCAGAGCGCTCCGGCTCGGCCGAGACACCCGCGCGGGCCATCCGACCGCGGGCGGTCACGATCATCGCGACCGCCGCCACGATCACCGCCGAGGCGACGAGTGTTCGCGGCGTGATCGGTTCGGCCAGGATGAGCCCGCCGAGGGCCACCGCCACGACCGGGTTGACGTAGGCGTACGTGCTCACCAGCGGCAGCGGCGCGTTGCGCAGCAGCCAGGCGTACGCATTGAAGGCGATGAGGCTGCCGAACACGGTGAGGTAGGCGAGGGCCGCCAGCGATTCGGCCGAGATGGCGGCGATGTCGAGGCGAGCAGGTTCGCCGATCGCCACGCCCTCGATCGACAGGGCCACGGCCCCCAGGAGCATCTGGAGCCCCGTGGCCATGAGCGGGCGCGCCGGGAGCGTCGCCCTGCGGGCCGAGTAGAGCGAGCCGTGGGCCCAGCCCAGCGGCGCGACGAGGAGGATCAGGATGCCGCCGAGATCGAACGCGTTGGCGCCCGCCCCGAACGGCCAGACCAGGAGAACCACCCCCGCCAGCCCGACACCGATCCCGAAGACGACGAGGCGGGGCAGGGGATCCCGGAAGTAGAGCCGTCCGAAGATCGCGAACCAGGCCGGGATGAGGGCGACGAGGATCGCGGCGATCCCGGACGGGACGGTCTTCTCGGCCAGGCCGACGAAGCCGTTCCCCACGCCCAGCAGGAGCGTTCCGACGATCGCCGAGTCGCGCCACTCCCGGGCGGTCGGGAGACGGAAGCCCCGGCCGCCGCGGATCACCTCCCAGGCGATGAGCACAGCCCCGGCGATGGCAAAGCGGGCGGCGAGCATGAGGAACGGGGGGATCGTCTCGATGGCGATCGCGATCCCGAGGTAGGTCGAGCCCCAGACGACGTAGACGGTCACCAGGGCGGCCCACAGGGTCAGCCCGCTCGTCTGTTTTGGCATAGTCAGGTGGTCCAAGATCGAGGGAGTGTAGACGGCCGGGCTGGACCAGTCCAGTGGGCCAAGGTTGCGCTTTGGTGGCAGTCTGCCGCCCCGACGCGTCCTCGACGATCAGGCGGCAGCGGCGCTCCCCGAGATCGGTCGGCAGGCGCGACAGGCACGGTACCCAGCCGCGGCTGCAGCGGCCAGGGACCGGAACGGAACCCGGTGCCGCGGCGTGATCCGCCTCGCGTTGTGGCAGGTCGGCAGGCACACGACATGGGTCGTGTCAGAGCCCAGGAAGCGGACCCCGGCCCGGGCCCCGGCCTCGAGCGCTTCTGGATCCAATCCCTCGACGGCAAGGATCGTCCGCTTGGCCACCGGCCCGCCCAACGAGTACTGGCCGATGCTCCCGTCGCTCCGGACGACGCGATGGCACGGGACGACGAGCGGCACGGGGTTGTGGGCGAGCGCGGTGCCCACGGCCCGGACCGCCCTCGGCCGCCCGATCTCGGCCGCGATCCAGCCGTACGGCCGGACCTCACCACGGGGAATCTCGAGGGCCTTCAGGAGGACCGCGGTCTCGAACTCGGTCCGACCGCGGAGGTCGAGCGGGACCCGTACCCGGCGATCACCGGCGAGCCGCGCGCCGATGGCCCGGCCCAGCTCGGCGGGGACGGCGTCCGCGCGCTGGATTGGCCGGCCGACGTGCTCGACGAACCGGGCCTCGAAGGCCTCGAGGTCGACCGCGCGGTCGACGGCGGACACACCCCGCCCGTTCCAGGCGACGACGATCGAGCCGAGCGGCGAGGGGAGCTCGGCATATCGATCCTCGAGGCCGATGGCGACGAGCGTCGCCGTGGCAAGGGTGGCCGGCGCCTGCACGACGAGGTCGGCGAGGGCGCCCTCGAGCCCAGCGTCGGGCGTCGGGTCGAGGGAAGGGTTCGCAAGTCGAGCGGTCATGCGCTGAGCTCCGTTCGGTGGGCCAGGGCGTCCGGTTGACGCTCCGCGTCCCCTGGACGTGCCGCGTCCCCTGGACGCGCAAGGTCGGGATCGGTGGCAAGCAGGATCCGAAGTTGGGCCAGGCCCCGGCTGACCTGGGCCTTGACGGTGCCTTCGGGACGGCCGAGCGCGGCCGCCGTCTCAGCGACCGACAGCCCGTCGACGTGGCGGAGGACCACGGCGGCCCTCGGCCCGGGTGGCAGCGCGCCGAGCGCCACGGCGAGGGTCCGGATCGTCTCGCGACGGGCGGCCCGCTCGTGCGGCGATGCCCGCTCGTCCGCCCCCGGGGGCTCCCCGCCGCTCTCGACGATCGGCTCGAGCTGGAGCGGCGGCGTCCGCTCGTCCAACCGCCGGCGACGGTTGCGCGACAGGTTGACGACGATCGAGGCCAGCCACGGCCGGAGGCGGAGATCGCGGATCCGCGCCTCGTCGTAGCCGGCCATCGCCCGGTAGGCTCGGACGAACGCGTCCTGGGCGACCTCCTCGGCGTCGCGGTGGTCGCCCAGCAGGCGCAGGGCGATCGTGTAGAGACGATCCTGGTGGCTCGTCACGAGGGCGCGGAAGGACCCGTCGAGGTCGATCGCAAGGCGAGCGGCGAGGGCGACGTCAGCGTCCATCGATCACACAAACACGGCTCGGGCTGGAACCGTTGCATCTTGCGCCCTGGGCCGGCCGCTCGGCGGGCCTGCGATCAGGCCGCAGCCAGGATCTCGATCTCGCCCGTCGGCTGGACCAGGAAGATCCAGATGTCCCAGGCGACGTGGCTCACCACGAGCGCGCCGAGGGGCACGCCGGCCGCGTACAGCGCACACCAGTGGGCGCCGGCCACGCCGGCGGCGCCGAGCAGGGTGAAGTTGCCCGAGGTCACGTGGACGCTGCCGTAGGCGACGGTGGCGAGGGCGGCGCCGCGCCAGCGACCCCAGCGCCGCATCAGGGCCGCCTGGACGAGGCCGCGCCAGAAGAGCTCCTCGGCCGGCCCGACGATCGTCGCCAGCCTGGTGGCGATCTCGCCCCGGGGCCGGAGGGTCCGGAGCGCGTAGATATCGCTGATGTCCGCCTCGCCGCTCGGCACGAAGCGCCGGGCAAACCGGTCACCGACCTGGAACGTGACGTACAGCACGGCCGCCGAGAGGAGCCCGAGCGGCACGTGCCACCAGCGGATCCGTGCGCCCCTGGCCGGGCCGGACAGGAGCAGGGCCAGCCCGCCGAGGGTCAGCCCGGTCCAGGTCATCCGCGGCCAGAACCGTTCCCGCGGGCCGCGAAACGTGGCGTTGAACGCGACACCCGCGGCGGCCAGCCCGATGGCGAGGGCGAGCATCCCCGGCCGATCGTCCCCGGCCGGCGGTCGTCGATCAGGCACGCACCACCCCGGCGAGGAGCAGCCCGATGACGAGGAAGGCGCCGAAGGCCAGGTGGAGCCGGGCCGTCTGGAGGTCGATCATCGCGATCGCCCGGGCCTGGCCGGTGGCCCCCAGCTCGGCCGACCGGACGACCTGGGCGAGAAACGGCAGCGACACGATGGCCAGGAGCGTCGGCGGCGGCAGGAGCGAGAAGGCCACCGCCAGGCCGAGCGTGATGTAGGCCCCGAGCACGAGCCCGACGTAGCCATAGTGGGCCCACTCGCGCCCGATCCGCGACGACAGCGTGACGATCCCGGCCCGGGTGTCCTCGCTGATGTCGCGCCATTCGTTGCCGTGGAGGATCGCCGCCACGAGCAATCCGACCGGGATGGACAGGATCAGGGCCACCGGGCTCCACAATCCGGTCACGGCGAAGTAGCTGCCCACGACCATGAGCGGCCCCATCAGCACGAACACGAGCGGCACGCCGAGGGCGCGGTACTTCAGCTGCAGCGGCGGCGCGGTGTAGCCCCAGCCGCCGACGAGCCCGAGCAGGCCAAGGACCACGATCGCCGGGCCCCGCAGGACGACGAGGTAGACCCCGATCGCAACGGCCAGGACGAAGGCCAGCCCGGCCGTCGCGAACGCCGCCCGCTCGCTCATCCGGCCCTTGACGATGGCGTGGCTCGCCCGGGGCGAGACGATCGTGTCGATGCCCTGGCGGACGTCGTAGATCTCGTTGACGATGTTCGTCCCGGAGTGGAGGAGCACGCCGCCGGCGAGCGCGGCGAGGAACGGCAGCCAGGTGAAGTGCTCGTCGAGGGCGGCCAGCGCCCCTCCGGCCAGCACCGGGATGACCGAGGCGGTGTAGGCAAACGGCCGCAGGATCTCCCATGTCGCCGCCAGCCGTCGCCGGACGGTCTCGATGGGTCCCAGCCGGCGGTCGTCGGCCAGGGCACCGCCGGGGGGGCGGGGAGCGGGTACCGCGGGTGCCGCCGCGGCGACACCGTCCGCGGCGCTGACGTCCGCCGCCGCGCCGTCGTCGGTCGGGGCCGCGACCCAGCGTGCCGCAAGCGGCAGCTCCGCGTAGATCGCGGCCGCCGCGATGAGCTCGTCGATCTGGCGCTCCTCCTGGAGAACGGGCTGCAGGAGTGGCAGCCCGAGGCCGGTCTCGACGTGGAACGCCAGCGCCTTCGCGGCGACGTCCTCGCGGGTCCCGCAGAGCATGAAGGCGTCGAGGAGCTCGTCGGGGATGAGGTTCCCGGCGAGGGTGTAGTCCTCGGCCCGCCAGGCGGCCGCGATCCGGTCGCGGAGCTCGGCCTCGAAGCCGGCCCGCCGCAGCGAGACATCGGACAGGACCGACATCATGTAGATGACGAAGGGCTCGCGCTTGGCCCGGTTGAGGGCCTCGCGTCGGGTCCGGTCGACGAGCGACAGCAGGTAGCCGGCGGTCTCGATCGAGGCCGGGTCGCGGCCGGCCGCGGTCGCCGAGACCCGTAACCGCTCGAGGATCCCCTTCAGGGACGGGATGGACTCGGCCGGCCGGGCGAGGTAGCCGTCGGCCTTCTGGCCGGCGAGCTCGACGAAGGCCGCCCGGTAAGCCGCGATGACGAGCGGGATCCGGTGAGCCGGCGGGAACATCGGCTGGATCGGCGGCAGGCCCGGCGTCGCCGACGGCAGGCGCTCGCCCGCCCACAGCGCCCGGAGCTGGTCCATCGCACCGGACACGCGCTCCACCGCCGCGTCGGGTTCGTAGGGAATGCCCATCTGCTTCAGGCGGAGGGGCAGCCCGGTGCCGATGCCCATGACGATCCGGCCGGGCAGGATCTCGTCGAGGGCCGAGCCGGTCATCGCAAGGACGACCGGGTGCCGGGTGAATGGGTTGACCGCGCCGAGGGCTACCCGGAACGCGCTCCCGTCGCGGTCTCCGTCGCCGTCGCGGGCCAGCCCGCCGGCGACCGTCGTCACGAACGTGATGGCGTCTCGCTCGAAGTACGAATCGTGGACCCACAGCGAATCGAGCCCCGCATCGCGGGCGCGGCGCGCCCAGTCGAGGACGTCATCGGGATCGCCCCGGGCGGCCAGGCCGAGGCCGACGGGACGGGCGAGGCTGCGCATGATGGCTCCAGGTCAGTGCCCGGGCGACGACGCTGCCCGAAGCGAACCCCCACATGCTACCACGGTGTAGCCGGTTATTCGACGGCTGCGACCGTGCGACAATCGCCGGGCGATGCGCCTCGACGACCGCTTCGACGACCTGATCGCCGCGCTCGGTGGCTTCTACCGGACGTGGCTCGTCTTCCTTGGCGTCGACCTCGGCTTCTTCCGGGCGATCCGGGCGGCCGGCGAGGGCGGCCTCCGGGTCGAAGAGCTCGCCCTTCGGACGTCGACCCACCCGCGGGCCGTCGAGACATGGGCCTGGGCCGCCGAGGCCCACGGGCTCGTCCAGGCCGACGACGGGGTCATGACCCTGGACCCGGAGACCGCCCTGATCCTGCTCGACGAGCAGCGCTCCGAGTTCCTCGGTGGCCAGTTCGTCCACTCGGTCGTGGCGACCCTGGACTGGGATCGGATGATCGACTTCTTCCGGACCGGCGTGCCGGTTCCGGCCCGCCCGGACCGCTATCGCTCGGCGATCGAGCAGGTCACCCGCCAGGACATCGCGGTCTTCTTCACCGAGGGCCTGGCGGCGATGCCGAACCTCGTTGCCCGGCTCGTCACCGGCGGGCGGGTCCTCGACGTCCACTGCGGCGGCGGCCGCTGGCTCGTTGCCATGGCCCAGCGCTTCCCGGCCCTCGATCTCGTCGGCATCGAGGCGGAGCCGGACTCGATCTCCCGCGCCCGGGAGCTCATCGAGGACGCCGGGCTCTCGGCCCGGATCCGGATCGAGCAGGTAAGCCGCGACGAGGTCACGCGTCCCGGCCGGTTCGACCTCGTGTACTACCAGTACGCCCTCCATTTCCTGCCCGATCCAACGGCCTCGCTGCGGGCCTCGTGGGACGCCCTCGACCCGGGCGGCAGCCTGCTCGTCCTCGACTGGCTGCTGCCGACGGACAGCGGCGAGATGCGAACCATCCACGGCGAGCTCATCGCCGGCGTCCACCTCGACGAGGTGTTCATGGGCGCCGGCCTTCGCGACGTCGCCGCCTACCGCGACTGGTTCGCCGCCGCCGGCCTCCCGGAGCCGACGGTGATGGAGCTGCCATCCGGCGCGACCCTCTTCGCCCTCGAACGTCGCTGACCGCCAACGTGCTCCATCCGGTTGTCCCGGACGAGGCGCTCGCGCGCCGCCTGGCACGCCACGAGGCGGCGATCCACGCCATCGGGCTGCGCAACGTCCGCGACCTCGGCGACGCCCTGCTCCTCCACGACCCGAGCGATCGCGAGCCGTTCTGGAACCGGATCGCCGCCCCTGCCTGGCCCGAGGACGGCCCGGCCTTCGACCGCCGCCTCGATGAGATCGTGACCCTGTTCGCGACCCTCGATCGACTGCCCCACCTCCGGACCCTGTCGCTCGCCAACCGGCCGGCGGACCTCGCGGCGCGCCTTCGTGGCGCCGGCTTTCGCATCGTCGGCGTCGACCGCTCGATGGTCCTCGCTGACCCCGAACCGTGCCTCGCCCTGGCCCGGGGCCTGGCGACCCGCCGCGACCTGGTCCTCGAGCACGTCGGGCGCGGGCCGGAGCTCCGGGCGATCGAGGTCGCGCGCCTCCTGGTGCAGGCCTTCGACGTCGAATCGGACCGGGTGCCGGCGCTGGGCGCGGAGACGCTCTACGCCGGCCGGAGGCCCGGTGGCGCGGTCCTCCTGGTCCTGGAAGCGGGCCAACCGGTGGCGGTGGCGCGCCGGGTCGCGGAGGAGGGCGGGACCTACCTGTCGTCGATCGCCACCCTGCCATCCCACCAGGGACGGGGCTTCGGCTCACTGGTCACGGCTCTTGCGGTCGCCGAGGCGCTCGAGGTCGGGACCGAGCTGGTCCACCTCCTCGTCGAGGCCGACAACGACGTCGCGATCCGTGTCTATGAGCGCCTCGGGTTCGTCACCCTCGGCGAGCCGATCCTGGACCTGCTGCTGCGCTGATCCAGGCCTCCGGCGACTTTCGAGCCCTCCGCCGCGCTACCATCCCCTGCCATGACCGACACCTCCGGGGCCATCCTGCGGCCCGCCGAGATCGCCGATGCGGAACGAATCGCGGCGCTGTTCACCGATGAGGGCTATCCGGCCGGGCCGTCGGCGATCGTGGCGCGCCTGGGCCGGTTCGACGGCCCGGATTCGCAGGTCGTGGTCGCCGATCGCGGCGGCGAGGTCATCGGCTTCATCGCCTTCCACGCTCTGCCCCGCTTCGAGCACGACGACGTCGTCGTCCGGATCCTGGCCCTGGTCGTCGATGCCGGGGCCCGCGAACGGGGCATGGGCCACGAGCTGATGGGCGAGGCCGAGCGGTTCGCCCGCGAGCGGGGTGCGGCCTTCGTCGAGGTCACCGCCGGACGCCACCGGCCGGAGGCCCGCCACCTGTACGAGTCCCTTGGCTACGACGCCTCCGTGACGGCCTACCTCCGCAAGCGCCTGTAACCCGACGGGTCTACCAGCGCTCGCGGTGGACGACGTCGCCGAGGGGACGTCGGCGGCCGCCCCGGAGCGGCCGGCTTAGGTCCTCGGGGTCGGCCGGGTAGCCGAACGTCAGGAGCTGCTCGCACTCGTGGTCGGCGGGGTAGCCGAGGATCCGCCGGGCCAGCTCCGGCTCGTACACCGTGATCGGGCAGCTCCCGATCCCGAGCGACCAGGCGGCGAGGATCATGTTCTGGGCTGCCAAACCCAGGTCCCAACTCGTGGAGTGGGGCTTCTCGCCGGTCGGCGACGGGAAGACGAGGGCGATCGCGGCCGCCGCATCGGCCACGTGGCCGGCGTACGGTCCGACCTCGCTCAGGGCGCGGAGGCCGGCCCGCTCCGTCACCACCACGAAATCCCAGCGCTGCCGGTTCTTGGACGAGCTCGCCCGCCGGCCTGCGTTCAGGATGGCCTCGAGGTGGGCGGCCTCGAGCGGCCGGTCCTGGTAGCGCCGGACGACGCGCAGCCCGCCGATGGCCTCGAGGACGTCCATCAGGGTTGGACCTCGGCGGGGGTCCGCGCGACCACGGTCGCCGAGCCGATCGCCGCGTCGAGGTCGTTGCGGGCCCGAATGCCCGCTCCCTCGAGCGCGCCGAAGGTGCGCTCGCCAAGCGCCGCGAAGCGGCGCTCGTCGTCGGCCGGCCGACGGGCATCGACCGCGACGGCGATGCGGGCCGCCGTCTCGGCCTCGAGCGGGCCATCGAGCGCGGTCGCGAGGAACCGGGCGACGGCCTCGCGGTAGACGGGATGCTCGTACAGCCAGCTGTGCTGGCCGCCGGGGATCACCAGCGTCTCGATGGGTGCCGACACCTCGGCGTCGGTGGCGGCCGCGGCCGAAGCGACGCGCGAGGAGCGGCAGGCCGAAGCGAGCCGCTCCAGGTGAGCCACCGGCACGACCCGATCGTCGGTGCCGTGGATCGCGAGGATCGGACCCCGGTAGCGCCGGATGGCCGTCGTCGCCGACACCTCGCCGACCTCGTGGCGCCGCGGCTTGAGGTAGACCCGGGTCGTCAGCCAGGCGAGGGGATAGGCGATCGGGTCCGGGATCGGGAGGCGGGCCAGGCGGAACGTCTGGCGAGTGAGCCGATACGGGTCGGCCGGCGTGGCGGTCAGGACGGCCGCGGCGACCCTGGGCTCGGCCGCGGCCGCGAGGATCGCCCCAACCGCGCCCATCGAGTGGCCGAGGACGGCGACCGCGGTCGCCTCGGGCCGGGCAAGGGCGGCCTCCACCCCGGCCAGCGCATCGGAGCCGAACTCGCCGGCGCTGACCGGGAGCTGCTCGGCCGGATTCGCCCCGTGGCCGCGGACGTCGAAGGTCAGCACGTGGTAACCGACGGCGTGCAGGAACTGGGCGTTCGGCAGCGTCCGGTGGCGGCCCGATTCCCAGCCGTGGACGAGGACCACGGCCGGACCTGGCTGGCCGCCGCGGGCCGGGATCCACCAGGCCGGGAGGTGCAGGCCGTCCGCGGTGGGAACGGTGGTGAGCTCGAATGGCAGGCCCAGCGCGCCGGGGTCGAAGGTCGGCGGATGCTGCCGCGGGAACCCGGCCCGGGTGCGGTAGACGTGGGCGAAGCGCCAGGCGGCGGCGAATGGCGCCACTGCCAGGGCAGCGGCGATCCCGGCCCGACGGGCACGATCTCGGGAAGTCATCGCTCTACAGGGGACGGCACAGCCACGAACCTGTCAAGCAGTCCCTGCCGCGTACACTCGGGGGATGCCGAAACGCGACCCGCACGACGTCCTCGGCGTGCCTCACGGCGCCTCCCAGGCCACGATCAAGGCCGCCTGGCGGAAGCTTGCCCGGGAGCACCACCCCGACGTCGCCGGGACGGATGCCGCCGCCGCACGGACGGCGACGCGCCGGATGGCCGAGATCAACCGCGCCTACGAGCAGCTCCGGATCGGTTCCCCGGGCAGCCGGTCCGGCGGGGTCGCCGAAGGCGCCGACGGCCGGCGGCGGACCTGGCCGCCGCGGACGAAGCCGACCCGGCCGGTGACCGGCCGCCTCGACACCTCCGACACGTTCCGGCCCCGCAACGCGACGACCGGACGGGCCGCCGCGGGCCGGGCGGCGACATTGCCGGGCCAGCCGCCGCTGAAGGGGGAACGGTTCGATCGCGAGCCGCCCCGCGCCTCGCAGCCGAACGGCCCGCTCGACCGGCGCCGCGATCCGGCCTTCCGGCCGGCGCCCGTGCCATCGCTCGACATCGCCGGCGCCATGCCGATCGAGTTCGGCAAGTTCCACGGGCACACGCTCGGCCAGATCGCGGCCTTCGAGCCGAGCTACATCGACTGGCTGGCCCGGACGATCTCGCATGACCCGGAGCTCGTTGCCGCCGCCCGGGCCCTGCAGCTGGACCTCGACCGCCGCGGGGTCGTCCGGCGACCGAGGCCGGCCCCGGTTCGCTGATCACACGCGTCGCCCGCGGTCCGGCCCTCGTCCCGTCGCGGCGCCCCGGTCGTCGTATCGACTGCGCGGGCGTCCGGGGCGGACCGGAGCCCCCGGCAGTCCGCCCCGGACATGGACGATCGCCCCTCGTACGACACGGGAGGCGATCGGTGGATGGCGACGAAGCTGAGCGATGAGTCCCGCCGGACGCGTCCCCGGCTCGAGGCCGATGGATCATGGTTACTCGGCTCGTGGCCCGTGTCCGAGATCCCCGGTGCCGACCGTCCTCGGCTCCGGCGTCCGTTCGCTGGCCCGTGACCGACGCCCCGAGTGCCCCCGGTTTGCCGCGTCTGGCGTGACAGAACCGTACGCCGGTGCCCGGGCGAGGGGCAATGGTCCCCTCGTCCGGGCGGCCACGACTCGAAGGTCGGTGGCGTGGACGCACCACGTCCGGGACCTCCGTACCGGTGCGCCGGGGCGCCCCCGGGCGAGTCGCGGTAGGCTCCGGTCGTGATCCCATCGAGCCCCCCCGTGCTCCCGCACGCCTCGCGCCTGCGTCGCGTCGCCGGGCGGGTCGCGCGCCGTGTCGCGCGCCCCCTTCCGCTGGTCCTGCTGGTGGCGGCCCTCGCCGGTTGCGGTGTGCCCGGAACGACCTTCGACCCCTCTGGACCGTGCGTCGTCGATGGCCAGGTGGCCGGCGCCTACCCGGACCTCGAGGCCCGGCTCCCGACGGCCCTGGACGGCGCCGGCCCGACGACGGTGGATTCGGGCCGGACCTGCAGCGAGGAGGGGCTGGGCACGCTCGCGGCCCGCGACGTCGCGGTCCTGACCTTCGCCGGCGCGACCTGGGACCTGGGCGACGGGAGCGGCGTGTCGAGCGTCGTCTTCGCCGTCCCCGACGGCGAGCTCCCGGCCGCCTGGATCGCCGAGTTCTACGAGGCCGGCGCGCGGGCGGGCAAGAAGACCTCCAACATCGAGGCCACCCGTCCGGCGTTCGATGGCGCGGCCGACGCCTGGCGCCTCGATGCCATCAACGACCTCTCGCTCCAGACCGTCGTCACCTGGCAGGAAGGTGCGCTCGTTCGGGTCGTCCTCATCGCCACGAAGGTTGCGCCGGACGCCTCCCGGGCCGTCCATGACGAGCTCGTCACGTCGGCCGTCAGGAACACAGTGGAGGCTGCGGCCGGCGGCTGAGCCCATGCTAGAGTCGACCTCGAGATGAGCCAGTCGTCGGAGTCCTGGGCGTCGCGTCGGCGACGCTGGCGCGTCGAGCGACTCGACCCGGCGCGCGAACGGTCGCCCGAGCGGCGCGGTCGGTTCGTGACCCTCGGCGACATCCCGGTCGAGGGGCTCTACGGCCCGTGGTCGCTCGAGCCCGGTCCGGACGACGCGGCGGCGGGGGCCGGCGGGCCGACCGCGGTCGACCACCACGGCGATGCCCTGGCCCGCGGCCGCTGGGACGACTTCGACCCGAGTCGCGACGTCGGCTTCCCGGGCGAGCCGCCGTTCACCCGGGGCATCCATCCCACCGGCTACCGCTCGCGTCTCTGGACGATGCGGATGTTCGCCGGCTTCGGGGCCGCCGAGGACACGAACACCCGCTTTCGCTCGCTCCTCGCCGCCGGCCAGACCGGCCTGTCGATCGCCTACGACATGCCGACCCTGTACGGCTACGACACCGACGACCCCGAGGCGGAAGGCGAGTTCGGGACCTGCGGCGTCGCCGTCTCGTCGCTGGCCGACATGGAGGTCCTCCTCGGCGGCCTGCCGCTCGACCGGGTCTCGACGTCGATGACGATCAACTCCCCGGCGGCCCCGATCTGGGCGATGTACATCGTCGCCGCCGAGAAGGCCGGCGTGCCCCGGGCGGCGCTCGAGGGCACCACCCAGAACGACATCCTCAAGGAATTCGTGGCCCAGAAGGAGTTCCTGTTCCCGCCCGAGCCGTCGATCCGCCTCGTGACCGACACCATCGAGTTCGGGACCCGGGAGCTGCCCCGCTGGAACACGGTGTCCATCTCCGGCTACCACATCCGCGAGGCCGGCTCGACCGCGGTCCAGGAGCTGGCCTTCACGATCGCCGACGGGATGGCCTACGTCGAGGCGGCCCTGGCCCGGGGGCTGCGGGTCGATGACTTCGCCCCGCGCCTCAGCTTCTTCTTCAACTCCCACTCCGACTTCTTCGAGGAGATCGCGAAGTTCCGGGCTTCGCGACGGATCTGGTGGAAGCTCATGACCGAGCGCTACCGGGCTGAGAACGAACGCTCGACCTGGATGCGCTTCCACACCCAGACCGCGGGCGTGTCGCTGACCCCGCAGCAGCCGCTGAACAACCTCACCCGGGTCGCGACCCAGGCCCTGGCGGCGGTCCTCGGCGGGACCCAGTCGCTCCACACCGACGCGTATGACGAGGCGCTGGCGGTGCCGACCGCGGCAGCCGCCCTCCTCGCCCTCCGTCAGCAGCAGGTCATCGCCGAGGAGACCGGCGTCGCCTCGGTCGTGGATCCGCTCGGCGGGTCGTGGTACGTGGAGGCACTCACGAACGAGGTCGAGCGCGACGTCTGGCGGTACCTCGACGAGATCGACCGGCGGGGCGGGATGGTCGCCGCAATCCGCGAGGGCTACCCGCAGCGTGAGATCGCCGACGCCGCCTACCGCTTCCAGCGCGAGTTCGATGCCGGCGAGCGCCGGATCGTGGGCGTGAACGCCTACGTCGACGCTGCCGAGGTCACGAGCGTGCCCGTCCTGGCGGTCCCGAAGGGGTCCCTCGAGGCCCAGCTGGCCCGTCTCGAGCGGACGCGCCGGGAGCGCGACCCGGCGGCGGTCGAATCAGCGCTGGCCGGGCTCCGCGACGCTGCGTCGCGTCCCGAGTCGAGCGACACGAACTTGATGCCCCACTTCATTCGCTGCGCCGAGGCCTATGCCACGCTTGGCGAGCAGTGCGGGGTCCTGCGGAGCGTCTTCGGCGAGTATCGCGAGCCGGTCGCGGTCTAGCGGGCCTGGGAGGAACGATGTACCTGAATGCCCTGGAGTTCCTCGAGGAGGAGCGTGACGCCTGGCGGCCCTACGAGGCACTTGCGAACGTGCCCGACGATCGCCTCGACATCGCCGTCGAGGGTGCCCACGGCTGGTCGGCCCGCGATCTCATCGGCCACCTCGTAGCCTGGCAGGAATACGCCCTCGCGACGGCCCGGGAGCTCGCAGTAGGGGAGCGGAGCGCGACGAAGGAGCGCCTCGACGAGGAGTGGGACAGGCGGGGCGATGCCATCAACGCCGGGATCGAGGCCGAGTGGCGGGCCTTGCCGGTCGAGGAGGTCCGCCGGCGGCTGACGACGGTGCCCGGGGAGCTGCGCGGCTACCTGACGGTCGTGCCCGAGACCCGCTGGATCAAGAACGACGAGTACCTGCGCTACTTCCTCGACGAGACGATCGAGCACTACGCCGAGCACGCCGGGGACCTCGAGGCGGTCCTGGCGGCGGCCGCGGCCGACGAGTGACGTCTCCAGCCGAGCTCCGCACGGCGCTCGAGGCGGCCGCCGCGGAGCTCCCGGATACGTCGTCCGCGCCCGCTGCCCTGGCGGCGGTCGAATGGAAACGGGCGGGCGTCGGGTTCGCTCTCCTGCAGGGCGCAAGCGTCGATCTCCGCGTGGGTGCCCTGATCGCGGCCGCGGCGGTACGAACGCCGGACACGACGCCCTCGGACAGGGGCCCCGACTGGGTGGCCTTCGCACCCGCGGCCCTTGACGACCATGCGCTCGACCGACTGGTGGCGTGGTTCGCGGCGGCGCATCGTCGAGCGGCGCCCGGGGCCTGAATCGAAACGGCCCCGGCATGGCCGGGGCCGTGGTTCGTGACGAAGGGCGGGTCAGGCGGGCTGCTGGGTCGCGGCGGGAGCCTCGCCGGCCTTGGCGTACTCGGCGAGACCAAACTGCGACTCGAGCTGCTCGAGCGGCCGGAAGCCCACGACGCCCATCGGCTGCTTGCCGGGGGCGAAGAACGCGATCGTCGGGATGCTCATGATGTTGAACGCCCGCTGGATCTGGGGGTTCGCGTCGATGTCGACCTTGACGACGTCGACCGAGCCCTCGTACTTCTCGGCGAGCTTCTCCATCTCCGGGGCGACCATTCGACACGGCCCGCACCAGACGGCCCAGAAGTCGACGACGACGGGCTTGTCGGCGTGGAGCACGAGCTCCTCGAAGGTGGCGTCCGTGGCGGTCTTGATCGCCATCGGTGGTGGTCCTTTCTCCCGCGCGGCGGGTGGGTGCTGCGGATCGCCTAGCGGGCGATCGACTGGATGAGGCGGAAGGCCTCGAGGACCCGCGGGTCCGCGAGCCGGTAGAAGACGGTGCTGCCGTCGCGCCGGGTGGTGACCAGGCCGGCCGCCCGGAGGACGGCGAGGTGCTGGCTCATGTTGGGGACCTGGCACCCGACGCGGGTGGAGAGGTCGCTGACCGAAATCTCGCCCTGGGCGAGGGACTCGAGAACGCACAGCCGCTTCGGGTCGGCCAGCGCCCGGCCGATCACGGCACTGCGCTGGTACTCGTCCTCGCGGGTTGGTGTCGCCTCGATGACCATGTCGGGAGCAAGTATTGCAGCGCTTGCGCAATCACGCAAGTGACGACGCGAGCGCGGCTGGTGCGCAGAAAGAGCGGCGCTGCCGTCGCACTCTCTGCGCCAGTGTGCGCTGGCCCCTCGGTTGCCGGGACACCAACCCTTTGATCAATCTGAGCCCGATGCCCGAATCGTCAGGACGACACGGCGACCCTGAACTTCGCCACCTGGATCTCGTGGAGCCGATAGGCGAGGCCCAGGCCCGAGATCCCGAACACGACCGACCACATCCCTACAAGCCACACGAGCGAGAGCAGGCCCTCGCCCGGGAAGGCGACCAGGAATGCGCCGAAGACGATCGACACCACGCCGCCGAGAGCCATCCAGAGCTCGCCCTCCAGCTCGCGGCGGAGCGCGATGGCCGCGATCACCTGGAAGGTGCCCGTGGTGATCGCCCAGAAGGCCACGACGTACAGGAGTGACAGGGCCGTCAGGCCCGGCCACGCGAATGTGACGACGCCGGCAACGATGCCGAGGACGCCGATGATCGCCACGGCCCAGGCGTGCTGCCGCGCGACTGCGTCGCCGCGAACGAGTGCGACGAGCATCGCGATGCCGTCGACGAGGACGTACGCCCCGAACAGGATGACGAGCGCCGTAAGCGTCGTCTCCGGCGCAATGAAGGCGAGGACTCCGAACACGATTGCGGCCATCCCGCGGACCGCGAAGACCCACCACTTGCGGGCCACCAGACCAAGCATTTGAACGTTCTCCTTTCGATGTGACGATCAAGACTGGAGCCACCGGAGGCTTCAAGGACCCCCGGTGGCCCGGGACGCTCGCCACCCGCTCAGGGCACGAGCGCCTCGCGTGTGGCCTCGGCCGACGCCTTGGCGAGGCGGCCGGCCTCCTGGAGCTTCGCCGTGCGCGCCGCATGTGACGCCTTCAGCTCCCCGATGCGGACATCGATGCGGGCCCGCTGGGTCTCACTCGCCTTGGCCGCCTGCTCGCGCAGCGTCGAGAGCCGCGCCGCGAACTCGGCCTCCTCCTTGGCGACCGTCGTATCGACGCGATCGACCATGGCCTCCAGCTTCTGCCGTTGCGCCTCGATCGCCGCCTCGACGTTCGCCTTCGCCTGGCCCGAGGTCTCCCGGACCTCGGCCTGGAGCTGCTCGAGCTCGGCCCGCGCGGCGTCGGTCTCGCGGACCAGCTCTGCGTCGATGACCTCGCCATGGAGGCGCCGGATCGTCGTCCCGCCCAGGGCCCCGAGGCGAGTGTCGATCGGCGTCACCCACACTTCGTCGACATCCGCGACGACGGCGGCCTTGCCCGGGGTCAGCGAGGCCGAGACCTCATCGACGAAGTCGATGCCGACGCCGGCCTTGAACAGGTCGTACGTCAGCCCGCCGAAGCCGCCGACGTACGCGCCCAGCGCAACGCCCACCGGGCCGCCGAGCAGGCCGACGAGGCCACCCGTGACCATCCCCGCGAGCGTGCCGATAGGTCCGTTGTCGGCCGCCTGGCGGATTGACACCGTCCCGGCGATGTCCTTGGCGATGACGGCCGACGTGTAGAGGGTGATGTCGCCGTCGCGATGCAGGTCCTTGAGGGCCGTCAGCCCTTCGAACGCGGTCTGCTCGGAGTCGAACACCGAGACCAGGATCTTGTTGCCCATGTCCACTGGCTCCTTCCTTTGTCGCGACAGTTCGCGATCAACGGTTGGAGCCTCCCGCCCACCAGGATGAGCGAGCGTCGTCCGATCCGACCGATTCCGTCTCGGGGCGACCGCTGGATCCGACGGATCGCAGCTCGCAACTTGGGGAAGGGCAGCGTCGCGCGGCGCCTGGCGGCGCCCTAGCGAACCGATCGCGACGACGGTCCGAGCAGCCCGAGGTCTCGAGCGCGATCCACGGCCTCGGTGCGCCGGTGAACGTCCAGCTTTTCGTAGATATGGCGCATGTGGGTCTTCACCGTGCTCGTCGAGACGTAGAGCTGGCCGGCGATCTCGCCCGCGGACAGGTTGCTCGGCAGGAAGCGGAGCACGCGGAGCTCGCTGTCGCTGAGCGACTCGGGTGCCGTCGCGGGCTCGCGGGGACGCGCCACCAGCGGCGTCCCGCCAAGGACGGCGAGAAGGTCGGCCAGCAGGGTGGCGTGTGCCGAACGGTGCCGGGGATGCCGCTCGAGAACGTCACGTGCGGGTATCACGAGGAACGGGAAGACGAGTGAGTCGGGTTCGGCGAGGTCCAGGGCGCGCTCGATTCCGCGCTCGGCCCTCACGCGATCGCCGAGCTGGTCGCGTGCGACCGCATCCAGCATCAGCGCCTGGATCTCCGTCCCGGCACGGATGACCGGTGCTGTCGCGTCGAGCACCGGCGCAAGCGCCTCGACCGCCGCTCCCTGGTCGCCCTCGGCGAGGCGGAGCGCGGCGAGCGCCGTCCTCGCTTCACCGAACTCGCGTTCCGTGTCGGTCAGGCGGGTGAGGGTGGCGCGTGCGCCGGTCTCATCGCCCATCCTGAGATGCGTCACCGCGATCGAGACCCTGGCCGGGCCGGTCAGGGCATGCGTACTGGACAGCACGTCCTGGAGCCGCTCGGCCTCGCCGAACTCGCCGAGCGCCGCAGCGAGCCGGCCCTCGCCGACGAGCAGCTCTCCCCGCACGAAGTGCACCAACAGGGCGGCGGCGGGGTCGAGCTCCTGCCGCATCGACCCCTCGGCTCGCTCAAGCCAGCGGCGACCCTCCTCGAATCGGCCCTGAGCCACGTCAGCCAAGGCCATCATCGCGAGGGCGACGGTGGCAACCGGGTCGGTCGCCCAGCCAAGCGCCTCCGCGATCGCGATCGCATCCGCGCATCGCTGCCGGGCGCGTGCGATCGAGCTTCTGGCCGCGTCGAGCCCGAGATGGGAGAGACAGGCGATCTGGATATAGGGTCGGTCAATCAGCCGCGCGAGCGCCAGGCCCTGTTCGAGGTGCCGGGGTCCGTCGTCGAGCCGGAACGACCAGAACTCGACAATTCCGATGTTCATCAGCGCGAGGGCCCGCGCGTCATTGCCCAGCGCCAGGTCCGTCGGCGTGTCCGCCTCGATGGGCTCCAGGAGCGATGCCACCTCCCGAAGTGCCGCCTCGAGATCGCCGCGTCGTCGGGCGAGTGCAAGCCGGGCGACGGCAAGCAGCATCGTGAACTGGCTGTGCCGGTCGGGCCCAACCTCCGGAGCGTGTCGCTCGGCCAGGGCGATGTAGTCGGCTGCCGTCTCGAGCGAGTGCTGCGTCAGCTCAACGAATGCGCGGAGCAGCAGGAGCTCCGGCTGCGACTGGGCAGCTGCGCGGAATGCCCCCAACAGGGCACCAACGGTGGCCACCTGCCCGTCGAGCGAAAGGCTTAGACCATGATCGGCGATCAGGCGTCCCGCGTGCCGCCAGTCGCCGGCGGCCTGGGCGTGCCGGATCGCTGCGACGGGCTGCCCATGCACGGCGAGCCAGTCGGCGGCGTCGCGGTGCAGCTCCTCGACGACGTCGGGTTCGCTGCGCCGAAGCTCAAGGCGCAGGAGATCGGCGAACAAGGGGTGGTAGCGGAACCACGACCGCTCTGGATCGACCGAGACCACGAACGCGTTCGCGTCCTCCAACTGGAGGAGCGTCCGCTCAGAGCCGCTCGCGCCGGTGAGGCGGTCGGCAAGCGGGCCGCAGACCCGCTCCAGGATCGAGGTGCGGAGCAGGAGCCGCCTGACTCCAGGAGGCTGGCGCTCGAGGACCTCGGCGAGCAGATAGTCAGCCACGGTCCGCTCGCTGCCGGCGAACGCGGCGACGAACCGCTCCGGGTCGGGGTGCCCGGCGAGCGACATCGTCGCGAGCCTCACGCCCGCGACCCAACCCTCGGTCCGGGCCAGGAGGACCGCGACGCCATCCGGCGACAGCTTGACCCCGGAGGCTTCGAGCAGCCGCCG
>SCUO01000039.1 GCA_004297395.1 Chloroflexota bacterium | reverse complement strand
CCGTACCGCCCGGCCGAGGCGCCCGCGTTCGCGACGGCCCCCCGGATCGTGGTCAGGGCGATCCTGCCCGAGGACCCGGACCATGGCCTCATCGTCATCTACGAGTTCGCCGATCCGGCGGCCGCGTCGGCTGCCGCAGCAGAGCAGGCTAGCTACATCGCGAGCGGCGTCGGGCGCGTCCAGTTCGCCAACGACGCCCGCTTCGTCATCCGCGTCGTCGGGTCGACCATCGTCTTCTTCACCTGGTCGCCGGCCGCGTCGCCGGACGCGCGGACGGCGTCGATCGCGACGGCGCTCGAGAGCCTCGGGCTGGGCGTAACGGTCCCGGGCTGACGCCCGGATCACGGGCCTACCCCCTGGGTTAGCCTGAACAGTCCCCGAGTTCTCCCGACACCTGGGAGCCTGATCGCCGAGTAAGCAGCGGCGCCGTCACCCCATGCTTGTCGTGTTCGAAGCGATGAGCAGGAGGGTCGGCGCCGTGGTCAATGATGACGTCCTCTTCGGGTTCCGCCTGCGCCTCTTCAGCCTGGCCGCCGAGCTCGGCAACGTCCGACAGGCGTGTCGGATCTTCGGGGTCCATCCCTCGACCTACTACCGCTGGCGGGGACCGGTCCTGCGGAGTGGTCTCGAGATGCTCCGACCCCGCGAGCGGCGGCCACCGCGGATGCCCAACCAGACGAGCCAGCTCACGGAGCAGCGGGTCGTGGCCTTCGCCCTCGGTCACCCGGGGCTCGGGCCGCGACGGATCGCGGCAACCCTGGCCCAGGCGCGCTGGGGCGGGATCGTCATCAGCTCCAACGGCGTCTGGCGGGTTCTCCGCCGCCACGGCCTCAACCGCCGGATCAGCCGCCTCTCGCTCGTCGCCGGCTACGCCGCGCCGCCGGAGCCAGAGCGACCGACCCCGCTCGAGGCGCGCCACGTCGAGGTCGACCACCCGGGCGAGCTCGTCGGCTTCGACTGCTTCCACGTCGGCCGCCTCGCCGGGACGACCGGGCGGGTCTGGCAGTACACCGCGATCGACCTCGCGACCTCGTACGTGTGGGCCGAGCTGGCCACGACGCCGCTCAACCCGAGCGCCAGGAAGACGAGCGCACTGGCGCGGCGGGTGGCGGCCGACCTGCGGGCTCACGGCTGGCGCCTGGAGCGGGTCCTCACCGACAACGGCAGCGAGTTCCGCAGCTCCGAGTTCGGGACCACGATCGCCGAGCTCGGGGCCCGCCAGACGTTCATCCGGGCCGGCCGGCCGGCGACCAACGGCGGCGTCGAGCGGGTCCAGCGAACGATCCTCGAGGAGTGCTGGCGACCGTCCTTCGCCCGGAGCCTCGTGCCCAAGCTGACCGGCCTCGTCCGCGACCTGGCGGCGTATCTCCGCTTCTACAACGAGGAGCGGGCCCACACCGGCCGGCTGACCAACGGACGGACGCCGCTCGAGGCCTTGATCGGGGCCCGCAAGATGAGGCCACGATGACCGAGATGTGTCGCTACATCTCGGAGGCTGTTCACGCTAG
>SCUO01000038.1 GCA_004297395.1 Chloroflexota bacterium | reverse complement strand
CCCAAACGTCGCCGATTCGACGGCCAGCCTCATCGGGCGCGCTCCGAAGGTCGCAGGCACGCTCCGCCGGATGATCCTGGCCACCCTCCGACATGGCCGGCAGCGGACGTACCAGGCCACCTATCGTCACGCTCGGACCGGCGAACCGTTGGAGCTGACGGTTCGGGTCACCACGGTCGGCGACGCCGTCGCCATCTCCCTGCGCGACGTCACCGCGGCGAGGCAGCTCCAGCGTGCCCTCGAATCGGCGAGGGCGGAGGCGCTCCAGGCCCGCGAGGCCGCGGAATCCGCGCGGGCCGAGGCGGAACGGGCGAGCCAGTCCAAGACGGAGTTCCTGTCGCGGATGAGCCACGAGCTTCGAACGCCCCTCAACTCGGTCATCGGTTTTGCCCAGATCCTCGAGCTGGACGGCCTCCAGGGCGACCAGGCCAAGAGCGTCGATCACATCCTCCGGAGCGGACGGCACCTCCTGGCCCTCATCAACGAGGTCCTCGACATCAGCCGGATCGAATCGGGGACCCTCACCACCTCGCCCGAGCCGGTCGACGTGCGAGAGGCGGTCCAGGACGCCGTCGATCTCGTCACCCCGCTGGCCCGCGACCGGGGCCTGACGATCGAAGTCCGGGTGCCCGACGCGCCCCCGGCCGAAGCCGCAATCTCACGCGTCCTCGCCGATCGACAGCGGCTGAAGCAGATCCTCCTCAACCTGCTCTCGAACGCCATCAAGTTCAACCGGGATGCCGGGACGATCGAGGTCGAGGTCGTGCTGACCGACACCGGGCGGTGCCGCATCCTCGTCCGTGACGAAGGGCCCGGCATCCCCGAGCCCATGCGCGATCGGGTCTTCGCGCCGTTCGATCGGCTGGGCGTCGAAGCCGGCCGCGTCGAGGGCACGGGCCTGGGCCTGTCGCTGTCGAGGGCCCTGGCCGAGCGCATGGACGGGACGGTCGAATTCACGAGCACGGTGGGGCAGGGATCGACCTTCTGGGTCGAGCTGCCGCTCGCACTCGAGGCGCCGATGCGCGCCGTCGAGCCGGCCCCAGGCCCCACGACGCCGGGGGCCGGCGGGACCGTCCTGTACATCGAGGACAACCTCTCGAACGTGGAGCTCGTCAGCCGGATCTTCGAGCGTCGCGGCGGGATCAACGTGGTGCCGGCGATGCTCGCCGGTCTGGGCCTGGAGCTCGCCCGCGACGGACCTGACCTCATCCTCCTCGACCTCCACCTGCCGGACATGAGCGGTGAGGAGGTCCTGGCCCGGCTCCTGGCCGACCCGGCGACGCGACACATCCCGGTCGTGGTGATGAGCGCGGACGCGACCCCGGGCCTCGTCGATCGGCTCGTGGCCATGGGGGCGAGCGCGTTCGTCACCAAGCCGCTCGCCATCAGCGAGTTCATCGCGATCACGGATCGGCTGCTGGCCGAGCGGCGTCCGCGGCCCCAGGCGCCGGCAGATGGTTCTCCCGACGAGGCGCACGACAGGTGACGGTGGTACCGGCCGGTGGCGGCGATCGGGCCATGGTGCGGCGGAGCACCGCCGACTAGGGTCGGGGAAGTGGAACAGCCGCGCGTCCCGGGCCCAGCCGACCGATGCCGGGTCGGGCTGTTTCCCGCTGCCGCGATTGCGACGGCCGTCGCTGCGGTGGTGGCCCAGGGGCTCCTGCCGAGGGGCGATGTGGTGACCCTCGGGATCTACTTCGTCACCGCGCTGGCGGCCGCCGTCGTGGCCGGCGTCGCCACCTGGCGGCATCGCGTCGAGCCGGTCCGGCCGTGGTGGATCGTCGTCGCGGCGATGGCGATCAGCGTCGTGCTCAACCTGGTCACGATGGTCGAGGCGCTGGTCGGCGCCACCCTGGTCGACCCCGATCTCCTCGGCACGGGCTACCTCTTGCCGTACCTCGTCCTCGCGATCGGCCTGTTCGACCTCGTCCGCGTCCAGCCGACGCGATTCGATCGGGCGGCCCTCCTCGACGCTCTGATCGTTGTCCTCGGCCTCGGCGTCGGGTCGTTCCTGTTCGGGACGGCCGTGGCGGCGCCAGTCGCGTCGAGCGCTCCCGGGTTCGAGTCCGCCGTTGCGGCCACCTTCGGCGTCGGCCTGCCGGCCGTCGCCCTCGTGCTGTGGCTCGCGATGGTTGGCGGTCCGGCCCGCGGGGTCGTCGCCCTGCTCCTCCTTGCGGTCGTCGCCCAGTCAACAGGCGACAGCTTCTTCGGTCTGGAGCTCGCGAATGAGGCGCTCCGGCTGCCCAGGGAATCCGCCTGGCTGGCGTCGCTCGCGCTGCTCGCCGCGGCCACGGTCCGCGGGGCAGGAGCTCGGCGGGCGGCGGGAGAACCCCCGCTCATCGGCGGCCAGCTTCGGCTCTGGCTCCTGGGGCTGGCCATCGTCGCGCCCGCCATCGACAGCGCCTACACGTATGTCGCCGATCGGCCCCGCGAGCTGGTCAGCCTGCTCGTCCTGGTCGTCGCCGGACTTGCCATCGTCCGGATCACCTACCTCCTCCGCCAGGTCAACCGACTGGCCGCCGACACGGAAGCATACGAGCGCCGCACCGCCGAGCTGGATCGGGCGAAACGCGAATACCAGACCCTCGTCGACGCGGCGCCGGGGATGGCTTGGACGTCACGGATCATCGACCCGGAGAGCGGGGCGTCCGAGCGGCTGTTCATCGGCCCGCAGGCGCTCACGATCACCGGCTACCCGGCCGAGTCCTTCATGTCTGGCCGGCATTGGCGGGACGTGATGCACCCGGAGGACGTGGCCGGAGCGTCCGAGCGGTATCGGACCTGGATCCGGGCGGTCGCGTCCGGAGCGGCGCCCGATGGCGTGGCCGCGGCGGACGAGTACCGCATCATTCGGAGCGACGGCGGTGTCCGCTGGCTTCGCGACACCCACCACCTCGTACGCGGAACAGCGGACGAGGCGAGCACCATCCATGGGCTCGTCGTCGACATCACCGAGCAGCGCGTGGCCCAGGACGAGGTCCGGGCCTCCGAGGAGCGGTTCCGGACCCTCGTCGAACAGCTGCCCGGCGTCGTGATCCTGCGCGAGATCGAGGGCGACCGGCCGACCCGATTCGCGTACATCAGCCCGTCGTGCGAGGCGATCCTGGGCTTCACCGCGGAGCAGGTCCCGGAGGGCGCGGATCCCTGGCCGGCCGTCCTCGACCCCGTCGGCCAGGCGCCGGTCCTCGAGGCCCGAAGGCGGCACCTGGCGACCCAGTCGAGCGAGACGGTCGTGGCCCGGGTGGCCGCCCGGCCCGACCGGCCCGGCCTGGCCCGCTGGGTCGAGGCGACCTGGCTGAAGGTCCAGGACCTCGACGAGCATCGCTGGCTGTCGCTCGCCGTGGCCCTCGACGTCAGCGCACTGCGCGAGGCCCAGGACGAGCTCCGGGCGCTCAACGCCGATCTCGAGGATCGGATCATGGTCCGGACCTCCGAGCTTCGCGCCGCGCAGCTCGAGGCCGAGCGGGCAAGCCGGGCCAAGAGCGAGTTCCTGAGTTCGATGAGTCACGAGCTGCGGACGCCCCTCAACGCCATCCTCGGCTTCGGCCAGCTCCTCCAGCTGGCGCCCTTGGCCCGGCCCGATCGCGAGAGCGCCGACGAGATCATCCGGGCCGGCCGCCACCTCCTCGAGATGATCGAGGCAGTCCTCGAGTTCAGTCGCATGGACGCCGGCCGGATCACGCTCTCGATCGAGCCGGTGGAGCTCGGCCCGCTCGTGCGCGAGACCCTCGACCTGCGTCGGCCCGGCGCCGCCGAGCGAGGCGTATCGATCGAGGAGAGCGTCTCCGCTGGCGCTTCGATCGTGGTCCTCGCCGACCGCCGCCGGCTCGGCCAGATCCTCCTCGCCCTCATCTCCAACGCGATCACGTACAACCGGCCGGGCGGGAACGTCACGGTGGCCGCGGAGGTCGACGGCGAGCGAGCCCGGATCCGCGTCCGGGACACCGGGGTCGGGATCCCCGCCGATCGCCTGTCTCGCCTGTTCGAGCCGTTCGAAACGATGCGGGGAGATCACGCGGCCCGGCAGTCCCTGGGCCTGGGCCTCGCCCTGAGCTCGCGCCTGGCCGAGCTCATGGGCGGCTCGATCCGGGCGACGAGCACGGTCGACGCGGGCAGCGAGTTCGTCGTCGAGATCCCCGTAGCGGCCGGCGAGACGGTGGAGCTCGCCAGCACCGAGGACGACGCAACCGCGGCCGGCCGGCCAACCCGGACCGTCCTCTACATCGAGGACAACCTCGCCAACCTCCATCTCGTCGAGCGAGTCCTCGTCGGGCGCCTCGTCGGTGGCCGCTTCGGGATCCGCGTCCTGGCGGCGATCCAGGGCCGGATCGGCCTCGAGCTCGCCCGGGAGCATCGACCCGACCTGATCCTCCTCGACCTCCACTTGCCCGATTCGGAGCCCGGCGAGATCCTGTCGGAGCTGCAGGCCGACGAGCGGACCAGCTCGCTGCCGGTGGTGATCCTGTCCTCGGACACGACCCCCAGGATGGACCGCGAGATGCGTCGGCTCGGGGCCACCGACTACCTGACCAAGCCGCTCGACATCGACCACTTCCTCGATGTCGTCGAAGGCCTCCTGCGAGCGCCATGAACGACACGAACGCGAACCCCGGCTCCCCGGTCCTTCCGATCGCCGCAGCCGAGGCCAGGATCCTCGTCATCGATGACGAGCCGGCCAACACCACGATCCTCGACCGGCTGCTTCGCCAGGCGGGCTACACGGACGTCGAGATCACGAACGATTCGCGGGCCGCGATCGAGACGTACGAGCGCTTCCGTCCGGACATCGTCCTGCTCGACCTGCACATGCCCGAGATCGACGGCTACACGATCCTCGCCGAGATCGCCGATCCCCAGCGCCTGGGGATCCGGCCGCCGGTGATCGTCCTCACCGCCGACGCGACCCGGAACGCCCGGGAACGGGCCCTCCGGATGGGCGCGGCCGACTTCATCACCAAGCCGCTCGATCACCTCGAGGTCCTGCTCCGCATCCGGATCCAGCTGGCGACGCGGTTCCTGGAGCTCGAGCTGCTCAGCCGCAACGTCAATCTCGAGCTCACGGTCTCGGAGCTCGAGGAACAGCTCGGCGATCGCGAGCGCCGGGAACGCGAGCGCCTCGATCGCCTCGAGACCGTCCGGCAGGCCCTCGAGCCGGGCATGATCCGGCCGGTCTTCCAGCCGATAGTCAACCTTGCCACTGGCCAGACGGTGGGCTTCGAAGCCCTGGCCCGGTTCGGCGTCGAGCCGGTCCGGTCGCCCGACGTCTGGTTCGGGATGGCCGGCGAGGTCGATCTTCTCGAGGAGCTCGAGCTCGCCGCGATCCGCGAAGCCGTGGCCCGGATCGAGCTCCTGCCGCCTGACACGTACCTGTCTCTGAACCTCTCGCCGGCGACCGCCCAGGCGGAGCGGTTCGAGGCTGCTCTGCGGGGCCTGCCCGGGAAACGCACCGTCCTCGAGATCACCGAGCACGCCCGGGTTCCCGACTACCTGGCGCTCCGAGCCGCGCTCGCGCCGTTCCGGGCCAGCGGAGCCAGGCTCGCCGTCGACGACGCGGGGGCCGGCTTCGCCTCGCTCCGTCACATCCTCGACCTGGAGCCGGATGTCATCAAGCTCGACATCTCGATCACCCGGGACGTCGACACGGACCGCTCGCGACGCGCCCTCGCCGCGGCCCTGGCGTCGTTCGGCGAGGAGATGGGCATCCAGCTCATCGCCGAGGGCATCGAGACGCGGGACGAGCTGGAGGCCCTGCGGGCCCTCGGCGTGGGCCACGGCCAGGGCTACTTCATCGGGCGACCGGCGCCCCAGCCTGCCGCCCCGACCTGGCCGCCCGGCTGACGGGCCGGCGGGCCGGTCAGCGGCCCGCGCTGTAGGCCGGAGCGCGCAGGTCGGGATGCCGCCAGCCCAGCCAGTCGACGAGGGCCCAGTAGGTCGTCTTGAAGGCGAGGCCGCCCCAGGGAATGGCGTCAGCGGCAAACGCCTCGATCTCGAGCGCCTCAGGGGTGAGCCCCGGCGCGCCGCCCACCACCCGGGCCTCGAAGACGAGGACGACGACCGCCGCCTCGAGGCGGGTGTACAAGCCCACGATCTCGCCCGGCTCGATGACGAGACCCGTCTCCTCGAGCGTCTCGCGGACGGCGGCCTCGGTGACCGTTTCGTCGACCTCGAGGAAGCCGCCCGGCTGGGCCCAGGCGCCGAGCCCCGGCTCGATGCCCCGCCGGAGCAGGACCAGCCGCCCGTCATCCGTGACCGGCAGGACGGTCACGACCAGCCTCGGGTTGACGTACGAGATGTGGCCGCAGGCCGGGCAGGCACTTCGCTGGCGATCCTCGCCCGGGACCATCCCGACCAGCAGCTCCGCCCCGCAACGCGAGCAGAAGTTGAGGCTGGCGGCGATCCACGGCGGGACCCCCTGACCCGACTCGATGTCGGTCGATCGCGCATCCGGACCGCGATCCGCGGCGCTCATGTCGGCCTCATGCCAGGACGGCGACGACGGCCGCCGCGCCGAAGGCCACGATCCCGAGCCCGGCCGCCGCCAGCCAGGCGAAGCGGAACAGGCCCCGGCCGCGGTCGACGGGCAGCCAGGCCCACGCCGAGCGCCAGATTCGGAGGGAGGCATCGGCGGTCGTGACGATGAGGATGGGGGCGGCGACGAGGATGCACGCCTTCACCAGCGGGCTCCGGAGGGTCGAGCCGGTCTCGAGCGCGGTGATCGCGATCGCGCCCGCGACGAGGGCGATCGCGGACAGGTTGATGTAGTGCCGCTGCAGCGGCGTGGGCGCGGTCTCGGGTACAGCGCGAGGCGGTGCCGCGCGAGCCGTGGGGCGGCCCGGGGCGCTCCCGACGGCCCCGGCGGCGCGTCCGGCGGCACCGGCAGGGCCCTCGGCGACGGGCTGGCGATCGAGGACGGGCATGCCCGGCTCCCAGCGGGGATCGTCCATTCGACCGAGTGTACCGGCGGTACGATCCCGGCGATGGAACGGCTCCTCTCGCTCTACCGCGGCGCGTCGACGGCCACCGCGGTGGCTTCGCTCGTCGGCGCCAATCTCGTGCCGCTGGTGGGGGTGCTGTTCTGGGGCTGGGACCTGTGGACGATCCTGGCCCTCTACTGGGCCGAGAACGGCATCGTCGGCCTCTGGAACATCGCCAAGATCCTGCGCGCGGAAGGGCCCGTGCCGGCGTCGGCCCCGGCCGCCGCCCGCCTCATCTCGCGGGCCGGCGTGGCCATGTTCTTCATGGTCCACTACGGGATCTTCTGGGTCGTCCACGGGATCTTCGTCATCGTCGCCCTGCCGGCGTTCGGCGATGTCGGCCAGGGCGGGCTCGGGCCGCCGACGCCCGGGGATCCGGGGTCGCTCGAGCCATGGTTGGGAGGGCCGGGGATCCGGGCGAGGCTCGACCTCGTCGCCTTCGGCGCGATCTGGCTGGCGATCAGCCACGGCATCTCGTACTGGACCGTCTACCTCGGTCGCGGGGAGTACCGCCTCGTCTCACCGCAGCAACAGGCCCAGGCGCCGTACGGCCGGCTCCTCGTGCTCCACGCGACGATCATCTTCGGTGCGCTCGTCTCGGTGATGCTCGGGGTCCCGTTCGGTGCAATGCTGGTGCTGGTGGGACTGAAGCTCGTCCTCGACCTGCGATTCCACCTTCGGGAGCACAGCCGGGCGATCCCGCCACGGGGTCCTCCGCGCGCCTGGACGTGATGACCGGACACGTTGCTGACAGCCCGGGCGCCCTGGAGCCACCTCGATCGCGGCTCCTCGTTCCGACGTCCCGATGCGGCTGGCTCATCGAATCGCGGCAGATGAGCGTGGCCGGAGCGATTCCTGTCGGATCGGAGGGTCGGCTGAGCGTGGATGGGCGCCGATCGATGAACCAGACGCATCAGCCGGACAGATGCGGTCGGTCACCGACGTCTTCGTGAATCACACCTAGACGCGACGGGCCTCGTCGGGGCCATCGATATCGACGACGTCGCCGCAGGTCGGGCAGTACCAGCGGGCATCCAGGGCCGACCCGCACGGCCCGTGGCGAAGGATCCCGTCCTCGCCCCCGCCGGACCCGGTGTGCTGGGCGCCCCAGTCCGCCAGGAGCCGCAGGGCCCCCGCGAGCGCCCGGCCCTCGGCCGTGAGGCGGTATTCGAACCGGGGCGGGCGCTCGGCGTAGGCCGTTGCGACCAGGAGGCCATCGGCCTCGAGGCGCCGGAGCCGGTCGGCCAGGATGTTCGGGGCGATCCCCGCGACGGCGGCCTGGACCTCCCCGTAGCGCAGCGGCGTCGCCAGGAGCGCGGCCACGATCTGGGGGCTCCAGCGGTCGCCGACGCGGTCAAGGGCCGCCGCCAGCGGCGTCGAGTAGGTCCCGGGATGGTCCGGCGGGCGAGCCACGGACGCATGGTAGGCGACGGCCGAGACCTCGCCGCTTGCGCCTGCCGTGATTCGGTCGTACCGTGTCACTTGCATTTTGCAAGTATATCGGAGTCAGCACGATGTCCATCCTCGACGATCTCTCCAGCGCGATCACCGGCGCAGCGGCCGCCGCCTCCCCCAGCGTCGTCGGCATCGGCGCCCGGATCCGCGGGTCCGGCGTCATCGTGAGTCCCGACCGTGTCCTCACCAACGCCCACAACCTCCGCGGCGACGAGCCGACGGTTTCGTTCTCCGACGGCCGGATGCTGCGCGGCCGGATCGCCGGGGTGGACGTGGACGGCGACCTCGCGGTCATCGAAGTCGACACCGCGGGCGCGCCGGCGCTGGCCTGGGCCGATGGGTCGGTCACCGTGGGGGCGGTCGTCTTCGGCCTTGCGGCCGCGAGCGGCGGCCCCGCCCGGGTCACCGTCGGGACCGTCTCGGCCATTGCCCGGGCGTTCCGCGGACCGGGTGGCCGGCGCATCTCCGGCGGCCTCGAGCACACCGCCCCGATGGCGCCCGGATCCTCCGGCGGGCCGATCGTCGACGCCGCGGGCCGCCTTGTCGGCCTGAACACCCACCGCGTCGGCGAGGGCTTCTACCTCGCCCGACCGGCCGACACGGGCCTCCGCGAGCGGGTCCAGGCCCTCGCTGCCGGCCGATCCGTCGAGCGGCCGCGGCTGGGGATCGCCGTCGCCCCAGCCCACGTCGCCCGGCGCCTCCGTCGCTCGGTGGGATTGCCGGAGCGCGACGGGCTTCTCGTTCGCGGGGTCGAGGAAGGCTCACCCGCGGCGGGCGCCGGGATCCGGGAGGGCGATCTCATCGTCCGGGTCGCCGGCGCGGACGTGGCCGATGCCGACGCCCTGCTCGAGGCGATGGCCGGCGCGACCGGCCCGATCGAGGTCGTCGTCGTCCGCGGCGCCGAGGAGCTGACGCTGTCCGCCGACCTCGCCGGCAGCGACGGCAGTGGCACGACGAACGAGGCCACCGGCTCCCGGCCGAACTGAGGACCCACCGCAGCCGGGCGGTCAGTCGAGGGGCGCCTCGTTCGAGGGGTCCTCGACGATCATCCGGGTCTGCTCCTCGCGGTAGCGGACGAGCCGCGTCGCGAGAGCCGGGTCGGACAGAGCCAGGATCTCGATCGCCAGGATCGCCGCGTTCTCGGCGTTCCCGATCGCGACCGTGGCGACCGGGATGCCGCGCGGCATCTGGACGATCGATAGGAGCGAATCGAGGCCGCCGAGGTGTGGCGTCGGGATCGGCACGCCGATCACCGGCAGGGTGGTCTTGGCGGCGATGACCCCGGCCAGGTGGGCGGCCCCGCCCGCGCCGGCGATGACGACGCGGATCCCCCGGCCCGCGGCTGTCTCGGCGTAGCGGAGGGCCAGGTCGGGGCTCCGGTGGGCCGAGATGACTCGCAGCTCGGATGGCACCTCGAGCATCTCGAGCAGGGCCATCGCCTTCTCGAGGATCGGGAAGTCGGATCGGCTGCCGCCGACGATCCCGACGACCGGGCCACGCTCGCCCATCAGCTTGCCTCCCTCGTTTCGTCCCATTGAATCGCGGCTGCCGCTGCGCGGGCTGTCGCCAGCGCCATCGATGTCGTTGCCCCTGTCGCGGTGACGTGCCCCATCTTGCGACCCGCTCCGACGCGTCGCTCGCCGTACAGGTGGAGATGGACGTCGGGAGCCTCCATGGCCAGCTCGGCGCCCCGGACGCGGGCCTCCCGCTCCGGGCCGATCCCGAGCAGGGACACCGTCGCGGCCGCTCCGGTCCGGAGGTCGGTCGAGCCGAGGGGCAGGCCGCAGATCGCCCGGACGTGCTGCTCGTGCTGCCCGGTCGCGGTGGCCTCGACCGACCAGAGCCCGCCGTCGTCCACGCCCGGGACGAGCCCGCCGACGACGAGCGTGCCGTCGGGCATGAGGAAGACCTCCGCCGTCAGCAGCCCGACCAGACCCATGCCGGTGGCGAGGCTGCTGGCGAGGGCCAGGGCGAGCGCGGCAGTTGGCGCCGGAATGTCCGCCGGCGCGCTCGACTCCACGATTGCGGCCCGATCGCGGAACGTGCGGGCGATCGGATAGCCCTGGACCACGCCGTCGACACCGCGGGCGACGACGACCGACAGCTCGACCGCAGCGGCCCGTCCGGCACCCCGCGCCGCATCTCGCGGCTGGGCGGTGGCAGGCAGCCCGCGCCACGGGGCGACGGCGGCGCCGTTGGCTTCGAGGAAACGCCGCTCGGCGCCCGGGTCGTGGATCAGCTTCAGGGCGTAGGGCCCGGGTCGGAGGACGACGCGACCGTCGTCAAGGGCCCGGATCAGCTCGAGGTCGGCCCGATCGGGCTCACAGGTGAGGACGGCACAGCCTGCGGCGAGGCGCCCGCCCGCCGCGATATCGTCGAGCTGCCCGACCTCGATCCGATCGGCCACGGAAGCCGCCGGGCACATCGGATCCGGATCGAGGACCGCGACCCGGTAGCCGAGCCCGAGAGCTGCCAGGCCGATCAGCCGGGCATGCCGGCCACCGCCCAGGATCCCGATCGTCGCCGCCGGTTGGACGGCCGGCACCCGGAAGCCGAGGGACTTGTAGACGCCGAGGATCCAGGCCGTCTTCGAGTGCGTGTAGCGGAGGGAATCCACGCCCTGGCCGCCGGTGATCTGGGTCTTGAGCTGCGCGTATTGGCCCATGAGCTCGGGGTCATTCCGGAGCGCGTCGCGGAAGGCAAGGTCGCGCGGCATGTCGCCACCGACCGGCTGGACGTGGAGATGGATCCGGAACTCCTCGCCCTCGAGCACGACGGCGCCGACGAGCATGGGCCGCGTGGGCGGCCATGGATCGGGGCCCGGCTGAGGGCCTAGCCCGAGCTCGTAGAGGACCGCCACGACACCCGGGATCTCGCCAGACTCGACCTCGACCGACAGGTCCACGATGCCCTTGCCGGGCAGGCCCGGGACGGCCGTGCTGCCGATGTGCTCGACGACGAGATCAGGGCGGCGGCGCCGGACCATCGCCGCGATCGTGGCGGCGACGTCCGCGGTTCGCGGGTCCCACTCCCGGACGTGGGCCTCGCGGCGCTCGTACGGCAGGATCTGGAGGTCGGGGCGATCGCCCCCGGGATCGGTCACGGGGTCGAAGTGTAGGGCTGGCGGGCAGGTCCCGACGCTCCACCGGTCGCCGGTCAGCAAGGCGTGTCGACGGGCGGGTCACCTGGCGCTATCCTCCGGCCCATGCTCACCACGGTCGTCGGACGACGCCTCCTCGAGGTTGACGTCGGGTAGTTCGTCAGGCTCGTCGCCGGCTTCGAGCGAGTGACGATCGATGCCGGCACGGGCGACGGCCGGGCGGTGCTTGCCGCCGCGGCCCGTGACCCCCGGACGCTGGCCATCGGCCTGGACGCGGTCGCCGTGGCGATGGCCGAATCGTCGCGTCGCGCCGCCCGCCCGGAGGGCCGCGGCGGCCTGCCCAACGCCCTCTTCGCGGTGAGCGCCGTCGAATCTGCCCCGGCGGCCCTGCGTGGTCTGGCCGCCCGGGTCACCGTCCAGTTCCCGTGGGCATCGCTGCTCCGCGGCTGCCTGGGTGCGAACGCCGATGGGGCCGCGGCGCTGGCCGCGCTCGTCGCCCCGGGCGGCACCCTCGAGCTCCTCCTCGCCCCGGCCGAACGCGATGGGCTCGGGAGCCTGCCGGTCGGGCCGGATGCCGTCGTCACGGCCGCGACGGCGACCTTCGAGGGCCTCGGCCTGGCGACGCTCGAGGCCCGTGCCGCGACGGGCGACGAGGTCCGCGCCACCAGCTCGACGTGGGCAAGGCGGCTCCTCGGCGGCGCCCGCGCGAGTGTCGCGGCAACCGCGAGCCGACCCGTCCTTGTCATCCGATTCCGAGGCCCGTAGCCATTCGAGCCAGGGAGGCAGGCCCCGAATCGTCCCGGCCGGACGGGCCGACCGAACCGCGGAGATGGGGCCGTCCGGACAGGTGCGCGCGCCACCGCCCGCCGGATGATGGACGCACATAGGAGGCCTGCCGTGCGAGTCCTGTTCGCCACGGACGGGTCGCGCTCCGCCGATCGGGCCCGCGACCTGGTTGCTCGTCTACCCTGGCCCGACGGTACCCAGTTCAGCGTGGTCTGCGCCCTGGAAGCACGCGGCGAGCTCTTCTCCGCGCCGTGGATGGCGCCCGCGCCGCCGGAGCTCGATTCGGTCGAGGCGGAGCTCCTTCGCCATGCCGAGGTGACCCTGGATGACGCCGAGCGAACGCTCGCACGGCCCGGGCGCCAGGTTGACCGGCTGACCCTTCGCGGGCGCCCCGCCTCGTCGATCATCGAGGAGGCGCTTGCCTGGCGAGCCGACCTGCTCGTCCTCGGCAATCGCGGCCACGGCCCGATCGCCTCGATGGTCCTGGGCTCGGTCTCGGCCGAGGTCGTCGACCACGCACCCTGCCCGGTCCTGGTCGTCCGCGACGCCGCCATCGATTCCATCGTCTTCGCCGACGACGGCTCGGACGGCGCGGCCCGGGCGGCCTTCGTGCTGCAGACGTGGCCCGCCCTGCGCGGCCTGCCCGTCGACGTCGTGGCCGTCGCCGAGACGTCCATGCCCTGGAGCGCGGGCATGGCCGCCGGCCTCTACAACGAGGTCGTCGCCTCGTACGCCCGGGATGTCGACCTCGCCCGGGAAGCGACCCGTGCCCACGCTGACCGGAGTGCCGAGGGCCTCCGGAGCGCCGGCTTCGCGGCCGTCCCGCACGTCCTCGAGGGCGACCCGGCGGATCGGATCGTCGAGTTCGCGCGGTCGCGTGCCCACGCGCTCGTCGTCGTCGGGACGCGGGGCCATGGCGGTCTCGCCCGCCTCATCCTGGGGTCGGTCGCCCGAAACGTGCTCCTCCAGGCCCATGGCTCCGTTCTCGTCGTCCGTGAGGCACGGAACGTGCCGGCGGCCGAGCCGACTGCGCCGGTCGGGGCGGCGAGCCGGGGCGGCTGAACCTCGGCATCTCGGCGGGACAGCCCGAACGCGCGGCCGACCGAGTGCGGTCGGCCTCGCCCAAGCCTCGGCCCAGGGCGCCCGTCAGTCGGGCACGAGTCGAACCTCGTGGACGGCGCCGTCGACGATCCGCCAGGCCCGGAGGCCGGACTCTCCAGTTGCCGAGTCGGCCTCACCGGGATCCAGCGAGATGAGGACGTACAGGGCGTCGGGATAGAAGGCCAGCCCGATGTCGGTCGCGGACGGCCGGGCCGGCGAGGCGACGTGGCTGTGGACGATCGCCCAGAAGACCTCGTCGGCGTCGTCGGTCGCGATCGTCAGTCGGAGGAGATCGTCCGAGTCGATCTCGTAGCGAAACGGCGACGCCGCCCGGTTCCGGGTGGGCTCCCAGCGGAGGGCCCGGCCGCCGGCGGCCGCGGGGCGATCACCGACGATGAGGCCACAGGCCTCGTTGGGCGCCTCGGCCCGGGCATGAGCGACGATTGCGGCGCGGATCGCCGCCGGAATCGCGACGGCCACTGGCCCCGGGTGCGCGCCTGCCGTGGCGGCCGACGCCGCCTGGCTCACCACCAGTTGATCCCGCCCTCGAGGTCCGATTCCATCTCGTCGAAATCGCGGGCGTATGTCCCCGCCGAGAGGTACTTCCAGCCGCCGTCGGGCAGGATCGCGACGATCGTGCCCGCCTCGAGCTGGCGGGCGATCCGCGCGGCGGCCACGAGCACAGCCCCGGACGAGGGCCCGGCGAAGATGCCCTCGAGGGCGATGAGGTCGCGGACCGCGGCGATGGCGTCGCGGTGCGACACGATGAGCTTGGCATCGAGCAGCGACGGGTCGAGGATCTCGGGCACGAAGCCCTCGTCGAGCGAGCGGAGGCCCTGGACAGATTCGCCCGGGATCGGCTCGGCCGCGACGATCCGGACGCCCGGCTTGGCTTCGCGGAAGAAGCGGGCGATGCCCATCAGCGTGCCGCCGGTCCCGAGGCCGGCAACGACCACGTCCACCTCCGGGCAGTCGGCCAGGATCTCCGGCCCCGTCGTCTCCTCGTGGGCTCGCGGGTTCGCCGGGTTGCCGTACTGGTAGGGCATGACGAAGCGCGAGTCTCGCGCGGCGAGATCCTTGGCCAGGGAGATCGCCCCGTTGGAGCCCAGGGCCGCCGGCGAATCGATGATCTCGGCCCCGAACAGGGCCGCCATCTGGCGCCGCTCGGGGGTCACGTTGTCGGGCATGACCAGGGCGATCCGGTAGCCCTTGCGCCGGGCGATCATCGCCAGGGCGATGCCGGTGTTGCCCGACGTCGGCTCGAGGATGATCGAATCCGGTCCGATCGCGCCGCGCTCCTCCAGGTCTTCGACGAGGGCCCGGGCGGCGCGGTCCTTGACCGAGCCGGTCGGATTGACCATCTCGAGCTTGGCGTAGATCCGGACGTCCGGGTTGGGCGACATCCGGGGAACGGCGACGAGGGGCGTGTGGCCGATCGCCTCGAGGATGCTCTCGTACCGCCCACCATGGGGCGCCAGCTCGGCGTGGGCATGGGCGTGGTCGTGGGCCTGGGCGGGTTCGTGGGCATGCCGGGCGGCACCGGTCCGGGCCCCTTCCGGCTGGGCCCGCGGCACGAGCCGCGGCGCCCGGAGCGCCGCCACCTCAGCCGCCCGCCATCGCCGGCAGGAGGCGCACCTCGTCGCGCTCGCCGACAGGGGTCGCCAGGCCGTCGAGGTACCGGACATCCTGGCCGTTGACGTAGACGTTGACGAACCGGTTGAGCTCGCCCTCGGGTGTCAGGAGCTGGCCGCCGAGTCCGGGATGGCGCTCCAGGAGCGCGTGCACGAGCTCGCCGACGGTGCCTCCACCCAGGTCGAGCGACTTGACCCCGCCGACCGACGGCCGCAGAACGGCCGGGATGTAGACGGTGCTCACGCTCGTCCCTCCGCCGCCCCGCTGTTCCCGACGTTCCCGTCGTTGCCACCGAGCGCCCCGAGCCCGGCACCGCTGAGGACGAACGGTGCATCGGCCGGGAAGGCCGAGAGGGCCGGCGCCTCGCCCCGCTCGCGGGCGGCCCGGGCCCCGTCCGAGCAGACCGGGCAGGCAGGATCGCGGCGGAGCTTGAGCTCGGTGAACTCGGCCTCGAGGGCGTCGAAGATGAGGAGCCGGCCGGCCAGCGTTGTCCCGATCCCGAGCAGGACCTTCAGGACCTCGTTGGCCTGGAGCAGGCCCATGATGCCGGGCACGACCCCGAGTACCCCGGCGACGGAGCAGCCGGGGGCCAGCTCGGGTGGCGGCGGGGTCGGGTAGAGGCAGCGGTAGCACGGCCCCTCGTACGGGATGAAGGTCGTCAGCTGGCCCTCGAACCGGAAGACGCTGGCGTGGACGACCGGGATGCCGGCCGCGACCGCGGCGTCGTTGAGGAGGTAGCGGGTCTCGAACGTGTCGGTCCCGTCGAGGATGACGTCGTAGCCGGCGATGATCCGCTCGACGTTGTCGCCGACGAGCATCTCCTCGTGGCCCACCACGGTCACGTCGGGGTTCAGGGCCTCGATCGTCTGGCGGGCGCTGGCGACCTTCTTCTGGCCCACCCGGTCCGAGGCGTGGATGACCTGGCGCTGGAGGTTGGAGACGTCGACCACATCGAAGTCGACGATCCCGATCGTGCCCACCCCGGCCGCGGCGAGGTACAGCGCCGCCGGGCTGCCGAGCCCGCCGGCGCCGATCAGGAGGACCTTCGATTCGAGGAGCCGGGCCTGGCCTGCCGAGCCGACCTCGGGAATGAGGAGATGGCGGCTGTAGCGCTGCTGCTGCTCCTTCGACAGGACGACCGGAGTCGTCCACGGCAGCCCGGCGCCCTTCCACTGCTGGAAGCCGCCGCTCATCGAGATGGCATCGGTGTAGCCCAGCTCCTTGAGGGTCTGGGCCCCGAACGCCGAGCGGACGCCGCCGGCGCAGTACAGGACGACCGGCGCGTTGCGGTCGGGAACGGCGGCCTCGATCTGCTGCTCCAGGTAGCTTCGGGCGACGTGGATGGCGCCGGGGATGTGGCCCTGGTCCCACTCGGTCGATTCGCGGACGTCGACGAACGTCACGCCCTCGGCGCGGAGGTGCTCGGCCTCCTGGGGGTTGACCTCCCGGATGGAGGCCTTGGCCTCCTTCAGGAGCTCGGCATAGGTCTTGGGCATGGGTGGGGCTCGCTCCGGTGTGGTTCGACGGGCCGTCACCGAATCCGGCGACGGGGCGGGAAGGCATTGGTGGGGCGATCCGCGGAGGACGCGGTCGCGGGTCAGCCGGCGATCAGGCCGCCGGCGGCGTACACCTGCAGCGGCCCGGCACGGAGCGACGGGTTGGCATCCAACCGGTCATGCGGTCTGGCTCTTCACGCCGGACAGCGGCCCTGCGGCAGTCGCGGCGGACTGGGCGGGCTGGGCGGCCTCGGCCAGGGCCTGCTGCAGGGTGTCGAGGCTCAGCAGGGCGCACTTCAGGCGAGCCGGCGAGATCTCGATGCCGAGCAGGTCCAGGATGTCCTGCGAGGTCATCGCCGCGGCATCCATGACCGGCTTGCCCTTTATCTCGTCCGTCAGGAGCGAGGCCGACGCCTGGCTGATCGCGCAGCCGCGGCCGGTGAACCCGACGCCCGCGATCTTCCCGTCGGCGAGCCGCAGCTGGAGGGTGATCCGGTCCCCGCACAGCGGGTTGGCGCCCTCGTGGGAGGCGTTGGCATGCTCCAGGACCCCGAAGTTGTGGGGTCGCCGGTAGTGCTCAAGGATGTAGTCGCGGTAGAGGTCGTCCATCTCGAACGTCGAGTGTACAACTGGTCAATCCCGACCGCCACCGTCGGGATTGCGAATTCGCCCTCCTGGAACACTGGCGCGATCGGACGGGGCCCTTGCCGGTGACGCCGGGCACCGCTCGCCCGGCTAGAGTGCGGTCGATGGACGAGCCGACGGTCGAGGATCTCCGCTACGACGGTGGCCCGGACGCGCCCGGCGAGGTCGAGGCGTACCTCGTCCGACCGGCCGGTGCCACGCCGCGTCCGGCGCCTCCGTCGAGTCCGCAGCGGTCGTGCGCCGGCGTCCTGTTCTGGCACTGGCTGGAGACGAGCGCGCCGGACGGCAACCGAACGCAGTTCCTCGACGAGGCCCGGGAGCTCGCCGGGGACGGCGTCGTATCGCTCCTGCCGCAGGGGCGCTTCCCATGGTCCATCGACCCGTCCGGCTCGGCCGAAGACGCCGCGGAGATCGGCCGGGAGGTCGCTCGGCTGCGGGCCGGCCTCGATTTCCTGGTCGCCCGGCCGGAGGTGGATCCGGCGCGGCTGGCGGTCGTCGGCCATGACTTCGGCGGGATGCTGGCCGTTCTCGCCGCGGCCGAGGATCAGCGGGTCGCGGGCCTCGTCGTGATCGCGGCGACCCCCCGCTGGAGCGACTGGTTCCTGCCCTTCTGGCAGATCGCCGAGGACCGGATCGACTACCTGCGCGCGACCCGTGACCTCGACCCCATCGAGCGAATCGGGGCGGTCGCGCCGCGCCCGATCCTCCTCCAGTTCGGCGAGCGCGACTGGTTCATCGCCCCGATGTCGGGCTGGGCATTCAGGCGCGCGACCGGCGCGGGCCCGGACGACCCGCGGGTCGAACTGAAGCTGTACGACGCCGGGCACGACATGCACCACCCGGACGCGCGCCGCGACCGCCGCGACTTCCTCGCCGGCATCCACGGGCGAACCTCCGAAGCCGGTTGAGGCACCGCGGGGCGGCGAGGGCATGTTGCCCTTGCCATCGGGGACTATCGTGGGGACGCGAGCGACCGACTGGCACTCGGCTCGCCGGCCGTCCTACTGAGGTGTCCAGCCGTGTCCCGTACTCGACCACCCAGCGGCAGCGCTTCCCGCCCACTCCCGGTTCGGTGGCAGGTTCTCGCCCTTGGCGCGATGGTCGCCGTCGTCGGCCTCACGATCGGGCTGGCCGGAAGCCTCCGCGATGTCCGGGCGGCGACGGGGTCAGCAGTGGGACAGGTCTCCGGGAGCGGGTCGATCAGCGTCGGGGGCGGGACGACCACCGTCACCCTCAACCTGTCGACTGACGGCACCACCGCGGCGCCGACGGGCACCTTCTCGATCTCTGACGGCGTCAACCCGACGTCGGCCGGCGTTGGGACCTGCCTGTTCATCAGTGGCACGACGGCCACGATCGGCGTCCATCTGCCGGACCCCGGGCTCTACGGACTGCTCTCGATCACGGACAATGCTCCCGGAACGGACACGCTGTGGCTGGACACGCCGGTCACCACCGGACCGGTCGATTGCACGACGTCTCCATCACCCGGCGATCTCCTCTCCTCGGGCGACTTCACCGTGACCATCGGCCCGGTCCCGACCATGACCCCGGGGCCGAGCATCGCCCCGTCCGCCCCGCCGACACCGGATCCGAGCCCCGGTTCCACCCCGGCGCCCTCGCCGGATCCGAGCCCCGGTTCCACCCCGGCGCCCTCGCCGGCGGATGCGAACGGCGACGGGATCGACGATGCGCTGCAGCCCCTGGGGACGCCCGCCGGCTCGTTCCTGGATGAATCGCTGACGCCTGCCACGTCGGGCTCGATCGTGGCCACGAACGGGCTGTCCGTGACCATCGCCGACGCTCCCAACGCGGCGGAGGGGGTCGTCGTCACCGTCGGCACAGAGGTGCCAGGAGCCCAGGTCGAGCTCCTGACGTGCGCGGGCGGCTTCACCGTCCTGCTCGACGCCGGCACGACCACGGTCGGCACTTGCGGCAGCGTCACGGTCGCCGTCACCTTCGGCAGGGCCGTGGTCGTCCTGGGCGATGGGCTGACGGTGGTCTCGATCCCGGCGGGCGGCGCGGCCAGTGTCGCCGACAACGGCGACGGTTCCTTTACCGTCGAGAACGTCGGGCTCGCCGGCAGCGCGCCCGTGTCGCTGACCGTCGACGGGACAACCACCGCGATCGCGCCTGGTCCGCCGATCACGGTCGAGGCGTGGGACTTCGTCGGTTTCGGCCAGCCGATCGACGCTCTGCCGGTCCTCAATCGAGTCAAGGCGGGTCAGTCGATCCCGGTCAAATGGCGGCTGCTCGACAGCGCCGGTGCGCCGATCACCGACCTCGCGAGCGCCGAGATCACCGTGACGACATACAGCTGCGCGGTGGGCATGACGATCGACCTGCTCGAGGAGGTGGCGGCCGGGGCGTCGGGGCTCCAGAACCTCGGCGATGGGTACTACCAGGTCAACTGGAAGTCACCGACCAGCTATGCGAACGCCTGCAAGGCGATGCACCTGAACGTCCACGACGGAGTTCTCCACGACGCGTTGTTCGAATTCACGAAGTAGGGATCGCGGGCACGGCTCGCGTCCGGGCGACTGCATCGCTCCAGGGCGCCGTATCGGAGGGACACCGCCCGGGCTCGCCCGCGGGCACTTGACCGAAATATCGGCCATCCAACGAAGGTGGTCGCGAGAAACCCCGTTCCGCCCGTCGGTTGACCGAGAAATCGGCCGATCGGCGGCCAGACGCATCCGATACGGCTCCCGCCGGCCCATCCTTCGTCGGACGACTGAAATCCCGGTCACGTGGCTGTCCGCTGGCATGCGGCGTGGTAGATTGCTACCATGCGAACGACCATCGACAGCGCGGGGCGAATCGTGGTCCCGAAGGCAATCCGGGAGGAGCTGGCCCTGTACGGCGGCCAGGAGCTCGAGCTCACCGCCGTCGATGGCCGGATCGAGGTTGAAGTGCCACCGACGCCGATGCACCTGGAGGACTGGAACGGCCACCTCGTCGCCGTGCCTGACCGGGCCCTGCCACCACTGACCACGGAGCTTGTTCGGGCCACGCTCGAGAAGGTCCGGCGCTGAAGGCCGTCGACACGAGCGTCGTGATCGCGGCGTATGCGACGTGGCACGAGGCGCATCCGGCAGCTCGGCGGCTGCTCGACGACTCGCCGCGGATCTCCGCGCACGCCGCTCTCGAGGTCTACTCCGTTCTGACCAGGCTGCCGCCGCCCCATCGCGCGCCGGCCGCCCAGGTTCGGGAGTTCCTGGCAGCGGCGTTCCTGGAGCCATGGCTGGTGCTCGCTGGGCCGGAGCAAGCGTCCCTTCTCGGTCACCTCGTCGAGCTGGGCATCAGCGGTGGAGCGACGTACGACGCCCTGATCGGCGCGACTGCCCTGTCGGCCGGGGCGACGCTCATCACCCTGGATCGTCGCGCGCGTACCGTCTACGACCGGCTCGGGGTCGATGTCAGCTTCGTCGGCTGAGTCGACGGCCCGACGCTAGCCCCCGAAGACCCGCTTCACCTCGGAGATGCCGGCGATCAGGGCATCGATGTCGGCCCGGGTGGTGTAGACGTTGAAGCTGGCCCGGACCGTGGCCGGCAGGTCCAGCCGTTCGTGGAGCGGCATCGTGCAGTGGTGGCCGGCTCGGACGGCCACGCCGGATCGGTCCAGGACCTGGGCCACGTCGTGGGGATGGACGCCGGGCACGTTGAACGGGATCACGCCGCCGCGGATCGAGGTGTCCATCGGGCCGTAGAGGGCGAGGTCCGGGTGGGCCGCCGCAATCGCAGGCAGGGCGTAGTCCAGGAGCTCGCGTTCGTGCTCGCGGACGCGGCCCATGCCGAGCTCCCGGAGGTAGTCCGCCGCCGCGCCCAGGCCGATGGCCGCCGCGATGTCCGGCGTGCCGGCCTCGAACTTCCAGGGGATCTCGTTCCACTCGGAGCGGCGAAGGTGGACCTCGCGGATCATCTCGCCGCCGGCCAGGAACGGCGGCATCGCCTCGAGCAGCTCGCGCCGCGCCCAGAGCGCCCCGGAGCCGGTGGGCGCCACCATCTTGTGGCCCGAGAAAGCGTAGAAATCGGCGCCGATCGCCTGAACGTCGACCGGCACGTGCGGGACCGCCTGCGCGCCGTCGACCAGGACGAGCGCGCCCGCCTCGTGGGCCATCCGGGTCATGTCGGCGACGGGGTTGATCGTGCCCAGCGTGTTCGAGACGTGGGTGAACGCCACGAGCTTCGGCTTCAGCCGCAGCAGGACCTCGAAGACGTCGAGCCGCAGGATGCCGTCGTCGGTGATCGGGATGAACTCGAGGTCGCCGTCCTTCTCCTGGGCCAGGAGCTGCCACGGGACGAGGTTGGCGTGGTGCTCCATCTCGGTCAGGACGATCGCGTCGCCGGGCTCGATGTTCCGGCGGCCCCAGGAGTAGGCCACGAGGTTGATCGCCTCGGTCGCGTTGCGGGTGAAGATGATCTCGTGGGCGTCGGGCGCGTTGAGGAGGCGAGCCACGGCGGCGCGGGCGCGCTCGTAGGCCGCCGTGGAGCGCTCGCCGATCTCGTAGATCCCGCGGTGGACGTTGGCGTTGTAGCCGCGGTAGTACTCGTCCATCGCCTCGATGACCGTCAGCGGCTTCTGGCTCGTGGAGGCCGAATCGAGGTAGACGAGCGGCTTCCCGTTCGAGGTCGTCGTAGCGAGGATCGGGAAGTCGGCGCGGATGACCTCGGGCACGAGCCGGCCGTCGCGGATCCGGGGGTTGCCGGCGGCCGCGGGGTCGTCCGGTCGAGCGGTGATCGTCATCGGTCGATCGGTCGCGCTCAGTGGGCCAGGCTGGCCGGCTCGTCGAGCCGCAGCGCGTCGTCGGGAACGTCCACCTCGAGGCCGGCCTCGCGCAGGATCGGGCCGTAGCCCTCGTCCTCGAGCCGGAGGGCCAGGCCGCGGCCGCCGGACTTGATGATCCGGCCCTGGGCCAGGACGTGGACGACGTCCGGCTTGATGTGGTTGAGGAGGCGCTGGTAGTGGGTGATGAGGAGGATGCCGAGGTCGGGGTTGAGCATCGCGTTGACGCCCTCGGCGACGATCCGGAGGGCATCGATGTCGAGGCCCGAATCGGTCTCGTCGAGGATCGCCAGCTCGGGCTCCAGCATCGCCATCTGGAGCATCTCGAGGCGCTTCTTCTCGCCGCCCGAGAAGCCCTCGTTGACGTAGCGGGTGACGAACGTCTCGTCCATCTTCAGGAGGGCCAGCTTCTCGCGCATCTTTCGCCGGAACTCGAGCATCGAGACGCCGCCCTTGACCGGATCGGTCGGGTCGATCTCGTCGTTCTTGTCGATGCCCTGGAGCCTGGCGTTGAGGCCGCTCCGGATGAAGCTCGCCACGCTGAGGCCGGGGATCGCGGTCGGGTACTGGAAGGCCAGGAACATCCCGAGGCGAGCCCGCTTGTCCGGCGACAGGGCGAGGACGTCGCGGCCGCGCCAGTGGACCTCGCCGCCGGTGACGACGTACGAGGGGTGGCCCATGAGGGCGTAGGCGAGGGTCGTCTTGCCCGAGCCGTTGGGGCCCATGATGGCGTGGACCTCGCCCGGCCCGACCTCGAGGTCGATGCCCTGGAGGATCTCGCGGCTGGGGTCGGCGATCGGCGCGACCCGGAGGCCGCGGATGATCAGGCGACGGTCGTCGGCGTGCTTGCGACGGTCGACGGTCGGGGCGGTCGTGGTCACGGTCGGTTCAGGGCTCCGGCAAGGACGGGTTGGGTGGCCTGGGCCTCGAGGTCGATCGGTCGAGGTCGCAGGGGGACGAGATCGGCGAGGGTCATGCCGTCGAGGGCGCCGGCGATGGCGTCCCGGACGCGGACCCACAGGAAGTTGACGGTGCAGGACGAGGTCCGGTCGCAGGTGCTCGCGTGATCCGGGTCGTCTGTGGCGCAGATCATCGGCGCGATCGGGCCTTCGAGGGCTCGGAGGACCTCGCTCATCCGAATCTCCGCCGGGTCGCGAGCCAGCTCGTAGCCGCCGTGGGCGCCGCGGGTTGACACGACGAGCCCCGCATCACGCAGGCCCATCGCCAGCTGCTCCAGGTAGGCCCGGGGCAGGTCCTCGGCGGCGGCGATCTCGGCCAGGCTGGCCGGCCCGGCCCCGAAGTGCCGCCCGAGCTGGACCATGAGCCGCACGCCGTACTCGCCCTTCGTACTGAAGGCGACGGCGCCGGAGCCATGGAACGCGGGTCGGGTGCTCAGGAATCGGTCCTCGGGTGGGGTGCCGGCGCGGCGGTCCGGGCTCGTGGCTAAATCCGACCTGCAAGGTCGGGATTAGTCTATCGGCGAGCCGGTCGAGGCGTCAATCGCGGCACGCGGAGATCCCGCGACCTACACTCGACCGATGACGATCGCCGCCGCTCCAGCCGCCCTCCGGGCGGATGCCGAAGCCATCTTCCCCTCGATCGTGGACGTCCGCCGGCGGCTCCACCGAATCCCCGAGATCGGGCTCCAGCTCCCGAAGACCCAGGCTCTCGTGGCCGACGAGGTCCGCGCCCTCGGACTCGAGCCCGTGCTCGGGCGGTCGACGAGCTCGGTCAGCGCCGTGATCCAGGGGACGGGCGCAGGCGAAGCCGCGGGCCACACGATCGTCCTCCGCGGCGACATGGACGGCCTGCCCCTGACCGAGGACACCGGCCTCGACTTCGCCTCCGGCCATCCCGGGGCCATGCACGCCTGCGGCCACGACACGCACGTCTCGATGCTCCTCGGCGGGGCCCGGCTGCTCCTCGACCGGCGAGCCGAGTTCGCCGGCCGCGTGGTCCTCATGTTCCAGCCCGGCGAGGAGGGGTATCACGGGGCCCGGTACATGCTCGAGGACGGGCTCCTCGCAGGGATCGAGGGGACGCCCGGCGCGGCCGCCTTCGCGCTCCACATCTCGACGAAGTACCCGACCGGCACGCTCAACGTGCGCCACGGGCCGCTCCTCGCCGCGGCGGACCGGCTCCTCCTGACGGTCCGGGGCCGCGGCGGGCACGCCTCGGAGCCCTTCTCGTCGCTCGACCCGATCACGATCGCGGCCGAGCTGATCCTCGCCCTCCAGCTCATGGTCACGCGGACGGTCGACGCCCTCAACCCCGCCGTGATCACGATCGCGCGGGTCACGGCCGGCACGACCAACAACATCATTCCGCCGACGGCCGAGCTCGAGGGGACGCTGCGGACCCTCGACGAGCGTGTCCGGGCCGAGGTGAAGGATCGGATCCGCCGGGTAGCGGAGGGCGTCGGCGCCGCCCATGGCGCCGAGGTCGACGTGCTGATCGAGCCCGGCTACCCCGTGACGGTCAACGATCGGGCGTTCACCGACCTCGTCCGGGCCGTCGCGATCGACCTGGCCGGCGCGGACGCGGTCGTTGAGATGACCGAGCCGATCATGGGCGCCGAGGACTTCTCGTACGTCCTCCAGCGGATCCCGGGGATGATGACCTTCCTCGGTGCGCGACCGGCCGGGGGGGATGCCGCCACGGCACCGCAGAACCACTCGAACCTCGTCGTCTTCGACGAGGCTGCGATGGCCCTCGGGGCCGCGACGTACGCGGCGGTGGCGCTCCGGCACCTCGGGGCCGGCTAGCAGGGGTCGCTACTCCGCCGCGAGACACGCCCGCGGCCCCGGATGGATCCGCCTCGGGCCCGACAATCGCCCGGGACGGATCAGGCCTGACCTCGCGTTGCGCGGCGGATCTGGTCGGCGTGGTCATGGGTGTGGCCGGCATAGATCTCGAGCCAGCGGTCGACCGAGTAGCTGCCGGATTCGGTGTGGGTCCCGGTTCGGGCCCACTCGGCCGGCGTCAACGACTCCAGGAGCTGCAGGCTGGCCGCCCGGACGGCGGCGACGACGGCCATCGAGGCCTCGATCGGGCGATCGTAGTGGAGGCGGCGGGCCCACTCGGGCTCGTCGTAGCCGTGGATGACCGGGTCGTCCTCGGCGATGAGCCGGCGGAGCCGGATGGAGGCCATCGATTCGCTGTCGGCAAGGTGATGGACGACCTGGCGGGCCGTCCACTCGGCGGCCGGCTGGGGCCGATCGAGGTCGGCCTCGGTGATACCGGCCAGGGCGTCTTCGAGGTCGGTCATGCCCGAGCGGTACCGCTCGAGGAGCGCGGCCCGGTCGGCGGGCTCGGTCGTCATCGTCGTCTCCTCCCTAGATCCCGGCGAGCTCGGCGCCGAGGCGCTTCAGGCCCAGCGGGCCTAGGGCCAGGGCCCGCGCGTGCCAGCCCTTGCGATCGAACTCGCGGCCTGCGCCGGCCGCAGCCGCCTGAGCGGCCTCGCGGCCCTCGAGCCAGGTCCGCTCGCCGAGCTTGTAGGCCGTTGCCTGGCTGGGCCAGGACAGGTACCGGAGGATCTCGCTCTCCGACTTGTCACGCTCCATCCCGCCGGACCGGACCATGAAATCGATGGCCCCGTCGTAGGTCCACGGCCGGCCGGCCTCGCCCGACCAGCCGGGGTACAGGGAGGCACCGCTGGCCGGGATCAGCCGCCCGGTGTGGAGGCCGATGTCGACCACGACCCGAGCCGCCCGCAGGGCGTGGGCGCACAGGAAGCCGAGGCGGGTGTCCGGCGTCCGGAACCAGCCCAGCTCGTCCATGAGCCGTTCGGCGTAGAGGGCCCAGCCCTCGCCGTGGGCAGAGACAAAGCCGAGCTTCTGGGCCCGGGTCAGGGGCACGAGCCGGATCGTCGCGCCCTGGAGGTGATGGCCCGGGACGGCTTCGTGGTAGGCGGTGCTGACGTCGTCCCAGGTCGGGAAGCGGGTTCGGCCGACGGTCGGGAACCAGGTCTGGCCGGGCCGCTTGAGGTCCTCGGACGGGGGCGTGTAGTACGCGGCGGCCGCCGAACCCTCGGGCGGGATCCGGACGTCGCAGCGCCGGATCCGGGGATCGATGTCGAACTCGACGCCGTCGAGGCCATCGATGGCCTCATCCGTGACCGACTGGAGCCAGTCGCGGTAGGCCTCGACGCCATGCATTGACCGGGCAGGATCGGTGATGAGGAGCTCGCGGACCTCGAGGAACGAGGCGCCTGGCAGGATCCGCTCGCATTCCTTCGCCTTCTCGGCCTCGAGCCGGGCGAGCTCGGCCCAGCCCCAGGCGTAGGCCTCGTCGAGATCGAGCTCCGTGCCCAGGAGATAGCGAGCCCAGGCCTGGTAGCGCTCGTCGCCCGAGGCATCGACCTCGGTGGCGATCGGCGCGTACTCGTCCCGGAGCCAGGCCCCGAGCGTGCCATAGGCCTCGCCGGCGTCCCGGGCGGCGGCATCGAGCTCGCCCTGGAGCGTCGCGTCGACCCCGGCCTTGGCTGCCCCTGCCACGAAGATCCCGAACCAGCCGCCGTCGCCGTTCCCGGCCCACGTCGCGCATTGCTCGGCGACGGCCAGGGCCTGGCGGCGCGCGGCCGGCCGGCCGTGGTCGAGGCCCGCCTGGAGGCTCGCCCGGTAGCCGTTCATGCAGCCCGGCACGGCTCGCAGCCGGGCGGCGATGTGCGCCCAATCCTCGGGCGTGGCGTGATCCATGAGATCGAAGACCGAACGCGTGCTCGCCGCCGGCCCCACGACGATGCTGAGGTTGCGCTCGCGCTCCCCGATGTCGATGACCCCGGCCTCGCCGGCGATCCAGTCCTCGAGGAAGCCCGCGCCCAGGCGCTCCGCCTCGTCGGCCGGCGGGTCCGCCGCGGCGAGGGCATCGAGGGTCCGGGCGAGCAGCACCCGAAGCGCGTCGTATCCCGACGGCGAGTAGTCGGTCAGGCGGGTCGGGTCCGACGCGACACCCCAGCGCTCGCCGCGGACCGGGTCCAGCTCGGCGACCTCGTCGATGTACTGGCTGGAGATCTCGCTGATCGAAGGCATCGATGACCTCTTGCTGGTGTTCCTCCGGAGCCTAGCCGAGTTGCCGTCCGGAGGGGACCTTCGACACTGGCGGGGATGTCGCCGGTCCTCCACGATCCAGGCATGACGGTCATGGACCCGCCGCCGGCGATGTCGAGTCCGCCAGGCCCGCCGGCCATCACTGCTGCCGAATCTTCGGCTGCGTCGGCCGCGCCCCTGCCCTACGGACCGATCCTGTCGCTCCTGCTTCGGCCGCTCCAGCGGGGCTTCCTCTTCCTGAACCGGAGCTTCGTGGCCCCGCTCATGCGGCACGGCCTCGGCCGGCTCGTGGGCAACCCCCTGACGGGCCACCTGATGCTCCTGCGGACGCGGGGGCACCGATCCGGCCTCCTCCGCGAGGCGCCGCTCGGCTACGTCATCCGGGACGGGGCCGTTTACTGCGTGGCCGGCTACGGCCGGCCGACGCCCTGGTTCCAGAACCTCGTCGCCGATCCGAACGTGGAGGTCATCCTGCCGACCCGCCGGTTCCTCGGCCAGGCCGTGCCCGTGACGGATCCGGTCGAGTGGCTCGGCGCGTACCGGGCGCTCATCGGAAGCTTCGGCATCGTGGGCCGGGCGGTCGTGGGCGATGTCCGCCGCCTCGACGACGCGACACTGCTCGAGCGGCATCGAAGCCTCCCGGTCGTCCGGATCACGCCGGGCCATGGCGATTCGCCGCTCGTCCCCGGCCCGTTCGACCCGGGTGGTCTCGGCTGGATCCTGCCGTACGGTGCGACGCTCGTCCTGGGGCTGCTGCTGATCAGGCGGACCGGGGGCCACCGCCCTCGTTGACCCGCCGCCCACTCACCTTGGGAGTGGTAGGAGCATCGACGCGGCGCACTCGCGGTCCCGCAGCTCGCGGCGCTGTCGTCACACGCAGGAGAGGCGGGTCGACGCTGCGCTCGCAGGCACCCCTGATCCGCACGGGCAACTATCACTCGCGGAGTGAGTGAGGGGCGGGTCGCGGCGGGTCGCGGCGGTGGTCGTCGACCCGCTATTGCCGCGCGACCTGGGCGAGGTGCTCCGCGTCGTGATCGATGAGGATCCGGAGCATCGCCGCGACATCCAGGACGCCGTAGACGACGTGCCGCCCGCTCCGCGCCCAGCCCGCGGCGTCGAGCGCGTCGAGCCGAGCCAGGGTCGCGCCACGGCGCGCCACGAACACCTCGAGCGCGGTCTCGAAGGCTCCGTCGCCGGGCCCAGACCAGAGGCCCGGCTCGACCCACGGCCACTCCGGGAATGATTCAGTGGCGAGCGCGTCGAGCCGGACGTGCCAGACCTCCTCCTCCACGGCCGCGAGGTGGCGGACGACCTCGCGGGCGGACCACTCGCCGGGCTCGGGAGCGTCGTCCGGCGCGAGCGGAGACGCCTCGACGGCGGCGGCGATCCGCCGGGGCAGGACCGCCAGGGCGTCGCGGAGAGCCCGCTGCTCCGGGGTCACGGCACGCTCGGGACCACGCGCCGCTCAGGCCGAGGCGGCCGCGCCGGCCGTGCCCGTGAGCGCGGCCAGGTAGTCCCGTCGCCAGCCCTCCGTCGAGGGCACCTGGTTGAAGGTGTAGACGTGGAGGTCGACGATGCCGGAGCGCGGCTCGGCGATGAGCGGGGCGAGCTTCTCGAGCAGGCCGGTCGGGCGGTAGATCCCGCCCGACGTCAGGAGCTGGCCGACGAAGCGCGAGTTCTTCATCAGGAACCGGCCCGTGTCGCGGACGCCGATCCGGGCGCTGATCGTCATCAGCTTCGGGACCTCGGCCACGCCTGGGATGCCGATCTTGAGCGGGAGCGTCAGGCCCTCGGCTCGGCGGGCCGCGACGAACCGGGCGATCGCGGGCGGATCGAAGCACAGCTGGGTCGTCATGTAGCTGGCGAACGGCGCCTTGTCCCGGAGGGCGCGGAGGAGGGCCGCGTCGGGGATGGACGCGTGGCCCTGCGGATAGCACGGGATCCCGATTTCGCGCGGGCCGTTGCCGAGGTCGGCCATCGCGAGGAGGAGGGCGAACCCATCGACGTAGTCGCCGGGCTGCTCCTCGTCGCCGCCGACGACGAAGGTCCGGTCGATCCCCGCGCCCCGCAGTCGGGCGAGGAGCTCCTTGAGGTGGCCGTGGTCGCGGATCATCCGGGCCGACAGGTGGGGCACGGCCCGAAAGCCGGCCGCCTCGAGGGTCTCGGCGAGGTCGATCGTGGCCTCGATGCCCTTCGCCGGCGAAGCCGTCACGGAGACCGTCGCGCCGGGAGGCAGGGCCGCGGCCTGGTCGAGGGCATTCTTCAACGGGATGAGCTCGTACGTCGGGCTCTCGAGGAGACCGGCCAGGGCCGCGCGAGGGCCGGGGTCGAGGCGCGCGGCGGACCCGCCGCGCCGAAGGAAGGCCATCGCCCTAGACCTCGGAATCCGGGAACGACGCCTTGCGCCGGACGATGAACTCGAGGAGGGCCTCGTCGATGGCGTCGTCGAGGGGCGGCGCCTCGTACTCGCGGAGCATCCGCTTCCAGATGGCGTTGGCCCGCTGGGCGGCGTCCTGGCCGCCGTCCTCGAGCCACTGCTCGAACGAGTTGTTGTCGGCCGTGGCCGAGCGGTAGAAGGCGGTCTCGAAGTTGGCCAGGGTGTGGCTGTTGCCGAGGAAGTGGAGACCCGGGCCGTTCTCCTTGATCGCATCGATGGCCTGGCCGTTGGCCGACAGGTCGACGCCGTTGACGAAGACGCCGGCCATCCCGCACTGGTCGAGGTCGAGGATGAACTTCTCGTAGCCGATGGCGAGGCCGCCCTCGAGCCAGCCGGCCGCGTGGAGGACGAAGTTCACGCCGGCCAGGATGGTGGGCTGGAAGGTGGCGGCCGATTCGTAAGCCGCCTGGGCGTCGGCGACCTTCGACGCGCAGAGGTTGCCGCCCGAGCGGAACGGCACGCCAAGTCGACGCGCCAGCGCGGCCATGACGTACAGGACGAGGGCCGGCTCGGGCGTCCCGAACGTCGGCGCGCCCGACTGCATCGAGATCGAGCTCGCGAAGCTGCCCAGGACGACCGGCGCGCCGGGCCGGGTCAGCTGGACGAACGTCATCCCGGCGAGGGCCTCGGCCAGCGTCTGGGCCGCGGTTCCCGCGACCGTCACCGGCGACATCGCCCCGGCCAGGATGAAGGGCGTGATGAGGGTCGCCTGGTTGTGCTCGGCGTAGGCCCGGGCGGCGCCGAGCATCGTCGAGTCCCAGACCAGCGGCGAGTTGGCGTTGATCAGGCTGAGGATGACCGTGTGGTCCTGGATGTAGTCCTCGCCGAACAGGATCTTCGCCATCTCGACGGTGTCGGCCGCTCGCGACGGCGCCGTCACCGAGCCCATGAACGGCTTGTCCGACCAGCGCATGTGGGCGTAGACCATGTCAAGGTGGCGCTTGTTGACGGGCACGTCGACCGGCTCGCAGACCGTGCCCCCCGAATGGTGGAGGTAGGGGCTCAGGTAGGTCAGCTTCACGAAGTTCCGGAAGTCCTCGATCGTGCCGTAGCGGCGGCCGTTGTCTAGGTCGCGGACGAAGGGCGAGCCGTAGTTCGGGGCAAGGACCGTGTACGGGTCACCGATCTGGACGGTTCGCTCGGGGTTCCGGGCGTGCTGGGTGAAGGTTCGCGGCGCGGTCGCCTGGACGACCTGCCGGCACAGTCCGCGCGGGAACCGCACCAGCTCGCCCGACACGTCGGCCCCGGCCTCGCGGAGCAGGCGGAGCGCGTCGGGATCCCCCCGGAACTCGATGCCGACCTCCTGGAGGATCGTGTCGGCGTTCTCCTCGAGGAGCGACAGACCCTCCTCGTCGAGGACCTCGAAGGGCTTGAGCGAACGCGTCAGGAATGGCGCGGCCTCGACGTGGGCGGCGAGACGGGCGGCCATCCGGCCGGCCCGGCCGCCGGTTCGGTGGCGGGGTCCCTCGTGCATCAGCGCTGCTCCGTCGCTGCGGCGACCGTGCGTCGCGTGTTCACGCGCCGGCCGTGCTGCGATCCACCGTCGGGACCGGGAGCGGGCGTCGCGCTTTGGCCCGCAGGGCTGCGCCGCGGCAGCTCCACCCGGGCCGCGAGGTGGGGCGACGGCGCGGTCCGGTGGGGAATGGCCATCGCGTCCACGAAGTGCTCCTGGAAGCGCGGCTCGATCGCGGTCTCGATCTTCTCGACCCGCCGGACGACGCCCTCGATCTCGCGCCGCGCCTCGCCCGACAAGAGCGCGATGAGCGCACCGGTCCCGGCGGCGTTGCCGGCCGGGCCCACCTTCTCGAGGGGTGCGTCGGGCACGAGGCCCAGGATCAGCGCATGGAGCGGATCGATCTGGCTGCCGAACGCTCCCGCGAGCTTGACCTGGTCGACGGCCTCGACGCCCAGGTGGTCCATGAGCAGCCGCGCGCCGGCGTAGAGCGCGGCCTTCGCGAGCTGGATCGCCCGGACGTCGTTCTGGGTGATCGTCAGGCGCGGCGAGGCGGGACCGTCATCGATGCCCGGGCCGCCCTCGTTGAGGAGGTACGCGAACGTCCGGCCATCGGCCACCACCCGCGGCGTCCGCGCGGCGAAGGACCCGTCGATCGTGCCATCGGGGGTGATGACGCCGGCAAGGAACAGCTCGGCCATGACCTCGACGATCCCGGATCCGCAGACGCCGGTGATTCCGGTCCGCCTGGTGGATGCGGCGAAGCCCGTCTCGTCCGACCAGCGGTTCGAGCCGATGACCTTGAATCGCGGTTCCAGTGTCGCGCGGTCGATCCGGACCCGCTCGATCGCGCCGGGTGCGGCCCGCTGGCCGCAGCTGATCTGGGCGCCCTCGAAGGCCGGCCCCGTCGGCGAGGAGGCCGCGAGCAGCCGGTCGCGGTTGCCGAGCACGATCTCGGCATTCGTCCCGACGTCGACGAGGAGCGTCAGCTCGTCGGCCAGGTACGGCGTCTCGGCCAGGATCGCCCCCGCGGCGTCCGCCCCGACGTGGCCGGCGATGCAGGGCAGGAGGTAGACCCGCGCGCCGGCGCGGAGCGGCAGCTCCAGGTCCCGAGCCGTCGTCCGCACGGCGCCGTCGGTCGCGAGGGCGAACGGCGCCGAGCCCAGGGGCACGGGATCGATGCCCAGGGCGAGGTGATGCATGATCGGGTTGCCGACGATCGTGAGCTCGAGGATGTCGGCCGCGTCGACCTCGGCACGCTGGGCCAGGCCCGTGACAAGCGAGCCCAGGGCGTCCCGGACGACCCTCGTCATCTCCGTGGCGCCGCCGTCGTGGAGCATCGCGTACGAGACCCGGCTCATGAGGTCCTCGCCGAACCGGATCTGGGGGTTCATGACCCCGTCCGAGGCGAGGACGGCGCCGTCGGCGAGATCGGCGAGATGGCCGGCGATCGTGGTCGAGCCGATGTCGATGGCCACGCCGAGGGCCCGGTCGTGGAGCCCCGGCCAGACCGCGGTCACGTGGCGACCGTCGTGGATCGCGACGGTGACGCGATAGCCGCCCGCCTCGAGAGCCGGCTGGAGCGCACGGATCACGTGGAGGTCGACCTCGAGGGCCCCGCCGTCGAGGCCCCACTCGTTCGTCAGGGCGGCCCGCAGCCTTGCCAGGTCGCCGCCCGGCGTCTCGAGCGTCGGCCGCTCGACCTCGACCTCGAACAGCCGGACGACGGGATCGATGACGAAGTCACGGACCGGGACGCCCTTGCGGACGACCTGGCGATGGACCTGGCTCTCGGGCGGGACGTCGACGAGGACATCGCCGTGGATCGCCGCGCGACAGCCCAGGCGCCGATCGGCGGCGAGGCCCCGGAGGCGGTCGTACTCGGCCTCATCGGGCCCGGCCGGTGAGAGGTGCCCGCCGGTCGAGGTGATGCCGTGCTTCGGGAACTCGCCCTCGGCGGGTCGGACCTGGCAGCGGCCGCACAGGCCGCGCCCGCCGCAGACCGAATCGAGGTCGACGCCGAGGGAGCGGGCGGCATCGAGGACCGTGGTCCCATCGGCGACGCGGCCGCGCCGCCCGGACGGGGTGAAGATGACGAGCCGCTCGGCGGCGCCGGCGGTCACGAGGGCCCAGGCCTTCCGGCGTCGCCTCCGAGCCCCGAGCCGGCGGCCAGGGCCCGCCGGTTGACCCGCCGGCCCCGCTCTCCGGGCGTGCCGGCCGCGCCGGAGCCGCCGGAGGCGCCGGAGCCGCCCCGGCGGTCCGGGCCGCGGCCGTTCGCCGCCACGGGCACGGACCGGTTGGCCTTGATCCAGCGGTAGGCGTCCTCGTCGTTGCCCATGAGGACGTCGGCCGCCATGATCGCGGCCTTGACCTCGGCAGAGAGCGGGTTGGTGATGGCCGACGTCAGCCCCGAGGCGATCGCCATCGGCAGGAACGCGGCGTTGATGCCATCGCGGTTGGGCAGCCCGAAGCTGACGTTGCTGGCCCCGCAGGTCGAGTTGACGCCGAGCTCCTCGCGCAGCCGTCGGACGAGCCGGAAGACCTGCTGGCCGGCGGTCCGCATCGCCCCGATCGGCATGACCAGGGGGTCGACGACGACGTCCTCGCGCGGGATCCCATGATCCGCCGCCCGCTCCACGATCCGCCGGGCGACCTCGAACCGGACGTCGGGGTCCTCGCTGATCCCGGTGTCGTCGTTGGAGATCGCGACGACGGCGGCGCCGTACCTGCGGACGAGCGGCAGGACCCGCTCCATCCGCTCCTCCTCGCCGGTCACGCTGTTGACGAGCGCCTTGCCCTGGTAGGCGGCGAGCCCGGCCTCGAGGGCCTCGACGATCGACGAATCGATCGAAAGCGGCACGTCCACGAGCGACTGGACGAGGCGGACGGTCCGGGCCAGGATCCCGGGCTCGTCGGCCAGGGGGATGCCGGCGTTGACGTCGAGCATGTGGGCGCCGGCCTCGACCTGGACGAGCGCGTCACGCTCGACCCGGCTGAAGTCGCCGTTGCGCATCTCCTCGGCCAGGAGCTTGCGGCCGGTCGGGTTGATCCGTTCGCCGATGACGACGAACGGTCGATCGAAGCCGAGCGTGACCTCGCGGGTCGGCGAGGAAATGACGGTGTGCGCGACGCGCCCGGTCATGCGGTCCGGTCGTCCGGGGCGCGATCCGGGTCGAGGCCGCCGGATGCGACGAGACGGGCCAGGACATCGCGGGTGTAGTGGGCCTCCAGCCGGGCGGCCTCGGCATTGGCCTCGGCCTCCAGGTCCTCGCCGCAGCTCCGGCCCTCGCGACGCCAGTCCTCGATGTAGTCGCCGAAGGCCTTGCGACCGGCCTTCATCGCGGCCTTGTCGATCGCCACCTGGAAGCGCGGATGGAGCACGACCTTGTGGGATTGGCGGCGATCCTTGGCCACGACCTGGGCGGGGATGTCGCGCCACCAGATCACGGTCAGCTGCCCGGCCATGCGGCGCCGACCTCCTCCCCTTGTCTGGCAGTCACGGAGACCTGCGCAGCCTCCCCTCCGCGACCCCGGATTCGGCCGTAGCCACCGGTCCTGTGTCCAACGGTCAAGGAACGGCTGCCCTCACCGCCCGCCGGTACGGTCCGCGCAGGATCTTGTGACTGTGGGTCAAGCGCAGCTGACTGCGGGTCAGGCTCAGCGTCAGCCGCTGGTACGGCCCCTGCGGCGGCGATCGCCAGTGCCTCGCCGAGCTCGCCGTAGCCGGTGAAGCGGCGCTCGAAGCGGAGGCCCAGGCGGCGGGCACCGCGGCGGGCGGCGGCGGTCAGCGCCGGATCGTCGGTCTGGGCGAGGTAGAGGACCCGAGTGTAGTTGCCGAAGTAGAGCGGCAGCAGCTCCGGGTGGCGATCCAGGCCCAGGCCCCGGACCACGAGTCGCTCGAAGTTCCGGGCGAGGAAATCGGTGAGGTAGAACGTCCCCGGCTCGGCCTCGGCCAGGGCGGCGAACGCGGCCCGGCCGGCGTAGACCTCGTAGCAATGGGCGCCCTCGAGGCGGGCGACGCCCTCTTCCTCGAGGACCCGATCGAGGAGCCCGCCGGTGCCGCAATCGGCGTAGGCGACGAACAGCTGCTCGCGACCCGCGGCCCGGGCCCGGCGGATCCGGGCACGGACGGCCTCGGGGATCTGCTCCGGCCGGTTGTGGAGCGTCGCCGGCAGGCAGGTCAGGTCGACCTCGGGGAAGCCCGCGCGGCGGGTCAGCGCGACCAGTTCTCGAGCCAGCGCCCCGCACCCGATCACGAGCGGCGCGCTCATGCGGCGCCGGCGTGCGTTGTCGCCGCCGGGCGCTCTGTCCCGCACGTTCGAAGGGCGCTCGCTCGCGTCCTCGGCTCCGCCTTCGGCGGCGCTCGCATTGGCGCGCCGACGATCCATCCCTACGCCACCCGGGCGCGGCGCTCTTCGACCAGTCGTCGAGCCGTTTCGGAGGCCACCGCCGCGTCGCGACAGTAGGCATCGGCACCGACCGCAGCCCCGAACTCCTCGTTGAGCGGCGCGCCACCGACGAGGACGATGATGTCGTCCCGAAGGCCCCGCTTCTTGAGCTCCTCGATGACGACCTTCATGTACGGCATCGTCGTCGTGAGGAGGGCGGACATGCCCAGGATGTCGGGCTTGTGCTGCTCGAGGGCGTTGATGAACTTGTCGGCGTCGGTGTTGATGCCGAGGTCGTAGACCTCGAAGCCGGCGCCCTCCAGCATCATCGCCACGAGGTTCTTGCCGATGTCGTGGATGTCGCCCTTGACCGTGCCGATGACGACCTTGCCGACGGGCTTGGCGCCGGTCTCGGCGAGGAGGGGGCGGAGGATGGCCATGCCGGCCTTCATCGCGTTGGCGGCCAGGAGGACCTCGGGCACGAACAGGATGCCGTCGCGGAAGTCGATGCCGACGATCCGCATGCCTTCGACGAGGGCGTCGTTGAGGACCCGCTCGGCGCTCCAGCCGCGGCCGAGGAGGATGTTCGTGCCCTGGGTGATCTCGGGGGCCATGCCGTCATAGAGGTCGTTGTGCATCTGCTCGACGAGCTCGTCGTCGACGAGCCCGTTGAGATCGATGTCCTGGTAGCCGTCCTGGGTCATCGGTTGGTCTGGCTCCCTGCATTCGCGGCCACCCCGCGAGGCGGGGATGGTGTGGGGCCGCCCGATCGCCGGCGAAGACGGGTTCCATCGGGTGGCGGTGCCACATCGTGGAACGATGCCGTATGATGGAACGAACCGGCCGCCAGCCTAGCCGACACGAGGTCCGATGTCCAGAGTCCAGAGCATCGAGCGAGCCTTCGCCGTGCTCGGTTCGCTCGTCGGCGGGCCGCTCGGCGTGACCGAGGTCGCCGGGCGGGCGCGCCTCCCGAAATCGACCGCCGCGAGGCTGCTCGCCTCGCTCGAGCGCGAAGGCGCGGTGGAGCAGATGCCGGGCGAGACCCGCTATCGGTTGGGGCCGCGGATCGCCGCGCTGGCCTCGGGCCTGCGCGAGCGGCGCGGGCTCGTGGCGATCGCCCGCCCGGCCCTCGTCGACCTCGCGGCCGAGACCGGCGAGGCAGCCGGGCTGTCGGTCCCGGACGGGCAGGCAGCCCACTACGTGGACCAGGTCGATTCGCACAACCCCGTCCAGGTCCGCGACTGGACCGGCACCCGCATCCCGATGCACGCCGTCTCCTCCGGCCAGGTCTTCCTGGCCCACCTCGGGGCGCCGGTCCTGGCCCGCTTTCTGGCCGAGCCGCTCGAGCGGTTCACGCCGGCCACGGTCACCGACGCGGCCACGCTCCTGGAGCGGCTGCGGGACGTCCGGCGCGACGGCCACGCCTGGGCCCGCGAGGAGCTGGCGACCGGGATCACGTCCGTCGCCGCGCCGGTCGCGGGCGTGGACGGGGAGGTCGTGGCCGCGATCCACGTCCACGGCCCGTCGTACCGGTTCCCGGCCCCTGGCCGTGAGGATTCGGTGGCCCAGGCGGTGCGGTCCGCCGCGGCCCGGGTCGGGGCGCGTCTTCGGGCCGGCACGTGACGAGCGAAGGCTCGACCGCGCCTGAGGCCACGGCCGCTGCCGAGGGCGATCTCGGCGTCGAGGCGGCGGTCGCGGCGCCCGCCAGGTCAGACGCGCCCATCTGGCAGGTCGTCCTCGCGCTGTTCGTGGCCGGCCTCGCCTTCCGCGGCCAGGTGCTCGTCGTGGGGCCGCTGCTGCCGGAGATCCAGGCCGATCTCAACGTCCCCCACGGCGTGGCCGGCCTCCTGAACACGATCCCGGTCCTGTGCATGGCCTTCCTCGCCCCATTCGGGCCGGTCCTGGCGGCCTCGATCGGGCCGACCCGGGCCGTCGCGGCATGCCTCGCCGCGGTCGGTGGGTTCGGGCTGCTCCGGGCGATCGCCCCGGGGGCCGTGCCCGTGATCCTCCTCACGATCGGGATCGGCATCGGGATGGGCGTCGTCGGGCCGGTCCTGGCCCAGGTCGTCCGGCGCTCGGCGCCGCGAAACCCGGAGCTCGGCACGGGCGCGTACGCGATGGGCTACATCGTGGGGGCCTCGTCGAGCGCGGCCCTGGCGGTCACGCTCGCCGGCGCCTTCGGTGGCTGGCGCGGGGCGTTCGGGGGGATCGCGGTCTTCGCGCTCGGCCTGTTCGTGGCGTGGTGGCTGCTGGCCCCACATGACGGCCACGAGCGGCGGGTCGCGCCGCGGCTGCCGCACCTGCCGTGGCGGCGCGGCGTCGCCTGGCTATTCGGTCTCGTGTTCGGGATCCAGTCGCTGCTCTTCCATGCCGGGGTCGCCTGGCTGGCGAGCATCTATCTCGAGCGCGGCTGGACGGCGACCGAGGGCGCGTACCTGACCGCGATGTTCTCGGGCGTCGGAATCCTGGCCACCCTCATCGTGCCGCTCGCCACACGCCTCCTGCCGTCCAGGCGCGGGCAGCTGGCGGCCGCGTCGGCCATTGCCGTCGTCGGGGCAATCGGCGTGGCCGCCGGCCCGTCCGGTGGAGCGCTCGCCGACCCGCTCGGGGTGCCCTCGGTGGCCCTCTTCGGCTTCGGCGTCGGGCTGACGTTCCCGTTGTGCCTGACATTGCCCCTCGATGCCGCCGATTCACCGGCCGAGGCGTCGTCCGTCGCGGCGCTGATGCTCCTCGTCGGCTACCTGATCTCGTCGGTCGGACCGGTCTTCCTGGGCACCCTCCGCGACGCGACCGGCGACTTCGCCCTTGCCGGCTGGCTCGTGGCCGGCATGGCGGTCGTGCTGCTCGCCGGCACGTTCACGCTCACCCCACGGCGGATCCACGGCGAGCCTCGGCCCTCTCAGTAGGTCAGCGTCTCGACCCCCTGCCGGGTGAAGTCGCGAACGTTCCGAGTCACTACGACGGCCCCAAGCTCGATTGCGAGACCTGCAATCAGAGCGTCGCCGACGGCGCGCTTGCCGCCCGCACGGTGGCGAGCACGTCGGGACGAGCCGGCCCAACGAGCCGCCGAGGGGCCAAGGGCAACAAACTCAAGGGCATCGAGCAGTGACTCGATGTGCCGCAGGTCGCTCGAATCGGCTCCCCCGAACGAGAGTGTTTCGCACGTCACCACGTCACAGGTGTAGAGGTCGTGGCCCTCCTCGAACAGCCGACGGAGCATCGCGAGGGCCGCCGGTTCGCGGTTGGCATGATCGATCAGGAGCGTCGAGTCGAGCAGGTAGCGCATCTCAGTCGGTGACTTCATCGCGTTGCTTGCGGACCCAGGCGCTGACCTCCTCGCGGGTCATCGGGCGTCCGCCCGGTGGGACGAGGGATCCGTAGGAATCCTCGATCGCCCGCCGGAGGCGGTCCCGCTTCACCCGCTGGGCCACCGCATCGGCGACGTAGCGGCTCCGGCCGCGCGGGCCGGCGATCTCGTCGACCTGGCGAAGGAGCTCCTCCGGCAGGGTCAGGTTGGTTCGGGTGAGGGCCATCTCGATCGCTCCGAGTGTGCGTTGCTATGCGCATACGCTAGCACACTCGGACCGAGCAGCGGCCTACAGCGCCCGCGCCGGCCCGCAGGGGCATTCGGGACGTTTGTCCCTAGGCGCTGGCGAACGGCGGGCGGAGGATGAGGCATCGACGGCTCCGTCGATGCTCCAGGAGTCGCGGTATGCCGGAATCAAATCCATCGATCCCCGCCGAGATCGCGCGCCGGGTGTTCTGCGGGGCGGCGGTCCGCGCGGCCCGGCACCGGGAGGTCGCGGCCGAGCGTGCCGCGCTCGACGAGGCCGAGCTTCACGACCTGGAGCAGCTCGAGTACTACGGTCGCTCGCCCACCGCAGCACACGCGCGAAAGCGGAACCTCCTCGACCGGATCCGCCGTCGCTGAATGGCGCGTCGCGAGGGGCCTACTAGGCGGCGGGCTTCGAGGCCTTGAGCGAGAAGAACAGCGGCAGCTGGCCGGGGGTATCGGGCGGCAGTCGGTACCGCCCATCGGCGCCCTCGACCAGGAATGGCGTGGGCCAGCGGACGAAGTCGAGCTCGTGGAGGAAGTCGAGCCGAAGGCCGGCGTCGGCGATTGCCGTGACGATCTCGCCGAGCGAGTGGTCCCAGCCGTATTCAACGAGTCCTTCGGTCGGTGCCGTCGGATCGGCATACGAGCCCTGGACCTCGAACCGTAGCGGATCGCGGTGTGACCAGTAGGGATACCGGAGCCGGAGCTGGCCGGGCTCGACGCCCTCGTCGTCGAAGACCTGGGCGACCGGGTGGATCTCGGTCAGGTACAGGAACCCGCCGGGCTTGACGAAGCGCGCCGCGACGCGCGCCCAGGCCTGGATGTCGGGCAGCCAGCCGAGGACGCCGCACGAGGTGTAGACGATGTCGAACTGGTCGTCGAGGACCTCGGGCAGGCGGTAGACGTCGGACTGGACGAAGCGGGCATTTATGTCGACGTCCGCGGCCAGGGCACGGGCCGCGGCGATCGCCTCGGCGCTGAAGTCCACCCCGGTGACGTCCGCCCCGAGCCGGGCCCACGACAGGGTGTCGAGCCCGAAATGGCACTGGAGATGGAGCAGGCGCCTGCCCTCGACGCTCCCGACCTCGGCGATCTCGTAGTCCTCGACCCGGATCGGCTTCCGGCCGTCGCGGAACGATTCGACGTCATAGAACTCGGATCCGACGTGGATCTTCGTCCACGCGTCCCACAGCTCGCGGTTGCTCGTCAGGGCCTCGTCATCCACGGTCCGCGGAGTCTACGGCGCGAGCCAGCCCTCGCGATCGACCCGGGGATCAGCGCGGGAAGTGCTTCCAGTGTCCCTCGGACACGACCTCGAACGCAGCGTCGGTCACCTTGATGGCTGTCTCGTCGTCGATCGCATAGGCCGGCACCGACATGCCGGCCGCCCAACGCTCGGCGTCGGCCATGGTGTTCTCCGGCAGGGCCGGGTGGTCCAGGTGCGGGAAGATCGAGAAGTCGACCAGGCCCAGCGTCGCATCGCCGCCTGTGGGCGGCCGCCAGTCGACGAAGTCCTCCCCGATCCTCGGCGTCATGACCATGCTCCCGGCGCTCAGCCCGACATAGACGGTCTGGCGCAGCGACGGGAGGAGGTCGGCCAGCCCTGACTGCCGCATCCAGTGGGCAAGGTACAGGGGGTCGCCGCCGTTCACGAGCAGGACGTCGATCTGGCGGACCATGGGAACCCAGAGTGCTTCGTCGATGCTCGGCAGCGCGGTGAGCTCCAGCACGCCGAGCGACTTCCAGCCCAGCTCGCACATTGGCGTGATCGGTTCCCGTCCGCTGATGAAGGCCCAGGCGCGGCCGGCACCGCCGGGCTGGGCGTAGGAGGCAGTGGGGATGCAGAGGGCCGTGGCCTCGGCAATCGGTTTGCCCAGGAGGTCGAGCAGCGCATCGTGGATGCTCGGGTTCCTGATGCCGGCGGAGGTCAGTAGAAGCTTCACTGTCCGTGGCCGCGGCGCCGACGGATCTCCGCGGAGATCGCGGGCAGGACCGCGTGGAGGTCGCCGATCACGGCGAAGTCGGCGACGGACATGATCGGCGACTCGGGGTCGGTGTTGATGGCGAGGATCCGCTTGGCGGCCTTGCAGCCGACGATGTGCTGGATCGCGCCGCTGATGCCGCAGGCGATGTAGAGATCGGGCGCGATCCGCTGGCCGGTCTGGCCCACCTGCTGGGTGTGGGGCCGCCAGCCGTTGGAGGTCACGACCCGGGACACGCCGACGGCGCCGCCGAGGAGATCGGCGAGCTCCTCGAGCTCGGAGAACGCGGCCGCGGAGCCGACGCCGCGCCCGCCGCCCACCACGACCTTGGCGTCGCTGAGCGAGACCGAGCCGGCAGCCGGGGCCTCGTGGCCCGTGACGCGGACGGCGAGGTCTGCGGCGGAGACGCTCGGCGAGAACTGCGCGATGGCCGCGGCCGGGGAGCCTGGCCGCTCGTCGACGGGCACGGCATGCGGCGCGACGCTGAGCAGCCGCATCGGCCCGTCGAGGGTCGCGTCCTCGAGCAGGCTGCCGGCCCAGCGCTGGCGGGTGAGCCGCCACGGGTCACCCGGGATCACCGACAGGACGTTGGCGGCGGATGGCAACCCGAGCCGGGCGGCGGCGTGGGCCAGCACCTCGGCCCCGCGGTCGGAGCCGGGCGCGAGGACGGCCGCCGCGCCGCGTGCCGTTGCCAGCGAGGCCAGGGCTGCGCCCCACGCTCCCGGCGCGTACACCCCGGCGATCGCGGCGTCCTCGACGACGTGAGCGGTCGCGACGCCATGGGCCCCGAGCGACGGCCCGAGCTCGGCGCCCGGACCGATCAGCAGGGCCTCCACGGCGACGCCGCCGAGGCTGGACGCCAGGCCCCGTGCGAACGCCAGCGTCTCGAGCGAGACGCGATCAGCCTCGCCGCTCGCGTGCTCGACGAAGACGAGGATCGGACCGCTCACGAGCCCAGGACCCCGATCTTCTCGAGGAGGTCCACGACGGCCGGCGCGGCGTCTGCGCCGCGGCCGATGACCTCGGCCTCGGAGCGCTGCTCCTCGGGCAGCCGAAGGACGACCATCGACGGACCGAGCGCGGCGCCGGCAGCGGCCGCCGGTCCCCCACTCGCCGCACCGACAGGAACCCGCTCGATCTCCTTCTTCTTCGCCCGCAGCCGGCCCGGGACCGACGGGTAGCGGGGGAGGTTGATGCCCTCCTTCACGCCGACGACCGCCGGCAGCGCGAGGTCGTAGGTCTCCCAGCCGCCACTCGGCGCCTCGCGCCGGGCCGTCAGCCGACCCTCGCCGATCTCGAGGCCCTTGAGCCCGGTGACGACCGGCCGGCCGAGCGCGACCGCAACCCGGATCCCGACCTGGAACCCGCCCGCGTCGGCCGATTCATTGCCGAACAGGACGACGTCGTAGGCGCCGCGGGCCGCCTCGTCGGCCCGAATGGCTTCCGCGATCGCCGCCGCCGTCGAGACCGGGTCCCACTCCGAGCCATCGGTCTCGAGGAGGATCGCCCGATCGATGCCGAGGGCCATCGCGTCCCGAAGCTGGTCCTCGGCCGCCCCCGGCCCGAGCGTCAGGACCGTCGACGACCCGCCGCCGGCCTCCACGATCCGGACCGCCTCCTCGACGGCGCACTCCTCGTGCGGGCTGACGGTGAAGCCCAGGAACTTCGTGTCGATCTCCTGGCCGTCGGTGGTCAGGACGATCCGGCCCCCGGTCTGGGGCACGCGCTTGACGCAGACGAGGACGTTCACGGCGGGCTACGAGCGAATCCGGGCGTTCTCGGGGTCGAACAGCGGCGTCGCGCCGGCGACGGCGACCGAGACCGGGTAGTGCTCGCCGAAATACTCGACGAGGAGCTGCTCCCCGACCTTCGCGTGCCGCGGCGGAAGGTAGGCCATCAGCAGGTGCTTCCCGACCGACGGGCCGGAGCCGGCCGACGTCACATAGCTCCCCCTGCCCCTCGCGTCCACGATCCGGCGGCCCTCAAGATCGAGGATCGGCTCGCGGCCGAGCATGTATCGCCTCACCCCCGACTTCGAGGTCGGGTCGTCGAGCGTGAGCGTGCAGAGGACCGCGACCGGATCGGTAGAGCGCTGCTTCTCGTAGGCGGCGCGGCCGACGAAGTCGGCGTCTTTGAGGCTGGGCCGGGCCATCCCGGCCTCGACGAGGTTGAAGTCGAGCTCGAGCTCAGCGCCGTGGGCCCGGTAGCCCTTCTCGAGGCGGGCCGTGACCGCGTACGTGCCGATGCCCACCGCCGCCATCCCGTGCGGCAGCCCGGCCCGCCACAGCGCGTCCCAGACCCGCAGGCCCTGCTCGATCGGGACGTAGATCTCCCAGCCCAGCTCGCCCACGTAGCTGATCCGCGAGGCCAGCGTCCGGACGCCATCGATGTCGACGCTCCGCGACGACAGGAACGGCATCCCGGCATGGCTGATGTCCGTGCTGCCATCCGAGGCCGCGCCCAGGATGTCGCGCGCCCTCGGCCCCCACAGCCCGAACGTCGTGAACGCGTTCGTGACGTCGTGGAGCTGGGCCGATCCGTCGGCCGGCATCGCGTCGGCGAAGATCTTCCGGTCGCGCATGCCCAGGCCGCCACCGGTCACGACCCGGAACAGGTCGTGCCGCAGCCGCATGATCGTGAGGTCGGCCAGGATGCCGCCGGCCGGGTTCAGGAGCGGCGTGTAGACCGTCCGGCCCGGTGCCACGTCGACGCGGTTGACGCACAGCCGCTCGAGCGCGGCGCACGCCCTGGGTCCCGAAACGTCGAAGATCGCGAACGCCGAGAGATCCACCAGGCCGGCCCGATCGCGCATCGCCAGGTGCTCGGCGTTGATGATCGGGCTCCACCAGCGTGATTCCCACTCGGCCGCTCGGGGCATCACCCGCTCGCCGTACTCGCCGAGCAGCGCCTCGTTGGCGCCGTACCAGAACGGCCGCTCCCAGCCGGCGGCCTCGAAGAACCGGGCCTTCAGCTCGACGTGGCGGTCGTAGGCCGGGGACAGCCGGATCGGGCGGTTCGATTCCCACTGCTCCATCGGGTGGACGATGCCGTAGGTCTTGTTGAAACCCTCGGTCGTCCGGGCGGCGATGTGCTGCTGGGTCTTGTGGTGGTCGTAGAACCGGGCGATGTCGGAGCCGTGAGGATCGATCTCGGGCGTGCCGTGGGTCATCCACTCGGCCACGGTCTTCGCGATCCCGGGCGCCTCCTTGATCCAGATCGCCGCCACGGACCACAGCCCCTTGACCTCGGGCGTCTCGCCGATGATCGGGTTGCCGTCGGGGGTCAATGACAGGAGCCCGTTGATGGCCAGCTTCACCCCCACCGATTCATCGCCGACAATCTCAGGGAAGAGCTCGAGGGCATCCTCGAGCTGGGGGTCGAAGTCGTCCTGGGTGAACGGCAGCATCGTCGGCGACAGGGCGGAGGCCTCGATGGACGGGATGTCGTCGGGGTCCATGAGGATCGCCCGGTGGGCGTACGAGCCGATCTCGAAGCCGTTGCCGTGCTGGCGCTCGTACATGTTCGTGTCCATGTCGCGGACGATCGGGTAATCGACCTCCGACTTCGCCGTCGCGAACTGGGGCACCGGTCCGATGTCGATCATCTGGTGGACCGCGGGCGTGAGCGGGATCGAGGCGCCGGCCATCTTCGCGATCCGGGGGCTCCAGATGCCGCAGGCGATGACGACGATCTCGGCCTCCACGTTGCCCTGGTCGGTCCGCACGCCAGTCACCCGGCCATCGCGCGTGTCGACGCCGGTGACCTCGACCCCGGCCGCGATCGTGAGCGCGCCGAGGTCCATCGCCGCCTGGCGCATGAGCGTCCCGGCCTGGAGCGAATCGACGACCCCGACGCCGGGCGTGTAGAAGCCGCCGAGGATCACGGTCTCGTCGATGAACGGGACCATCGCCTTGACCTCGGCCGGGCTGAGCAGGCGGATCCCCTCGACGCCCCACGAGATCGAGGACGCCACCCGGCGCTTCAGCTCCTCCATCCGCTCGGGCGTCCGGGCGACCTCGATGCCGCCGCATTCGTGGTACACGCCGAGCTCGCGGTACTGGTTGGCGCTGTCGATGGTGAAGGCCGCCATCTCCTTGGAGTGGTCGGTCAGGAAGATGAAGTTCGAGGCGTGGCCGGTGGAGCCGCCCGGGTTCGGAAGGGTTCCCTTCTCGAGCAGCAGGATGTCCTTCCAGCCCTGCTTCGCCAGGTGGTAGGCCATGCTGTTGCCCACGATCCCGGCGCCGATGACGACGATCCTTGCCCGCTCCGGCAGCGTTGCCATGACTCCCCAGCCTCCAGTGCCGGTGCCGCCCGCTTCGCGGGTCAGGCGAGGTTGATGACGACGGTCTTGAGCTCCGTCAGGCGCTCGATGAGGAAGCGCCCCCCGACGCGGCCCAGGCCGCTCTGCGACCCGGCTCGACCGCCGAACGGGAGGTGCGATTCCCAGTAGTTCGTGCCCTCGTTGATGTTGACCCATCCGGCCCGGACCGATTCGGCGAACCGGAGCCCGACCCGGAGGTCGCGGGTGAAGATGGCGTTGAGCAGCCCGAAGGCCGAGGCGTTGACGATCGCGATGGCCTCGTCGATGCCACTGATCCGCGTGATCGGGGCGACCGGCCCGAACGTCTCCTCGCGGGCGATGTCCATCTGGGCTTTCACGTCGGTGATGACCGTCGGCTGGAAGAAGAGGTCGCTGCCGAGGTCCGGGCTGCGGGCGCCACCGGCGACGACCGTTGCGCCGGCGGCGAGGGCCTGGGCGACGTGCTTCGCCGTCTTCGTGGCGGTCTTCTCGTTGTTGAGCGGGCCCATCGTGGTCAGCGGGTCGAACGGATCACCGAGGCGGGTCTCGCGCCGGATGGCGTTGGTCAGGCGGTCGAGGTAGGCGTCGTGGACCCGCTCGTCGATGAGGATCCACTCGCCGGCGGTGCAGCTCTGGCCGGCGTTGAGGAAGCAGGCGGTGAGGGTCGCGGTGACCGCCGCATCCAGGTCGGCGTCGTGGAGAATCACGAGCGGGCCGTTGCCGCCCATCTCGAGGACGAGCTCCTTGCCGAGGGCCCGTTCTTCGATCCTCCGGCCGGTGGCGCTGGAGCCGACGAAGCCGATCGCCGCGACGTCCGGGTGGCCGGCGAGCTCGTCGCCGACCTCCGAGCCGGGCCCGGTCACGAGGTTGAAGACACCCGGCGGCAGGTCGGCCTCGGCGATGCACGCAGCGAGGACCGTGGCGCACAGCGAGGTCGAGGTCGCCGGGTTCCAGACCACGGTGTTGCCGCCGGCCAGGGCCGGGGCGACGATCTCGGCCGGCATCGTGTACGGCCAGTTCCAGGGCGTGATGACGCCGACGACGCCGAGCGCAACCCGGTACACGAGGACCCGCTTGCGGGGGTCGACCGACGGCGGCATGAGGCCGTCGAGGCGGGTCGCGTCGGCGGCGGCCATCCGGAAGTAGACGATCAGCTCCTCGACCTCACCGTAGGCCTCGGCCTGGAGCGGCTTGCCCTGGTCAAGGGTCAGGGCCGTTGCCAGCTCGTCGCGGCGCGTTTCGAGGACGCGGGCGACACGCTCAAGCGTGGCCGCGCGGTCGAAGGCCGAGCGGGCGCCCCACCCGGGCTGGGCCACATGGGCCGCGGCGATGGCTCGGCGGGCGTCCTCGCGGCCGCCCTTCGGGAGCGTGCCGATCGACCCGCCCGTTGCGGGGCTGGTGGCCTCGAACGTCGCGCCCGAGGCGGCCGCGGTCCAGGCGCCGTCGATGAACATCGCGGCATCGCGGACGGCGGGGCGGTTCAGGGTCACGCGGGCTCCTGCTTCGTGCTCAGTCCGGAACCGGGGTCGCGGGGCGACGGAGCCCTCGGGCCGTGGGGCATAGCCAGTGTGCAGCGGCCGACACTCGGCCCGCAACCCGGACCCGGCCGGACGACCCGCCACCCGCGGTGACGAGCACGCAACGTGACCCGCGGTCAACGAGACGGCATCGAAGCGGCGCAGCGGCCCCGTGGGATCCTCCGTGCGCGCCGTGCGTTGACGCATGAACACGTCGCGCCGCTCGTTCCGGCTTGACGCGGGGCGGCGCGCGGGCCGATCCTCAACCGGTCCCGCCGACGTCCCGGTCCCCGGCCGGCGTCCCGCGGCGTGCCGAGGGTGATGGCGTGCAGACGGCGCAGGTCGATCGGGCCGCGACGACGACCCACGACGATCGGACCGCAGACCGCGCAACGGGCCAGCCGACGATCAGCGTCCGTGGCCTCTGGAAGATTTTCGGGCCGGCCGAGCCGAAGATCGCCGGCTCGCCGCTCCTCGAGCTCACCAACGCCGAGTTCCGGCTCCGGACCGGATCCACGATCGCGGTCCGGGACGTGTCCTTCGACGTCAGCCCTGGCGAGGTCTTCGTGGTCATGGGCCTGTCGGGCAGCGGCAAGTCGACCCTCGTTCGGTGCCTGACAAGGCTCATCGAGCCGACCCTGGGCCAGGTCCTCCTCGACGGCGAGGACATTCGGGCGGCCGACGAGCAGCGCCTTCGCGAGCTCCGGCGGCGGCGGTTCGCGATGGTCTTCCAGCATTTCGGGCTGCTGCCCCACCGGCGGGTCATCGACAACATCGCCTTCGGCCTCGAGATCCGGGGCGAGCCCAAGGCCTCGCGCCTGGCAAGAGCAGACAAGATGCTCAGCCTCGTCGGCCTCGAGGGCTACGGTGGCCAGTACCCCGACCAGCTGTCGGGCGGGATGCAGCAGCGGGTCGGCCTGGCCCGGGCCCTCGCCGGCGACCCCGAGGTGATGCTCTTCGACGAGCCGTTCAGCGCCCTCGACCCGCTGATCCGCCGCGAGATGCAGAACGAGGTGTTGCGCCTCCACCACGAGGTCGGCAAGACGATGATCTTCATCACCCATGACCTGGCCGAGGCCCTGAAGCTGGGCGACCACGTCGTGATCATGCGCAACGGCCAGGTCGTCCAGGCCGGCAGTCCCCAGGAGCTCGTGGCTCACCCGGCCGACGACTACGTCGCCGACTTCGTCCGGGACGTGCCGAAGTCGCACGTCCTGACCCTCCGCTGGATCATGCGCGACGCGCGGGAGGACGACCCGGCGGACGGGCCGGAGTTCGGGCCGGACACCGTGATCCGGACGGTCATCCACGCCGCGGCCACGAGCGACAAGCCGATCCGAGTGGTCGAAGCCGGGCGCCTCCTCGGTGTGGTGGACCGGGCCCACATCCTCGAGGCCATCGCGGGCCACCTGGAGCCTGGTCAGGTGGAGCCTGGCCGGGTGGAAGAGCCCGGCCCTACGCCGGCGACATGACCGCCGGGACCCTGGCCCTTCGCGGTCGTCGGGCGGTGGCGCTGTCGCCGCGAACGACGTGGCTTGCCCTCGGGGCCATGAGCGTGGCCCTCTACCTCGTCTTCCGGGACCAGTGGATCCTGCCCCACGAGCGTGACACGGCGGTGTTCCAGGCCTTCAACGCGGCCCGCGACAACATCGACGAGGTCAAGCGGACCGTGCCCCCGGTCTCGCTCGTCCTCGACGCCATCCGGGGCACGACGGACTGGCTCTACACCACGATCCTGGGGATCCTCGTCGGCCTCGGCTGGCCGGCGGTGATCGCCCTGTCGACGTTCCTGGGTTACGCGGCGGGCGGCTGGCGGACGGGGCTCCTGGCCCTCAGCGGACTCGGCGTCCTGGGTGCGCTGGACCTCTGGGATCCGAGCATGAAGACGCTCGCCGTGACCCTTGCCGCGGTCCTGGTCTCGGTCGCGATCGGGGTCCCGCTCGGCATCCTCGTGGCCAAGAGCAACCGGGCGCGGGCGGTCATCACCCCGATCCTCGACGTCCTCCAGATCATGCCCCAGTACGCCTATTTCATCCCGTTCGTGGTCCTCTTCGGAATCGGGGCCGCGTCGGCGGTGATCGTCACCTTCGTCTACTCCATGCCGGCCGCGATCCGGATCACGGCCCTGGGGATCCGCGGCGTCCCAGCGGCCTCGGTCGAGGCGGCCGAGTCGCTCGGCTCGACCGCCGGCCAGGTGCTCCGCAAGGTGGAGCTGCCGCTGGCCCGCAAGACGATCGGCCTCGCGGTCAACCAGACGATCATGCTGGCCCTGTCGATGGTGGTGATCACCGTCGTCATCGACGGCCCCGGCCTCGGCGAGAACATCATCAAGGCCATCCAGGTCCTGAATGTCGGGGCGATCTTCGACGCCGGGCTGGCGATCGTGATCATGGCCATCATCCTCGACCGGGTCACCGAGCAGGCGAGCCTCCGGCTCGATTCCCGATCGGGGGCCGGACGCGCCGGCGCGGCCAGGCGGCGCCTGCCGCGCCGCTTGGTCCTGGGCGGCCTCGCGCTCGCCAGCCTCGGTGCCATCGGCCTCAGCGCCATCGCGCCCACCTGGGCCGGCACCGTTCCCGAGGAGTTCGCGAGCCTGACCTTCCGGGAGCCGGTCAACGACCTGGTCGACTGGATCCAGGCCAACCTCTACTTCCTGACCATCGGCCTCAAGGACGCGGTCACCGCGGGCGTCATCTCGCCGATCGAGAAGGTCCTCCGGAGCTCGCCGTTCTGGCTCGTGATCGCGATCGGGGGCGCCATGGCGGCGATGCTCAGCGGTCTACGCGCGGCGGTCATCACCGTCGTCGCCCTGGCCGGGATCGTGGGCCTCCAGCTCTGGGACCACTCGATGGTGACCCTCGCCTCGGTGCTCGTGGCGACCGCGATCACCCTCGGCATCGGCGCCCTCATCGGGATCCTCGCGGCGAGCAGCGACGCGGTCTCACGAGCGGTCCGGCCGTTCCTCGATGCGGCCCAGACCCTGCCGGCCTTCGTCTACCTCCTGCCGGCCCTGGTCCTGTTCTCGCCCTCCCGATTCACCGCCATCGTGGCCGCGGTGATCTTCGCCGTCCCGCCCGTTGTCCGCCTGGTGGAGACCGGCATCCGCCTGGTGCCCGAGACGCTCATCGAGGCGGGGCGCGCATCCGGCGCCACGCGCCTCCAGCTGCTCCGCAAGATCCAGCTGCCGGTGGCCCGGCCGGCCCTGCTCCTGGCCACGAACCAGGGGATCATCATGGTCCTCGGGATGGTCGTCCTGGGCGGCCTCGTGGGCGGCGGGGCGCTGGGCTTCGATGTCGTCAGCGGCTTCGCCCAGCGCCGGGACTTCGGGCTCGGGCTGGCGGCCGGGATCTCGATGGTCCTGCTCGGGATCGCCCTCGACCGGATCTCGCAGGGGGCCGGGCGGCGGCGCCTCGAGGACCTCGGCGAGCGCGCCGCGAAGGTCCAGGTCCATGCCACACCGTGAAGCCCCGGATGAGCCATCCAGTTGCGGCCGGCCCGGCCGTGATCGATCATGCAGCCTTCGCCTCGTCAGCCGAGGCGATGGAGGAGGAGATCGCTCGATGACCCAATTCAGGCTCGGCAGGCTGTCCGCGGCCCTGGCCGTCGTCGCCCTCGTGTTCGCCGGTTGCGCACAGCAGGGAACGGCAGGTCCCACGACCGGCCCGAGCGAGGCCGGCGCGACGCCGCTGCCCGGGACCGGCAAGACCGTCAACATCGCGATCAACCCGTGGGTCGGCTACGAGGCGAACGCGGCCGTCGTCGCCTACATCCTGGAGGAGAAGCTCGGCTACACCGTCGTCAAGAAGAACCTCGCCGAGCAGGTCAGCTGGGAGGGCTTCCCGACCGGTGAGGTCGACGTGATCCTCGAGAACTGGGGCCACGACGACCTGAAGGCCAAGTACATCGACACGGACAAGACGGCCCAGTCGGCCGGCGAGCTCGGGGTCACCGGCATCATCGGCTGGTACGTGCCGGCCTGGATGAAGGAGGAATACCCCGACATCGACGATTGGCAGAACCTCAACAAGTACGCCGACCTGTTCAAGACGTCCGAGTCCGGCGACAAGGGCCAGCTCCTCGACGGCGACCCGTCGTACGTGACGAACGACGTCGCCCTGGTCAAGAACCTCGAGCTCAACTTCGAGGTCGTGGTGGGCGGCAGCGAGGCGGCCCTGATCACCTCGTTCCAGCAGGCCACGACCCAGAAGACGCCGCTCCTGGCCTACTTCTACGACCCCCAGTGGGCGTGGGCCCAGCCGCCGCTGGTCGACGAGCCGCTCGTCCGGATCAAGCTGCCCGAGTACACCGCCGGCTGCGACGCAGATCCCGAGGCCGTCGCCTGTGACTACCCGCCGTACATCCTGGACAAGATCGTCAGCACCACGTTCGCGACCGAGGGTGGCGCGGCCTACGAGCTGATCAAGAACTTCAAGTGGACCAACCTGGACCAGAGCACGGTCTCGGAGCTCATTGCCAACCAGGGCATGACCGCCGAGGACGCCGGCAAGAAGTGGGTCGACGAGCATGAGGCCATCTGGCAGGCCTGGATGCCCTGATCAACCCGGGGGCCGGCAGCGCCGGCCCCCTCGTCACTCGCAGCCGCAACGCGCCGGCGACGGACCCCGTCGCCGGCGCTTCGTCTGGTCGGGGCGCGGGCCGCGGCCACGGCGCCGGGGCACGCCGTTGCGATTCTCGGCTTGACGCCCCGTTAACAGCGCGCCCAAGATGCGCATCGACGATGGCCCGGGGCTGGACGAACCCCGACCTCGCGGCGCGCCCCGACACCCGAAACCCATTTCGGCGTTGCCGAGGCTTGCCGCATCCGGCGGAGCCGTCCGGCGTCCCGTCATCGCACCCAGGATCGCGCGCACCCGCGGTGCGCGAACCGAGCAATGGAGGAGGACCTTGACCACGACCCGACCGCTGCCCCGCCTCTTCGTCGGCGGAGCCATCCTCGCGCTCGTCGCTGCCGCCTGTGGCGGTGGTGCCACCCCGGCACCGACGACCGCGCCCACCGCGACCCCGGCCGCTTCGGAAGGCACGGAGCCGACGGCCGACCCGATGGCCGACCTCATCGCGGCGGCCCAGGAAGAGGGCACGCTGACGACGATCGCGCTCCCGCACGACTGGTGCAACTACGGGCCGCGCGACGGCGCCACCGGCCAGAACGTCATCGACGGCTTCAAGGCCGCATATGGCCTCGAGGTCAACGAGCTCGATCCGAACGCCGGCTCCGGCGACGAGATCGAGGCGATCAAGGCAAACAAGGACAACCCCGGCCCGCAGGCGCCCGACGTCGTCGACGTGGGCCTGTCGTTCGGCCCGTCGGCCAAGGACGAGGGCCTCCTCGAGCCGTACAAGGTCGCCACGTGGGACACGATCCCTGATGACGCAAAGGACGCCGAGGGCTATTGGTATGGCGACTACTACGGCGTGCTGTCGTTTGAAGTGAACACTGCCGCCGTCGCGAACGTGCCGGCCGACTGGTCGGACCTGCTGAAGCCCGAGTACAAGAGCCAGATCGCCCTCGCCGGCGACCCGCGGACCTCGAACCAGGCCATCCAGACGGTCTTCGCCGCAGCACTCGCTAACGGTGGCTCGCTCGACGACGCCCAGGCCGGTCTCGACTTCTTCAAGCAGCTCAACGATGCCGGCAACCTGCTGCCGGGCATCGCCACCTCGGCGACGATCGCCTCGGGCGACACGCCGATCACGATCCGCTGGACCTACAACGCGCTGTCGAACCGTGACACCACCGCCGCGAGTGGCGGTCCCGAGATCGCGGTCGTCGTCCCGACGTCGGGCCGCTTCGCCGGCGTCTACGTCCAGGCGATCAGCGCCTACGCGCCGCACCCGAACGCGGCCAAGCTCTGGATGGAGTACCTCTACAGCGACGAGGGCCAGAACCTCTGGCTGGCCGGCTACTGCCATCCGATCCGCTACGAGAACCTCGTCGAAACGAACGCGGTGCCGGCTGACCAGCTGGCGAAGCTCCCGGACGTCGAGGGCGCGGTCTTCCCGTCCCTCGATCAGCTAAACGCGGCCAAGGAGCTGATCACCACCCAGTGGGATACCGCTGTCGGGTTGAACATCCAGTAGCCGCACGACCGCATCGCGGTACCTGAGCGAGCTTCGTGGCCGTCGCCACGAGCCAGGGCGGGCAGGGAGTGCCATCGGTGCTCCCTGCCCGTCGACGCTTCAACCTGGCCTGGCTGGGCCTCCTGCCGTTCTTCCTGTTCTCCGTCGCCTTCATGTTCCTGCCGGCCTTCTATCTCATCGTCGGCAGCTTCCGGAACAACGATGGTGACCTGACGCTCAAGAACTACTCGGACCTCCAGACCGGGACCATCCCGGGGGCCTTCCTGACGACGATCGAGGTCAGTCTCGTCACGGCCGTTGCCGGCGGGATCTTCGGGCTGCTGCTGGCCTACTCGGTCATCCTCGGCGGCCTGCCACGGTTCCTGCGAACGGCCCTCATGACGTTCTCCGGGGTCGCCTCGAACTTCGCCGGCGTGCCCCTGGCCCTGGCCTTCATCTTCACCCTCGGTCAGCTGAGCTTCCTGACGGTGCTGCTCAAGGACCTCGGTATCAACATCTACCAGGGCGGCTTCCGCCTGACGTCAAAGCTCGGCGTCGAGCTCGTCTACCTGTACTTCCAGTTCCCGCTCATGGTCCTGATCATCGCGCCGGCCCTCGAGGGCCTTCGCCGGGACTGGCGCGAGGCCGCCGAGAACATGGGCGCGAGCACCTACCAGTACTGGCGCCACGTCGCCCTGCCGATCCTCACCCCGTCGATCCTCGGGACGATGATCCTGCTCTTCGGCAATGCCTTCGGGGCCCAGGCGACGGCCTTCCAGCTGACCGGCGGGACGCTCAACCTGGTGCCGATCATCATCGGCGCCCAGATCCGCGGCGATGTGCTCCACAACCCCGGTCTCGGCTACGCGATGGCGATGGGGATGGTCGCGATCATGGCGCTGGCGATCGGCCTGTACTCGCTGCTCCAGCGGCGGGCCGAACGGTGGCTCCGGTCATGACCATCGAGACTCGGGCCCCCGGGGTCCTGGACTCGCTCGCGTCATCGGGCCGGCGGCGGCGCCTGCCACGCATCAACCCGTTCGCGTGGCTGATTTTCATCCTCGGCGTCCTGTACTTCTTCCTGCCGCTCGTCGGCACCTTCATCCACTCCACGAGGACCCGGCCCGACATCTTCCTGGCCTACCGCCAGGTCTTCGCCGACTCGAAGTTCTTCGTCGGCCTCGGCTATTCGTTCGCGGTCGGCGTGATCACGATCGTCGTGAGCCTGCTGATCATCGTGCCGACCGCGTACTGGGTCCGGCTCAAGGTGCCCCGGCTGCGACCGGTCGTCGAGTTCGTGACCCTCATGCCGTTCGTGATCCCGCCGGTCGTCCTTGTCTTCGGCCTCATCCGGGTCTACAGCAGCAAGCCCCTCGTCCTGACGGCTACGAACATCGGCAGCGACTTCGTCCTGGTCTGCGCCTACGTGATCCTGTCGTTCCCGTACATGTACCGTGCGGTCGACACCGGGCTCGCCGCCATCGACGTCCGGACGCTGACCGAGGCGGCCCAGAGCCTGGGCGCCGGCTGGGCACGGATCCTGTGGCGGGTCATCTTTCCGAACCTCAGGACGGCCCTCCTGTCGGGGGCGTTCCTGACGATGGCGATCGTCATCGGCGAGTACACGATCGCGAACTTCCTCGCCCGAACCCAGGCGTTCGGGCCGTACCTGTCGCTGCTCGGCCGGAGCCAGCCCTACACACCTGCCGCCGTATCGCTCATCAGCTTCGGCCTTACCTGGCTGGCGATGGGCGCGATCGCCTTCCTCGGCCGCGGGGCGCGGACGCGCGTCCAGGTCGCCGGTGCCCGCTAGGAGTACGGAGCGACGATGAGCTTCCTCGAATTGACCGGCGTGCAGAAGCACTTCGGGCCGACCGTGGCGGTCGAGGACTTCAACCTCGCCGCCGAGCGCGGCGAATTCGTCTCGTTCCTCGGGCCGTCGGGCTGCGGCAAGACGACGACCCTCCGGATGATCGCCGGCTTCGAGGTCCCAACCGCCGGCGCGATCGTCCTCGACGGCACGGACATCACCCACCGGCCGCCGAACCGCCGCAACGTGGGCATGGTGTTCCAGTCGTACGCCCTGTTCCCAAATATGACCGTCGGCGACAACGTCGGCTTCGGGCTCAAGGTCCGGAAGCGACCCGGCGACCAAATCCGGAAGCGGGTTGGAGAGCTCCTCGAGCTCGTCCACCTCGGCGACAAGATGGCCCGCTACCCGTACCAGCTGTCGGGCGGCCAGCAGCAGCGCGTGGCCCTGGCCCGCGCCCTCGCCTTTGAGCCCCAGGTCCTGCTCCTCGACGAGCCCCTGTCGGCCCTCGACGCCAAGATCCGGGTCTCCCTCCGCCACGAGATCCGGGCGATCCAGCGGCAGCTCGGGATCACGACCGTCTACGTCACCCACGACCAGGAGGAAGCGCTTTCGTTGTCCGACCGGGTCGTGGTCATGAGCGAGGGCCGAATCGAGCAGATCGGCTCGCCGTTCGACGTCTACAACTTCCCGGCGACGGGCTTCGTGGCCTCGTTCGTGGGCACGCTCAACGTCCTGCCGGCGGTCGTGGTCGATCCGGGCGGCGGAGGCCTCAGCGTGGCCGGCCAGGCGTTCCGGATCAATCGCCCGATCTCGGCCCGGACCGGCAGCACGATCTCGCTGGCCCTCCGGCCGGAGATGGTGTCGCTGGGCGAGGCCGGTGGCGAGAACGTCCTCCGCGGCACGGTCGCCGACGTCAGCTTCCTCGGCTCGATCGTCCGCATCCGGATTCAGGTCGCCGAGGGCGTCGTCGTCACCGTCGACGAGTTCAACGAGCCGACCCTGGTCCTGCCCCAGCTCGAGGCGTCGGCCTCGATCTCGTTCCCGACCGAGGGCCCCCTGGTCCTCGAATCGGTGCCCGTCATCGAGCCCGACGACCTCATCGCGGAGGCGTGAGCGGGACTGTGCCGGGAGGCCAGTCCCCCGCGGGGTACGCGCTCGCCGGCGTCGAGCTGGCGATCTTCGACAAGGACGGCACGCTCATCGAGTTCGACCGGATGTGGGCCGGCTGGGTGCGCGAGCTCGGTGACCGGCTCGCGGCCGCCAACCGCGGCCGGCGCCTGGATGACCTCGTCCATGACGTGATGGGCGTGGACGTCGATACGGGCCGGGTGTACCCGCACGGCGGACTGGCCGCCACGCCGATGGCCCGGCTGCGGGAAGCCCTCACCGCGGCCGTGGCGGGCGGTGGGCCGGAAGGACCGGCCGTCGGCCCGGAAGAGGCGCGACGGATCGTGGACGCCGCCTGGCACGCCCCGGATCCCGTTGCCCTGGCGCGGCCCATCACTGATCTGCCGGCCTTCTTCACCGCCCTCCGGGCGGCGGGCGTCCGGATCGCCGTGGCGACCTCGGACGACCGAGAGCCGACCGAGCGCACGCTCGCCAAGCTGAACGTGGCGGACCTCGTCGAGGCCATCGCCTGCGCCGACGACGGTCGTCCGGTCAAGCCCGATCCGGCCGCAATCCAGTGGCTCTGCCATACGCTCGGTGTCCCGGAATCCAGGACCGCGATGATCGGCGACTCACCGGCAGACCTGGCCATGGGCCGGGCCGCCGGGGTCCGTGTCGTGGTCGGCGTCCTGACCGGCGTCGGCGACCGACCGACCCTGGCACCGGCCGCGGACCTGATCGTCGAGTCGATCGTCGACCTGCGCCCGCCGGCCTGAGTCGAGCCATCCGGGTCGGGCGACCCGGTACTCCCTTCCTATCGTTCGCGGAGCATCCCGCGGCTACGGTTGCCCGGTGTCGGGCTGTGCGTGCCCGCACCACCGATTTCAAGCCTGGCGCGGGGGGTCGCGACCCAGTCGGAGGATCCCGCAAACCGCATGGCGCTCGCCGCCCGATCGAGTCCCGAGGCAGACCTGCTGACGCTGGCCCAGGCGGCCACGATCGCGCAGGTCCATCCCCATACTGTCCGCAGCTGGTGCGCGACCGGGCGCCTGCCGTCGCAGGGAGGACGGCGCCGCGGCGACCGTCGCGTCCGCCGGGTTGACCTGGATCGGGTTGTCGCCGACCGCCGCCACCGAAGGCTCGTGGGTCTCGCGAGCCCGCGCGGCCCCGCGGCTGGGCGGGACATCCCGACACCACACGATGGCGGGCAAGGAGGGAACGGTCCGTCCGAGACCGCCCGCCCAGGGCCGGACACGTCCGGCACCGGCGCCCTCCGCCGTCTCGCCGCGGAGCTGTCCGGCAACCCGGATGTCGGCCGGCTCCTCGACGACGTCCTCGAGGATTCGATCCGGCTCTTCCAGGCCGACCGGGTCGGCCTGTGGCAGTGGGATCCGCGGCGCGAGCGTCCGCTCGAGCTGGCTGCCTCCCGCAATGTCCCCACGGGCATCATCGACTACGTCGGCGCCCTCCCGGTCGACGCTGACACGACCGGGCTCCGCGCGCTCCGCGAAGGGGCGGTCCTCGTTGTCCGACCCTCCACCGATCCGGGGATCCCAGCGCGGCTGCGCGAGATCTACCTCGCCAACAGCGTTGCCACGGTGTGCTACGTCCCGGTCGTGTTCCGTGGCGACCCGCTCGGGATCATCGTCCTGTACCACCACCGGACCCACGAATGGTCGGCGGATGACGTCTCGCTTGCCCGCAGCTTCGGCGACAGCATCGCCGCCGCGCTCGGCAATGCCCGCCTCGTGGAATCGGTCAACAGCCTCGCGGCGCGGCTGCGATCCGTCCAGGACCTGGCCGCACGTCTGAACGGGCTGCAGGACGTCCGCGACATCGGTGAGGCGATCGTGGCGGAGGCGGGCTCGCTCATCGACTTCGACACGATCCGGATCTACCGGATCGACCGGAATTCCGGCTGGTGCGAGCCGGTCGCGTTCCAGGGCGTCTTCATGGGCACCCCCGACCCGACGGCGGAGATGCTCAGGGTCAGGATCGGGGTGGGACTCACCGGCTGGGTTGCCGAACATGACGAGGCCCTCCGGATCGGCGACGCCCAGGGCGACACGCGGAGCGTCATCGTGGGTGCCGTCGACGGGCCCGAATCCATGCTCCTCGTGCCGATGTCGTTCGAGGGCCGCGCCCGTGGCGCGATCGTCGTATCACGGCTCGGACGGGACCGCTTCACGTCCGACGATCAGATGACCCTGACGATCTTTGCCGGCTACGCGGCCCAGGCGCTCGTCAACGCGGAGCGCCTGGAGCAGCTCCGTCGCCAGCGGGCTGAGCTGGAGCACCAGCTCGCCAGCCAGCGGCGCCTGATGGTGGTCAACGAGCGGCTCCTCTCGACCCTCGATCCGTCGGGCGTCCTGGAGCTCATCGCCGATTCGCTGAAGGCTGTCGTGGCCTACGACGCCCTGACGATCTACCGGAATGATCCCGAACGTGGCGTCCGCCGCCCGGTCATCGCCCGCGATCGCTTCGCCGAGGTCATCCTCGGCTACGAAGCCCCCATCGGGACCGGGATCACCGGCTGGGCGGTCGAGCATCGCGAAGCGGTCCTGGCCAACGACGCCATGAAGGACCCGCGGTCGATCCTCATCCCGGGCACGCCGTCCGAGGACGAGTCGATGATCATCGTTCCCCTCATCGTCGAAGGTGAGGTCCTGGGAACCCTGAACATCGGCCGGATGGGCCGGGAGGAATCGCACTTCTCGGAGAACGAGTTCGAGCTCACGAAGCTCTTCGCGGCCCAGGCGGCGATCGCCCTCCGCAACGCCGAGACCCACGGCGAGGTCAAGGTCCAGGCCGAGCGCGACGCGCTGACCGGCCTCCGCAACCACGGCAGCTTCCAGCGCGAGCTGGGGGCGACGGTGGCGGCACCCGGCGATCAGCGCTTCGCCGTCCTGATGATGGACCTCGATCGGTTCAAGACCTACAACGACACCGTGGGCCACCCGGCCGGCGATCTCCTCCTGGCCCGCGTCGCCCGGGCCATCGAGTCCTCGATCCGGACGGCCGACCGTGCCTACCGCTACGGCGGCGACGAGTTCGCGGTGATTCTCACCGAGAGCGCCCGGGCTGGCGCCGAGGAGGTGGCCGAGCGAATCCGGGTCGCGGTCGAGGCCCTCCGAGCCTCGGACGGCCCCGAGACCTCGATCAGCGTCGGGGTTGCCTGCTTCCCGGATGACGGCTTGACCAAGGATGCCCTCGTCGAGACCGCGGATTCGGCGCTCTACCTGGCCAAGGGCTCGCGCCTCCGGGGTGGCTCCCGGGATCCCTTCGTCGCCGCCCTCAACGAGACGGCGGGCGAGCTCCTCGAGGGCAGCAGCCCGGACCAGCTGCTTCGGACGATCCTGTCCCGGGCGGCCCGCCTGCTCGGCACGCCGCACGCCTACCTGTACCTCGTGGAGGCCGACGGCGTGACGCTGGAGATCCGGGCCGGGCTGGGCCTCTTCGCGGCGTACGTCGGCCACTCGATGTCCATCGACGAGGGCCTGGCCGGCGCTGTCTTCCGGGCCGGCCAACCGATCGCCATCGACGACTACGCGACGTTCGCGGGTCGCTCGCCGGTCTTCGATGGCCCCCAGATCGGGGCCGTCCTGGGCGTGCCACTGACGTCAGGCGGGCAGGTCGTCGGGGTCATCGGCCTCGCCACGGGGCCGACCGAGCGGACCTGGCGCGAGCCCGAGGTCGAGGCCGTGAACCGGTTCGCCCAGCTCGCCTCCATCGCCCTTCAGAACGCCCAGCTCCAGGAGGCCGCTCGCCACGAGCCGGTCGACCCGGTGACCGGGCTTCCCGCACGCGAGATCCTGCTCCGCCGGATTGACGAGGCCCTCGACCCGATCTCGGGGATCGGCGACAGCGCGGCCGGCGAGACCGCGGCCGGCGAGACCGCGGCCGGCGACACGGCGGCCGGCGAGGCCGCGTCCCAGCCGCCCGCCCCGGTGACCGTGATCCTCCTCGACGTCGACCGGTTCAAGGTCATCAACGAGTCCCTCGGCCACGCCGAGGGCGACCGGGTCCTGCGCGAAGTGGGACGGCGGGTAGCGCTCGGCCTGGGACCCGGTGACGTGGCCGCGCGCTTCGGTGGCGACGAGTTCGGCGTCCTCCTCTCGCCGGGCGACCCGGAGCGGGCGACGCGCTTCACCGACGGCGTGCTGACGGAGCTCAAGGCCCCCTTCGAGCTCGATGGGCGAGTGTGGTTCATCTCGGCGAGCATGGGCCTGGCCGTGGGCCGGCCGGGTCTGTCCAGCGCCGGCGATCTCCTGCGCGAGGCCGAGGTGGCCCTCGTCCAGGCCCAGGCCGACCCGACCCTCCGCGTCGCCCGGTTCGACCCCGTCCGGAGCCGCGAGGCGATCGAGCGGGTCGACCTCGAGGCCGACCTCCGGGGCGCCATCGAGCGGCGCGAGCTGATCGTCCACTACCAGCCCATCGTCGACCTCCGGACCGAGCGGATCGTGGGATTCGAGGCCCTGGCCCGCTGGCCCCACCCGCGCCGCGGGCTTGTCCCGCCGGCAACGTTCATCCCCCTGGCCGAGGAGACCAACCTCATCATCCCGCTCGGGGCGCAGGTCCTCGAGCTGGCCTGCCGTCAGGCCCGCGCGTGGCGAGAGCGATGGCCCGGCGAGCGCCTGGTGATGAGCGTCAACCTCTCGCCTCGCCAGTTCGGCGACCCGGGCCTCGTGGCCTCGATCGGCGAGGTTCTCCAGGTGTCGGGCCTCGACCCGTCAGCCCTCGAGCTCGAGATCACCGAGACGTCGGTGATGGACCGCTCGGAGGCCGGTCTCCGGGCCCTGGCCGACCTGCGGGGCCTGGGCGTCCGTCTCGTCCTCGACGACTTCGGGACGGGCTGGTCGTCGCTGGCCTACCTCCGGCAGCTGCCGCTCGACACGATCAAGATCGACCGGGCGTTCGTGACCGAGCTCGACGAGACCGACCGCAACGTGGCCATCGTCCAGGCCGTCCTGTCACTCGCCCACGGCCTCGGCATCAGCGTCGTGGCCGAGGGCATCGAGACGCCGCTCCAGGCGCGCCGGCTCCGCGAGCTCGGCTGCGACCTGGGCCAGGGCTATGCCTGGTCGCGGCCCCTGGCACCCGAACGGATCGAGGCGATCCTGTCGACGGGGCCGGGTCAGCGCCTGCTGCCGAGCAACCTCAGCAAGAACAGGAAGAGGTTGACGAAGTCGAGGTAGAGGTGGACGGCGCCGAGGATGGCGGCCTTCTCCACCGAGCCCGTCTGGGCGACGAGCGCGCCGGAGCTGATCCGCTGGGTGTCGTACGCGGTCAGGATCGTGAACAGGATCACGCCGATGATCGAGATCACGAACCCGATCGTGTCGCTGCCCAGGAAGACGTTCACGATGATCGCCACGAACAGGCCCCAGATGGCCATGCCGGCCATCGCCCCGAGGCCCGCCAGCGAGCGCTTCGTGACGACACCGTAGAGGCCGGCTGCCCCGAACATCGCCGCGGCGGACAGGAACGCGGACCCGACCGACGGCAGGGTGTAGGCCGAGACGACGACCGCGATGACGAAGCCGAGAGCCGCGGCGTACACGAAGAACAGGCCCAGGCTGATGGTCGGCGAGACCCGCGGAATGGCCCACTGGATGGCGAGGACGAGGACGAACAGCCCGATGAGGATCGGGAGCCACAGCTCCGCGACCTGCTCCAGGACGGACTGGTTGCCCTGGACCACGCCCGTCACGGCGGCAGTCAGCAGCAGCCCGGCGAACATCCACAGGAAGGCCTGGCCGAGGTAGCCGGTCGCCTCGGCGGCCGACGGCCGGGCGCCGATCTCCACCTGGGACGGGGACTGGATGCTCATCGATGTCCTCCTGTGGCGTCGGCGGGCCGCGAGCGCGGGCCCGGACGCGGTCCACGCCGGGCGGGTGTCGCCAGCTTTGATTCTGCCGATTCGGCGGCTCTTGCCAAGACCCAGACGAGGTCGGCCAGCCGATTGAGATACGGAATCAGGTTGTCGCCGGGCACCTGGCCGGCCCGGCGGAGGGCCACGGCCCGCCGTTCGGCCCGGCGGAGGATCGTGCGGGCCAGCTCCAGGGCGGCACTGGTGACGGTCTCGCCGGGAACGACGAACTCGGTCGGGAGGGTGATCGAGGCCTCGGCCTCCACCAGCAGGGTCTCGATGTCGGCGACCATCGCCGCCGAGACGCGGGTCCGGCCGTCCTCGAGCCGATCCCATGCCTCGGGGTTCGTGGCCAGCTCGGCGCCGACGACGAAAAGCTCCCGCTGGAGCCGGAGGATGAGCTCACCGAGCCCGCCGAGGGCCGGCGACAGCGTCCCGATCCGGCGCTTGGCGCCGAGGTTCGCCCGGGCCAGGCCGAGCGCCGCGACGGCCTCGTCGATCGTGCCGTAGGCCTCGGTCCGGGGATCGTCCTTGGCGATCCGCTCGCCGCCGTAGAGGAGCCCGGTCGTGCCGTCGTCGCCCTTGGTTGTGGCGACAGCCGAGTCGATCGGAGAGCGTGCAGTCACTGGCGGCGGGTCACCACATCAGCCCCGCGTCGCGGGGATCCCACCGCTCGGCGAGGAGCGTCACCTTGACGGGGTGATCGACGACCGATTCGGCCTGCTCGCGAACCTGCTGGATCATCGATCCCGCGTACGGGCAGAAGGGCGTCGTGAGGATCATCTTGACTTCGGTCTCGTCCTTGCCGAGCAGGATCTGCTTGATCAGGGCGAGCTCGACGACGTTCATCCCGATCTCCGGGTCCACGACGGCCCGGAGGGCATCGAGGATCGCGAGCTCGGTCGCCCGGCGCTCGGCATCGAACGCGGGTGCAGCGGCTGCGGCGGCTGGCTGGCTGGTGTCGGCGGTGTCGGTCATGCGTGGGGCGCTCCGGTGCTTGTTGCTGAGCGTACCACCAGCGCCCCGGATGGCCGGATCGAGGGGTTGGCTGAGTTCAGGCCCCTTCCCCGCCGAGATCAGCATCGATGCACGAATAGACGATGAGATCGACCCGACCGGCGTGGATGTAGCCGGCGTTGCGGAGGACGCCCTCGTTCACGAAGCCCGCGGCCTCCGCGACGCGTTGCGAGTCGACGTTCTCCGTTGCGACCCGGATCTCGACCCGCACGAATCCCAGGTCCTCGATGGCCCAGCGCGACAGCCGCGAGACGGCCCGGCGGATGACGCCCCGGCCGCGCGCCCAGGGCGCCGCCCAGTAGCCGATCTCGGTCGTCCGGGCACGCCAGTCCGTGCGCTTGAGATCGATGACGCCCGCCAGGCGGCCCCCGACCTCGATCCCGAACACGACGCCGTTCCCGCTCGCCTGCTGGCCGGGCGCCAATTCCAGGCAGAACTGCCGGGCGTCGTCGAGCGTGTACGGGTTGGGCAGCGGCAGCCAGCGCTGGATGAGCTCGTCCGTGCAGCAGGTCGCGATCGGCGCCGCGTCGGCCTCCGTGAGCGGGCGAAGGACGATGCCGTCGATCTCGAGGGAGACGGTAGGGAAGATCTCCTCGGCCATGACCGGATCATCGCACCTGCCCGCCGGCGGGCGGGTTGTGCAGGCATCGGCGTGGGATCGTGCCCGGGAGCCGCACCGAGGTGCTTCATGCAGACCCGCCTGTACCCCCCCCCGAAGGCCGCTCCCCTGCAGGAGCAGAGATCTTGTATCTGATCCCCGTGGCCAGGCGTGCCGCCAGGTCACCTGAAGGCGGGGCCCGTCAACGCGGACGTTGTCACCGCGGCAGAGGATTCGGGCCGGTCGCCGTGACCAGCCGCTGGGGGACCCAGCCTTCGACGTGCTGGAAGCCGGCGTCGATGCGGTCGCCAAAGAGCTCGACCGATGCCTGCAGTGAGAGTCGATGACATAGGAGCGGCCCCAGTCGCTCTGCGGCGACCTCACTCCTTGGGCGGGTCGCCCGGCCGCATGAAGAATGCCAGCCCACCCAGGATCACCGCGAGGACCAACCACGCGGCCAAGAACACCGTGCTCCCGGTAGCGGCCCACGCGATGGCCGCGACGACGAACAGCGGCCCGACAAGCCAGACTCCGACCACCACGTAGAAGAGGGCAGCCACGGCCAACATTGTTGTGAGGCTTTCTAGCAAGGGCGTCTTCGGTGGCGGAGTGGGTTTCAACCCAAGGAGCGGCCCGCCGTCGGCGGGAAGAGGGGCGTCCATGTCTACGACGGCTGCGTCGTATGGACACCGATTGCGAGTGGCGTCTGGCACCTCACCGTCCGCGACCACGAGGTCACGACGGACGAGCCAACGTTTGCAGGTCGGACAAACCGGCATAGCTCGCGATGGTGCGGAGCTGCCCGCTCAGCCCACAAGGGCCGTCCGTAACGAACGCGGTTGCCCGAGCCTGGGGGCTGGGTCGATCGCCGAGACAGAGCACGATGGCCTCGCTTGGCGTGACGTCATTCGACGCCGACGTTGGCGGCGAGGCTAGACGGACTTCACCACGACGCCGGCGGCCTGGTACGGCTCGGGCAGGCCGGCGGCCTCGGCGGCGGTCAGGCCTGGGCCGGCCAGCGAGCCGTCGGGCTCGAAGAACTCGGCGTAGCGCTCGCGATGGTCGGCCGCGTAGGCGTAGGCGGCGGCGACACCCATGCGCTTGAGCTCGGGGTGGTCCTTGATGAGGTGGGTCAGGGTGTAGCCGTTCCGGCGCAGCTCGAGGAGCTGGCGGACCGTCAGCCGCGAGCCGTAGCAGAACGGCTCGCCGTTCATGACGAGGGGATCGGTCTGGACCCACTTGATGGTCATGGCGCGGTCGGTGCCATCGCTCAGGCGCCCTTGTAGATGAAGGCGATGACCGGGTTCCGCTTCCGGGCGTCGCCGCCGAGGCGGCGGTGCCAGCGGAGCGCGGCGACGGCGGCGTCGATGGCGGCATCCACGGCGGGCTGGGCGCCCGGCGCGATGACGGTCGCGGCGGTGGCACGCAGACCCTCGGCGATCCCGATCACGTCGTCCATCGGCACGCCGCGCTTGCGATACCGCGGCGCGACCTGCTCGGCCCAGCGCCCCAGGACGGCGGGATCGCCTGACCCGATCGCGTCGGCAAGGCGGTCGACCATCGTCTCGGCATCGGACAGGAGCTCTCGGAGCGCGAGGTCGGCGTATCGGCCCCGGAAGGTCGGGTCCGCGTCGAGGGCGATCTCAAGGGAGCGGATCGCGAGCCGCCCGCGGGCGGCGGTCACGGCCGCGGCAGCCGCGGGCTCGCCGGCGGTCATGTCGGGCGGTGGCAGGCCGAGCGATGGGTGGCTCACGAAGCCGAAGTCTAGCGCGCCCGATCCCCCGCGTCCCTCGACCGGTGGACGGACGCCGGCCCCGGCTCCGACCCCGTCGCCGGCGGCTACGATGCCGACGATGAGCGGCAACCTCGACGAAGCAGCAGGCTCCGGTCCCGACCCGCGCCGGGAGCCCCGGGTGATCGCGCGACCGGAACCCGGGGAGCGACCGCCGGACGGTCTCTCTGGGAAACGGCTGGCTCGACCACCGTCGGACCGGTACTCGGCGACGCCGACCTCGACGTCGTCGGGGCCTGGCCTTGGGAATCGTGCGTCCGGCCGGCCGGCTGCCGGTCCGGTCGGTCGCGGCACGGTGATTCGGGCGCTCCTCCCCGCGGCCGGGGCCGCGCTGGCGACCGCCGTGGTGCTCATCGTCGTAGGGGCGGTGCTCGCCGAGCAGCAGGGCCTGCTCGCAATCGCGGGCATCGGCGGTGCCGCGATCGGCCTCCTGGCGGCCGGCGTCGCGGTCTCTCCTGACGGCGTCGCACCCGCACTGTTGCCTCGGGCCCGGGTCGTCCGCGCGGCCGTCGGGCTGGCCCTGCTCACGATCGCCATCGCGGCCCTCGGGACGTGGGCCTACGGACGCCTCGAGGGCGGGGTGCTCGGCCCGCTCGACTACCTCTGGTCCGTCTTCGGGCCGTACATTCCCGCGGAGGCGGTCATCGCCGCGATCGCGGCGGCCTGGGGAGCGGGCGCGGGACCCGTCCGGTCCGGCTCGTGAGCACCGGCGATCGTGACGCCAGACCTGCCGCCACGGGTGCCGCTGCCGGACAGGCCGGCGCGCCCCGCCCGCCCGCCGACCCGGCGCGGATCGAGCGGGCTGCAACAATCAGCTTCCGTCGCCCGACGGAGGGCGACTACCTCAGGGTCGTGGGGGTGGTCGATGACTGGTGGGACGGCCGATCGCTCCACCTGCTGCTCCCTCGGCTGTGGTTCCAGCACTTCACCGGGACGTCGTGGATCGCCGAGGACGAGTCCGGCCGCCTGGCAGGCTTCCTCGTCGGCTTCCACTCGCCGGACGATCCGAGCATCGCCTACTGCCACATGATCGCGGCCGACCCGAACCTCCGGGGCGTGGGCCTGGGGCGCCGCCTGTACCAGCACTTCTTCGATGACGCCCGGGCGGTCGGGGCGCACGAGGTCCATGCCATCACCTGGCCCGGCAATCGGCGGTCGGTCGCCTTCCACCTGGCCCTCGGCTTCCGGCTCGAGATCGGGCCGGACACGCAGAATCTCTACGGGACGCCGTCCGTGCCCGGCTACGATTACGGGACGGAGGACCGGGTGCGCTTCGTCCGGTCGGTGTGAGGGGGATCCATGCGCAACCTCATCGGCATCGGCATCGTGGCGGTCGTGCTCATCGGCGGCTTCATCTTCCGGGACTTCCTGAGCGGCAACGCGGCCGAGCTCAAGGTTGGCGACTGCTTCGATGAGCCGGCCACCCTCGACGAGACCGTCGAGGACGTCCAGCATCACCCGTGCGGCGACGAGCACGACGCCGAGGTCTTCTTCATCGGCGACTACCCGGGCGGGGATGACGCCGCGTATCCGACCGATGCGGAGATGGAGGCATGGGTCACGCAGGCCTGCTTCCCGGCCTTCAAGTCGTACACCGGCAAGGACTTCGAGACCGATCCGGACCTCGGAATCGGGTGGTTCCAGCCCGACGAGTCGAGCTGGGACGACGGGCACGAGATCTCGTGCTACCTCTATCGACTCGACGGGACGACGATCAAGGGGTCGCAGAAGGCGGCCTGACCCCGACCGCTGCCGGGCCGCCGGCGGTGGCGCGAGCGGCTTACTCGCCCCGAGTCTCGCCGACGAACGGCATGCCCAGCCGGTCCACGGCATCCAGGCTCATCCGCAGGACCGCGGTCTTGGCGGCCGCGACCTCGCGCACGTACGCGGCGGCCTCGTCGTCCCGCATCGGGCGACCCCGGACGCGCGAGGCCGGCCGACCGACCTGGAGCCACGAGAGGTGGTAGCGGTCCATGCTGCCCCATGCCGCCGAGAGCAGGTCGTCGGACAGCTGGAGCCACGTCCGGAGGGCGTCGAGCGACGGGTTCGCCTGGAGTCGGACGCCCTCTTCGACGAGCTGGCCGGTCCGGGCGATGAGCTCGCCCCGGGTCATGGAGAAAGCCCGGGGTCGCGATCGGCGGCCGGATCGCTGCCCGAGGTCGCCAGGGGTGCCTCGCCCCGGATGAAGGCCTCTCGCTCCGCCCGGGCCCGGAGCGTGATCGGCCCGGGTCGGCCGTCCCCGATCGGACGGCCCTCGAACGACGTGACCGGCAGGATCCCGGCCACGCTCGAGCACAGGAAGGCCTCGTCGGCCTCGGCCAGGTCGCGCGTCGTCAGCCAGCCCTCGATCGGGCGCAGGCCGGCGCGCGAGGCCCAGCCCAGGATCCAGCTCCGGGTCGTCCCGGGCAGGATCGCGCAGGCGAGGTCAGGCGTGGCCAGCTCGTCGCCCCGGAGCAGGAAGATGTTCGCGCTGGTGGCCTCGGACAGGTGGCCGTCGGTGGTCAGGAAGAGGGCGTCGTCGGCGCCGGCCCGGCGGGCCTCGAGCCGGGCGTGGACGTAGTCGGCCCGGCTCGTCGTCTTGAGCGTGGCAAGCGGGTTCTCCGGGTCGCGTCGGATGTCGCTGGCCACGAGATGCAGCCCGTCGGTCAGGTGGCCCGGTGGTGGTGGGGCGACGGGCCAGGCCTGGATCGCGATCGTCGGGGCCATGGCGCCGGGCGGCGGCAGGAGACCGCGGCCCCGGAAGGCGCCCCTGGTGACGGTGATGCGCACGGACGCATCAGCGGCGGGGCCGGCCAGGCCCTCGGCCTCGAGGAGATCGCGGATACCGGCGGTGACGCTGGCATCGATGTCGGCGGGAAGGGCGATATCGAGGCCGCTCGCCGACCGCCGGAGGCGGGCCAGGTGCTCGGCGAGCTCGGTCAGCCGGCCGCCCCGCGCCCGGAGCGTCTCGAAGATGCCGTCACCGAGCTGGAATCCCCGGTCGAAGGCCGAGACGTGGGCGCCGTCGGCCGGGAGGATGGAGCCGTCGAGCCAGACGTGGACCGGACCATCGGTCACGACGCCACCCCGGGACCCGCGCCGACCTCCCGGGCGCCGATCGCGGAGAGCGGTCCGCGAGCCTTGGCCACGGTCTCGTCCCACTCGGCAGCCGGATCGCTGCGCCAGGTGATCCCGCCCCCGACGTGGAGGGTCAGGCGCGCACCGTCGGCCACGAACGTCCGGATGAGGATGCTCGTCTGCATCGCCCCGTCCGCCCCGATCCAGCCGGCCGCGCCCGTGTACGGACCCCGCCGAACGGGCTCGTGGGCCTCCAGCAGCTGCATCGCCCGGATCTTGGGGGCGCCGGTGATCGAGCCACCCGGGAAGGACGCTGCAAGCAGGCCGAAGGCATCGAGGTCCGGCGAGAGCGTGCCGGTGACGGTCGAGACGAGGTGCTGGACGGCAGCGGTGCGCTCCAGTCGGCAGAGTCGGGGCACCCGCACGGAACCCGGCAGGCAGACCCGGCCGAGGTCGTTGCGAAGGACGTCGACGATCATGACGTTCTCGGCCCGGTCCTTGGCCGAGGCGAGGAGCTCCTGCGCCAACGCCCTGTCCGCGGCACGGTCATGACCCCTTGGGCGGGTGCCCTTGATCGGGTCTGCCGCCACCCGGCCTCCGCTCGTGAGGGAAAGGAAGGGCTCCGGCGAGGCGGACACGATCGCCCTGCCGGCGCCGGTGACTGGGCTTGCGCCCAGGTCGAGGTAGGCGGCGAAGAGCGACGGATCACCGGTCCGGAGGCGCCGGTAGAGGAGCCACGGGTCGCCCCGGAACGGGGCCTCGAGGCGGCGGGTCAGGTTCGCCTGGTAGATCTCGCCCCGGGCGATCTCATCGCGGACGGCCTCGACGCCGGCCTCGAAGGCCGCTCGATCGAGACCGGATCGGAGCTCGAGGTCCCGGGGCGGATCGACCGTCGATCGTGCCGGCCAGCGCGGGACGCGCGGATCGAGGCCGTCGCCCTCGATGACGGCGCGAAGCCGGGCGACAACGTCGTCGAGGCGTTCGTCGAGTCGCCCGACCCGCTCGTCGAAGGCCCGGCCGGCGAGCCAGGCATGGCCGGTCCGGCGATCCCAGGCGACCACCCAGTCGTGGAGCGCGAGGCGGAGGAGCGGCAGCTCCTGGTCGGCCGTGGCGATCGACGGCAGGCGCTCCAGCCGTCGACCGAGGTCGTACGAGAGGTAGCCGACGAGCCCGCCGCTGAACGGCGGCGCGTCGGCGAGCCGGATCCGGCTGGCACTGAGGCGAGCGAGGACGCGGCGGGCCGTGGCGAACGGGTCGGGGCCGTCCGCCGGAGCCTCGAGAACCGCGACCGGATCGGCCGTCAGGTAGCTCCAGCGGGCGTTGCGGCCAGGTCGGGCGCTCTCGAGGAGGGCCAGCCCGGGCAGATCGCGGAGGCCCTCCGCGACGTCCATCGGGGCGGCGGCATCGAGCTCGGGCAGGCGCTCGCATCGAACACCGGGCGGGAGGCTGGTCGCCTGCGCCGGCGACGATCGGGACGGGATCACGCTGCGATGATAGTTGGCGTGATGTCCGACCCAGGGTTCCGGATCCGCCCCGCGAGCCGCGATGACTTCGCCACGATCGAGCGGATCGCCGCCGCCAACGACGAGCCGACGACGGCTCCGCGCTGGCCCGGCTACCTGTACCTGGACCACCTCCTGGCCGAGGCGGCCCTCCTCGTCGCCGAGCGCGGCGGCGCGGTCGTGGGCTATGCCGGGGCTGCCGTCGTCGGCGGGCGGCACCCCGCGGCGCACGTCACGGACCTGTTCGTCGATCCGGCCGTTCACGGTCAGGGCGTCGGCAAGCACCTCCTTCGGGGGCTGCAGCTCGAGGTCGACGCCCCGGCCTGGACGACGAGCAGCTCGGCCGATCCGCGGGCCCTGACGCTGTACGTCCGAGCCGGGATGCAACCGCTCTGGCCGGTCCTCTACCTCGATCTCCCGCTGGGCCTGCCCGCCCCGGACATCCGGGGCGACGCCTGGCCCGGGGGCCGGCCTTCCTCGCGCCAGCTGGACCCGGGGTCGGCGAGCGCCATCGAGCTCGCCTGGAGCGGCCGGGACTTTGCCGTCCAGTACCGGCACTGGGCGTCACGGCCCGGCGGCCTGGCGTTCGCGGTCGAGGTCGACGGGCGCCCCGTCGCTGTCGGCGCGGTTCGGGACGGGCGAATTGGTCCGGGCCGGGTGCTCGACCACCTCGCGATCGCTCCCGACACCGACCCGGTGGCGGCGCTCGTCGCAGCACTCTGGAGCACGGCGGTCCGGATCTCGCCGCCCGAGCCGGCCCCCGAGGCCCGCCTCACCTTCGCGCTGCCAGGGCCGCATCCCGCGGTCGCCTTCGTGCTCCGAAACGGCTGCCGCATCACCGATCACGACACGTTCTGTGCCAGCGACCCGGATCTCGTCGATCCGGCTCGCACCGTCCCCGACCCGAGCTTCGGCTAGGGCACCCCGGCGACCGGGGCTGCGCGGACCCGGCGCCGTGACCCTGCGTCACGAACCTCGGCCCCAACGACCCGATCCGGCCCCTCGAGGCTCCGAACGGCCCGCGATCGTGACTCGGAGTCACGAATCTCGACCTCAGCGACTCGATCCGGCCCCTCGAGGCTCCGAACGGCCCGCGATCGTGACCCTGCGTCACGGGTGCCCGGGCGACGCGTGGCGACACCGACCCGAACACCCTGTTCGACCCCTGGAACGTGACCCTGGGTCACGCCCTGCACCAACCCGGGCGACTGGCCGCCGTTCGGGAGCCGCGGGAACGCGCTCAGCCCTTCTCGATCGGTACCCCGATCATGCTCCCCCACTCCGTCCACGAGCCGTCGTAGTTGCGGACCCGGTCGTAGCCCAGGAGCTCGTGGAGGACGAACCACGAATGGCTTGCCCGCTCGCCGATCCGGCAGTACGTGATGATGTCCTGGTCGTTCGAGACGCCGTTCGCGGCGTAGAGCGCCCGGAGATCGGCCGCGCTCTTGAACGTGCCGTCCTCGCCGACCGTCTGGGCCCACGGCACGGACACGGCACCCGGGATGTGGCCCGCCCGCTGGGCAGTCTCGGACAGGCCGGGAGGGGCCAGGACCTCGCCCCGGAACTCGGCTGGGCTGCGAACGTCGACGAGCGACAGCCCGGCGTCCCCGAGCCGCGGCAGGATGTCGTCGCGGAACGCCCGCAGCGAGAAGTCGGGCTCGGGCAGCTCGTAGCTCGTCGCCGGATAGCTCGGGACGTCGGTCGTCGTCGGCAGGGCTCGCGCGGTCCAGAGCTTCCAGCCGCCGTCGAGGATCTTCGCCGCGCGGTGCCCGTACAGCTTGAGCTGCCAGTAGGCCCAGGCCGCGAACCAGTTCTGGTTGTCGCCGTAGACGACGATCGTCGTGTCCGGCCCGATCCCACTCTGCTGGAGCAGCCGGCTGAACTCGGCCCGCCCGGCGATGTCGCGGGTCAGGCCGTCCGACAGCTGGGTCGTCCAGTTCCAGCTCACCGCGCCGGGCAGGTGGCCCTGGTCGTAGATGGTCGTGTCGACATCCACCTCGACGAAGCGGATCGAGGGATCGTCCAGGTGCTCGAGCGCCCAGTCGGCGGAGACGAGTGCGTCATTGGCGTAGCCGTTGTCGGCCATGGATCGGAACCTCCGGGTGCGGCGCGCCGGGCGCGCCGGGGACGTCAGGGACGCGAGGGGGCGGGCGGGTGACCGGTCAGGCGCGACGTCGGCGAGACGTCGCGAACCGGGCCCGCCGCGGACACGCGCAGCGGCCCGGGCTCGGGGGCATCCAGGTCGACGTCCTGCGGCAGCGGAGCTCAGTCATGGCCCGTCGTTCGCTCTCGGCGGCTGAAGTCGAGCAGCGCCTCGCGACAGGCGTCCGCCTGGCGCTGCGCCTGGCGGACGATCCAGGGGTCCACCCGCGGCGAATCCTCGATCGTGACGGTCGCGCCGGACTCCCCGTCCTCGACCAGGATCCCGCCGGTCGGCCGGTAGTCGGTGGCCCAGTTCGCGGCCAGCTGGAGGATCGCGTCGCCGACGACGCGCTCGGTGAACAGCCAATCGACCCAGGTCGCGTTGAGGCGATCGACGATCGCCGCGAGCCGCACGGGGCGCCCCCGCTCCAGCCGCGCCACGAGGTGGGTGACCCGGAGGGCCGTGAACGGATCGCCCGATTCGGCCACGACCGGCGGGGCGATCGCGGGGTCCGGCAGGTCGGCGGGCGCGGGGCGCAGCTCGCCGATGCCGTGGCCGGGTGCCGTCGCTGCCTGGATCACCGGGGTCGTATCTCCGAGTGGGACGCTGGGGATTCGAGGGCCGAGACTAGCACGGACGTCGGGATCAGACAGCCCCCGCCCCGGCGCCCAGCGGCGGCGCCGCCCGACGCCGGATCGATAGAGCCGGGGACCTCGGGACGCGGCGCGCATGCGGCGAAGGGTTCCCGAGGCTCCTGACTGGCGACGGAGGGATTCGAGGTCAGGCGAGCCCGGGGACCGCGTCGTTCGGCATTCCGTGATCGCCCTCGCCATCGTCCCCGGCCTCGTCCTCGTCAGCGAGGGCGCCGACGCGGCGCCGGAGGCGGTCGAAGCCAAGCCCGGCGGCCAGCAGGATCAGGCCCTCGACGAGCAGGGCGAATTCGGTCGACGTCGCCGTTGAGAGGTACTGCGCATTGAGATCGCTGAGCCCGATGACCACCCCGAGGGCTGCCGGGTAGACGTACGAGCTCGCCTGCCGCCAGAAGGCCCGCTGGAGCAGGACGGCCGAGACGACCATGAGGGCAGCGTCGCCCAGGACCGGCTCAATGAGCCGGCCGTAGTCATTGCCTTCGAGGTAGCCGGACGCGAAGACCGCCGTGGCCGTCCCGAGGACCGCCGTGAGCCCGGCCGCCAGGCGGGTCAGCGCCGCCCGGGTCCGGGTCGCCGGGTCGGTTCCCCGCGCCTCCACGAGCCCGAGGACGCCCAGGACGACGGCCGCGATCAGCCAGCCGAGGGCGAGCAGGACGACCCGCGCCGGGGAGTCCGGCTCCGGCTCGATGTCGAACCGCACCGGACCGAAGATGATCTCCTCGAGCCACCGCATCGACACGGCCGCCGCGACGACGATCGCGACGATCAGGCCGAGCTGCGCCAGGAGCGCCCGGTGGAGCCTGCGGAACGCGACCGCGGCCACGAGCCACACCGCCGCCGCAACGACCTGCGGCTGGGCGCTCGTCTCCGAGGGCGACGCGATCAGCAGGTAGGTCCCGCCGAAGAGGCTCGCGCCCGCGACAAGGAATGCCACCCCGGCAGCCCGCGTCAGGCGAGGCGATTGCGTCCGCGCCGCGATCCCGAGGACCGCGAGGACCACGGCGGCGGCGAGGACGCCGTACGCCTGCCCCGGGCGGGTGGTCTGGGCGACCATCGTGAGCCATGCCGCGAGGACGAAGGCGCCGCCGAGATAGCCGAACATCTCCCCGACGGACACCCCTGGCCCGAACACTGCCCCGAGCGGGAAGGTGCGCCTTCGCGACGCCGGCGCCGAGGCGCCGACCGGTTCCGGCGGGGCGGCCGCCTCGGCGGCCCGCAACCGCGTCGCCGTGGCCTCGTCGATGAGGCCCGCGCCGACCCAGGCATCGATTCGTCCGAGCACCAGCTGTTCAGGCATGTCGATCCCTCCGGCTCATCGACGCGCGACCCGGGCGCTCGTTACGCCGGACGCCGCACGCCCCAGGCGACCGGACCGTGCCCGCGTCCGACGGGGCCCGGGACCGGGTGCTACAACAGCTCGCCGTGGGCCGACGCGGTCGGCTCGCCGTCGCGCGGACGGGGTTCCTCGCCGGGTCCGTAGTCGGGGGTCCGCGCTGCCGGCTCACTCGCCCCGTTCGAGGCCTCGAGCACCTTGAGCGGGGCGCCGGCCCGGCCCTCGATCGCCCCGACCCCGAAGGGCACCCACTTGGACGGGTCCTGGAGCCGGTGGGCCTCGACGTTGCCGCGCTGGTGGGTCTGCTCGAAACCGGCCGGCTCGATCCAGAGGCGCTCGCCCTCGAGCAGGCCGAGGACGCCGGACTGGCCGGGCTCCGGGCGCTGGGCGAGGCAGTATCGGCACGACGCCTGGTCGTGCCTCTGGTAGGTCTCGGGCTCTTCGTAGGTCGTGATGTAGCCCTCGTAGTTCCGGAGCACGACCTTGTGGTCCGAGTACGAGATGAGGTAGTTGGGCATGACCGGGATCTTGCCGCCGCCACCGGGGGCATCGATGACGTACGTCGGGACGGCGTAGCCCGACGTGTGCCCGCGGAGGCCTTCCATGATCTCGAGGCCCTTGCCGACCGGCGTCCGGAAGTGGCCGGAACCCTCGACGAGATCGCACTGGTAGAGGTAGTACGGCCGGATCCGGTTCTCGACGAGCTTGTGGACGAGCGAGCGCTGGATGTGGACGCAGTCGTTGACGCCGGCCAGCAGCACGCTCTGGTTGCCGACCGGCAGGCCCGCCCTGGTCAGCTTGTCGACCGCCCGGCTGACCTCGGGCGTGATCTCGTTGGGGTGGTTGAAGTGGAGGTTGATCCAGAGTGGGTGGTACTGCTCGAGCATCGCGCACAGCTCGTCGTCGATGCGCTGGGGCAGGAAGACCGGGACCCGCGAGCCGATCCGGATGATCTCGATGTGGGGGATCTCCCGGAGGCCGCGGAGGATCCGCTCGAAGAGCTTGGGGGCGAGCGTCAGGCCATCGCCGCCGGAGATGAGGACGTCGCGGACCTGGGGCGTCCGGCGGAGGTAGTCCAGCTGGGCCTCGTGCTCCTTGCTGTTGAAGTTCTGGGTGGGGTCGCCCACGATCCGCGACCGGGTGCAGTAGCGGCAGTAGCTCGCGCACTGGGTCGTGACGAGCATCAGCACGCGATCCGGGTAGCGATGGACGAGGCCCGGGACCGGTGAGTGGCGGTCCTCGGCAAGGCTGTCCTCCATCATTGCCGTGAACGCCTGCTGCTCCCGGCCGACCGGGATGACCTGGCGCCGGATCGGGTCGGCCGGGTCGTCGGGGTCGATGAGGCTGATGAAGTACGGGGTGATGTCGACCCGGAACTTGTCCGGTGCCGACAGGCCCTCCTTCTCCTCGTCCGTGAGGTTCAGGACGGCCGCGACCTCCTCGAGCGAGTTGACCCGATTGCTCAGCTGCCAGCGCCAGTCGTTCCACTTCTCGTCGGGAACATCCTCGTAGATCGGAGCGCGGCGGCTGACCGCGGGCCGGCCGTCGGGCCCGAGGGCCCTGGCCGGATCGCGGGGGTTGATCCACGGCGTCTCGGTGGCCGCAGCCACCGCGGCCTGGTGCGCCACCGCTGCCTGGATCTCCTTGGCGTCCACGCGGTCCGGTCTCCTCGAGCGGCAGGTCTCACGCCCGACGGGCGCTCAACGCATAAAGTCTATGCACTCTGCATGCGAGTCGATCATAGCGCGAGGGTCCTGCCGGGTCCAGCCGATCGGCGCATCCCGGCTCCGCGGCCCTCGATCTGACGGTCACGGATCCGACGTCCCGCCCGCAGCCTGATGAGGCCGGTGACGATGACATCGTCACCGGCCTCGGTCTACGGCGGCGATACGGCCCCAGTGGGCATCGGATCCGGGCTTCACGAGGAGGGAGCCGACGACCCAGAAGCCTGGCCGAGCGACCTTGCCGGCAGGGACGAGCGGCGACGACGGCGATGCCAGGCCCTGGGGAACCAGGTTGTCGTGGATATGACGATCCCATCGTCACGCGGCCGGTCAAACCGAGCCGGAGATGCGCGTGGAGGGTTGGCATCCCCCGCTACCATCCGCCTTCATGGACGATCGATCTCCTGCCGAGCCCCTCCCCGCCCACGTCGCCGCCAACCGCGAGGCCTGGGACCGCTGGGCGCCGGAATTCGAGCCGCGCGGTCGCCGCGCCTGGGCCGAAGCCAGCCCATCGTGGGGCATCTGGAACGTGCCGGAATCGGAGGTCGGGCTCCTGCCGCCGGACCCCGCCGGCCTCGATGTCATCGAGCTCGGCTGCGGGACCGCGTACGTGTCGGCCTGGCTCGCCCGCCTGGGCGCCAGACCGGTGGGGATCGACAACTCGCCGAACCAGCTCGCGACCGCCCGGATGCTCCAGGCCGAGCACGGCATCGAGTTTCCGCTGCTCCTCGGCAATGCCGAGGCCGTGCCGTACCCAGACGCCAGCTTCGATCTCGCGATCTCGGAGTACGGCGCCTGCCTGTGGGCCGATCCCGAGGCCTGGGTGCCGGAGGCGGCGCGCCTCCTTCGGCCCGGCGGGCGGCTCGTGTTCCTGACCAATCACCCCGTCTTCATGCTCGTGACCGGCGAGCTCGAAGATGACCCGCCCGCCGGCGACCGGCTCCTCCGGCCGTACTTCCACGACCGGCGCTACACCTGGCCGGACGAGACCTCGGTTGAATTCCACCTGGCCCATGGCGAGTGGATCCGGCTGCTGCGCAATTGCGGCTTCGAGGTCGAGCGCCTCGTCGAGATCCAGGCGCCGGAGCAGCCCAGCTACGGGGGTGGCGGCGGCCTGCCGGGCGAGGAGGTGCCGTTCGGGCTGGCGTCCCGCGAGTGGGCCCGCCAGTGGCCGACCGAGGAGGCCTGGATCGCCCGCAAGCGCGACTGAGCCGTCGCCGGCGATGGTGGCGCATGGCGCGTACTCGTGAGCCGGTCGCGGCGCGCCAGGTGCCGTCGGCGCAAGGCGGAGCCGAGGACCGGAGTGAGCGCCCTCAAACGGGCGTGAACGAGGACCGCAGGCGACAACGCGGCGATGGCGGCGCATGGCGCGTGCCCGTGAGCCGGTCGCGGCGCGCC
>SCUO01000037.1 GCA_004297395.1 Chloroflexota bacterium | reverse complement strand
GCCGACGCTGAAGTCGGACAGGATCAGGATGTCGCCGTCGGCATGCTGGCCGGGCCCGAAGGTCCCGCCGGGCTGCGGGGTGACGTCCTCCTGGAAGAACCAGAAGCCGAGTGCCGCGGCGCCGCTGGCGTCAAGCCGGTCAGCTCCGAAGTAGACGACGTCGCCGTAGCGAGCGGCGTATGCGTCGCCGAGCTCGTCCTTGTCGGGCGAGGAGCCGGACTTGTGCTTCCAGCTCGTCGTGTTGAGATCGTCCTTCGAGCCGCCGCCGAAGAAGATCGTGGCGTTGATGTCGTCGTGAAGGATCCCGGTCGAGGCATCTGCGTTGTCACTGCCGTCGTCGACGTTCGCCCAGTCGTCGCCAGCCGCGTCATCGATGGCGTTGCGATCGAGCTGGAAGATGGCGTCGTCGTGGACGGCCAGGGCCGTGCTGCCGATCACGAGGACACCCGAGATGAGCGTGAGCGTTGCGAATGCCGTCAGCCAGCGACGGCCCCTTCGCTTCGGTACCACCATTCGGCTAATCACGATGGTTCCCCTCCAAGGAACGCTGGGATGCGGCGGCCGCGCGACCGGACGAGTCGGGGATCCGATCGGGGTCGCGCCGGTTGGTCAGCGTGGGACGCTGAAGCAGGGGTCCGCCCCTCACGGACCCTCGACGTCAGAGCGCGCGCTCGGTCTCCCTCCCCTCCCCCGGGGTGGCGCAGCGTTGGGAAGGTGGCTCAACCCCCGCGGGAGCCTCGCTTCCAGACGTTGCAACGGTCGCGGCGCCTCGACCCGGTCAGATCCCCCTGCCGGACGCCGTGAGGGACGCACTGTGCGCCGAAGTACTACCCCCTGCAAGTACTTTTGCGTCACCCGCGCTGTCGCCTTGGCGACATCGGTGCGCCGGCGCACCGGATACGCAGCCATCGGGCTCGAAGGCCCTCCAGAGACAGCCATCGGCTCGTGCGGGACCCCAATCCGAGACGCGCCGGCCCGCCGGCCGCGTGGTGCTGATTTGGCACCATGTACCTTCGACCCAGCTCCGGAAGCAGCGGGCGGCGCCCCCGTCACGCGGGCGGAATCGCAGCCTGGAGCGCCTCGACGGCTCCTTGTAGGGCCTCACGGCGGGCCTCGTCGAGCTCGTCAGCGACCTTGCCAACGCGCTCGGCGAGCTCCTCCGTCGCGCTGCGGGCCGCTGCGTAGTCCGCGGCCTCGAGGGCCTGCCCGACATCGTCGGCGAGAGCGACCAGATCGTTCGCGTCGTTGCCCTTCAGGCCGTCGCGCCCACCACGGGCCCGCTCGATCGCGGCCTTGACGTCATCGAGCGCCTGGAGTGCCGCGGCCGCGGGTCCGGGGACAGGCGGGCTGGGTGTCGCTGCGGCGCTCGGGACAGGCCCGGATTCGGCGGCGGCCGAGGCGGACGCATCGGGAGCGAGCGTCCCGCCCGCGAAGCCTCGGACCGCGAGCAGGACCACGACCACGATGCCGATCACGACGGCGACCCTGGCGAGCCCCGCGCCGACCCGGGTGATCTCGTCGGTCGACTGACTGGCACTGACTTCGCTTGGGCGAGCGACTATCGGCCGGCCCTCGGCGGTCGTGTCATCGCCGGGCCGAAACGCCGTCGGGTTTGGCCTGGCGACCCCGGAGATCACGGCGATCTCCGTGCCGGGCACCTCGACGGTATCTGCCAAGGGGTTGGCTTCGACCGTGGCAGCATCGATGCCAGCGCTCCCGGGCAGGCCCGCCTCGGCGATATCGGTACGGCCGTCGACATCGATGCCAGCGCCGACGACGGTAGCGCCGTCGACATCGATGCCACCACCGACATCGACCGCATCGGCCCCGTCCGCGGAAGCGGCATCCTCCCCGCGCTCCGAGGGGTCGGGCGCCACTGCGGGCTTGGCGCCGTCCGCGGCGGCCGGCGCGGCGGCCCAGGCGCTCACGGCATGCCACAGCTCCGCGGCGAAGGCCATCGGCTCGAGTCGGCGATTCGGATCCAGGTCGAGGGCGGCGGCGAATGCCGCGTCGAAGGCGGAGCCGAGCTCGGGCCGCGCCTCGGATACCGGCGTGATCGGCTGCCAGGCGCCGTGGACGAGCTCGCCGAGGGTCATCGCCGGCCGCGGCGATCGGCCGGTGATCGCCTCGTAGGCCACCATCGCCAGGGCGTAGGCGTCGGCCTTGGGTCCCGCAGGCTGGCCGAAGATCACCTCCGGCGCGAGGAAGCGGAGAGTCCCGGGGGTCGCGCCGCTCGCGGTCAGGTCAGCCGCGGGGTCGGACGGATCGTCCACCCGGATGACACCCAGGTCCGCGAGCTTGGGGCCGGATGGCGCGAGGAGCACGTTCTGCGGTTTCACGTCGCGGTGGACGACGCCGGCGCGGTGGAGGGTGTCGAGGGCCGAGGCGAGCCCCTCGACGAGCTCGACGACGACAGGCAGCGCCAGCGGTCCCTCGGCCGCGAGCCGATCGGCGAGCGTGCCACCGGCGACCAGCTCCATCACCAGGAACGGCTCCTGGCCGGCGTCCGCGTCTACCCAGCCCACGTCGTAGATCGCGACGAGGTTGGGGTGGGTGATCGTGGCCATCGCCCGGGCCTCGCGCCCGAAGCGCTCCAGGAGCGCCGGGTTGGCGGCGACGTTCGGGGCCAGGATCTTGATTGCGACCCGCCGGCCGAGGAGCGTGTCGTGGGCCAGAAGCACGGTCGCCATCCCGCCCGCACCCAACGGCCCCTCGATGCGATAGCGCCCGGCCAGGACGTCGCCAGTTGCCGCCATGGCCCGCAGGATAGTGGGCTCGGCTCCGAGGCCGGCGCGGCCGCTCGTACTGCGGGGGCGCGCGGGTGGTCCCGGCGGGCGGTGGTCCGGTCGTCGCCACGTGACCTCATCGGAGGCGCAACGGGACGATCCTCCCGGCGCGGGGATCGATCCAGGCCACGCCGGGTTCAAGGGGTGGAGCCATGCCGTTCGTGAGCGCGGCCGCCCACCGGAGGGATGAGCCCGGGAACCGCGTGCGCAGGATCGCCGGGTACCGGGCGACGAGGTGGCGGTTGGCGGCCGTATCGACGAGCAACCAGCAGGACGCCACGCGGTAGGGTCCGGCGTCCCCTCCCGCTGCCGCGGCGTGGGCCGAGGCCTCCACGACCTTTCGATCGGCCGCGCGAGCGGTGGCGCCCAGGTCGTCGAGCCTGTTCCAGATCTCGATCAGGATGAGCGCCCCGGCTGCGTCGTCGCGCAGGCCGACGTCGGCCGATCGTGCAGGATCCGCCGGGCGCGTCGGGAGCTCGAAGCTGGCCGGCCGGCCGTGCGAGCGAGCGAGCCGCAGGACGAGCTCCTGCGCGGCGAGATGTCCGGCGTCGCGTGGCTCCGGCGCCTCGATATCCCGCGAGAAGGCCGCGGCGAGCGGCCGCCCGAGGGCTGCGCCGATCTTGGCCCACGTCTCTAGCGGCGCCGTCGCGCCCTCGCCACGTTCGATGTCTGCGTAGCGTGACCGGCTGATCCCGATCAGATCGGCCAGCTGCTGCTGCGTGTGTCGTCGTCGGCGGCGCGTTGCTCGCGCCTCGCGGCCGAGCGTCGCGGCGATCGCGGCCGAAAGGGCGTCTCCCTGAATCGCCGCCTCGGAGCGCCTGAGGGTCGCCATGACGGTGCCATCGTCACATCCTGCCCTTCGCTGGCGATTAGCTGCGGGGATGGATCCAGACGGCGGCGCGTATCGCCAAGTCGGGCTCGTGGTGACGGTGGGATCGTCACGTCGCGCCATAGCGGGGTCGGCGCACGCGCTTGTGGCTCCGCTACCCCGGGATTTGACGGGGCCAGCGTCACGGCCCGGTCGAAGGTCGGGGGGGGTCGCGGGCGAGCGAGTCGGGTCGGGGGGTCGCGAGCGAGTCGGGTCGGGGGGTGGCGGGCGAGCGGGTCGGCGCGGTCAGGGCGGGGCGGGGCGGTCAGGGCGGGGCGGGGCGGGTCGCGGCGGGCGGCGGGCGCGGGGCAGGAAACCCTCAGGCCATGACGGACAGCGAACCCAGCCGCTCCGTCAGGCGCAGGTTCTCGCGGTAGTCGATCGGGACCTCGACGAGAGCCGGGCCGTCGACCTCGAGGGCCTTCATGAGGGTTGGGTAGAGGTCGTCGGCCGACGAAGGCCGGAAGCCGGCGATCCCGAAGGACCGCGCGTAGTCGACGAAGTCGGGGTTGCCGAACTCGACCGCGAAGGGATGCCCGAACTCGTTGCGCTGCTTCCAGTCGATGAGCCCGTAGCCGTCGTCGCGCCAGATCACGACGACGACGTTCGCCCCGATCCGCTTCGCCGTCTCGAGCTCCTGCGAGTTCATGAGGAAGCCGCCGTCGCCGCACAGGGCGACGACCTTCCGGTCCGGGTGCACCAGCTTTGCGGCGATCGCCCCGGGCAGCGAGATGCCCATCGCGGCGAAGCCGTTCGAGATGACCACCGTGTTCGGCTCGTAGGCCTGGTAGAGCCGGGCGACCCAGACCTTGTGGGCGCCGACGTCGCTGACGACGATGTCCTTCGGCCCGAGGGCGCGGCGCAGCTCGTAGATCGCCCGCTGCGGCTTGATCGGGAACCCGGCGTCGGTGACGCAGACGGCCAGGTCCTCGAGCAGCGAGGTCCGGAGATCGGCGTTGACGAGGACCTCCTTGGTCGCGTGGCGGGCGCTCGCGTCGCGGCCGCCGACGCCCGTCGGCAGTACAGCGTCGAGCAGGCAGCGCAGGGCGCCATCGATGTCGCCGACGAGCTCCACTTCGGGCTGGTACGCCGCGTCGACCTCGGCCGGCTGGGTATCGATGTGGACGATCCGCTTCGAACCGTCGGGGTTCCAGCGGGCCGGCGCGTACTCGACGAGGTCATAGCCGACGCAGATGACGAGGTCGGCCCGATCGAAGCCGGTCAGGACGTGGTCGCGAGCCTGCAGGCCGACGGCCATGAGCGAGAGGTGGGAGCGGTCGTCCATCGCGCCCTTGCCCATGAACGTCGCCGCGACCGGCACATGGAGGCCCTTGGCGAACGCCCGAAGGGCCTCCGACGCCCTGCGCCGGAGGACGCCGTTGCCGGCCAGGATGATCGGCCGGTTGGAGGCGGCGATGAGCCGGGCTGCGTGCTCGATGGCCTCCTCGGTCGGTTCGGGGAAGTAGGTCCGGCCGGGGGTGAGCGGGCGGATCGCGTCGCCGGCCGCGCCGGCCGCCCCGGCCGTGCCGTGCTCCACGGGGGTCGCCGCGATGTCCTCGGGCAGCTCGATGTGGGTCGGGCCGGGCTTCGACAGGGTTGCGACGCGGAAGGCCTTGCGGACGATCTCGGGGATCGCGTCGGGCCGCTCGACGCGGGTGTTCCATTTCGTGACAGGCTGGAACATCCGGACGATGTCGACGACCTGGTGGGCCTCCTTGTGGAGCGCCTCCGAGCTGGCCTGGCCGGTGATCGCGACCATCGGTGCCCGGTCGAGGAAGGCGTCGGCGATGCCGGTCAGGAGGTTCGTCGCGCCGGGCCCCAGGGTGGCCATCGCCACCGCGGCTCGGCCGGTGAGCCGGCCGTGGACGTCGGCCATGAACGCGGCGCCTTGCTCGTGGCGTGTGGTGACGTGGCGGATCCGGTCGGTGTGAGAGAGGGCCTCGAGGATGTCCATCGTCTCCTCGCCGGGGACGGAGAAGACGTACTCGACGGCCTCGGCCTCGAGGCACGCCACGAGCAGGTCGGCAGCGGTCCGGGCCGGGTTGGCCCGTTCCTGGTCGCGATCGGCGCTCACAGCTGGAGTGTCGCACGGTCGTGACGCCGAGGTGCCGATCGGGAGCGACGGGCCCGACCGCGGGGCCCGGGAATCGAACGGGCCGGCGCTCGGCCGGCCCGTTCGGTCGTGTCGTGGCGGCCGTCAGCCGCCGTTGCTCTGGTTGCCCGGGTGCCCCTCGTACCCGGAGTTGCCGCCCCCGCCGCCCCCGCCGCTCTGGTTCCCGGGCTGGCCCTCGTAGCCGCTGTTGCCCGCGAAGGCCGTGCCGGCTGCGCTCAACGCCATGAGCGCAGCGAACAGGGCCGCCAGGATCCGTCGCCGCATTCCCCTACCTCCCGACCGCATCCCGCGGTCCCATGCGCATCGGCCCCGGCGTGGCGCGGAGTATGGACGGCCGCCGCCCGCTGGGCAACGGGATTCTGCGAGGGAGGTGACGCTCAGCTCCCGGTCGCCTCGATGACAACGAGCGCATCCACGGCAACGGCCCCGCTCGGGCCGGCGATGACCGGGTTTAGGTCGACCTCGACGATCGAGGGATCGCCGGCGATCAGCCGCGAGACCGCTGCCACGACCTCGCCCACGGCCAGCCGATCGACGACCGGCCCGCCCCGGAAGCCGTCGAGGAGCGGCGCGCCGCGAAGTCGATCCAGGAGCCCGGCCGCCGCGGCGACATCGAGCGGGGCGAGCGCGACCGCGACATCGTCGAGCGCCTCGGCCAGCACCCCGCCAAGACCGACGACGACGAGTGGCCCAACCTGGGGATCGCGGCGACCACCGACGATCATCTCCAGGCCGCGCGATGCCATCGGCTGGACGAGCAGCCCACGGGCCTGTCCATCCAGGCCGTGGCCCGCCTGGAGCAGCCCGGCCGCGGCGGCCCGAACGGCCACCTCGTCATCGAGCAGGAGGACGACGCCGCCGACCTCTGACTTGTGGGCCAGCCCGGGCATGTCGAGCTTGAGGGCGATCGGCCCGCCGAGCGCCCGCCAGGCGTCGACGGCCGCTTCGACGCTGGGGGCGGACGTCGTCGGGATCGTGGGCACGCCGGCCGCGGCGACGCGTTCGAGGCTCTCGCGCTCCGGCAGGGCCCTGGCCGAGCTCCGCGCCCGAGCCCGCCCCGCCGCCGACGACGTATCCCAGGCAAACGGCGTGCGATCCGCGGCCAGCGCGGGCCAGACCGCGCGTCGTGGTCCCGGTCCGCCCGGGTCCACCCGACGGGCCCGGGCCGACTCCCACCAGGCCATGCCGCGGAGCGCCGCGAGGGCCGCCGTGGCCCCGCGGAGGACCGGTGGTCGACCGCCCGCCGGCCAGGCATCGAGGGTCGCGAGGACCTCTGGCGGCGGCTCACCCGAGGTCAGCGAGACGAGGATCGGCAGGATCGCGGGGCGCCGTTCCATGGCCGATAGCAGCGGCGCCAGCGTCTCGAGGCAGGTCTCGAGCTCGGAGGCCTGGGAGCGATAGGCGAAGTCGTGGACGAGACCGAGGACGTCGTACGCACCGGACGTGGCGAGCGCCGAGAAGGCGGCGGCGTACGCCGCCGACGCATCGTCGGCCCCCCACGGGTCGAGTGGGTTGGCCACGAAGCCCATCGTCGGCAGCGCCTCGAGGATCTCGGCCCGGGTCTCGTCCGGGATCGATGGCAGCGGGAAGCCGCCCGCCTCCGCGAGATCGGCGACCAGCGACGCCTCGCCGGTCGAGACCGTCACCAGGGCGGTCCGTCCCCGGCCCACGCGGCGCTGGGTCCGGCGGGCACCGTCGATGAGCTCGACCGTCTCGAGAAGCTCGTCGAGGTCGCGGCAGCGGATGACGCCGGCGGCCTCGAAGGCCGCGTCCATCGCCCGGTCCTCGCCGGCCAGGTTGCCGGAATGGGCGATCGCAGCCGCCCCGGCCATCGCCGATCGCCCGACCTTGACGAGCGCGATCGGCTTGTCGAGCTCGACCGCCCGGTCGGCCAGGGCCAGGAACCGCTCGGGCCGCTTGAAGCCCTCGACGAACAGGGCGATGCCGTGGGTCTGCGGGTCATCGAGCGACCAGGCGAGGTGGTCGCATAGGTCCAGGGCGGCCTCGGCACCGCAGCTCACCACGCGGCTGTAGCCGGTCCGGGCCCCGGACATGAGGAAGGCGTTGGCGACCGAACCCGACTGGGCGATGGCGGCGATGCCACCCCGCGGCAGGTGGGGCGAGAGCTCGTCGATGTAGACGGCGGAGTTCGTCGTGAAGTCGGCGATCCCCATGCAGTTGGGGCCGAGAACGGCCATCCCGTAGCGGACCGCGGCCGCGCCAACCGCCACCTGCATCGCGGCTGCCGCCGGGCCACCCTCGACCACCCCGCCGCCCGGGATGACGAGGGCCCGCACGCCCAGCGCCCCGGCCTCCTCGGCGATGTCGGCCGCGCGAAGCGGGTTGACCGCGACCACGACGAGCTCGGGGACCTCGGGCAGATCGGCCAGCGACGGATGGCAGGGCGTTCCCCACGCCTCGGGGCGGGAGGGGTTCACGAAGTAGCAGCGAGCGGCACTCCCGAGGGCCAGGAGGTTGTCGCGGACGAGCGGCGCGATCGACGAGCGCGGCGACGCCCCCACGACGGCCACGGACGCCGGCGCGTACAGGGTTCGCAGGTCGGGCCAAGGTCCCGGCGGGTTCGATGCCGCCACGCCGGATCCGCCCCCGTCAGTCGGCGCCGCCGTCACCCGAGGACCCGGTCCACCCCGCGCTTCTCGAGCGCCCGGGCGATGATCAGCCGCTGGATCTCCGAGGTGCCCTCCCAGATCCGGTCCACCCGCAGCTCGCGGAAGAACCGCTCGGCCGCGGTCTCGCGGAGGTAGCCCCGCCCGCCGAACACCTGGACGACACGATCGGCGCAACGGAACGCCGCCTCGGAGGCAAAGAGCTTGGCGATCGAGGCCTTGGCATGAAGGAGCTTGGGATCGACGCCGGCATCGGCGAGCCTCGCGCACGCGCGCGTGAGCAACCTCGCCGCGGCCGCATCGGCGGCCGAATCGGCGATCGGGAAGCTGACCCCCTGGAAGTCGTAGATCCGCTGGCCGAACTGGACCCGCTCCGTGGCGAAGGCGACGGCCTCGGCCAGGAGCCGTTCCATCGCCCCGCTGCAGCGGGCGCCGATATGGATCCGCTCCTCGACGAACCACTCGTTCGTCAGCTCGTCGGCCTCGCCGACGCCGCCGATGATCGCGTCCGCCCCGGCCCGCACCCCCTCGAGGACGAAGCGCGGGTGGCGGTCGGCGAAGGTGTGCATGTGGTCCGGATCGGCGATCTGGCGGAGACCGGGTGCGTCGTAGTCGACGAGGAACAGCGTCGGCAGGCGGCGATCGCCATCGATGACGTTGACGTGGACGATCATGAAGTCGGTGTCGTCGGTCCCGGTGACGAACCATTTCTCGCCATCGAGGACGTAGTCGCCCGCGGCCGCGTCGCGGACCGCGGTCGCGACGATCGAGCGAGCGTCGGAGCCGGCGCCGGGCTCGGTGATGGCATAGCTCCCGCTTCGCTCGCCCCGCAGCGACGGCTCGAGATAGCGCCGCCGCTGGGCCGCCGTGCCGTGCTTCAGGACCTCGTAGCCGCCCGGCACGAACGACCACAGGCCGCCGGTCGAGGCGCCGAACTGCTCGTGGACGAGGACCTGCTCGAGGACGGACCAGCCCTGACCGCCGACCTCCCGGGGCAGGGAGCCGCCGTGGAGGTGGGCCTCGATCGCCGCCCGCCGGATGGGCATCGCCCACTCGCGGGGGACACGCCCGCCGGCCAGCTCGAACTCGACCTCGCGAGGCACGAGGACGTCGCGAACGAACGCCTTCGCCCGGGCCTGGAGCTCGCGCTGCGAGGGGGTGAGGTCGTCGGCCTCGATGGGGGCGCGCGCATCGGACATCGACGCCAAGTCTGGGGCATCGAAGCCGGCGTCGGGTGCCGTGGCCCGCGCCGCGCGACCCCTGGGCCGCAGCGGTCGATCTGCGGCGAGTGGATCCTCGAGGACTGACCCTAGCCGGGCTGGGCCAGGACCATGATCTTGAGCTCGGTCATGTCCTCGATCGCCCAGCGCAGGCCCTCCCGGCCGAGGCCCGAATCCTTGACCCCGCCGTAGGGCATGTGGTCGATCCGGTAGGTCGGGATGTCGTTGACGATGACGCCCCCGACCTCGAGCTCACCGAAGGCCCGCCAGGCGTTGGCGAGATCGTTCGTGAAGACCCCGGTCTGGAGGCCGAAGAAGCTGTCGTTGACGCCCCGGATGGCGGCATCGAAGTCGCTGAACGGGACGACCACGACGACCGGGGCGAAGGCCTCGTTGCTGCAGATCTGGGCGCTCACCGGCACCTGCTCGAGGACGGTCGGGGCGAAGAACGTGCCGTTGGCCGTGCCGCCGGCGAGGACCCGGCCGCCGAGCGCCACCGCCTCGTCGACCCAGCGCTGGGTCCGGGCCGCGGCGGCCTCGTCGACCATCGGGCCGAGGTCCGTGGCGGGGTCCATCGGATCACCCTGGCGGAGTCCGGCGACGCCGACCAGGAACTTCGCCATGAACGCCTCGCGGACGTCCTCGTGAATGAACATCCGCTGGACGCTGATGCAGACCTGGCCTGAATAGGTGAATGCGCCGATGAGGATCCGCTTCACCGCCCAGTCGAGGTCGGCCGTTCGATCGACGATGACGCCGGCGTTGCCGCCGAGCTCGAGGACGACCCGCTTCTTGCCGGCCCGCTCCTTCATCCGCCAGCCGACCGACGGCGATCCCGTGAAGGTCAGGACCTTGAATCGGTCGTCGGCCACCATCCGATCGCCCAGCTCGCGGCTCATCGGCAGGATGCTCACCGCGCCCTCGGGGACGCCGGCCGCGTCGACGATCTCGGCAACGGTCAGCATCGTGAGCGGATCCTTCGACGGCGGCTTCAGGACGATGGAGCAGCCCGCCGCGATCGCCGGGGCGAGCTTGTGGGCTGCGAGGTTGAGCGGGAAGTTGAAGGGGCTGATGGCGGCCACGGGGCCGGCCGCGAACCGCCGGGTGAGCCCGACGCGGCCCTTGCTCGAGGCCATGAGATCGAGCGGGATGACCTCGCCGACCATCCGCTCCGCCTCCTCGGCGCCGAGCCGGAAGGTCAGGACCGCCCGGTCGACCTCCACGAGCGCGTCGCGGATGGGCTTGCCCGCCTCGAGGCTGAGGATCCGGCCGAGCTCCTCGCGGCGAGCCTTGATCCCGGCGCTGATCTCGCGGAGGATCCGGCCCCGTTCGTAGGCCGGCAGGTGGCGGGTGACCTCGAAGGCCCGGACCGCCGCCGCGACCGCTTCCTCGTACTGGTCGGGCGTGGCGTGGTACGTGGCCCCGGCGGGATTCGCGGGATCGGCCGGGTTCGTGATCGGCAGGATGTCGCCCGATTCCGCCCATCGGCCGGCGAGGTAGATGGGGTGGGGCTTGGCGGCGGTGAGGGTCATGGCAGGGGCTCCGGGTCGGGCAGATGTCGGTCCCGGCATCGTACCCCGACGGCTTCAGGTGGTTTGCCGACCGATTCGCTGAAGGATCGGGGGCTGGCTGACGCCATACTCCCCAGCGCGGCGAGTTGCCGCGCTCGACGAGAGGCAGCCGATGACGGCGGACCTGATCCGGCAGGCGCAGGCCGGGGATCGTGCTGCGTTCGAGCGGCTGATCCGGCCGGAATTCGATCGGCTCTACGCCGCGGCGTGCCGGCTGCTGCGCGACCGGTTTGCGGCCGAGGACGCGGCCCAGGACGCGCTCCTCCGTTGCTGGCGCGACCTCCGCGGCCTGCGCAGCCCGGATCGTTTTCACCCGTGGCTCCATCGCCTGCTCGTCAACGCATGCCTCGACCAGGCCCGGCGAACGCGCCGACGGCCGGTGCAGATCGGCGGCGAAATCGTCGAGCGCACCGCGGGGCGGGATGATCTCGCCGGCGTCGCGGAGAACGACGCGCTCGAACGTGCCTTCCGGGCGTTGCCGATGGACCAGCGCGTTGCGCTCGTCCTCACCCACTACCTCGGCTACACCGCCCCGGAGGCCGCCGCGATCGTCGGCGTACCAACCGGGACCATCTACTCCCGAGTCCACGTCGGCAGCCGCGCGATGCGTGCGGCGCTCGGCCCAGCGGCCGCCGTTCGGCCGGCCCTCCCGGAGATTTCGCGATGAACGATCACGACGAGCTGCTCACTCGGTGGCTCGAGCTCGGTCCGGACCGAGGTCCCAGCACCTCGGTCGACGCGGTCATCGAGCGCCTCGCTCGCGTCCCGCAACGACCCGCCTGGCTGATCTCCCTGCACGGCGACACGATCGCCTCGCGGCCGGGCGCCTTTCACCGCTTCCAGCTCGGCCTTGCCGGTGCCATCGCCCTCGTCGTGATCCTGGGTGGGAGCATGCTCCTCGGCGGCGGACCGGGCGTGAACACGGGTCCATCAGCCTCCACCGCTGCAACCGACGGCCCCTCCCCCCGGCAGTCCTCGACGCCGGCCATCGGCGCGACGGACATCATCGTTTTCACGGAGAGCAGGACGCTCGGCCCCGGCGAGGAGGGCTGCACCAGCCAGACCTCCTGCTTCCGGAGCTGGGTGGCCGTGGTCGACGCCGACGGCACCAACCAGCGTCGCCTGTTCCCCGACGCGCCGCCGCAGCAGTCCGTGATCGCGGTATCGCCCGACGGGCGGCACGTCATCGCCACCGGTCTGGAGCCGGTTGATGGATCGGGCCTCCAGACCACGTATTACCTGACGGATCTCTCGGGATCGGCGCCGACGGTCCTCGACACAGGCTGCTCGGGGCGTTGCGTGGGCGACGGGATCGGCGCATTCGCGTTCTCGCCGGACGGGGCCCGACTGGCCTTCGTCCGGACGCTCGCCGAGATCGAGCCACGGGCGCCGGAGGGCGACGCAACGGTGATCGCGATCCTGGATCTCGAAACGGGTGCAGTCGTCGAGCTCGGATCGACGCACGCCTCGAACCCGCACATCGGGATGCCCTGCGGCTTCGCCTGCGGTGAGGGCTACGACGATGCCCCGCGATGGTCGTTCGATGGACGGCAGCTGCTCTTCAGCCGGTCCGGGATCGGGCTCCCGAACCAGCCGCGCCAGATCCTCGACACGACCCTCTTCGTCGTCGACGCGGACGGGTCGAACCTGCGACAGCTCGTCGCCACGGAGCTCTTCGCCCGCGACGCCCAGTGGTCGCGGGACGGATCGCAGATCGTCTTCACCTCGGGCATCGAGACGCTGACCATGGACGACTTCGGGAAGCTCGAGAACTGGCACCAGCTCAATGACCTGTGGACCGTCCGGCCCGACGGCAGCGAGCCGACGCGGATCACGAGCTTCACGGCAGGCCCGGTCCCCGAGCAGCCGGGCGACATGGGGGCGACCATCCCGACGTGGACGCGCGATGGCCGGATCGCGTTCACGGTCCGGCCCGAGCAGACGGACAACCCGCCGCCGTGGCAGCTGTGGATCGTGGACGCCGACGGCAACAACCTCGTGCGCCTCGATCCCACCGATGCGGCCGAGCTGTCCGGGGTTGGCTGCGTCGCATGCGCCTATCCCAATCCCGACCCGTACAACTACCCGTCGATCGGCTTCTGGCGGACGATGCCCTGAGGTCGAGCCCTCGAGCTCTCCCCTGCGTCGAGCCCATCCCGCACGTCGGGCCGCTCACGGACGCCCTGCGCACCGCCGGCCACGAGGTGCAAACGAAACGGGATCGTGCCGCCTCGCTGCCCTCGCCGCCGACACCGAGGCTATGCTCTCGAGACCGGGCGTCCCCGACCGCGCAGCAGGGAGGATCAGGCGATGTGGGCTGAGTTCAAGGGGTTCCTGCTCAAGACGAACGCCCTGGCCCTCGCGATCGGCGTCATCATCGGCGCCGCCCTGGGCACCGTCGTCACCTCGCTCGTGAACGACATCATCATGCCGCCGATCGGGCAGCTCCTGGGCAAGGTCGACTTCAGCCAGCTGAAGTGGGTCCTGACCGAGGCGACCGGCGGTGACCCGGCGACCGAGGTCGCGATCCGCTGGGGCGCCTTCCTCAACGCCGTCGTCTCGTTCGTGATCGTCGCCTTCGTGGTCTGGCGGATTTCCAAGATGTTCATTCGCGAGGAGCCCGCGGCACCCGCACCGGAGATGAAGACCTGCCCGTTCTGCCAGGAGCTCGTCCCGGCCGCGGCGACGAAGTGCCGGGCCTGCACCAGCGCGATCTGAGGGCGCGGCGACTCCCGCCTCCCATGGGGTGTTGACTGAGCGTCAACGATCTCGCACGGAGAGGCGGGGCTCTGCGCTCGTGCGGCCCCTGGCCGTGCGTCAGCCTCACGAAGCGGTGCCCGGGGCGCGGTCAGGATGCCCGGAAACGAGCCTCGGCGCCCCAATGTTGACCAGGGGTCACGTCGCCCCGTCGGCGCGCGGATAGCTACCGAAGACGCGGACCATCGTCGAGACCGCTCGCAGGTCGACGAGCGCCGCGGCACATGCCGGGTCGGCGGCATCGGCATCGAGATCGGCCCAGAAGACGTACTCCCAGGCGGCGGTCCGGCTCGGCCGTGACTCGAGCTTGGAGAGATTGACGCCACGCTCGGCAAACGCCCGAAGGGCGGCCAGGAGCGTGCCGGGCTCGTTGCGGACGGCAAACACGAGGGTCGTCCGGCGCGGCGCGTCGCTCGCCGGAACCCTGATCGCAGCGGCGACTTCCGGCGCCTGGGCCGGCCGGGCCACGACCAGGAACCGGGTCCGGTTGTCCGCCGCGCCCTGGATGTCCTCGGCCAGGACCTCGAGCTCGAACAGCGCGGCTGCTCGGGGCGAGAGGACCGCGGCGGCGCCGCGCTCGCCGGCCGCCCGGATCAGCTTGCCGGCGCCGGCGGTGTTGTACGTGGTGAGCGTCGCCCAGGGGCGGGTCCGGAGGAACGCCTCGGCCTGGCCGAGTGCCTGGACGTGGGAGTAGACGCGACCGATCTCGTCGAGGGTCTGGCCGGGCAGCGCGGCGAGGCACAGCCGGACGGGAACGACGACCTCGCCGACGACCACGAGGTCGTGCTCGAGGAGGAGGTCGTACGTTTCGCGGACGGTGCCGTTGAGGAGGTTCTCGACCGGCAGCATCCCGGCACCGACCCGACCGGCGGCGACTGCGTCGAAGACGTCGCGGAAGCTCCCGACCGCCAGCCGCTCGGCCTCGCCAAAGGCGACAAGGACGGCATCCTCAGCGAACGCGCCTGGCTCGCCGGCGTACGCGATGGGTTTCACGTGGTTCGAGGCGCCGGCGGCTACTGCTCGAACCAGCTGGTCGTGTCG
>SCUO01000036.1 GCA_004297395.1 Chloroflexota bacterium | reverse complement strand
GCCGCGACTCGAGCTTCGAGAGGTTGACCCCGCGCTCGGCAAACGCCCGGAGCGCGGCGAGGAGCGTGCCGGGCTCGTTGCGGACGGCAAAGACGAGGGTCGTCCGGCGCGGGGCGTCGCTCGCCGGAACGCTGATCGCGGCGGCGACCTCCGGCGCCTGCGCCGGCCGGGCCACGATCAGGAACCGCGTCCGGTTGTCCGCCGCGCCCTGGATGTCCTCGGCCAGGACCTCCAGCTCGAACAGGGCCGCGGCCCGGGGCGAGAGGACCGCCGCAGCGCCGCGCTCGCCCGCCGCCCGGATCAGCTTGCCGGCGCCAGCCGTGTTGTACGTCGTGAGCGTGGTCCAGGGTCGGGTCCGGAGGAACGCCTCGGCCTGGCCGAGCGCCTGGACGTGGGAGTAGACGCGACCGATGTCGTCGAGGGTCTGGCCGGGCAGTGCGGCGAGGCACAGGCGGACCGGAACGACGACCTCGCCAACGACGGCGAGGTCATGCTCGAGCAGGAGGTCGTAGGTCTCGCGGACGGTGCCGTTGAGGAGGTTCTCGACCGGCAGCATGCCGGCGCCGGCACGACCGGCGGCGACCGCGTCAAAGACGTCGCGGAAGCTCCCGACCGCGAGCCGCTCGACGTCGCCGAACGCCACCAGCACGGCGTCCTCGGCGAACGCGCCTGGCTCGCCGGCGTACGCGATGGGTTTCACGTGGTTCGAGGCGCCGGCGGCTACTGCTCGAACCAGCTGGTCGTGTCGTGCTTGGCCTTGGATTTGTCGTACTCGGCGCGCTGGCGGGGCGCGGCCTTCGGCCCTCGTTTCGGCGCGGCTGCCGATTCGGCGGCGCCGGCCCAGTGGGCCTCGTCGAGCATGTTGTTGAGGGCCACGACGTAGGCCTCGATCGAGGCGGCGATGATGTTCGTGTTCGTCGACGCCCCCGAGTACTCCCCTTCCCCGCGAGCTCCCTCCGCCCCGGCCGGAGGCAGGATCGTCACGGTCACGAGGCCTTCGGCGCCGGGTCCCTCGCCAAGCGATCGGACGACGAAGCCGACGAGGCGCGGGTGGCCGGCGAGGACCTCGGCCAGGGCCTTGTCGACCGCCCCGAACAGCGCATCCACCGCACCGTTGCCCGACGCCGACGCCTGCCAGTGGTGATCGCCGGCCTCGATGACGACGGCGCCCCGGCTCTGGGCGTTGCTGCCGGACGTGACCGTCCAGCGGGCCAGGTGGAGCGCGTCCTGCTGCGGCATCTCGTGCCTACCTCCCGGGGATGACCGTGGTGAAGTGGCGCTCGTCGCGCCGCCGGAGCTCGGCCCCGGACTTCCAGATGGCGTACTCCAGGCTGTCGGCCAGGGCGATCGCCGAGGCCGCGATGATGTTCGTGTCGGAGCCCATCGTGGACCATTCCCGGGCGCCGTCCGCGGATTCGATCGTCACCCGCGTCCGGGCCCCGGTGGCGGCGTCGGAATCGAGGATCCGGACCTTGTAGTCGTAGAGATGCACGGCGTCGAGGACCGGGTAGAACGCCCGGAGTGCCTTTCGAAGCGCAGCGTCCAACGCGTTCACCGGGCCGTTGCCGTCGGCCGCCGTGTGAAGGGTCTCCCCGTCGACCTCGACCTTGACGGTCGCCTCCGCCCGCAGGTCCCGGGCGTCGCGCTGCTCGACGAGGCAGGTGTAGTCGAGGACCTTGAACGGCGCGACGTAGTCGGCGCCCTGGCGCCGGATCAGCAGCTCGAAGCTCGCCTCGGCGCCCTCGAAGCTGAGGCCCTCGTGCTCGAGGCGCTTGATGAGGGCCGAGAGCTGCTTCGGGTCGATGCCCTCGAGGCTGGCCCCGAGCTGACCGGCCCGGATCGCGGTGTTGGCCTTGCCGCCGAGCTCGGAAACGACGAGCCGGCCCTCGTTGCCGACCGAGCCCGGGTCGATGTGCTGGTAGCTCCGCTCGACCTTGGCCACCGCGGCCCCGTGGACGCCGCCCTTGTGGGCGAAGGCCGACCGCCCGACGTATGGTTGCCAGTCATTCGGGGCAAGGTTGGCGATCTCCGCGACGGACCGCGACAGATCGGTCAGGTGGGCGAGCTCGCCACCGCCGGGCGGGACGAGCGGGAGGTCGGTCTTCAGCGCCAGGTTGGCCAGGATCGAGACCATGTTGGCGTTGCCGCAGCGCTCGCCGTAGCCGTTGATCGTGGCCTGGACGTGCCGGACGCCGGCCTGGACGGCGGCGATCGAGTTGGCGACGGCGAGCTCCGCGTCGTTGTGGGTGTGGATGCCCCACGTCACGGTCGGGGCGTCGCTGTCGCCCTCGAGCGCCGCCCGGACCTCGCCGACGACCTCGACCAGGCGCGCCGTCAGGGTGCCACCGTTGGTGTCGCACAGGACGAGGGTCCGGGCGCCGGCGTCGCGTGCGGCCCGGAGGGTGGCCAGGGCGTAGGCCGCGTCCGAGGCGTAGCCGTCGAAGAAGTGCTCCGCGTCGTAGACGAGCTCGCGGCCGTGGTCGACGATGAAGCGACAGCTGTCGGCGACCATGTCGAGGTTCTCCGCCGGGGTGGCCCCAAGGACCTCGGTGACGTGGAGCAGCCACGACTTGCCGAAGATCGTCACGACCGGGGTCTCGGCCCGGACGAGCTCCTGGAGGTTGGGGTCCTGGGCGGCCGCGTTCGAGCGGTGGCGGGTCGAGCCGAAGGCGGCGAGCCGGGCCGTCCGCCAGGTCATCGACCGGGCCGCCCGGAAGAACTCGATGTCCTTGGGGTTGGAGCCCGGCCAGCCGCCCTCGATGAACGGCATCCCGTACTCATCGAGCATCCGGGCGACGCGCAGCTTGTCGGCCAGGGACAGGGTGACGTTCTCGCCCTGGGTGCCGTCCCGGAGCGTCGTGTCGTAGAGGACCACCGGTGCGACTGTCGTCGCACCTTGCGACGCGCCTTCGGGCGCTCCGGTCCCGCCGGTCGACGGCTCCCGCATCAGGGCAGCCCCAGCAGCGTGTTCGCGGCGATCATCGACGCGACGGTGTCGTCGTCACCGGCGCCGCCCGAGTCCACTTGTCCCGGGCGCTGGCCGAGCCGCTCGATGACAGCATCCGTCATCCCGGCCGTGCCGACCACCCTGAGCCCCCCTGCGTCGGTCGCCGCGGGGACGAGGTCACGGGTCCGGTAGCCGTCGTCGAGGGCCGCGCCGACCGCGGCCTCGATGGCTCGGGCGGCAGCCTCCTGGCCCAGCGACCAGCGCAGGAGCATCGCCGCCGAGAGGATCGTCCCGAGCGGGTTGGCGAGGTCCCGGCCGGCGATGTCCGGCGCCGAGCCGTGGATCGGCTCGTACAGGCCGAAGCGGCCGTGGGCGGTCCGCCGCTCCCCCAGCGATGCAGAGGGCAGCATCCCGAGGCTGCCGGCCAGGACCGACGCCTCGTCTGACAGGATGTCGCCGAACAGGTTCTCGGTCACGAGGACGTCGAACGCGGCCGGCTGCTTGACGAGCAGCATCGCGCACGAATCGACGAGCTGGTGGCCGACCTCCACCTCGGGGAAGCTGCCGCGCTCCTCCTCGACGACCTTGCGCCACAGCCGCGACGTCGCCAGGACATTCGCCTTGTCGACGCTCGTCAGCTTGCCGCGCCGCCCCCGGGCGAGGTCGAAGGCCAGCCGGACGACCCGGCGGATCTCGGCCTCCGTGTACCACAGCGTGTCGATCGCGACGCGGCCGTCGGCGGTGGCCCGCTCCTCTGACGGCCGCCCGAAGTACAGGCCCGAGGTCAGCTCGCGGACGATGAGGAGATCGACGCCGTCGAGAAGCACCGGCCGGAGCGGTGACGACGGCACGAGCGCCGGATGGATGCTGACCGGGCGCAGGTTGGCGAACAGCTCCAGGCCGCCGCGCAGGGCGAAGAGGGCCTGCTCAGGGCGCACGGCCGCGTTCGGATCGTCCCAGCGCGGGCCGCCGACCGCACCGAGCAGGATCGCGTCGGTTGCTGCGGCGGCATCGATGTCGTCGGCCCGGATGGCGACGCCGTACGTGTCGATACCCACGCCGCCGGCCGTGATCTCGAGCCACTCGAGGCCGAAGTTGTGGGCGGTCGCGGCGGCCTCGAGCACCCGCCGGGCCGCGCCGACGACCTCGGGGCCGACGCCGTCGCCGGCGATGACCGCGATGCGATAGGTCGGGAGTGGCCCCGCGCTCATGGCAGCTCCGCCGTCCGCTGGCCGACGAACGCCGGGGACGCCGGCCCGATTTCCGCCCCGTGCAGCTTGTTCACCGCGGTCAGGTAGGCCTCGAGCGAGGCCTCGATGATGTTCGTCGATAACCCGTGGCCGGAGACCACGAGAGCACCGGGGCCCACGTCCGAGGAGCGCCGGCAGCGGACGAGCACCCGGCCCTGGGCGTCCTCGCCACCCGACACGGCCTTGATCTCGTAGCTCTCGAGGACGGGATGCCAGGCGAAGACCGGCTCGACCGCCTGGTCGACGGCCGCGAAGAGCGCGTCCACTGGACCGTTGCCGATGGCCGCCTCGGCCCGCTCCTCGTCGCCGATCGCAAGCGAGACCATGCCCGTCGCCTTGCCCCCGTGGGATGAGGTGACGTTCCAGCCCTCGAGGCGGACGGCCTGGGGGACCTCGGCGACGCGCTGCTCGACGAGGGCGTGGAGGTCGGCGTCGGTGACCTCCTTCTTGGCATCGGCCAGGGCGACCGCGGCCCGGTACAGCTCGTCGAGGCCCTCGCCCTCGACCTCGTGGCCGAGCTGGCGGAGCTTCTGCTGGAGGCCGCGCCGGCCGGACAGCTTGCCGATCGTCAGCTGGCTGCCGGTGAGCCCGACGGACTGCGGGGTCATGATCTCGTAGGTCAGCGGATTCTTGATGACGCCGTCCTGGTGGATTCCCGATTCGTGGGCGAAGGCGTTGCCGCCGACGATCGCCTTGTTCGGCTGGACCGCGAAGCCGGTGAGGTAGCTGACGAGCCGCGAAGCAGCGGTGAGCTGCTCGGTCTGGACCTGGCTGCCGCCGCCGGGGAACTGCGTCGGCCGCGTCCGGAGGGCCATGACGACCTCCTCGAGCGAGGCGTTGCCGGCCCGCTCGCCGAGGCCGTTGATGGTGACCTCGACCTGGCGCGCGCCGGCCTGCACGGCGGCGAGGGTGTTGGCCGTGGCGAGGCCCAGGTCGTTGTGGCAGTGGACGCTGATCGTGGCCTGGCCGCCCACGAGGCCCACCGCTCGCTCGACGAGCTTCCCGAACTCGCTCGGGATCGCGTAGCCCACGGTGTCGGGGATGTTGATCGTGGAGGCGCCGGCCTCGACCACGGCCTCGTAGACCTGCATCAGGTAGTCGACGTCGGTGCGCGAGGCGTCCTCGGCCGAGAACTCGATCTCGGCGTCCCGGCCGAGCGCCTTCCGGCCGTGCCTCACCCAGCGGACCGCCTCGGCCAGGGCCTCGTCGCGCGACATCCGGAGCTTGTGCTTGAGATGGATGTCGCTGGTGGCGATGAAGACATGAAGGTGGGGCTTCTCGGCGACCTTGATCGCCTCGATGGCGCGCTGGGGATCGCCGTCGCGGCAGCGGGCGAGGGCGGCGACCGCGATCCCGCCCTTCGTCTCCTGGGCGATCCGCCGGACGGCCTCGAAGTCGCCAGGCGAGGCGGCCGGAAAGCCGGCCTCGATGACGTCGACGTGGAGGCGGGCGAGCTGGCGGGCGACCTCGAGCTTCTCGGCGGCCGTGAGGCCGGCGCCGGGCGCCTGCTCGCCGTCCCGGAGCGTCGTGTCGAAGACCCGGACGGTGCCCTCGGGGACGAACGGGCCAGCCGGGCGCGGTACGCCGGCCGCCATCAGCTGCCCCCGCCGGGGCGGCCGGCCGAGGCCTGGGCGGCGCCGGCGGACACGACGACGGGATTGAGGAACGGCATCTGGGCCCGCAGCTCGGCGCCCACCTGCTCGATCTGGTGGTCGCGATCCTGGGCCCGGAGGCGCTCGAACTCGGCGCGGCCCGTGTCGTTCTCCTCGATCCAGCGGGCGGCGAACGAGCCGTCCTGGATCTCGGCGAGGACCTCGCGCATCCGCGCCCGGACGCTCTCGTCGATGATCCGCGGGCCGCTGACGTAGTCGCCGTACTCGGCCGTGTCGGACACGCTGAAGCGCATGAAGTTGAGGCCGCCGCGGTACAGCAGGTCGACGATGAGCTTGAGCTCGTGCATCGTCTCGAAGTACGCCAGCTCGGGCTGGTAGCCGGCCTCGACGAGCGTCTCGAAGGCCATCTTCACGAGCGACGCGGTGCCGCCGCAGAGGACCGACTGCTCGCCGAAGAGGTCGGTCTCGGTCTCCTCGGCGAAGGTCGTCTCGAGGACGCCGGCGCGGGTGTTGCCGAGGGCCCGGGCGTAGGCGAGGGTCCGGGCGCGGCCGGTCCCCGAGGGGTCCTGGTGGACCGCGAAGAGGGCCGGCACGCCGCCGCCGGCCTGGTAGACGCTCCGGACGAGGTGACCGGGGCCCTTGGGCGCGACCATCCCGACATCGACGCTCGCCGGCGGCACGATCCGCTTGAAGTGGATGTTGAAGCCGTGGGCGAACATCAGGAGCTGGCCGGGCCGGAGGTTCGGCTCGATCTCGGCGTCGTAGACCGCCTTCTGGGCGGTGTCGGGGACGAGGATCATGATCACGTCGGCGGCCTTGACCGCCTCGGCCACGGTCCGGACTTCGAGGCCGGCCTCCTCGGCGAGCGCCCGGCTCTTGGAGCCCGCGGCCAGCCCGACGATCACCCGGACCCCGGATTCGTGGAGGTTCAGCGCATGGGCATGGCCCTGGCTGCCGTAGCCGATGATCGCGACCGTCCGCCCGGCGAGGGCCCCGGCGTCGACATCGGCGTCGTAGTACATCCTCGCTGTCATCGCTTGAGTGCCTCCTCGATCGAGCCCGCGCCGCGCGTCATGACGACGGCGCCGGTGCGTACCAGTTCCTTGATCCCGTAGGTCCGGACGAGGGCGACGAAGGCGTCGACCTCGGCCTCGGTGCCAGTGACTTCGACGACGGCCGATTCTCCGGTGAGATCGACGACCCGGCCCTTGCTGAGCTCCACGAGCTTGAGGACCTCGCCCCGGTTGGCATCTGAGACGCGGACCTTCACGAGCGCCAGCTCGTGCTCGATCGTCGGCTCCTCGGTGACGTCCTGGACCTTCAGGACGTCGATCAGCCGGTAGAGCTGCTTGGCCGCCTGCTCGACTGCGACGTCGTCGCCGTGGAGGGTGATCGTCATCCGCGACAGGCCCTCCTGGTCGGTGTGCGACACCGCCAGCGAATCGATGTTGAAGTTCCGGGCCCGCATGAGGCTCGAGACGCGGTTCAGCACGCCGGGCTTGTCGAGGACGAGGGCCACGAGGCGGTGGACCTTCGTCGCCCCGCCACCGGGGAGGGCCCGGGGCGGTGGGGCGGTATGGGCCGGCGAGACCACCGCCGCGGGGGGTGCCGCCGAGCCTGCGGGCTTGTCGCTCATTCCTCGGGCCCGCCCCAGTGCTCGATGAGGTCGGACAGGCCCTTGCCGGCCGGCATCATCGGGAAGACGTTCTGCTCGCCGGCGATCTCGAACCAGACGAGGGCCGGACCATCGACGCCCTGGGCGAAGCGGATGGCGTCGTCGACCTCGGCCGGGCTGGAGGCTTTCGTGGCCGGGATGCCGTAGGCATCGGCGAGCTTCAGGTAGTCGGGCCCGAGCAGGTGGGCCGAGTGGTAGTTCCCGGCGTAGATGATCTCCTGCCACTGCCGGATCATCCCGAGCTTCTTGTTGTCGAAGAGGGCGATCTTCACCGGTATCCGGTCCTGGACGAGGGTCATCAGCTCCTGGAGCGTCATCTGGAAGCCGCCGTCGCCGGCGATCGCCCAGACCTCGCGTTCCGGGACCCCGAGGGCCGCGCCCATCGCCGCCGGCATGCTGTAGCCCATCGTGCCGAGGCCGCCCGAGCTGAGGTGGGTGTTGGGATGGCGGAAGCCGGCGTAGCGGGCAAGCCACATCTGGTTCTGGCCGACGTCGGCGACGTAGATCGCCTCGTGGTCGGTCAGCTCGCCGATCCGCTGGACGACGTAGTCGGCCGAGAGGAGACCGTCGCGCCAGGCGCCGGAGCCGTGCCACGACGAGCCGAGCGAATCCTGCTTCCACTCGGCCAGCTGGTCGAGGTAGTCCCTGCGCGCCTCGATCGGCGTTGCCTCGACCATCGGGGCGATGGCCTTGAGGACGCGCTTCGCGTCGCCCACGATCGGGACCTCGACGGCGACGTTCTTGCCGATCTCGGCAGGGTCGATGTCGACGTGGACAATCCGGGCGTACGGGGCGTACGTCCGGACGTTGCCGGTGACCCGGTCGTCGAAGCGCATCCCGATCGCGAACAACAGGTCAGCCGACTGGATCGCGCGGTTGACGTGCTTCCAACCGTGCATCCCCATGTAGCCGTAGGCGAGCGGGTGGCGCTCGTCGACCGCGCCGATGCCCAGCAGCGTCCAGGCGATCGGGATGCTCGTCTTCTCGGCGAAGGCGAGGAGCTCGGCCTCGGCGTGGGCGTGGAGGACGCCGTGGCCGGCGAGGATCATCGGGCGCTTCGCAGCGGCGATCTCGGCCGCGGCGGTCTTGAGCTGTCGGTAGTGGCCGTCCATGTTCGGCCGGAAGCCGGGCAGGCCGGCGATGACCTCGGCGTCGGTGGGGTGCGGGGCCGTCGTCTCCTGCTGGAGCGCGTCCTTGGTGATGTCGACGTGGACCGGTCCGGGCCGGCCGGTCCGGGCGATGTGGAAGGCCTCGGCCAGGACCCGCGGCAGGTCGTCGGCGTTGCGGACGAGGTAGTTGTGCTTCGTCATCGGCAGGGTGATGCCGTTGATGTCGATCTCCTGGAAGGCGTCCTTGCCGATGAGGGCCGAGGGCACGTTGCCGGTGATCGCGACGATCGGGATGCTGTCGAGCTGGGCCGTGCCGATGCCGGTCACGAGGTTCGTGGCGCCGGGCCCGGAGGTGCCCATGCAGACCCCGACCTTGCCGGTGGCCCGGGCATAGCCGTCGGCGGCGTGGGCCCCGCCCTGCTCGTGGCGGACGAGGACGTGGCGAAGCTCGGGGTAGTCGCCGAGAACGTCGTAGAGGGGCAGGATGACGCCGCCGGGGTAGCTGAAGAAGACGCCGACGCCCTGGCGGATGAGGGCCTCGCAGACGACGTCGGCGCCGATCCGGGCTCGCGCCTCGCGGGCAGCGGCGCTCGCGGCGTGGGCCGGGTGGGCGTCGGCCGGGACGCTCTGCGCCCGCGTCCCCTCGTGGAGCATCTCGCGCTGGGCCTTCTCGATCGCGGCCGCGTGCTCCGTGCCGGCCGCCGGCACGTGGCTGCGGCGCTCGCGGGTCTTGGGCGGCGGCGGGCTGGCGGGCGGGATCGCCGCCGCGCCCGAGCGCGGCGGCTTGGCCGAGCCTCCCTTCGTCATCGTCATCGGTCGTCGCCCCTCACGTCTTCCTGCCCGTTCGTGATGTGTGCCGATCAAACAAGAAGACCCTCGCCACCCGGCGAGGGTCCCGTTGGTCTTCGGTGGTGGATGCGCTCCTAGCGCCCGTCCCTCCGCGTTCCTCCGTTCTCCCGCCGGGAGCCGGTAATGAGGGCAAGGAAGCTCTCAATGCCGACCAGGAGCGAGCGAATAAGGGAGAGAAGGGATACCTCGAGCGAGCTGTCCTCGATCGGCATCTGCACGCGCCGACCATCGCTCGTCACGACGACGGCGACGGGGCGGCGATCCAGACCGTTCGAGGTGCGCACGGTCCGCGCAGTCTACGGTGCCATCGTTCGATGTGCAACCGCGCCGAACGTCCCCCCGACTTCGTCCCTGATCCCAGGCCGGGGTTCGTGGCCCGGACGCCACCGGCCCTCCCTGCCTACCCGCGATTCGGCTTCCCAGGCCGGGGTTCGTGGCCCGGACGCCACCGGCCCTCCCTGCCTACCCGCGATTCGGCTTCCCAGGCCGGGGTTCGTGGCCCGGACGCCGCCGCTCGGCGCGGGGAGCCGAACCTGAGCATGGAATCCAGCGAATTCGGCCTCGACTCGGCTTGGCAAGCCGAGGCGGAGCGAATCCCGGAGGAATCCCGGCCTGAGAAGCCGGGCTCGGCAGAGGTCCTCGACGTCATCGCCGGCGAAGGCCGGCCTGGACACGGGTACACCCGCCTCGGCGCCGCAAATTGGCAGCAAAGTGGCACCTGCTTCAATGCGCCGATGCAGCCCGCAGTCGAGCGAAGGGCGAGAGCGGCGGCGGAGCGGATCCGGCGGACGGCCGGCGCCGACGTCGAGCGGCTGCGCCAGGACGCCGGCTTGCCGCGCACACGGCTTGCCGACGCCGCGGGCCTAGACGACAGCTTCCTGAGACGGGTGGAGCAGGGGACCGTCTCACCGTCGGTCGAGACGTATGCCCGCTTGGCGGCCGTCCTCGGCGCGGATCTGGCCCTTCGGCTGTACCCGAACACGGGCCCGGCGATTCGCGACCGCCACCAGGCCGGGATCCTGGAGGCCCTGCTGGCATCGAAGCATCCGCGCTGGCACGCCTACTCGGAGGTTGCCGTCCGCAGGCCGTCGCGCGGCTGGATCGACGTGGCCCTCCATGACCCACGGGAGCGGACGATGGTGGCTACCGAGATCCAGTCCGAGCTTCGGCGCGTTGAGCAGCTCGTCCGCTGGTCCGAGGAGAAGGCTGCGTCGCTCCCCAGCTGGGACGGCTGGGCCCAGCTCGGTGAGCCGCCGACGATCAGCCGGCTCATCGTCGTCCGGCAGACCCGCACCACCCGGCGCATCGCCGGCGAATTCCGGCGTCAGCTGCGGGCAGCATACCCAGCCGACCCCCGCGATGCCTTCGAGGCGCTCACGACCGCGACCGTGGCGTGGCCCGGCGCCGCGATCCTGTGGGCTACCGGTCGGGGGACGGCCGCGGAGCCGTGGCGGATCGCGGCGCCACGGTGACGGCGCCGTGTCCCGGGAACGAAGCTCACCCAGGTGGCACCCCCGGATACTGCCGCGAGCGCCCCGTCGGCGAGCGTCCCGTCGGCGAGCGCCCCGCCGGCGAGCGCCCACCTCCACCCGTGCTAGCCTTTCGGCCCCATGGACCAGCAGCGGCCGCGCACGCTCGTCGAGAAGATCTGGGACGACCACGTCGTCGCAGAGGACGAGGGCGCGCCGAGCGTCCTGGCGGTCGATCTCCACCTCGTCCACGAGGTCACCAGCCCACAGGCGTTCACCGGCCTCCGCGAGCGTGGGCTGACAGTCCGGCACCCGGAGCGGACCGTCGCCACGGCCGATCACTCCGTCCCCACCACGCCGCGCGGCCTGCCCTTCCTCGATCCTCTCGCCGCGGCCCAGGTCCAGCAGCTCGACGCGAACTGTCGCGAGTTCGGGATCCCGCTCCACGGCATCGGCGATCCGAGCCAGGGGATCGTCCACGTCATCGGGCCGCAGCTGGGCCTGACCCAGCCGGGCATGACGATCGTCTGCGGCGACAGCCACACCTCCACCCACGGCGCGTTCGGGGCGCTGGCCTTCGGGATCGGGACGTCCGAGGTGGAGATGGTCCTGGCGACCCAGGCGCTCCTCCAGCGCCGGCCGCGGACCTACGAGGTCCGGGTCGACGGGCGGCTCCAGCCGGGCGTCAGCGCCAAGGACATCATCCTCGCCCTCATCGCCCGGATCGGGGTCGGGGGCGGCACCGGCCATGTCTTCGAGTACCGCGGCGAGGCCATCCGGGCCCTGACGATGGAACAGCGGATGACGATCTGCAATATGAGCATCGAGGGCGGCGCCCGGGCCGGCCTCATCGCGCCGGACGACACGACGTTCGAGTACCTCCACGGGCGCCCGCACGCGCCCCATGGCCAGGCCTGGGACGACGCCGTCGAGGCCTGGCGGCGCCTGCCCAGCGATGCCGACGCGACCTTCGACACCTCGGTCGGCATCGACGCCTCGGCCCTCGAGCCGATGATCACCTACGGCACGAACCCGGGCATGGGCATCCCGATCAGCAGCCGCGTTCCGGATCCCGCGGCAGCCCCCGACACGAGCGCTCGCCGCGCCCTCGAGCGGGCCCTGGAGTACATGGACCTGACGCCCGGCCAGGCGATCCTCGGCCAGCCCGTCGACGTCGTCTTCATCGGCAGCTGCACCAACGGCCGGATCAGTGATCTGCGCCTTGCCGCGGCCGCGCTGCAGGGTCGCCACGTCGCCGAGAGCGTCCGGATGATGATCGTGCCCGGCTCGGACGAGGTGAAGCGCGAAGCCGAGCGCGAGGGCCTCCACGAGGTCTTCCGGGCCGCCGGCGCGGAGTGGCGCGAGGCCGGCTGCTCGATGTGCATCGCGATGAACGGCGACCAGCTCCGGCCCGGCCAGTACGCGGTCTCGACCAGCAATCGCAACTTCGAGGGCCGCCAGGGCAAGGGCGGCCGGACGTTCCTCGCTTCGCCCCTCACGGCCGCGGCCTCGGCGGTCGCCGGGGTCGTCGCGGACCCGCGGCTGCTCCCGGGTATCGAAGCCGTCGCGGGGATCGGGGGCCGCTGAGATGCCCGAGCCGTATCGCAGCTTCAGCTCGAAGGTCGTGCCGCTCAAGGCCGAGAACGTCGACACCGACCAGATCGTCCCGGCCCGCTACCTGAAGATCACCGACAAGGCCGGCCTGGCCGAGGTCCTCTTCCGGGACTGGCGCTTCGACGAGCAGGGCTGCTTCCTGGATCCCCTCTTCGTCCTCGACAAGCCCGGCATGGCCGGCCGCAACATCCTCCTGGTCGGGGCCAACTTCGGGACGGGCTCGTCGCGCGAGCACGCGCCGTGGGCCCTCGCGGCCTGGGGCTTCAAGGCCGTCATCTCGACCGGCTATGCCGACATCTTCCGGAGCAACGCCCTCAAGAACGGCGTGCTCCCGATCTCGGTCGACCCCGAGACCCACGCCCACCTCTTCGCGCTGGTGGACGACGATCCCGATTCGGAGCTCCGGATCGACCTCGCGGAGGGGGGCATCCTCCTGCCCGACGGCACGACCATCGGGTTCGACGTGGACACCTTCGCCAAGCTCATGCTCCTGCGCGGCACCGACGAGATCGGGTACCTGGTCGAGAAGCTGCCGGCGATCGAGGCGTGGGAGGCAACACATCCCGCCCGCGTCGACACCCGCTCGGAGGCGCGGGCAACCGGCCAGGTGTGATTCACGGGGACGCTCCTGACGTCCCGCGACTATGGGCCGCCCAGGTCTAGGGGACCACCACCAGCATCCCCACCATGCCGGCCTCGGCGTGACCCGGGATCGAGCACATGACCATGTACTCGCCGGGCTCGTCGAGGACGAACCGGAGGCGAGCCGTCTGGCCGGGTCTCGCCGGGACGTCGACGTTGGGGATGTCCTCGACCATCCAATCGTGGACCACGGCGTCGTTGTTGGTGAACGAGACCGTGACCCACTCGCCGGCCCGGACGCTGACCTCGGCCGGCGAGAACCGGAAGTCCTCGGCCGTCACGACAACCTGCTGGCTGGCCCCATCGAGAGCCCGGTCGGCGGCGAAGACCCCGGCGGCGAGGGCCAGGGCGAGTCCGGCAACCGCGAACAGGAACGCGGCGTCCCGGACGAGCCCGAGCGGCCCGCGACGCAGCGCCCGGACCTGGCCCGGCCGGACGTCGACAGACCGGAGGCGGAGCGAGTTGGTGACCACGGACACGGATGACATGGCCATGGCACCGGCCGCCAGCGCCGGGTTGAGCGTGAGCCCGAAGGCCGGGTAGAGCGCGCCCATGGCGACGGGGATCAGGAGCACGTTGTAGGCAAACGCCCAGAACAGGTTCTGGCGGACGATCCGGATCGTCGCCCGTGACAGCCCGATGGCAGAGGCCACGAGCCGCGGGTCGCCGCCGACCAGGGTCACGTCGGAGGCCTCGATGGCGACATCCGCGCCGGTCCCGATGGCCACGCCGAGATCCGCCCGGGCAAGGGCCGGAGCGTCGTTGATGCCGTCGCCGACCATGGCAACCTTCCGACCCTCGGCCTGGAGCCGCTCGATCGTGGCGTCCTTGTCGGCCGGCAGGACCTCGGCGATGACCCGATCCGGCGGGATCCCGACCTGGCGAGCGACCGATTCCGCGGTCAACCGTGAATCGCCGGTGAGGAGCCAGACGTCGAGGCCCATGGCCCGCAGCTGGGCGATCGCGGCCGAGGACTCGGCCTTCACCGGGTCGGCGATGGCGACGAACCCGGCAAGCGCGCCATCGATGGCGACCCAGGCCAGGGTCGAGCCCTCCGAGGCGACGGCCTCGGCGCGGTCGCGCAGCGGTCCCGTGTCGACCCCGAGCTCGCCGAGCAGGCGCCCGCTGCCGATGGTGAGATCGTGGCCGTCCACGCGGCCGCGCACGCCGCGGCCGGCGATCGCCTCGAAACCTTCGACGGCGAGGAACCCGAGCTCGGCCTCGCGGGCCCGCCGCACGATCGCCTCGCCGAGTGGGTGCTCGCTGCCGACCTCGAGCGAGGCGGCGAGGTCGAGAAGACGCCCCTCATCGAGGCCGGCATCAGGCACCACGACGATCGAGGCAACGGCCGGCCGGCCGAGGGTCAGCGTGCCGGTCTTGTCGAGGACCACGGTGTCGACGCGGCCGGCGCCCTCGAGGGCTTCGCCACCGCGGATGAGGATCCCGACCTCGGCGCCCTTGCCGGTCCCGACCATGATCGCGGTCGGCGTGGCCAGGCCCATGGCGCAGGGGCAGGCAATGATCACGACGCCGATGAACGCCGTCAGCCCGAGGGTGACCCTGGGCTCCGGCCCGGCGAGGAACCAGGCGACGAAGGTCAGCGCAGCGACGACGAGGACGACCGGCACGAAGATCTCGCTGATCCGGTCGGCCAGCTTCTGGATCGGCGCCTTCGAGCCCTGGGCCCGCTGGACGAGCTCGACGATCCTGGCCAGCGCAGTGTCGCGGCCGACGTGCACGGCCCGCATCACGAACGACCCGTTGGTGTTGATCGTCGCCCCGATGACCTCGTCGCCCACCGACTTCGTGGCCGGGATGGGCTCGCCGGTGAGCATCGATTCATCGACCGCCGAGGTGCCCTCGATGACCACGCCGTCGACCGGGATCTTGTCGCCCGGCCGGACACGGAGGAGGTCGCCGGGGATGACAGCGGCCAGCTCTACGTCCTCCTCGACCCCGTCACGGATCCGCCGGGCAGTCGTCGCCTGGAGGCCGATGAGCCGGCGGATCGCGCCGGTGGTCCGGCCCTTGGCCCGCGCCTCGAGCCAGCGGCCGAGCAGGATGAGCCCGATGATCACGGCCGAGGAGTCGAAGTACGTCTCGGGGTGGAGCCCGGCGAGGTGGACGGTCTCGGGCCACATCGTCACGAAGACGCTGTACACCCAGGCGGCGGATGTCCCGACGGCCACGAGGGTGTCCATCGTCGCCCCCCCGTGGCGCCCGGCCCGCCAGGCGGCCCGGTAGAAGCGGCCGCCGGCCCAGAACTGGATGAAGGTGGCCGGCCAGAGGATCAGCTTGTTGAGGTCCTCCATCGCGATCGTCGTCTGGGGCGTGAACATGAGAGCCATGAACACGAGAGCGGCGGCGATGGACACCGCGGCCTGCAGCAGGGTCTGGCGCTGGGCCCGCTCGCGCTCCAGGTCCTCGGCGGTCACTTCGTCGGCCAGGGCCGCAGCCGTCGATGGCGCACCCGGTTCGGACACCACCGCTGCGCGAACGTCGTAGCCCGCCGCCTGAATGGCTGCCACCGCCTCTTCGCGCCCGGCCACGGCCGGATCGAGGCGGATCGTGGCCTTCTCGGTGGCGAGGTTGACGGCAGCCTCCTCGACGCCGGGCGTCTTCTTCAGGAAGCGCTCGATCCGGTTGACGCATGACGCGCAGGTCATGCCCTCGATCGGGAGGACGATCTCGATCGGGAGGCGGCGCGGGTCGTCGAGGGGCTGGGACGGCGCGGTCATTGGATTCGACGTGGTGGAATCGGCCGGCTACATGGAGGGCGCGTACGACGGATCGAGGTAGGTGCCGGGATCCTCGCCGAAGTCGAGCTTGCAGCCGCGACCGCAGAAGTAGTAGGTCGTGCCCTCGTGCTGGGCCGTGAGGTCACGGGCCGTCGCGGTGAGGATGTCGACAGTCATGCCGCAGACGGGATCCTTCGCAGAATCGGCGCCCGCTGCAGCCATGTGATCGTGTCCGGCCATTGGAACCTGCTTGTCCATGAGACGCTCTCCTCGCTGGTGTGATACTCCTCGGGAGTATACCCGAGCGGGTCGCGAGGTGGGGGGCCGTCCGGCCCGAATCGGCGGGCGGAACCGCCTGCCGCGGTGAGCGCTCGGCGCGGTGAGCGCTCGGCGCGGAGCGGCAACGCACGCCCCGACCGTCCGGGTCGGGCACGACTCCAGGCCGCCGGGGACGCGCCGCGGCGAAGGCGCCGCGAGCACCGAGCGCGAGCGGACTCGAACGTGCGTGAGCGCTCGGCGCGGAGCGGCAACGCACGCCCCGGCCGTCCTCGGCGGCTTGTGCCACCATCGCGGCGTGAATCCGCTGGACGCCGGCGCGATCGCCCTGCTCCTGCTCGCGATCCTCCTGGGCTGGCGGTCGGGGGCGCTGCCGCAGATCGCCGGCCTGGCGGGCGCGGCACTCGGCGTGGTCCTCGGCCTGCTGACCGTGCCGCGGCTGCTGCCATTCCTCGTGGAGGTGCCTTCGGCCGTCCGGGCCGGGGCCGTGATCGTGCTCCTGCTCGGCCTCGTCGGGATCGGCGAAGCGATCGGGGCGCGGCTCGGCCGAGCGGCCTCCACGCGCCTCGGGGTGGGCCTCCTGGGGGCGATGGACCGGGTCGGCGGGGCGGCCATCGGGGCGGCCCAGGCGCTGCTCATCGTGTGGCTCGCCGGCGGCATCCTCGCCACCGGGGCGGTGCCGCAGCTGGGCCAGGTCGCCCAGACCTCCAAGACCGTCCGCGCCATCGCGGTCCTCCTGCCCTCGCCGACCGAGATCGTCGTGGAGCTCGGCAAGGCACTCGACCAATCGGGGCTGCCGGACGTCTTCCTCGGCCTCGAACGGCTCCCGGCCGAGGCCATCGACCTGCCGGACGACCCGGTTGCCGAGGCACTCGGGCGGGCGGCCGCTGCCTCCGTGCCACGGATCCAGGCGGAAGCCTGCCTGACCCGCTCCACCGGGACCGGCATCGCGGTCGCCCCGGGCTACGTCCTGACCAACGCCCATGTCGTCGCCGGCGCCCGGTCCGTCACCGTCGATACCCCGATCCGGCGCTGGGACGCGGTCGTCGTCTACTACGACCCCGATCTCGATATCGCGGTCCTGCGGGTCGATGGCTTCGCGCCGCCCTCGCTCATCTTCGCGACCGCCGATCCGTCCCGGGGCGCACTCGGCGCGACGATCGGCTACCCGGGCGGCGGCGACGCGGTCGTCGAGCCCGCGGCGGTGACGGCGACCTACGATGCCGAGGGTCTCGACGTGACCGGGACGGAGCGGGTGACCCGCCGGATCATCGAGCTCCGGGCAGTGGTCGAGCCGGGCGACAGTGGCGGCCCGCTCCTCCTCGTCGACGGCACGATCGGGGGCGTCGTGTTCGCCGAATCGCGCTCCGACGAGACCGTCGGCTATGCCCTCTCGCCCACCGCGGTCGCCATCGCCCTGCGGCCGGCGATCGGCCTCAGCCTCCCGGTCGATACCGGGCCGTGCCTCCACTGAGTCGTACCATCCGCCGATGACGCGCCGTCCGCGAATGGCGAGCCAGCTCGCCCCAACGACCGCCTTGGTCGAGCGCCGGGCCCCCGTCGCGGTCGTCGAGGCCTGGCTTGACCGTGTGACGGTGGCGGAGCGGCCGGCTTGAGCGGCCCGGGCGGCCCCATCCGGTCGGCCCTCGGCGCGCTCCGCGAGGCCCTCGCGAACGAGGGCATCCGACGCCTCGAGATCGGCTGGATGGTTGGCATCGCCGCCGACACGGCGCTCCTCGTCGTCCTCCTCGTCGTCGTCTACGAACGCGAGGGGGCCGTGGCGACCGGCATCCTCGGCGCCGTGCGGATGGTCCCCGCCGTCCTCTCGGGGATGCTCTCGGGCGCGGTGCTCGAGCGGTTCAGCGGCCAACGGCTGCTCGTCGGGATCGGGCTCACGCGGACCGTCAGCGCAGCCGGGGCGGCGCTCGTCATCGCGGTCGACGGTCCGACCGCGGCCCTGTTTGTGCTGGCGGCCGTGGCCGCTGCAGCGGGTGCACCCGTGCGGCCGATCCAGGCGACGCTCATGCCGGCCCTCGCGCGCAGTCCCGGCGAGCTCGTGGCCTCGAACATGGCCTGGACCACCGGCGAGGGCCTCGGGGCGTTCGCCGGGCCGCTCGTGGCCGGCATCCTCATCAACGTCGGGTCCGACGCCGGGGCCGCGGCCGCCGCGGCGATCGGCTTCGCGATCAGCGTCGGAGCCGTCGTCGGGCTCCGGTTCGAGCAGATCGAGGACGCGACCGGCGGAGCCGGCGAGGCCGGCGGCGGCCTGCGCCTCCTGGACGGCCTGCGGGCCCTCGCCCGTCGACCGGTCCCCCGCTGGGTCATGGTGACGGTCTTCGGCCAGGTCGGGACCCGCTTCATCCTCAACACCCTGCTGGTCGTGGCGGCGATCGAGCTCCTCGGGATGGGCGACGGCGGCGTCGGCATCCTCACCGCGGCAATCGGCATCGGCGGGCTCGTCGGCGGGGTCTTCGCCATGACCCTGACCGAGACCAGCCGGCTGGTCCGGACCGCCTGCGCCGCCCTCGCCTGGTGGGGCCTGCCGATCGCCGTCATCGGGCTGTTGCCGTTCCCGGCGGTGGCGCTCGCGGCGATGGTGATCATCGGCGTGGCGAACGCTGTCTACGACGTCGCGATCTTCACCATCCTCCAGCGTGGCTGCTCGAACGAGGAGCGGGCGCCGGTGTTCTCGGTCTTCGAGGGCATCGTCGGCCTGGGGGCCGTCGGGGGAAGCCTCCTGGCGCCGGTCCTCCTCGCGGCATTCGGGCCCGAAGGCGCGCTCGGGATCGCCGGCGCGCTCCTGCCGATCGTGGCCCTCATCGTCTATGGCCGGATCGGCCGGGTCCACCAGATCGCCGTGGTCGACGAACCGATCGTCCGGCTCCTCCGGCAGGTCCCGATCTTCGCGGCCCTGCCGCTCACCGCGGTCGAGCGGGTTGCCGCGGGCATGCGCCCGATCGCGGCGCCGGCCGGCACGGTCCTCCTCCGGGAGGGGGCGATGGGCGATGAGTTCCTCGTCGTCGACCGCGGCGAGGTCGACGTCTCGGTCGAGGGGCGGCACATCCATCGGCTCGGGCACGGCGCGGGCATCGGCGAGATCTCGCTCGTCCGGAGCGCGCCTCGGACCGCGACGGTCACCGCGGCGACCCCGATGACCGGCTACTCGGTCGACTGCCGGACGTTCCTGGCCGCGATCTCCGGACCGGCGGCGGCGGCGGTCACCGAGCACATCGCCGAGGCCCACCTGGCGCGGTCCTCCACGATAGCCTGAGCCTCGCCACTACACTCTGCGCATGCCCGACCGACCCCTCCCCTATGACCGACCGACAGACGTCGGCAAGCGCCACTCCCACGCCCTGACCGACGGGCCCGACCGGGCGCCGGCCCGGGCGATGCTCAAGGCCATCGGCTTCACCGACGACGACCTCGCCAAGCCCCTCATCGGCGTCGCCACCACGTGGATCGAGACGATGCCCTGCAACTTCAACCAGCGCCGCCTGGCCGAGTTCGTGAAGCAGGGCATCCGCGAGGCCGGCGGCACGCCGATGGAGTTCAACACGGTCTCGGTCTCGGACGGCGTGTCGATGGGCACCGAGGGCATGAAGGCCTCGCTCATCAGTCGCGAGGTCGTGGCCGATTCGATCGAGCTCGTCGTCCGCGGCCACCTCCTCGATGGCGTCGTCTGCCTCGTCGGCTGCGACAAGACGATCCCGGGCGCGGCGATGGCCCTGGCCCGCCTGGATGTCCCGGGACTGATCCTCTACAACGGCACGATCTATCCGGGCACGTACAAGGGCCGCGACCTCACGATCGTGTCCGTCTTCGAGGCGGTCGGCGCGTACCGGGCCGGCAAGATCGGCCTCCAGGAGCTGTACGACATCGAGAGCGCGGCCTGTCCCGGCGCGGGCGCCTGTGGCGGCCAGTACACAGCCAACACGATGAGCACCGCGATGGAGTTCCTGGGCCTCTCGCCGGGCGGCCTAAACGGCATTCCCGCGGAAGACCCGAAGAAGGACGCGGCGGCAAAGCAGGCCGGCGAGCTGGCGATGACCCTGGTCCGCCACGACATCCGGCCGCGCCACATCGTGACCCGGGCCTCGATCGACAACGCCATCGCCTCGGTCGCCGCGACCGGCGGCTCGACGAACGGCGTCCTCCACCTCCTCGCCATCGCCCACGAGTTCGGGATCCCGCTCGAGCTCGACGAGTTCGGGCCGATCGCCGACCGGACCCCGATCGTGGCCGACCTCCGGCCGGGCGGTCGCTTCACCGCCGCCGACATATACGACGCCGGCGGCATCGGCCTGGTCATGCGCGAGCTCCTGAAGCGCGACCTGCTCCACGGCGAGGAGAAGAACGTCGACGGCAGGACGCTGGCCAAGATCGCCGCGGCGGCGGTCGAGACCGAGGGCCAGCAGGTCGTCGTCCCGATCGAGACGCCGATCAAGGAGGTCGGCGGGCTGACGATTCTTCGGGGCTCCCTCGCGCCCGAGGGCTGCGTCGTGAAGCTCGCCGGCCACGAGCGGCTCCACCATCGCGGCCCAGCCCGGGTCTTCGATTCCGAGAACGACTGCTTCGCGGCCGTGAAGGAGCGCCGGATCATGCCTGGGGACGTGGTCGTGATCCGGTACGAGGGCCCGGTGGGCGGGCCCGGGATGCAGGAGATGCTGTCGGTCACGGCCGCCCTTGTTGGCGAGGGCCTGGGCGACCAGGTCGCGCTCCTGACCGACGGGCGGTTCTCGGGCGGGACCCACGGCCTGATGATCGGCCACGTGGCGCCCGAGGCGGCCCTCGGCGGCCCGATCGCCCTCGTCCACGAGGGCGACGAGGTCGAGATCGATGTCGAGGCCAAGCGCCTCGACCTCCACGTCGAGGAGGCCGAGCTCGCCCGGCGACGTGCCGAATGGGCGGCCCCGCCGCCGCGCTACGCGTCGGGCGTCATGGCCAAGTACGCGGCCCTCGTCTCGTCCGCGTCCGAAGGTGCCGTCACGACCGGCCGCCGGCTCGGCTCGGCGCTCGCGGCCCGATGACCGGGCCGTCACCGGAGCCGACGCCGTCGCCGATTCTGCCTCCCGATCCCCAGGCCTACGACGAGGTCCGCAACGAGCACGCCCGGAAGCGCGGCCTCGCCGCGCCCTACATCGCCGGCGGCCGCGACCCGGACCCGGATGCCGGGCGGGCGGAGGAGCGGCGCTACCTCCGCTGGCTCGTGATCATGGTCGTCGTGATCGTCCTGTCGGGGTTCGTGCTGGGGATCCTGGCCAACGTCATCTCGCCGGGGGCCTGACGTGCCCTCCCGCACCGGCGCCCGACCGTGCGACGCGCTGCCGGCGACCCGCTGGACGGAGGCCCACGAGCGCCTCGTCGAGACGCTCCGGACGTTGATCCGGATCCCGTCCATCAACCCGCCCGACCCGCCGGGCCCGGAGCTGGACGCCGCCCGGGCGATCGCGGCCATGCTCGCCGAGAGCGGCATCCCGTCGACGATCTACGAGCCGGTCCCGGGCCGGGGCTCCGTCGTGGCCCGCCTCCGGGGTGATGGCTCGGGCGGTGAGCCGCTGCTCCTCCTGTCTCATCTCGACGTCGTGCCCGCGCCGCCCGACCGCTGGACCCATGACCCGTTCGCGGCGGACATCGCCGACGGCTACGTCTACGGTCGAGGCGCGGTGGACATGAAGAACCTCGTGGCGATGGAGATCGAGGTCGTCCGGCTGCTCGCCGAATCGGCCGCCGCAGCCGGGCTTGACCCGGACCGCGATCCCATCCCCGGGCTTCGTCGCGACGTCCTCCTCGCGGTTACCGCCGCTGAGGAGGCGGGCGGGAGGGAGGGCGCCGGCTGGCTGGTGGACCACCATCCCGAGCACCTCCGGGCGGCCGGCGCCATCAACGAGGCCGGCGGCGTCAGCCTGGCCATCGGCGGCCGCCGGCTCTATCCCATCCAGGTCGCCGAGAAGGGCTACGCCGTCTACCGCCTGACCTTCCGGGGAACGTGGGGCCACGGGTCCATGCCCCGACCGGACAACGCCGCCGTCCTGGCTGCCGCGGCGATTCGGCGGCTGGCCGCGCCGGGGGCTCCGCGCCTTACCCCGATCATGGCGGCGTTCTTCGAAGCGGCCGCCGACGCCGTCGACGGCGAGGCCGCGACGCTCCTCCGGGCGCTGGCCGGCGGCGATCCAGGCCGGACCGAGGCGGCGATCGACCGCCTCTGCGAGCCGGTCTACGCCCGGGCCGCCCGGGCCCTCGTCCGGGACACGATCTCGCCGAACGTGATCCACGCGGGGGTCAAGTACAACGTCATTCCCGGCGAGGCCACCGTGGAGCTCGACTGCCGGCTGTTGCCGGGCACGGACGAGCCGGCGATGCGCGTCGAGGTCATCGATCGCCTCGGCCCGGAGCTGGCGGCGGCCTGCGACATCGAGCTCACGATCGTCGCCCCGCCGGTTGTGGCCGTCGTGGATTCCGAGCTCTACCGGGTGCTCGCCCGGGCGATCGTGGACCACGATCCCGATGCCGTCCCCCTGCCGGTCATGGCGCCCTTCGCGACCGACGCCAAGCACCTCGACCGCATGGGCGTCCCTGCGTACGGCTTCTCACCCCTTCGCGTTGACCCGGCGGAATCGTTCCTCGAGCGCTACCACGGGGTTGACGAACGGGTCGGCCTCGAGGCGCTCCGCTGGGGCCTGCCGGTCCTGTACGACGCGGTCGTCCGCTTCTGCGGCTGAGCACAGCACTCGGCGGCAACCTGGATCCTGGAGTGGACGAGCCACGCGGCTGAGCCCGCGGCGGCGCCTTCCGGTGACAGTGCAAACGATCGTGGCACGACGGGCCGAACGGCTCTGCTGGCGGCGCCTGCTGTCCCGCTACGTTCGCCCTCTGTCGCCCCTCGAGCCCGCCTGAGCACTGATGACCGACATCGCCATTCCACGTCGTGGGCTGGATCCAGTTGACAAGGTCTTCCTCGGGACCACCCTGGGCCTTACGGCGCTGTCGATCATGGCGTTCGCCCCGCCGAATCCGGCGCTCCGGGTCGTGGCTCCCGCGCTGGACCTGACGCTCGACACGATCGCGATGGTGGTCACCATGACGGTCGCCGGCTTGGCATGGATCCGCTTCCGCGAGCGTCACGATGCGTTCGCGGTGTATCAAGCCGCCGCGTTCCTCGCGATCGCCCTGGGCAACCTGGGCGGCGTCGTGGGGACGATCGTCACCCATGGCGACTCCACGCTGTCCACGGTCGAGCCCGGCCCGGAGCATCTCCACATCTTCGCCTGGGCGCGTCTCCTGGGCGGGGCCCTGATCGTGGCCGGCGGCGTCGCCTCGCTGCGAGGTCGGTCGCCGGCGCATCCCCGCACGCTCGTGCTGGTGGTGGGGCTCGCGGTCCTGGCCCTCATCTTCCTCGTCGAGGCCAATGCTCCGCTGCCTGCGCTCGTCGACGGCCCGACCGGCGACCAGGTCGCGCCACGCATGACGCCCTTCGGGGTTGGCCTGCACCTCCTCGGGGCCGTCCTGTACGGGATTGGGGCCTGGCTCACCCGACTGCTCTGGCGCCGGGACGGCTCGATCGGCGATCGCTACATCGCGTTTGGGCTCATCCTCGCGGCATTCGCCCAGCTCCACGCCGCCGTCTTCCCCGGAACCCATCCCGGGCCGGTCACGAGCGCCGACGTCCTCCGGCTCGGGTTCGACATCGTGCTGCTCCTCGCCATCGAGGCCGAGGCCTCGGCGATCATGCGGGCCCTCCGGGGAGCGAACGTGGCCCTCGAGGCCATGCGCGCGGCCGAGGTCGATCGGGCAGCGATCGACGAGCGCACCAGGCTGTCACGGGAGTTGCACGACGGGCTCGCCCAGGCGCTGTGGCTGGCCAAGCTCAAGCTGGCCAGGCTGACGGCCGAGAGCCACCTGTCCGCGGATGCCCAGGCACTCGCCCGAGAGGCGACGGAGGCCGTCGAGCTCGGGCTCAGCGAGGCTCGACAGGCGGTGCTCGCGATCCGGATCTCGGCTGACACGTCGCCCCACTTCGGGCCGCTCCTCAGTCGCTATCTGGAAGACCACGCCGATCGGTTCGGGCTCCGGGTGGAGTTCGACTGTCGGCCGGATCTGCCCGCCCTGCCGGCCCGGACGCAGGCCGAGCTCCTGCGGATCGCCCAGGAGGCATTGGCCAACGTCCGTCGCCACGCCGGCGCGTCGAGTGTCACCGTCCGGGTTGAGCATTACCGCGGTGAGGTGCTCCTCACGGTGGCCGACGATGGCATCGGCTTCGACCCGGCTTCTGTCGCGGACGCCGGCTTCGGACTGTCGGCCATGCGGGAGCGAGCGGCCCTCGTCGGTGGTCGGCTCACGATCAACTCCGTTCCCGGCCACGGAACGGAGATCCTCGTCGTTGCCCCGATCGGCGGTGCAGCCAACCCAGCTTCGCCGGTGGGCGGCCGAGCCTGACATGCAGTCTCGTCAGCCGATCGCCGGGGCGCCCACGGGCCCGATCCGGGTCATGCTCGTTGACGATCATTCGCTCGTCCGGCTCGCGATCCGGCAGGCTCTCGGCAAGCCCGGCATCGAGGTCGTGGGCGAGGCGGCCACCGCGGAGGATGCGCTCAGCCTTGCGCCGCAGCTGCGTCCGGATGTCATGCTCGTCGACATCGGCCTGCCCGGCATGAATGGCGTCGATCTTGTCAGGGAGCTCGCGCCGAGGATCCCGGCGACCCGCATCGTCATGCTCACGGTCTCGACGGACGATGCCGACGTCGCCGATGCCGTCGGCAATGGCGCCGCCGGGTTCCTGACGAAGGATGTCGCCCCGGAGGCCCTCGTGCGAGCCGTCCGAGGCGCCCACCGTGGCGACCTCGTCGTGCCCCGCCAGATGGCGGCTCGCCTCGTCCGCAACCTGGCCGAGCGGTCGCGGCGGGCTCCGACCCCGATCGGGGCCGCCGGCAACGAGATCAGCCCGCGTGAGACCGAGGTCCTCCGGCTCGTCGCCGAGGGCTACACGGATCGCGAGATCGCGAAGCGACTGACCCTGTCCCAGCGGACCGTGGAGACGCACGTCAGCAACGTGCTCCGGAAGCTGAACGTCGACAATCGCCGCGAGGCCGGCAGGCTCTACCGCTCGTTCACCTGATCGGGGGCGGGCCCGAATCCCAGCTCGTCAGGGCGCCCTCACGTCCTCGCCGGCCGGCGCACCGCGGGCTGCCCTGGCGACGGCGATCCTCGCCCGGACCAGCCTCGGGCTCGACGTGCGGAGGACCACCCCGAGCCCGCCTCGAAGCAACAGCAGGACGTTCGTGCCCGAGAGGGCCGCGTCCTCGATCTCGTCGAGCTCGATCGTCCGGTTGAACAGGCTCACGTGCAGCAGGCGCCTCGACGTGACGTAGAGATCGCCGCGAAGCTGCTCGTCCTCGCCGGGCCTGGCCAGCCGCCGAACCATCACCACCGCGGGCACGACGGCCAGGAGGTGCTCATCCTCGTCCAGCCGTGCGGCGATGCAATCGCCTGGCGCGATCGGCTCGAGGCCGTGCTCGCGATACCGCACGCGGACGTCGGCTGCGGCAGCCTCGTCGGTGTCGAGCCGGTCGAACCCGTCCTGGACATCCGAGTCGGGGTCGTCGAGGGAGCCTGGCACGCGCGCGACCTGGCGGCCGGTACGGGGTTCCGGCTTGTGCATGGACGGATGGTATGCGCAGGTGCCGCGTCCGATGACCGAGCCCGGTACGGACCGAGGTACGGATTCGAGGGTGCCGTTTCGCCGCGCCCTCCGTGATCCTCCGCGGACCGGGTTCCGTGATGACGTCGGGGCATCCCCCCGATGGCCGCGAAAGCCGGCATCCCTAGGGTCCGGGACAACGGGCACGTGTGCCTGTCGTTGCGACCCGCCGCCCCAGGGGGTGTCGCGCAGGTGCCCAGCCGAACCCATGAAGGGGAGCGAGGAAATGACAAGGAGACTGGGGGCGCTGCTGATGGCCCTGGCCATCTGCCAGGCCGCCGCGGCCCCCGCAATCGCACTGAGCCGGCCCGCTGGCAACTCGGTCGCCGCGCCAATCGTCGCGTCGGCGCCAATCAGCGCGACCGACGAGACCAAGGTCCCCCACTACTTCGGGCCATACCCGAACTGGGCGAACAGCCCGCAGACGCTCCCCGACGTCAGCGTCACGATCGATCCGGCGCCGATCGCGTCGGTCACGATCGGCAACCCGCTCCAGGCCAGAACGTATGCGAGCGACGACACCTTCGTTACCACGGGATCCGGCAATCCGGGCCTGGGCCAGGTGCTCGTCGTCCTCCCGACGCCGTTGGTCGCCGGGACGCTGCAGGACTTCCGGACATGGAACCAGACCGTCGGCAATCCGGCGCTCGTGTCGGAGGGCAACCAGTTCCACGCCTACGTCCTGCGGGCGACCGCGACCACGAATGAGTACGAGGTCGTCTTCGACAGTGGCCTCCTGACCGTCCCGCCGCCGGCCGTCGCCGGCGTCGACCAGGTCGAGGTCTGGATTCCGGCGGCACCCGTCGACGTGCTGGCGGGCGATCTCATCGCCTTCTACGGCCAGGGTATCCCGCTCGACATCAACGCCGGGACGGATGGCGTGTACTACCCGTCGCCGGCGGCTCCGCCCACGACCGGGACGTTCGTCGTCGGTGGGACCGAGTTCCCCGTCCTTGCCGGCCCACGAACCTATTCGTTCGCGGCGACCATCCTCCCCCCCGGCACGCCAGCGGGCGGCGGGGCCACCGCTACGGCCACGGTCGGGGCCAACGGTGCGGTGACCGGCCTGACGATCACCGATCCCGGCAGCGGCTACACGTCGCAGCCGTCGGTGACCATCTCGAGCTCCAACCCGGCCGCCGACGGGGCGACCGCAGAGGCGTTCGTCCAGGCATCCGGTGCCGTCACCTCTGTCGACGTCACGGCGGAGGGCGGTGGCTACACGGCCCCGACCGTCACGATCAGCGGGGGCGGAGCGACCACTGACGCGACCGCGCACGTCCTCGGTGGCGTGGACGCGGTCAGCATCGTGGCCGAAGGGACCGGCTACAAGTTCCCGACCGTCGACTTCGACCTGCCGGACGACCCGAGCGGTGTCAAGGCGACGGGCCACGCTGTCTGTGCTGCCCCGTATCCGGACTGCAACCTGACCGCTGACACGGACTTCCTGACCGTCACCGGCGTCGTCGTTGACTCCCCGGGCTCCGGGTACGCGACGGCCCCCGCCGTGGTCATCCGCGACGGGTCGCAGTTCGACCCGGTCGCGCACGGCCTCGATCCGTTCACCGCAGCGGAGGGCACGGCGACCCTCAAGGTCCAGGCGGTCATCCTCGACACCTTCGGGGCGGGCTACACCTCGGCCCCCGATATCACGTTCGGCGGCGGTGGGACCGGCGCGACGGCGACGGCCACGACCGATGTCGGCGCGATCACCCAGCTGAACCTGCTGACCGGCGGCTCAGGCTACCTGACCCCTGGCGGCATCAAGAAGTTCCAGGACACGCTGCCCGGTCTCGGCGCGGGCAACGCGAACAACCTCGGCCAGTACATCCCCGTCGCCGTGCCCGACACGACGACCTTCGCGAACGCCGACTACTACGTCATCGCGGTGATCCAGCACCGGGAGCGGATGAGCTCGAGCCTGCCCGCCGCCGGTACGCTGCTCCGTGAGTACGTGCAGCTGACCACCGACGGCAGCGGCGTGGCCCTCAGCAATGACCTGCTGGACGGCACATCCGTCCCGGCGCTGATGCCCGATGGCACGCAGGCCATGGGCGTCACTGCGCCGCACTACCTCGGCCCGACGATCGTCGCGACGAAGGACAAGGCGGTCCGGATCGTCTTCTACAACCTGCTCCCGACAGGCGCCGCGGGCGACCTGTTCCTGCCGGTCGACTCGACCATCATGGGCTCGGGCATGGGCCCCATGGCCATGGACATGCCGATGGATGAGGGCACCGTCACCGACGAGATCCGAAATCCGGAATGCACCGAGTACCCGAAGCCGATCGGGTGCTTCAAGGACAACCGGGCGACGCTCCACCTCCACGGTGGAGTGACGCCGTGGATCAGCGACGGCACGCCGCACCAGTGGATCACGCCCGCCAACGAGAACACGCCGTGGCCGCAGGGGGTCGCGGTCCAGAACGTGCCCGACATGATCGGCGGGGGCAGGCCGGCGAACGTGCCGGACTGCTCGGCCGCCGGTGACGGGTGCCAGACCTTCTACTACACGAACCAGCAGTCGGCGCGGCTGATGTTCTACCACGACCATGCGTGGGGGATCACCCGCCTCAACGTCTACGCCGGCGAGGCTGCCGGCTACCTGATCACCGACCCGACCGAGCAGAAGCTGGTTGCCAACGGGACCATCCCGGCCGACCAGATCCCGCTCATCATCCAGGACCGGACGTTCGTCCCGTCGACGGGCCAGCTTCTCGAGCAGGACCCGACATGGGATACCGGTCGCTGGGGCGGCGAGGGCAACCTCTGGTACCACCACGTCTACATGCCGGCGCAGAACCCGGGCGACCCGTCCGGGATGAGCGCCTACGGCCGCTGGATGTACGGCCCGTTCTTCTGGCCGCCGGCCACGCCCCAATTCCCGCCGATCGCCAACCCGTACTACGACCCTGCGTGTGACCTGGACGACCCCGCGACGTGGCAGTACCAGGAAGACCCGTTCTGCGAGCCGGCCCAGATCCCGGGCACGCCGAACATCTCGGCCGGGATGGAGCAGTTCAACGACACGCCGATCGTCAACGGCACGGCGTACCCGACCACCTCGCTGCAGCCGCAGTCGTACCGGTTCCGGGTCCTCAACGCCGCGAATGACCGTTTCTGGAATCTCCAGTGGTACATCGCCGACGACAATGGAACGCCATCTGACCCAACGGACGACACCGAGGTCGCGCTCAATGCGGCCGAAGTAGCCGCCGCGCAAACCGACCCGGTTGTCTTCCCGACGGTCGACACGACGCAGAGCCCGGCCGGTCCGGACTGGGTCCAGATCGGTACGGAGGGTGGGTTCCTACCCGCCCCGGTCGTCATCGACGGCCAGCAGGTCACGACCTGGATCACCGACCCGACGCGATTCGACGTCGGCAACGTGGACAAGCACTCGCTGCTCCTCGCGCCCGCCGAGCGGGCGGACGTGATCGTCGACTTCTCGAAGTTCGCGGGCAAGACGCTGATCCTCTACAACGACGCTCCCGCGGCGTTCCCCGCCCGGGTTCCGCAGTACGACTACTACACCGGCGGACCGGACGGGCTGACCCTGCCCGGCTACGGCCCGAACACCCGGACCATCATGCAGGTCAGGGTCGCCGACGTGACGGCCGCTCCCGCATTCAACCTGTCGGCGCTCAATGCGGCGTTCAGGCACCACGCGGACGGCAGTGGCGTGTTCGAGGAAGGGCAGCACCCGATCATCGTCGGTCAGGCTGCCTACAACTCGGCCTACGGCACGTCGTTCAGCGCAGCCAGTGACTGCTCCGATCCGAACGGCACCAACCGGTGCGACGGCATGGCGCGGATCAACCAGCAGGGCGGTGATCTGTTCAGGTTCGACAACCTGCTGGCGAGCAACCCGCAGCTGAAGATCCCACTCCAGCCGAAGGCCATCCACGACGAGATGAACTCGTCCGCCTTCGACGAGTTCGGACGGATGACGGCCAACCTCGGTCTCGAGGCCGTGCCGGCGACGCCCGCCCTGCAGAACATCTACCTCTACCCGTACGTCGCGCCACCCACCGAGGTGATCGACGCCACGAACCTGCCGGAGGGCGACCTCAACGTCACCGCCATCTCGGATGGCAGCGACGGGACGCAGATCTGGAAGATCACCCACAACGGCGTGGATACCCACCCGATCCACTTCCACCTGTACGACGTCCAGGTCCTCAACCGGGTGGCCTGGGACAACATCATCAGCCCGACCGAGCCGAACGAGCTCGGCTGGAAGGACACGGTCCGGATGAACCCGCTGCAGGACACCTACGTCGCCCTGCGACCGATCATCCCGACCCTGCCGTTCGAGGTGCCGAACAGTGTCCGGAACCTGAGCCCGATGATGCCCGACAACGCGAACCTCGATCCGATGGGGCTGATCATGGCTCCTGACGGGACCGAGACCACGATCCTGAACGCACTCGTCAACTTCGGTTGGGAGTACGTGTATCACTGCCACATCCTGAGCCACGAAGAGATGGACATGATGCGGCCGGTGCTGGTCGCGGTCCCGCCGCTCGAGGCGGACGGACTGTCGGCCACGATCACCGGAGTGGGCAACAACCAACGGTTCGTCATTGCCTGGAGCGACAACTCGATCACCGAGACGTCGTTCCTCCTGCAGCGGACCACGAACGGCCTTACCTGGACGAATGCGGGGACGCTCCAGTCGCCGTTGACGGCGCCCAATCTCCATGAGCCGCGCAGTCTTCGCGACGGTGGCTCGAACGTGAACACGGCGTACCTGTACCGCGTCGTGGCGCAGAACACCGTGGGTTACGGTGGCGCGTACCCGAGTGTCACAGCCCGGTCCTTCTCGGATCCGGCCCCGGTCGGGCCGCCGCCGACGGCGGCGCCGCTGGCACCGAGCCTCCTCACCGCCACGCTGCAGGCTGGCCCCCAGGCCCGACTGACGTGGCGTGACAACGCCACCGACGAGGGCGGCTTCGTCATCGAACGACGCGTCCTCGGCGTCGGGGAGTTCGCCCGGATTGCGGTGGCACCGCTCCGGACCAACACCGGCAATGTCACGTTCACCGACACGACCATCCAGCCCGCGACCCAGTACGAGTATCGAGTCGCGGCCGTCAACCTGTTCGGCGGAGTTCCAACGCTGTCCGCCTACTCGCTGGTCGCCAGCACGGCGGCTTCAGATCCGCTCCCGGCGGCCCCGTCCAACCTGACGGCGGTCAACGGCGCGAATCAGGGCAACAAGCGCGCAGTCGCCCTCACCTGGACCGACAACGCGACGAACGAGACCGGCTTCACGATCCAGCGGGCGACGAACCCGACCTTCACCACCGGCGTCGTGAACACCTCGGTCGCGTCCAATGCGGTCACGGCCACCATCGGCAACCTCAGCAAGGCGACCACCTACTACTTCCGGATCCGGGCCAACAACGGTGTCGGCTCGTCCGCATGGGTCAACGCGACCCCCTTCCCGATCATCACGAACCCCTAGTCACGCGAGCCGGCGCCGACCCCCGGTCGGCGCCGGCCTCGAGGACGGCATCCTTCAAGCGAAACACGAGCGACAGACGGGGGCTTTCCCACCTTGGGGCGGCCCCCGTCGCCACTGGGATCCACGAGCGTCCTTCCGAATTTCGCGACGCACTGGGAGAACCTCGGATGACACTCTCGAGACGTCAGTTCCTGTACGGCTCGGCCTGCGCCGGGACCGCGCTCTTCCTGTCGACCTTCATCGACGGACGGCGTGTTGTCGTGGCAGTGTCGATCCCGGGCGGCACGCTCGACCCGCTCGGCATTCCCAAGTACCAGACGCCCCTCCTCATCCCGCCGGTCATGCCCCGGGCCGGGACGAAGCCGATGATGGGCGGCAAGCCGGGCGATCTCTACGAGATCTCGGTCCGGCAGTTCCCTGAGCAGATCCTGCCAGTCGGCATGCCAGAGACGACCGTCTGGGGCTACGGCGCCGTGACCGGGGCGGGCAAGAACCCGCTCCTGATCCACAACGCGCCGTCGCTGACGATCGAGGCGCAATGGAAGCGCCCGGTCCAGGTCAAGTGGATCAACGACCTCGTCGACGAGAACGGCACCTTCCTACCGCACCTGCTGCCAGTCGACCCGACGCTCCACTGGGCGAATCCGCCACAGGGCAACGACGACGCCTACGGGTACGGTCCACGCGACTCCCGACCGGTGTTCGAATCGACTCCGGATTCGTACACAGGCCCGGTCCCGTTGGTCACCCACGTTCACGGCGCGGTCGGCGTCGCCGACGACAGCGACGGCTACGCCGAGGCCTGGTACCTGCCAGACACCGACACCATCCCGGCCGGATACGCCACTGAAGGAACGTGGTACGACTTCTTCAGGGGCAAGGCCGAGACCGCATATGGCGCCGACTGGGGGGCGGGCTTCGCCGTCTTCCAGTACCCCAACGACAACAGGGCCTCGACGCTCTGGTACCACGACCATGCCCTCGGCATGACCCGGCTGAATGTCTACGCCGGTCCTGCCGGCTTCTACATCGTCCGCGGCGGCCCGGCCGGCGACAGGGCCGTCCTTGACACTCGCTTCCGGAAGGCGACCCCAGCCGTGCTGCCCGGCCCGGCGCCACAGGCCGGCGACATGTTCCCGCCCAACAAGACCTACTACGAGATCCCGATCGCCATCCAGGACCGCAGCTTCAATGCGGACGGCTCGCTCTTCTACCCCGACACCCGGGCGTTCTTCGACGAGTTCACGGGACCCTACATCCCCGACAGTAACGTGTCGCCGATCTGGAACCCCGAATTCTTCGGCAACACGATCATGGTCAACGGCAACACGTGGCCGTTCCAGCAGGTCGAGAAGCGGCGATATCGCTTCCGCTTCCTGAACGGCTGCCAGTCGCGATTCCTGATCCTCGACTTCAACGCCATCCCGGGTGTCGAGGTCTGGCAGATCGGCAATGAGGGCGGCTTCCTCGCCGCGCCGGTCAACATCACGGCCGATCACGACAACCGGCTTCTCATGGGTCTCGCCGAACGTGCCGACATGATCGTCGACTTCACCAACGTGCCCGTCGGCAACTATGTCCTCGGCAACGTGGGTCCTGACGAACCGTTCGGCGGCGGCGTTCCCGGCGATGACTTCCCGATCGCTGACGGCGACACTACGGGCCAGGTTCTGCAGCTCCGGGTCGTCCCCGCAGTTGGGGCCGACCCGACGACGCCCCCCGAGTTCCTCCGGCTGCCGGCGATCACGCCGCTTCCGGCCGAGACGTTCACGCGGCCCCTGGCTCTCATCGAGATGATGTCGGAGGTCCACGATGGGCCGTCCGAAGCCGTGCTGGGCATTGTGGATGATGACGGGAAGGCACACGAGAAGATGTGGGCCGATCCGGTCACCGAGAACCCGAACGTCGGGGACACCGAGGTCTGGGAGTTCTTCAACTTCACCGCCGACGCCCATCCCATGCACGTGCACGAGGTGACCTTCGAAGTTGTCAATCGGCAGGCGTTGGCAGTCGAGGACGGTGAGGCCACGCAGCCGGCTGAGCTCGTTGGTGATCCTCGCGCGCCCGAAGCCTGGGAAAGCGGCTTCAAGGACACGGTCATCGCGTATCCGGGTGAAGTCACGCGCCTGAGAGTCAAGTTCGACAAGCCAGGCCAGTTCGTCTGGCACTGCCACATCGTCGAGCATGAAGACAACGAGATGATGCGGCCCTACCGCATCGGCCCGGTCCAGTCCGGCGAGCCGGGGGCCTAATCGCGGACATCCCGTCGAGCGTCCCCGACGAGCGCAGAAGGCGGACAGGACCTGAGGACTGGGATCCACTGCCGGCTCCAAAGGGGTATCGACAATGAAGCGCATCACGAGGCGCCAGTTCATTCAAGGCGCTGCACTCGCGGGTACCGCGCTGTACGTGTCGCCGCTCGTATCCGTCGTCCGCGCGGGACCGGGCAACGGCATGGGCGGGGGTGGCATGGGCCCAGGGGGCGGCGGCGGCGGCGGAGGCGGAATGGGGGGCGGTGGCGTTGCCGTCATCGATCCGCCCGTCGGAGCGGCGCTCCGGCTGCCGACGCTCGCTACGAACATGTCGATCGATCCGGCGGTTGTCGAGGTCGAGATCGAGGCGCGGCAAGCACTGGTCGATGTCAACGGCACGGTCGCCAACCTGGTCACGTACAACGGCCAGTTTCCGGGGCCGATGATCCGCGTCCGTCGAGACCAGCTCCTGAAGCTCCATTTTCGGAACGCGCTGCCGAATGACGGCCAGACCAACTTCCTCGGCCACTCGACGCGAATGACGAATATCCACACCCACGGTCTGCACGTCACGCCCGACGCCAACGCCAACGGCACCTTCGGCGACTGCATGCTGGCGATGGCCGACCCGGGCGACAGCCTCGAGTACGAGTACGACCTCTCGAACCATCCGGCCGGCAACCTGAACTTCTACCACCCCCACATCCACGGCAGCGTCACCGACCAGATGTGGGGCGGCATGTCGGCACCGCTCGTCGTCGAGGACGGGGTCGATGCGCTGAAGCCGTTCGCCGAGAAGGTGCTCGTCCTCAAGGACATCACCCTGGCCGGATCCGTGCCGGCGCCGCACGACTCGCAGATGGACTACATGCACGGTGTCGAGGGCAACACCGTGATGGTCAACGGCCAGGTGAATCCGCGCCTGGCGATCGCCCCGGGCCAGGTGCAGCGCTGGCGTGTCGTCAATGCCTGCACCGCCCGATTCTTCCGGCTAAGCCTGCAGAACCACACGATGTACCTCGTCGGGACGGACGGCGGCCTCCTCGACAAGCCGTACCCCATCGGCGAGATCCTTCTGTCCCCGGGCGAGCGAATCGACGTCCTGGTCAGGGCCACCCTGAAGTCGGGCTCCTACAAGTGGCTGTCACTGCCCTACGGCCGCGGCGGCATGAGCGCGCAGCAGCAGATCACGCTGATGACGCTCACGTACGGAGGAGCGAAGCAGAACCAGGCGATCCCGTCGGCCGTCGACCCGTCGGCCGTGCGGGTGACGGATCTCTCGATGGTGGCCCAGCGAAAACGGATGACCCTCACGATGGGCATGGGCGCGGTCGGCATCGACGGCCGCACGTACCTCAGCCACGAAGACTGCTACATGACGATGTCCGACGTGGGCACCTGGGAGATCTGGGAGATCGTCAACTCGAGTGGGATGGATCACCCCTTCCACCACCACACGAACTCGGCCCAGGTCCTCTCGATCACGGGTGGAGACGCCGGCTACGCGAGCCTCTACACCACGATCCCGGCCTGGAAGGACGTCACGATCGTGCCCCGTATGGGCAAGATCGAGCTCCTCATGCCGGTCATGGACTACGCCGGGATGGCAATGATCCATTGCCACATCATCGAGCACGAGGACATCGGGATGATGGGCGTCTGGCACATCATGGGCGATGGCGGCATGGGCGAGATGTAGCCCTCGGCGCGTCGGTTCGCTCGCGCGTCACGAACCCGCAGTCCCTTCGCGACCGGTCCTCGGCTTCCCCCTGCCGAGGACCGGTTCCGCACCCCTCAGGCTCGGTCGGGCTCGCCCCGGACGACCCGGTCCTGCAATCGGCGCGGGGCCGGTGTCGCGGTCTCCCGCGGCAACCGACCCCGGCCCCAGGCCCGTCGCCGATCAGCGGCGGTCCGGTCGAACACCCCCAGTGGCTCGTTCTCGGACCTCGCGCCGGCGGAGGGGCAGGTAGAGCGCGCCGATCGCAGCGCCAAGCGCGAGGAGGACCAGCCAGGCATCGCTCCCGGACGCCTGAGTGGGCGGCATTGCCGTCGAGGTCGGCGGCGTGGTCGGGTTCGCGGTTGGCGCGGGGGCGGGCAGCCCGCCGATCTGGCCGCGGATCTCGCCGCCCGGGTTGGCGGCCGTGTGAATGTTGACGTACGTGTTGCCGGCCGCGATCGCCGCGACCGCGCCGGCGAAGTCGGTGACCGAGCCGGTCGGCGTGAGGTTGGCCGACGTCAGCGTGCCGAGCATCGGGCTCGCGGTCGCGGTCAACGGCAGCAGGACCCCGCCGTTGGCACCGGCGGCACCGAGGTGGATGTGGGCCGCAGCCGCCGCGCCCGAGAGGCCGCTGTACGCGACGTAGTAGGTGATCGTCGAGCCGTCGGTGCTGATCACGACCCAGCCGCTGCCGGTTGCGGCAGTCGTGACGGCCGGCACCTCCTGGGCACCGGAGAGGGCCACGAAGTGGGCATTGCCCTTGGCGACGACCTGGCCGCGGATCTCGCCACCGGGATTGGCGGCCGTATGGAGGTTGATGTAGGTGGCGCCGGCCTTGATCGCGGCGACGGCCTGGGCGAAGGTCGTGATCGCCCCGCTGGCCGTGAAGTTGGCCGAGGTGAGCGTCCCGACCATCGGGCTCGCGGAGGCGGTCAGCGGCAGGATGACGCCACCGTTCACGCCGGCGGCTCCGGTGTGGATGTGGGCCGCGACCAGGGCGCCCGACAGGCCGCTGTAGTCGACGATGTACCAGATCGTCGAATCGTCCGGCGAGAGCACCACGGTCGCCTCACCGGTCGCGGCGGTTGCGACGGGCGGGACCTCCTGGGCGCCGGTGAGCGGCCCCCCGAATGCAGCCGTCGGTGGGTCCACGGCGTAGGCCGTGGGTGCCGTGATCGCGAGCAGCCCGATCACGAGCAGGGTCAGGATTCGCGGGCGCATGCCTTCCTCCACTATCGCCGGCGGGCCGGCGCGTCTGGGCGCGCCGCCGGTCCGATGGGAGGGCATACGAGCGGCGTCCCGGATCGGATCTCCGAGATCCGCCCGGCCGCGGCACTCGTATACGGGCCATGGACGCATGGAGCCCGCCGCGGCATAGCCGGGCGCGGGCGATTCGCCACGCGGCATCTCGGACTGCAACCCTCGCGATTGCGCTTGCCGTAGCGCTGGGGCTGCTCATCGAGGCGGACCCGGGACTGGCCGCCGGGCACATCGTTCAGGCGATCAACTACCGCTACGTGGCAGCCGGCGGGGGGTCGAGCCTGACGGTCACCGTCGGCGACCAGGTCACATGGCATGCATCGGGCGAGCCCCACAGCGTCACCAGCGGGGCGCCCGGGGCGATCGACGACCGGTTCGCGGACAGCCCGGCCTCGGGGGGCCTGCTGCTCGATGGCGATTCGTTCACGACGACGTTCCCATCGATCGGGACGTTCCCATACTTCTGCGAGATCCATCCGGAGCAGATGAGCGGCTCGGTCACCGTCCTCTCCGCCGCGACCCCGGCTCCGACTCCCGCCCCCACCAAGACGCCGACCCCCGCCCCGACGCCCCGTCCCACGCCCCGTCCAACACCGGCACCCACGCCGGCGGTCGTCGCCACGGCCGGCCCGACCGAGGCCACGACGCGGTCGCCGGACGCGTCGCCCGCGACGACCCAGCCCTCGGGGACGGCCTCGGACGAGCCGGGCAACTCGCCCTCGTCTTCACCGTCGTCGTCGCCGTCGGCCGACGCCACTGCACGACCCGCCGGCGACGAGTCGGGAGCGTCGGGCGGCGGACCAGGCGGCCTCGCGGTCGTCATCGCCGGACTCCTCGCGCTCGGGCTCGTCGGTGGCATGGTCCTCGCCCGGCGCCGCCGCGGCGCGGGAGGCTGAGCGCCGTTCCGGGGCTTGGCGGGCCAACGACCCGAGGGCAGCCGCCGCCGTCAGTGGCGCTCGGGGTCCCCGCGAACGACCCGGCCCTTGCGCGAGAACGCCCGGGTCGCGAGAGCCGCGACGCCCATGGCCACGAGGGCTCGCTCGGGCGTGGGCAGCGGCCGGACCGCGGTCAGGAACTGGTCGGCCCGGGCCCGATCGACCCCCCGGAGGATTGCCTGGCCGCGCTGCGTCAGCGCCACCGAGCGCTGGCGTCGATCCTCCGGCTCCTCGTGGCGCTCCACGAGCCTGCGCCGGACGAGCCCGTCGACCAGCCGGCTCGTGGCCGACGGCGAACGGCCCAGCGACTCGGCCAGCTCGCCGATCGTCGTGGTGCTGCCGTCGGCCAGGACGTAGAGGGCCGCGAGCTGGGTGAACCCGAGCCGGAGATCGGCCAGCTGCGAGGCGAACCCGATGACGAGCTCGCGCCAGAGCGCCCGGCCCATCGCCACCCGCTCCGAGATCTGGCGGACGTTGGGAACCCGCGGGCCGGCCGCCATGACCGATGCCGAGAGGTCGGATTCGAAGCGCCGGGCGATGGCCCGGACGGTGGCGGCCCGGGGCCGGCGCGGACGAGGCTGGGCGGGCAGGGCCATGACGCGCGGCAGCGTACCGCACTGAGCGCCGATCGTGTGCACGAGCGCACGGATTCCACGCTCGGGCGGCTGCCGACGAGGCACCATTCGGGGCGCGTCCCGTGGGGCGCCCTCCCCCGCAGACCACGCGCGTGCCTTCGTCCGCGCCCCGACACCAACCCAGGAGCCAATGGCAAGCGTCGCATTCATCTTCCCCGGCCAGGGTTCCCATGCGGTCGGCATGGGCCAGGCCCTCGCCGCCGCCTCGCCGGCCGCGGCCTCGGTCTTCGAGGCCGCCGATGCCGCCCTCGACGAGCCGATCAGCGCGCTTGCCTGGGGTGGCCCGGAGGACGTCCTCAACCTGACCGAGAACGCCCAGCCCGCCCTCCTCGCAACCTCGATCGCGTACCTCGCCGCGATCAACGAGCGCTGGGGTGCCGCCGGGATCGCAGCCCCGACGCCCGCGTTCGCCGCCGGCCACTCCATGGGTCAGTACTCGGCGATGGTGGCGACCGGCGTGCTCTCGCTGGCCGACGGGATTCGCCTCGTCCGCGAACGCGGCCGGCTGATGCAGACCTCGGGCGAGGATCACGAGGGCGCGATGGCCGCGATCATCGGCCTCGACGACGTCCACCTCCCCGAGCTCGTGGCCCGTGCCGGCGCCGCAGGGACGTTCGTCGTCGCCAACCGGAACGCCCCGGGCCAGGTCGTGGCGTCCGGCGAGCGGGCCGCCATCGAGGCCGGCGCCGAGATCGCGAAGGAGCTCGGCGCGCGGCGCGCGATCGTGCTCCCGGTGAGCGTCGCCGCCCATTCGCCCCTCATGGCCGAGGCCGCCTTTGCGATGCGCGAGGTGCTGGCGACGGTCGACTTCGCGGACCCGTCCACGCCCCTCCTCGGCAACGCCGATGCGCGGCGGCTCACGACTGGCGACGCCTGCCGAGCCGAGCTCGTCGAGCACCTCACCACGGGTGTCGACTGGGTCCGGGCCGTCGAAACGATGGTCGCGGCCGGCGTCGACACGTTCATCGAGATCGGCCCCGGCCGCGTCCTCACCGGCCTGATCAAGCGCATCGCGACCGGAGTCGAGGTCGTCGCCGTGGATGACCCGGCCGCCCCCGACCGACTAGCCCTGCCCTTTGCCGCCCCGTCCCCGGGCGACGCCTGACCACCCGAAGGAGCCGCCCCAAGTGCGCAGACCCGACTACAACCGCCGCGTCGTCGTGACCGGCCTTGGCGTCATCAGCCCGGTCGGCAACGACGTGTCGACCGCCTGGTCCAACCTCGTCAACGGCGTGTCCGGCCTGGGCGAGATCACCAGGTTCGATGTCTCCGGCTACGAGCAGAAGGCGGCCGGCGAGGTCCGCGACTTCGAGGCGACCGCCTGGATGGACGCCAAGGCGGTGCGCCGCAGCGAGAGCGAGATGCACTTCGGCGTCGCCGCGGCCAAGCAGGCCCTGGCCGACTCGGGCTTCGAGATCAGCGACGCCAACCGGACCGACGTGGGCGTCGTCTTCGGCTCCGGCGCCGGCGGGCAGCGCCTAATGATCGAGAGCTACAAGACGCTCCACGACAAGGGCCCCAACCGCGTCCCGCCGACGTTCATCGCCAACGCCCTCGTCGACTCGACGTCGGGCATGATCGCCATCGAGACCGGCGCGATCGGCCACAACGTGTGCATGGTCTCGGCCTGCGCCACCGGGACCCACAACGTGGCCGAGGCGGCCGAGGTCATCCGTCGCGGCGACTGCATCGCGGTCATCAGCGGGTCGACCGAAGCGCCACTCATCGAGGTCGCCCACGCCGGGTTCGGCAACATGCGCGGCCTCGGCTCGCCCCGGCCCGGCGAGCCCCTCCAGACGGTCTCACGACCGTTCGACGCGACGCGCAACGGCTTCGTCCTGGGCGAGGGCGCGGGCGGGCTGTTCCTGGAGGACCTCGAGCTGGCCAAGGCCCGCGGAGCCCGGATCTACGCCGAGGTGGTCGGCTACGGGTCGGCCGCCGACGGCTGGGACATGATCCAGCCGATCGAGCACGGGACGGGCTCGTCGCGGGCGATGAGGATGGCCCTCGACCGCCGCGGCGTCCCGGCCGATGAGGTCGACCTCATCAACCCGCACGGCACCTCGACCCCGGTCGGCGACGCCCGCGAGGCCGAGGCCATCTGGGCGGTCTTCGGGGATCGGGCGGCCGGGGACCGGCGCTCGCTCGCCATCAGCGCCACGAAGTCGATGACCGGCCACATGATGGGCGCAGCCGGGGCCTTCGAGGCCTTCGCCACGGTCATGTCGGTCGCCGAGCAGACCGTGCCCGGGACCCTCAACTACCGCGACCCGGATCCCGAGTGCGACCTCTGGGTCGTCGACGAAACGGTCCGAATGCCGATCCGCTACGCCCTCTCGAACAACATCGGCCTCGGTGGGCACAACGGCGCGGTGATCTTCAAGCGCTACGACGGCGATTGACGGCCGCTGATGCGCGTCCGGCGCCGCGTTGGCCCGTGCGCGACTCGCTCACGCACGTTGGAGTGCGCTCGCTTCGCCTGCTCCGGGCCGCCTTGCGCCGAACGCACCTGAGCGGCCGTCAGGGTCGGCGCGGCTACAATCGCCCGCGATGACCCGACCCAGAGGAGCAGCCCGTGCCGCCTAGCCAGGATCCAGCGCGCCGGGCCGTCGTGACCGGGATGGGGGCCGTCACCCCGATCGGCAATGACGCCGAGACGTTCTGGACGAATCTCCTCGCCGGCAAGCCGGGCGGCGGACCGATCACGACGTTCGACACGACGGGCCACGACGTCAAGATCGCGGCCGAGGTCAAGGGCTTCGACCCCAACGTCGCGATGGACCGCAAGATGGCCCGTCGGATGAGCCGCTTCATCCACTTCGGGATGGCGGCCGCGACCGAGGCGGTCGGGCGGGCGGGGCTGGACTTCTCGACCTGGACCCCGGAGCAGCGCGATCGGGCCGCGGTCGTCCTGAACACCGGCGGCGGCGGCATGGAGCAGGTCATCGAGGGCGCCAACACGATTCGCGACCGGGGCCCCGGGCAGGTCAGCCCGTTCGCCATCCCGGCCCTCTCGGGCAGCATGGCCGCGGCCCAGGTATCGATGCGCTACGGGCTCACCGGGCCGGTCATCACCCAGGTCGCCGCCTGCGCCTCGGGCGTCATCGCCTTCCAGGACGCCCTCCGGCTCATCGCCGGCGGCGAGTGCGACGTGGTCATCGCCGGCGGCTCGGAGGCGCCGCTCCTGGCCATGGCCTTCGCCGCCCTGTCGAACATGGGCGCCCTCTCGAAGCGCAACGATGATCCCGAGGGCGCCTCCCGGCCGTTCGATCGGACCCGCGACGGCTTCGTCTTCGGCGAGGGGGCCGGGGTCATGGTCATCGAATCCGCGGAGCATGCCCTGGCTCGCGGCGCGCCGATCCTGGCCGAGCTCATCGGGGCGGCCCTGACGGCCGATGCCTTCCACATCTCGGCGCCGGAGCCCACGGGCCGCGGCGCAGCCATGGCGATGGCCGGGGCGATGCGCCATGCCGGCATCGGGCCGACCGACGTCGACTACCTCGTCGCCCACGGCACCTCGACCCCGCTCAACGACGTGACCGAGACGAAGGCGATCAAACGGGCCTTCGGCGACCGGGCGGCCAGCCTGGCGATCTCCTCGCCGAAGTCGATGGTCGGGCACATGCTCGGCGCGGCCGGAGCGGTCGCCGGCATCGCCGCGGTCGGAGCCATCAAGGACGGCTGGATCCCGCCGACCATCAACTACCGCGAGCCGGACCCGGAGTGTGATCTCGACTACACCCCGAACGTGAAGCGTCAGCTGCGGGTCGACACGGCGATGATCAACGGCTTCGGTTTCGGCGGCCAGAACGCGGTCGCGGTCTTCCGGCGCTTCGAGGCCTGATCGGGTCTGGGCTCAGGCCCCGCCGCGGGCGCTGGCGCCGCCCGTCCTCTCGGAGGTCGCTGGGCTCGCCGTCGTCCAGCTCAGGGCCTGATCGCCTCGCTTGCACCAGGCGCATGTAACCGACGCCCCGCGGATGGCACGCGCGCCTCACTCGTCGACATCGTGCAGGTGGCGCAAGCAATCGGCCTTCGACGACGGCTTCGGCGCACGCGTCGCAGTCAGTTGCCGGCCAACCGCGCCGGCGGGACGCCTCCCGGGCGGTTACATGCATCTTGTGCAACCGGACGTCGGAGCCGTGCGCCCGATGCAAGACAGGACTGGCTCGGCCGCAGCCGATCGAGCCTCATCCGGGCGGAGCATTTGGAGCGGTGCTTCGGGCGGCCCGCGAGAATGGAGCGGCGCCGGGTCGCGACAGCGGAGCGGGGCATCGGGCCGGGACGACAGCGGAACGGGGCCGGGCGGCGCCGGGCGGCGCCGGGCGGTCGCGGGCGGCGGGGGCGCCGGGCGGCCGCGGGCCCCGATCAGCCGCGGAGGGCGCGGCCCTCGAAGCTCTCGATCGCGACGGCCAGCTCGGCGGGCACGTCGATCGCCCGGTCGCTCCCGTAGTCGTACGTCACGAGGACCGAATCGGCGACCGCGATGAGGCGGCTCGGGCCGTAGCGACTCTCGGGCGCGGTGAGGCGGTGGACCATCGAGAAGCTGGTCCGGCCGATCCGATCGACCCTCGTCTCCACGGCCAGGGTCTCGCCGAAGAAGGCCGGGCTACGGTACGAGATCGCGATCTGGGCCAGGATCATCCCCTCCTCCGCCCCGTGGGTGGCCAGCGGCAGGGGCTCGCCCGACACGGCCTCGTAGTAGGCGACACGGGCGATCTCGGCGTACGTGAGGTATGAGGCGTTGTTGACGTGGCCCATCGCGTCGGTGTCGGCGAAGCGAACCTCGATCCGATGGAGGTGGGCGAAGTCGCCGGCGATGTCACGGGAGTCGGTCGGGACGTCGATCCGGCTGCGCGACGCGGGCTGGACAGGTACTGGCACGTGGCGGAGTGTACGGCCGGGCCGAGCGTGAGACGATCGACCGGTCATGGCAGCCGACCAGCGCCCCGATGACCGGCTCGTTGCGACGGCGGTCGCCGCGCCGTGGGGGCCGGTTCATGTCGCGGTTTCGGACCGCGGCGTCGTGGCCGTCGGGCTGACCACCACGCGAGAGGCGTTCGAGGCCGGCCTGGAGGCCCGCCTTCGTCGCCCGGTCCGTTGGATCGGCGGGGGCGAGGCTCGGCCGGCGCTCCTCGATCGGGCCGCGACGGTGCTGGCCGAAGCCCTGGCCGGCGATGACTCGGCCGGCCTGGACGCGCTGCCCCTCGACCTGTCAGATCGGCCGGCCTTCGATCGCGAGGTCCTCGCCGCGGTCCGGGCCATCCCGCGCGGCGAGACCCGGAGCTACGGCGACATCGCCCGGGCGGTCGACCGTCCCGGCGCCGCCCGGGCGGTGGGTGGCGCGGTCGGTCGCAACCCCGTGGCGATGCTGGTGCCATGCCATCGGGTGGTCGCCGGCGACGGCACCCTCGGCGGCTACGGCGGCGGCTGGTGGGGCGACCACGAGCGGCTCCTCGAGCTCAAGTCCTCGCTCCTGGCCGCCGAGGGCGTCCATCTGCCCAGAAGCCTCCCACGGGGCGGCCGCGGACGATAGACTCGCCGCCATCGCCGCGCCCGGTGCCGGACCCCCGCCGGCTGCCGCGTCTCGATCGGCGAGCGAGGGAGCGTCCGATCCATGACCCAGCCGGCCCCCGCCTCGAGGTCGATGTTCGCGATCTTCGGCAAGCGCGACTTCACGCTGATGTGGTCGGCCCAGCTCATCTCCACGATCGGCGAGGCGCTCACGGATCTCGCGGCCGCGATCCTCATCTTCCGGATCACGGGCTCGGCCTTCGCGGTCGGCGCCGTGCTGATGGTCACCGCGATCCCGACGCTCGTCTTCGGGCTGTTCGCCGGCGTCTTCGTCGATCGCTACGACAAGAAGCGGATCCTGCTCCTGGCGAACCTGCTCCGGGGCTTCATCGTCCTCGGGATCCCGCTCGCCTACATGACGCTCTTCTCGGAGGAGCGGCCGGAGGCGTTCGTGGCCGCGCTGTACGGCCTGGTCTTCGTCTCGGCCACGGTCCGCCAGTTCTTCGATCCGGCCTGGGAGGCGGTGCTCCCCGAGATCGCGACCGAAGAGGAGCTGACCCAGGCCAACTCGTTCCTGGCAGTGAGCTCGTTCGGCTCGACCGCGGTCGGCTTCGCGGCCGCCGGCTTTCTTGCCTCGTCGAACATCCTGCTGCCGTTCTTCATCGACGCGCTGACCTACTTCGCGGCGTTCGCCCTGCTCATCGTCGTCCGCGTGCCGAAGGGCGGGGCGCCTGAGCCCACGTCCATCGGGGTGGTCGTCGACAACCTGAAGAGCGGCGCGAGCTACCTCTGGAGCACCCCGATCCTGCGGTCGATCTTCATCGTCGGTGCCCCCGTCTTTCTGTCGTTCGGGCTGTGGAACGTCCTGCTCCTGCCGATGGCCATTCGCGAGCTGGGCGGGACGGAGTTCGAGTACGGGCTCCAGGAGGGCCTGACCTCGGTCGGCTTCGTCATCGGCAGCTTCCTCATGGCCCGCTTCGGCGACCGCCTCAACGAAGGCTCGTGGCTCGTCGTGGCCACCGCAGCCATGGGCATCTTCGGCGTGCTCTACGGCCTGGCCCCGACGATGAACATCGCCATCGTCCTCGTGATGATCACGGGCTTCCTCAACGCACCCATGTCGATCGCCCGGCGGCTGCTGCTGCAGCGCCACATCCCGCGGGACATGCGGGGCCGCGTCTTCTCGGCGTTCTTCGTGTCCCGCGACGTGCTGTTCCTGGTGGGCATGGCCGGCGCCGGCCTGGCCGACGTCTTCCCGGTCCGGGAGCTCGTCGTGGTCGCCTCGCTCGTGCTCGCCGGGGCCGGTGTCTGGACCCAGTTCATGCCCGGCCTCGGCCGTCCCGCGACCGAGTGGCGGCGGACGCTCCAGCTGCTCCGGACGACGCCCACGGCGCCGACGGTCGGTGCCGGTCGGCCGGCGAACATGCTCGACCTCGATCGCCTCATCGACGTCCTGCCGGAGCTCAAGGCCCTGGCGATGGAGCGCCGCAACGAGTTCCTCGCGGGCGCAACCGTCGCCACGGCCCCGCCCGGATTCGTCGTCGTCCGGGCCGGCGACGCGAGCGATGCCGCGTTCTTCGTCCTGGGCGGCCGGGTCGTCGCCGGCATCCCGGCCGAAGGCGAGGAGTTCCGCTCGCTCTCGTCGATGGGACCGGGCGACTTCTTCGGCGAGATCGCGGCCCTGACCGGCAGCACCCGGACGGCCAACGTCGTGGCCGATGAATCGACCGACCTGCTCGAGGTCCCGGCGGCGACGCTGAAGAGCCTCATGGAGGTCCCGGCCATGAACTCGCTCATCAGCTCGAAGCTCCGGGAGCGGCTGACCCGGACGGCGAACGCCGATCTCGTCCGCCTGGCCGGGCTCGACCAGCGCGACCTGAAGGACCTGCGCCGGCGGCCGCGCGCCCAGGCCCTGCCGAAGACCTACTCGGAGGCGAGCAGCGGGAGCTGAAGGCGGGCGGGTCGCGGACCCGCGGGCGACCGGTCGACCCGGTCGACCCGGTCGACGCGGGCGCGCGAGGTCAGCGCGTGGTCAGCGCCGGATTGAGCGCTCCAGCGCCACCCGGTCGGGGATGACGAGGACATCGCGCTCGACCCGGATGAGGCCGCGGGCGACGAGATCCGCGAGGAGGCGGTTCACCGACTGGCGCGAGCCGCCGATCATCCCGGCCAGCTCGGCCTGGGTGTAGGGCCAGGCGAGGCGGAAGGAGCCATCCGGCTCGGCCGCGACCTTCTCCGCCTCGCGCAGGATGCGCCGGCTCAGCCGGCCCGGCAGGTCCAGGAAGTGGAGATCCTGGACGTGGGCCGTGATCGACCGGATCTCGTCGGCCAGCGACGACAGGAGGGCATGGCGCATCGACCGGTCGTCGTCGATCAGCGCGAGGAACGCCTCGCGTCGCAGGACGAGCGTCTCGGTCGGGCCGAGGGCGACCGCGGTCGCGGAGCGGGGCGCGTCGTCGAACAGGGCCAGCTCACCGAAGAAGTCGCCCGGCCGGAGGGTCGCGATGATCGCCGGCTCCTCGTCCTCGGCCGATGGCAGGACGATCTTCACCGCTCCGGCCGTCACGACGTGGAGGGCGTCGCCCGGGTCGTCCTGGTGGAAGATCGTCTCGCCCGAGCGGTAGCGCCGCGCCCGGAGCGAGGCCGCGAGCGGCGCCAGCCGACCCTCGTCAAGGCGTGCGAAGAGGCGGCAGCGCCGCAGCGCTTCCAGCCCGACCGAGCTCCCGGGGCCGTCGGCCATGCAGTTCTCCCTGGCGTGCGCGGACAACCCCCGTCGGCCGCATCGTAGCCGAGGAAAGCGCCGCTAGACTCCGGAGCATGCAGGTCGTCGTCTGTCCGAGCTGTGGCGAGGAGAACCCCGCCAAGTTCCGGCTGTGCGGCTACTGCGGGACGTCGCTCGTCGCGGAGCTGCCGGCCCAGGAGCTGCGCAAGGTCGTCACGATCGTCTTCTCGGACCTCAAGGGCTCCACCTCGCTCGGCGAGAGCCTGGACCCGGAGGCCGTCCGGGAGGTCGAGGCCCGCTACTTCGAGGCGATGCGGGCGCCGCTGCTGGCCCACGGCGGCACGCTCGAGAAGTACATCGGCGACGCGATCATGGCCGTCTTCGGCTTCCCCCGGGTCCGCGAGGACGACGCCCTGCGGGCCGTGCGGGCGGCCCACGGGATGCAGCGCGCCCTGGCAGCCCTGAACGTCGAGCTCGAGCGCGAGTACGGGGTGACGCTCGCCAACCGGACCGGCGTCAATACCGGCCCGGTCGTGGCCAACTCGGACCCCAACGCCAACCAGCAGATCGTGACCGGCGACACGGTCAACGTCGCTGCCCGCCTCGAGCAGTCGGCCCCGGCCCAGGAGGTCCTCATCGGCGAGCTGACCTACCAGCTCGTCCGGGACGAGGTCGTCGTCGAATCGGTCGAACCGCTCGAGCTCAAGGGCAAGGCTGAGCGCGTGCCGGCCTACCGGCTGGTGGACGTGCGGGCACCGGCCAGCGGGGCCCTCGAGGAGGGCGGCGGCCGGGGCGCCCCGACGCCGTTCGTCGGCCGGACCGGGGAGCTGGCCCGCCTGGGCGAGGCGCTCGAGGAGGCCGAGGAGTTCAGCGCCTGCCGGATTCGGCTCCTCGTCGGCGATGCCGGGGTGGGCAAGTCGCGGGTCGTCCGCGAGTTCCGCCTCCGGGTCGGGGATCGGGCCCGGATCCTCCGCGGCCGGTGCCTCCCGTATGGCGACGGGATCACCTTCTGGCCACTCGTGGAGATCGTTCGCGAGGCCGCCTCGATCGACCCGGAGGACTCGCCGGCCCAGGCCATCGACAAGATCGCCGCGCTCATGGGGACGGAGGGCCCCGAGGATGGCGAGGGCCCCGGGATTGTCGAGCGGGTTGCGGCCGCGGTGGGCCTGGCGGCAGGCCAGTTCCCGGTGGCCGAGCTCTTCTGGGGCGCTCGCAAGTTCCTCGAGGGCCTTGCCCGAACGAAGCCGCTCGTCCTCGCGATCGACGACATCCACTCCGCCGAGCCGACCTTCCTGGAGCTCCTGGACCACCTCGTCGAATCCGTGCGTGGCGCCCCGATCCTGGTGGTCGCCTCGGCCCGCCTCGAACTCCAGGAGTCCCACCCCGAGTGGTGGGACGCCCAGGCCGCGAACCGCATCCAGCTCCGGCCCCTCGGCGAGGAGGACAGCGGGCGGGTCATGCAGGCCCTGCTCAGCGGCGGCGAGGTCGAGGCCGCGGTCCGGGCCCGGATCGTCGCAGCGGCCGAGGGCAACCCGCTGTTCATCGAGCAGGTCGTGTCGATGCTCGTCGACGCCGGCACGCTCCGGCGGGATGGCGAACGCTGGGTCTCGAGCGAGGATGCCGCGGAGCTCGCGGTGCCACCGTCGATCAACGCCCTCCTTGCCGCTCGGCTGGACCACCTCGCCCGCGAGGAGCGGGCGGTCATCGAGCCGGCGTCGGTCATCGGCCTTGTCTTCGCGACCGCCGCCGTCACCGAGCTCGCCCCGGACGTCCTGCGCAGCGCCGTCGGTGGGCACCTCATGACCCTCGCCCGGAAACGCTTCGTCCGGCCCGACGCGACCGACGACGAGGGCGCCTACCGGTTCTCGAACCTGCTGATCCGTGACACCGCGTACGGCGCCCTGCTGAAGCGCGCGCGGGCGACCCTCCACGAGCGATTCGTGGCCTGGGCCGAGCGGGTCAACAAGGAGCGCGGCCGGGAGCAGGAGTTCGAGGAGATCCTCGGCTATCACCTCGAGCAGGCCTACCGCTACCGGACGGACCTGGGGCGGGTCGACGAGGAGGGCCGCGAGATCGGGCGACGCGGGGCGGCCAAGCTGTCCGCGGCCGGGCGGCGGGCCTTCGCGCGCGGCGACACCCCGGCGGCCTGCACGCTCCTCCGGCGCGCAGTGGCACTCCTCGATGAGACGGACCCGCTCCGGGTTGAGCTCCTGCCCGAGCTGGCCGAGGCGCTCACCGAGAACGGCTCGTTCGACGAAGCGAAGGCGGTCATCGAGCAGTCCCGGGCCCTGGCCGAATCGCTGGCTGACGCCCGCGCCGCGGCCCGGACCACCCTCGCCCGGGTCGCCCTCGATCTCTACACCGCCGAATCGGCCGACGCCGAGGGCGCGCTCGCCACGGTCCAGGGTGCGCTCGACCTGCTGACCGAGCTGGCCGATTCGGCGAACATGGCCCGGGCCTGGCGGCTGCTCATGTTCATCCACGGGACGAGCGGCCGCTACGACCTGGCCGCGGAGGCCGCCGCGAAGGTCGCCGACCACGCCCACGCCGCCGGCGACCAGCGGCTCGTCGGGCTCGGGGCGATGGGCTATGCGGCCACCGCCCTCCACGGCCCGACCGCCGTCGCTGACGCGATCCGCCGTTGCGAAGAGCTGTCCGAGGAGGTCCGCGGCGACCGCAAGGCCGAGGCGATCATCTCCGGCGTCCTCTCGGTCCTCCACGCCATGGAAGGCGACTTCGACCGCGCCCGCGGGCTGTACGGTCGCGGCCGGGAGATGCTGCTGGACCTGGGCCCGAGCGTCACCGCCGCCTCGACCTCGGTGGACTGGTCGCGGGTCGAGCTGCTGGCCGACGACCTGGCGGCGGCAGAGGCGGGCCTGCGGGCCGACTTCGCCGCCCTCGACGCGCTCGGCGAGCGGTATTTCCGGTCGACCGTGGCGGCCCTGCTCGGCGCCATCCTGTACGAGCGCGACCAGCTCGAGGAGGCCGACCGCTACACCGGCCTCGCGGCCGAGCTGGCCGACGTCGACGACGCCTACAGTCAGGCGGCCTGGCGGGCGACCCGGGCCAAGCTCCAGGCGCGGGCCGGCGAGTCGGAGACGGCCATCGCGACGGCGACGGAGGCGGTCAGGATCGCGGGCGCGACGCTCGACATCGACCAGCAGGCCGACACGCTCGCCGACCTCGCGATCGTCCTGCGCCTGGTGGGCGACCTCGAATCGTCAGGGCCCCCCTTGCGGGAGGCCCTGGAGCTGTACGAGCGGAAGGGAGACCGGGTCTCCGCCGAGCGGGTCAGAAGCCTGCTCGAAGGCGTTCCCGCGTCCTGACCGGGCTCAGCCGAGCCCGCGCATGACCCCGTTGTGGGTCGTCCAGATCGTGACCCAGAGGTCCGGTCCGTCCTTGCTCGCGGTGAGGCACGGCATGCTCTTCGGGGTCGTCGAGTTCGGGGCGAACTGGCACTTCTGGCTGATGACCTCGGAGCCACCCGTGTACGTGTGGTAGATCTTGATCGAATTGGCGTTGACGCCCCCCGGCAGCTCCGAGCCGTCGAAGCCGATCACGATCTGGAAGCCGCCGGCGAACGTCCCGCCCAGGGCGACGCTGATGCTGGAGGTCTCGCCGAATAGCTTCGCGCACGCCACCTTCGTCGGGTCGCATGGCTGGGCAACGACGGCGCCGTCCTCGACGGTCACGCCGATGAGGGTCTGCGGGGCGATGACCTTGGTCGCATGCGGGTTGGTGTCGTCGTTGATGACCTGGTCGTTCGCGACGAGCGGGTTGCCGTCGAGGTCGATGAAGCGACCGGCGAAGTCCTGGGCGTCCGCGGACTGGGTCACGGTGGCCGAGACCTGCCAAGAGTCGCCGTGGCTCTGGTCGTTGTCGCCTGCCGTGCCGGTCGTGTTGAACGTGCCCGATACGGTCGCCGACGTCGAGCCTGCGTCAAAGTCGAAGACGACGATGACCGTCGCCTCCTTCTTCGGCTTGAGCTGGCCGAGGGTGCACGACGAGAAGTCCTCGGCACAGCTGGGCTGCGACGGGTACATCGCCGTGATGGAGCCGCCGAGGATTGTGACCTCGACGAGGAAGAGCTGGGAGACGGTGCTCTTGCCGTCGTTTCGAACGCCGAGGACCACGGCGCCCTGCGTCGAGTCAACGGAGACCGTAGCCGGTGCGCCGTACTGGATCGGACTCAGGTCCGGTGTCGCGGCGCTGGCGCCAGCCGGAACCAGGAGGGCAAGCGCGACGAGCGAGATGGTGGCGAGGTAGCTGACCCTCCGATGTGTGGGTCGACGAATCACGGATGACCTCCTGGGCCGCTGTCTGGACCGGTTCTGCTCTCGTAGCCCCTGGGACGATGGTCCTGCGCCACGACTGCCATTCGGGCTATCAAGGAAGGATGCGGCCTGTCAAGGGGATGGGTCAAGGTGGCGACCGACGATTGCAAGGTCAACGTTGCGTCTACGCAACAGTCGCGTATGCGACAGGGCCTGGATCGCGGCGGTTCGCCGCGCTCGGCGCCGGCCCCGGGCCGGCGGTGCCGGGCTCAGGCTCGCGGCACCGGCCGCATCGGAAAGACGCCCACCACGATCGGTGCGATCGGGTCGAATGACAGCTCGTAGCCGATGTCGCCCGACCGGAGGAGGTCGCCGAGGAGCCGGCCCTCCCGGTTCGGCAGGCCCACGAACACCCGCACGCCGCGGTCCATCTCGACCGGCGTGACGTCGTCGTCGCCCCCCTCGATCGCGAAGCGGCGCCGGAGCTCGTGCATCGGGACGTAGGCCCGGCTCTTGATGAACCGCCGGAGCTGCGGGGCGGTGCAGCCGTTCCGGTCGGCGTCGGTGGCACCAGGCTGGAAGGACGGCACGGCGACCGGGCCATCGGCCGGACGGGCCGGGGGCGTGGTCCCGACGCGAGGCGCAGCGACGCGAGGCGCAGCGACGCGAGGGGGCGCCCCGGCCGAGGGCTGGTCGCGTCTCGCCGGGGCCGGCCGGGCATCAGCTTCGCCGCGTGGCACGGAATCGGGCGGCGCCTCCCGTTCGGACCGCGGCAGCGTGGCTGCGTCCGCCGTCGAGGGAGCGGCGAACATCGGCTCGTCCGGTGCGGGGACGGCCGGCGACGACGACGACGGAACGGGGTCCTGGATCTGCGAGGCAGCGGTGGCGGTCGGCATCGCGAGCCGGCGGGCGGGGGCGGCGCCGGCGCCGGCGTCGGCGTCGGCAGGCCGCGGCTCGGGACCGGCCGCGAGTGGTGCGTCGCCGGCGGGCGAAGCCGGTCGCGGGCCGCGGACCTCCGGGTGGCCCCGGCCATGGCGACGCGCGGGGTGGTGGGATCGGCGGCTCATCGGCCGTGGGCGGCGGCGCCGGAGCGCCGCATCTTGATCAGGTTCATGGGCTCGCGTCGAGGTGGCGCCGGGCGGACTGCCCGTCGACCGATGATAGCCGACCGCCACGAGACCGGTCCGGGAGGACCCGGAACTACCTCCGAGCCGGGTGGCCCGTCCCTATCCGGCGACGACCCAGAGATCGCGGCTCGACTCGTTGAGGAGGTCCGGCCCATCACGACCGCAGACGACGATGTCCTCGATCCGCGCCCCGTGGTGGCCCGCGACGTAGATCCCGGGCTCCACGCTGAAGGTCATCCCCGGCCGGAGCGGCTCGCCGTTGCCGGCGACGATGTACGGATCCTCGTGGGTCTCGAGTCCGATGCCGTGGCCGGTGCGGTGGATGAACCCGGGGCCGTGGCCGTCGGCCGTGATCCGCCCCCGGGCCACGGCGTCGATCGCATCACAGGCGACCCCCGGTCGAACTGCCGTGCACGCCTCCGCCTGGGCCTCGCGGAGGCAGTCGAACAGCGCCCGGAACTCCGGCGTCGGCCCGGCGCCAGGGTTGCTGCCGGTGACCCACAGCGTCCGGGTCGTGTCGGAGCAGTAGCCGCCGAGCGCGCCGCCGATATCGAGGACGATCGGCTCGCCGGCCCCGATCACGCGATCGGATGCGTCATGGTGAGGTGACGCCGAGTTCGGCCCGGATGCGACGATCGCGAACTCGGCCGACTCGTGGCCCTCGGCCACCAGCCGCTCGCGGACCTCGCGGCTGACGTCGAGCTCGGTCCGGCCGATGAGCCGTCCGGCGGCGATCTGCGCCACGACCCGGTCGGCGGCGTGAGCGGCCAGGCGGAGCAGGGCCAACTCGTCGGGATCCTTGACCATCCGGAGCTCGCCCAGGATCTCGCTGGCCAGCCCCAGTCCACGGCCGGGCAGGACCCGCTCGAGGCCCAGGACGTGCATCGCCCAGAGCCGGTCGCTGACGAGGACGCGCTGGTTCGACGGTTCCGGGGCGGCAGCAAGCAGCCCGGCGACGATGGCGTGGGCATCGTCGGTCTCGTCCCAGGCGACGAGGTCGACGAGGCCGGTCCGGACCAGGGGCGTTGCGGCCGCGGCCATCGCCTCGAGGCGGGGCGCCACGAGCGAGGGCCGACTGCCGGCCGGCAGGACGAGCATGGTGAGCCGCTCGAGCGGCATGGCGACATAGCCGGCGAGGTACCGAAGATCGGCCCCGACACCGACCAGGAGCGCCGCGATGCCGCGCTCGTGAAGCAGGGCCTGGGTCCTTGCCAGACGCTCGCCGTAGCGGGCATCGGGGATGACGGGGCGCGGGGCGTTCACGGAAGGGCGGCCGCTCGAAGGCCCGGCCTCAGCCGAGGCGCGCCGAGATGTGCCGGAAGACGTCGCGGGCGGAGACGACCGCCGTCGGTCGGGCGCCATCGACGATCGGGACGTGGCGAAAGCCGCCGACGGCCATCTTGTTGATCGCGACCGCGATCGTGTCGTCGTGGCGGAGGACGACCGGGTCGCGCGTCATGAGCTCGCGGATGGGTCGGTGCTCCGGACCGCGACCGGCGAGCTTCAGCAGCGCGTCCCGGTCGGTGAAGATGCCGGCCAGCTTGCCGTCCTCGGTCACGAGGACGCAGTCGATGCCGTCCCGGTGCATCCGCTCGATGACCTCGGCGACATCCGCCGAGCCGTCCACGGTCTCGGGCTCGGGTGCCCCGAGCTCGTCGAGATGGACGCCCAGGAGCGGGCCCTTGAAGCCCGTCGCCGGCTCGGGCGTGTCCGAGGCCCGCAGGTCCGCCCCGCAGTTCTCGCACAGGTCGTCGCCCTCGAAGTTCTGCCACTGGCAGACCGGGCAGGTCATGCCTCGTCGCCTTCGACCGTCCAGGTCTCGCCCGAGGCAAGCAGCCGGGCCAGGTCGCCCTTGCCCCGCCCCGCGATCGCCTGCTCGATCTGGTTCGTCATGAGCTCGTCGTGGGTCGGCCGGCTGATCCGCCGGACGACGCCGACCGGCACCGGGAACTCCGGCCAGTAGATGTGGGCGAGCATGAAGGCGATGAGGGGATCGGTCTCGTCGTGGACGAGGATGTCGGCCTCCGTGATCCCGTTCTCGCCGATCGTCACGATCTCGGGCTGGTGGCCGTGGAGCCGGATGCCCTTGCTGCGGTCCTTGCCGAAGAGCATCGGCTTACCGTGCTCCAGGACGAGCATCCGGTCGTCGCGGACCTCCCGATCGGTGAACTCGCGGTGGGCGCCGTCGTTGAAGATGTTGCAGTTCTGGAGGACCTCGACGAAGGCCGAGCCGTGATGCCGCCCGGCGCCCTCGAGGGTCTGCTGGATGTGCTCGGTGTGGGTGTCGACGGTCCGGGCGATGAAGCTCGCCTCGGCGGCCAGGGCGATCGCCAGCGGGCTGACCGGGTAGTCGACCGTCCCGTACGGCGACGACTTGGTGATCTTGCCGAACTCGGAGGTCGGGCTGGCCTGGCCCTTGGTGAGCCCGTAGATCCGGTTGTTGAACATGATGATCCGGAGGTCGACGTTCCGACGGAGCGAGTGGATGAGGTGGTTGCCGCCGATCGAGAGGGCGTCGCCGTCACCGGTGATGACCCAGACCATGAGGTCGGGCCGGGCGGCCTTGAGGCCCGTCGCGATCGCCGGGGCGCGGCCGTGGATCGAGTGGAAGCCGTAGGTGTTCATGTAGTACGGCAGCCGCCCCGAGCAGCCGATGCCGCTGATGAAGACGATGTTCTCGCGCGGGTAGCCGAAGTCCGGCATCACCTTCTGGGTCTGGGCCAGGATCGAGTAGTCGCCGCAGCCCGGGCACCAGCGGACCTCCTGGTCGGACACGAAGTCCTTGCGGGTCAGCACCGGCAGGGTCGCCGCGACGCTGTTCTTCTCGTCGGTCATCGCGCTGCCACCTTCATCGCCTCGAGGATCCGCTCCGCCTCGACCTCGATCTCGGCGATCCGGAAGGGCTTGCCGCGGACCCGGTTGTAGCCGATCGCGTCGATGAGGTAGCGCGCCCGGATGAGCATCAGGAGGTGGCCCAGGTTGAGCTCCGGGACGAGGACGCGACCGAACGAGCGTAGGACCGTCTCGGTGTTCGCCGGCAGCGGATTCAGGTGGCGGAGGTGGGCGTGCGAGACGGCCAGGCCACGCTCGCGCAGCCGCTCGACGGCGCTCCGGATCGCGCCGTAGGTGGAGCCCCAGCCGAGAATGAGCAGGTCACCTTCGGGGGCGCCGAAGACGTCGAGCGGCGGGATGTCCCGGGCGATGCCGGCGATCTTGTCCTGGCGCAGGACCGTCATCCGGTGGTGGTTGTCCGGGTCGTAGCTGACGTTGCCGATCACGTCCGACTTCTCGAGGCCGCCGATCCGGTGCTCGAGGCCGGGCGTCCCGGGGACGGCCCATGGCCGGGCCAGCGTGACCGGGTCCCGCGAGTACGGGTAGAAGCCTTCCTTCTCGGTTCGGTTGGGGACAGCGATGTGGGGCAGGTCGCCCGGGTCCGGGATGGCCCACGGCTCGGCGCCGTTGGCCAGGAAGGCGTCGCTGAGGAAGACCACCGGGGTCATGTACTTGAGGGCGATGCGCCAGGCCTCGATGGCCATGTCGAAGCACTCCGCCGGCGTCGCCGGGGCGATGATCGCGACGGGCGAATCCGAGTTGCGGCCGAACATCGACTGGAGCAGGTCGCCCTGCTCGGTCTTGGTCGGCAGGCCCGTGGACGGGCCACCCCGCTGGACATCGATGACGACGAGCGGCAGCTCGACCATGACGGCCAGGCCGAGGGCCTCGCTCTTGAGGGCCAGGCCGGGCCCGGACGTCCCCGTGATCCCGAGGGCGCCGCCGTAGGACGCCCCGATGGCCGCTCCGATGGCCGCGATCTCGTCCTCGGCCTGGTAGGTCTTGACCCCGAAGTTCTTGTAGGCCGCCAGGCTGTGGAGGATGTCCGAGGCCGGCGTGATCGGGTAGGAGCCGTAGAACAGGGTCCGCTCGGCGAGCTGGGACGCGGCCACGAAGCCGAGCGCGGTCGCCTCGTTGCCGGTGATGTTGCGGTACCGCCCGGGCGCCAGGCGGGCCGGCGGTACGACGTAGCGTTCGTGGAAGATCTCGGTCGTTTCGCCGAAGTTGTAGCCGGCCCGGAGGGCGCGCTTGTTGCCCTCGGCGATGACCGGCCGCTTCGAGAACTTCTCGTCGATCCAGCGGATCGTGGGCTCCATGCTCCGGTCGTAGAGCCAGAACATCAGGCCCAGGGCGAAGAAGTTCTTGGTCAGGTCGATCTGCTTGTTGGTGAGCTCGAGGCCCTCCGATGCCCGGGCATTGAGCGTCGAGATCGGGACCGTGAAGAGGTTGTAGGCCGACAGGGAGCCGTCGGTCAGGGGGTTGCTGGCGTAGCCCACCTTGTTGAGGTTGACCGGGGTGAAGGCGTCCTCGTTGACGACGAGCGCCCCTCCGGGCAGCAGGTCGCCGAGGTTCGACTTGAGGGCCGCCGGGTTCATCGCAACGAGGACGTCGGGCTGGTCGCCGGGGGTGTGGATCCTCGTCGAGGCGAAGCTGAGCTGGAAGCCCGAGACGCCCGGCAGGCTTCCCGCGGGCGCCCGGATCTCGGCCGGGAAGTCGGGGTAGGTGCTGATGTCGTTGCCGAAGACCGCGGCGGTCCGGGTGAACTGCGACCCGGTCAGCTGCATGCCGTCGCCCGAGTCGCCGGCGAACCGGATCGTGACCCGCTCGAGCTGACGGGTCCCGGCGGGAGGCTCCTTGACGGTCGTCACGCGCCCTCCGTCGACTTCATGCGCTGGTGGGGCCGCGGCGGCAGGTTCAGGAGCTCCTCGGGGAACGCCTCCGCGAGGTACTTGAGGATGTCGACCGGGCGGATGACCCCGACGAGGTGGTCCGCGTCATCGACCAGCGGCACGTTCCGGTAGCGCCCGGTCTGCATCAGGTCGATGGCGTGGCGGACGAGCTGGTCCAGGTGGAGCGTCCAGGGATGCGCGTTCATGAGCCGCTCGACGGGCTGGCCAAGGTCGACGTCGTGGCCGACGAGGCGGGCGAAGATGTCGCGCTCGGTCAAGACCCCGCAGAGCTTGCCCTCGGCGTCGGTGACGAACACGGAATCGCCGGTCCCGGTCTCCCGGATTCGGTCGATGCACTCAGCGAGGCTGGTGCCCTCGCGGACCGTCACGGGATCGCGGCGGGCGATCACCTGGAGGCGCTCGTCGGCGAGCGATGGCACGCGGGACGCCACGGCGCGTTCTGTGAGTTCGGTCACGAGAGGGAAGTGTAGAGGGTTCCCCCGGATGGGACCCTCGGGCCGATCGGCAGAACTTCGAGGGGCCGTCCGGCCCGGCGCGCCCCCGAGGGCGGCCTGCCCGGCTTGTTCCCTGGTGCATGCCCACCAGGCGTCCTTTGCTCGCCGGCGAGTCGCCCTCACTCGCCCCTCGCTCCGCCGCCGCTCCGTCCGCCACCTACTCCACCGGGCGGTGCTATCCGGCAGGAGCGGCCCTCGACGCGCCACTTACGCTTCTGGCCGGTGGTATCCGGCGATTGGCATTGTTCAAGGGCGACTCAGCTGTTGATCGAGGTAGGGTCCCCGTTCAGCGTCCGTGTTCGAGCACGGATCCTCGTGACAGGACCCCGCCTAGCACCGCTGTCATGGGTAGGTGACAGGAACACCAGCGCGGAAGCAGCACTCGTGGGTCTGGCAAGGGTGGCCCAGGCTGCTCGACCGCGGATTGGGTAGGCCCGACCGAGGATCGCCTCGTGGCGGGCGACCCGGCGACGCTCCGTGGAGTGGTCCGGCAGGACCAGCAACCTGATCCCGAACCGGGCCGACACACCAAGGCGGTCACGTGCGATGCGCGGCCCGAGCCGGACTTTCTCGTCGTGCTTCCGCGACGTCGACTCCGTCGACGTGAGCTCGGTCTTGACCTCGCCGATCAGGATGGCCCGAGCTCCCGGGTGCCAGCCAAGGACATCGATCGAGCCGCGCTCCGCGTAGTAGGCGTACGAGACTTCGCTGTGGACCTCCCAGCCCAGGCGGACCAGACGGTCGGCGAGATCGCCACACAGGGCCGCGTGCCGCTCATCGAGGAGTCGGTCAAGCGCGCCGCCGCGCCAGCGGACGAACAGGTCGAGATCGGCGTCGAGCGCGGCCACGACGGCGGCGAGTCGTGGGAGAGCCACAGACGCCGCCCGACCGCACTCGATGTCCGAAACGACCTGCTGGCGAACGCCCGCCCGCGCTCCGAGATCCGTCTGGCGCCAGCCGAGGCGATGCCGAAGGGCTCGAACGGTGCGGCCGAGCCGGACAAGGTCCATGCCGGACATCTTCCCGCCTACCGCTTAGCCGCCGATCACCAAGCGGCGGGGCTCGCGACCGGATAGCCTCGCCGGCATGTCCCGGTCAGTTGCCGTCGGCGTGGGGTTGACGGTCGTCTCGGCATTCTCGTTCGGGTCCGGCGCGCTGTTCGCCAAGCCCGTCTATGCGGCCGACGTCGGCTGGCACACGCTCATGGCATGGCGGTTCCTGATCGGTGCGGCGCTGGCCTGGGCCTGGGTCCTGTCCCGGCCGGGCAGCCGGGCGGCGCTTCGAGGGATGGACCGCCGGGCGATCCTCGTCTCGGTGCTGCTCGGCGTCCTGTACACCGGCAACTCGGGCACGTACTTCGCCGCCCTCGAGACGGTCTCGGCGTCGCTGGGTGCGCTCATCGTGTACGTCTACCCGGCCCTCGTCGCCGTCCTGTCGCTGCGGGTCGGGCGGCGGCTCGAGGGTCGGCGGGCCTGGGGCGCCCTCGGCCTGGCGACGGTCGGCGTTGCGCTCGCCGTCGGGGCGATCGACGTCGCCACCGCGCCGCCGCTCGGCGGGCTGCTCTTGATGATCGCGTCGCCGGTCATCTACTCGGTCTGGATCGTCCTCGCCGCCCGGCTGACGGGCGAGGATCGCGAAGGCGTCGGCCGCGACGCCGGCGTCGGGGCGATCGATCCGATCGCGGCTGGGGCGGTGATGATGTCGGCGACCGCCGCGACCTACTGGCTGGCTGGCCTCGCGCTCGATCGACCGCTCCTGCCGGCCGCGATCCCGGCAGAGGCGTGGGGCGGGATCCTCGGCGTCGGCGCCGTTTCGACGTTCATCGCGATCCTGGCGTTCTACGCCGGCACCCATCGGATCGGGGCGGCCCGAGCGTCGATCGTGAGCACGGTCGAGCCGATCTGGACGATCGTCCTGGCGAACCTGCTGTTCGGCGAGCTCCTAGGCCCGCTCCAGCTCGTGGGTGGCGGGCTGATCCTGCTCGGCGTGGTGATCGCCCAGACCGGGCCGGCGCGGCCGACCGGACCGCGCCTCCGCCTGGCGGACGAGTAGCGGCGGCGATCGACCCGCCGAGGGCGATCGAGCGGGACCGTCCCCGTCCTATCCCGCCGCGGTCCGCCCCGCCTCGAGCGCCGCCCGGGCGCCCACGGCCACGAAGTTCGATTCCGACCCGACCCCGACGAACCGGAAGCCGCGCTCGAGGTGCGGCCCGAACGCGGCGTGGTCGTACAGGAGGATTCCGGGCGCCTTGCCGTGGCGCCTGCACGCGGCCACGACCGCATCGAGCGCGGCCAGGTACTCCGGGTTCGAGAACTGGCCGGGGATCCCGAGCGAGTGCGACAGGTCGGCCGGGCCGACGAACAGGACGTCCACGCCGTCGGTCGCGGCGATCGCATCGACCTCGCGAAGCGCACCCGGCGACTCGATCTGGACGATCCCCACGAGCTTCTCGTTGACCGACCGGATCTCCGTGTGGCCCAGCGTCCCGAGCCGACCACCGCGGGTCCGCAGGGCGACGCCCCGGCGCCCGTCCGGTGGATAGCGCAGGAAGGTCACCGCCTCGGCGGCCTCGGCGGCGCTGTGGAGCTGGGGCACGACCACGCCGGCCGCGCCGAGATCCAGGGCCCGTCCAATCCGGAGGCGCTCGCCCGATGGCGGTCTGACGAGCGCCGCCGCCCCGCCGGCCTCGATGGCCAGGAGCAGGGCGAGCACGTCGGCCTCGGTGGCCGAGCCGTGCTCCATGTCGATGACGCACCAGTCGTACCCCGCGCTCGCGGCGATCTCGGTGGCCAACGGCGAGCCGACGTCGGCCCATGCGCCGAAGAGGGTCTCGCCGGCGAGGATCCGGCGGCGAATCGTGTCGCGGGGCGTCTCGGTCATGCCGCCTATCATGCGCGGCCCGCGCGGTGCGCCGCACGTCGTAACCCCTGACGGGCCGGCGCGGCGGGCACCTTCGTGAACCTCAGTCCGGGAACGCCTCCGGCCCTCGCGCCGCGAGCTCGGATGCGTGGCCCTCCGCGTCCTCGGGCGGCAGCCACGAGTACGGGTAGCGGTCGTCGTCGAGATCCAGGGCGGCCTTCGTGAGCTTGAGGGGGTGGAAGGTGTCGACCATGACCGCCAGCTCCTCGGTCCCCTCCTTGCCGATCGAGGCCTCGACCGTGCCCGGGTGCGGCCCGTGCGGGATGCCCGCCGGGTGGAGGGTGAACGAGGCGATCTCCACGCCGCGCCGGCTCATGAAGTTGCCGGCGACGTAGTAGATGACCTCGTCGCTGTTGATGTTCGAGTGGTTGTACGGCGCCGGGATCGCCAGCGGGTGGTAGTCGAACTTCCGGGGCACGAACGAGCAGACGACGAAGTTGCGAGCCTGGAACGTCTGGTGGACCGGCGGCGGCTGGTGGACCCGCCCGGTGATCGGCTGGAAGTCGGCGATGTTGAACCGGAACGGCCACAGGTAGCCATCCCAGCCGACGAGGTCGAAGGGGTGGTGGCGGTAGTGGTAGGCCGTCACGAGGTCCGTCGATCGAACGTGGATCACGAAGTCGCCGTGCTCGTCACGGGGGCGGACGTCCTCGGGCGCGTGGAGATCCCGCTGGCTGTATGGCGAGTGCTCCAGGAGTTGTCCGTAGTCGTTGCGATAGCGCTTCGGCGGCTCGATCTCGGACGGCGCCTCGAGGTACAGCAGCCGCTGTTCTGATCCCTCGTCCGGATCGAGGCGCCAGGTCGTGCCGATGGGCAGGACGAGGTAGTCGCCCGGCCCGTAGCGCAAGGGCCCGAAGATCGTGTCGCACACGCCCGTGCCCTCGTGGATGAAGAGCATCTCGTCGGCCACGCCGTTCCGGTAGAACTGGCCCTCGGGCATGGCCTCCGCGGGCCGGACCACGCCGAAGACGACGTCATTGTTGAAGTACAGCGGAATCCGGCCCGAGATCGCATCACCGCGGACCGGCACGTCGCCGGTCTTGGTCAGGTGGTGGCGATGGGCCGTTTCGTGGGCCGCCTCCAGGCGGACCTCGCGGACCGGCTCGATCCTGTGGGTCTGGGTCGGCGGGACGAGGTGATAGAGCAGCGAGCTGCGGCCCGAGAAGCCCTCGACGCCGAACAGCTCCTCGGCATGGAGCCCGCCATCGGGCCGGCGATGCTGGGTGTGGCGCTGGGGCGGGACGCTTCCATGGCGGACGTAGTACATGGAACGACTGGCCTCCTCGGTTGAGGAGGCCAGTCTAGTGACGCGTGGCCGTTGCCGGCCGCCGGTTCAGACCTGCGGGGCGGGCTGGCCGGGGCGGCGCTCGATGATGGACGTCGCCGCGGCTCGGTTCGTGCCGAAGCCGCCGTCGCCGCCGACGCGGCGAGGCAGCCGCATGACGGCGTTGGCCGCGCCGACGGTCGCGGCCGCCATGGCGGGGCGATTCGCCGCCCGGTCGGCCAGGAACATGTCGAGCGTGCGGACGGCACGCTGGCCGGACTGCATGTCGCGGGACGCGAGGGCCGGCGCCAGTCCGAGCCCGGGGACCCGAGGGTTCATCAGCTCGCTCATATCCGGCGGCCTCCCTTCTCTCGATTCGGGTATCTGCTTCGATCCAAAGACTCTTGATCCCGAACTATCTGGGGGTACTGTATCCCCTATGTTGCTTGATGTCAAGAGACTTGACATCAAGCGTCTTCCGTTAAATACTCTTTACATGAAGACGGCCGCCGACGAACAGCTGGATCGCCTGGACGCGAAGCTGGAGGTCTGGAAGCGGGAGATCCCGTCCCTCGATGTCGCCACCGAGGCGATCGTCCAGCGGATCCAGACCCTGGCTCGCTACTTCGACCGGTCGATGGACGAGACCCTCGCCGAGTTCGGGATGGACCGGCGGGCCTACGCCCTGATCGGGGACCTGCGCTACCTCGGCGCGCCGTACCGGATGTCGCCTGGCCAGCTCGGCGAATCGATGCACCTCTCGAGCGGCGCGATGACGGCCCGCCTGGATCGCCTCGAGGAGGCCGGCCTGATCCGCCGGCTGCCCGACCCCAACGACCGCCGCGGCACGCTCATCGAGCCGACCGACGCCGGCCACGCCGCCTGGGAGCGCTGCACCGGCGCCCAGGCACAGCGCGAGGCCCTCATCGCCTCGGCCCTGTCGAACGACGAGAAGGAGATCCTCCACGGGCTGCTGCGCCGCCTGATGCGAGCCTTCCCGCCGGAATACGCGTCGATGAAGAAGCACCACCCCGACCAGGAAGACTGACCGCCGGGCTCCCCAACCGCCGGGCTCCCCAACCTCCCGGCGCCGATTGCGGTCAGGCGGGCTCCGGAGCCCGCCACTCGAGGATGGCGACGTCGCGCCAGCGCCCGGCCGGATCCCGCCCGAGTCGCTCGTGGGTGCCAAGCTCCCGGAATCCCGCGCGCCTGTGCAGGGCAAGCGAGGCCCGGTTCTCGATCTCGATGCCGGCGAGGAGCGTCCAGAAGCCGGCTGCCTGGGCCGCAACGATGGCCGCCTCGAGGAGGATCAGCCCGATGCCCCGGCCGCGCGACGCGGCCGCGACATAGACGCTCTCCCAGGCGACGCCGCGGTAGACCGCGCGCGACGAATACGGCGACAGGGCCACCCAACCCCCGACCTGGCCGCCGACCACGGCCACGAGGCGCGCCTCCGGGAGGTGCCCGGCGTCGAAGCTGGCCCAGTCGGGGACGACCGATTCGAAGGTCGCGTCGCCGGTCGCGATGCCCTCGCCGTAGATCTCGAGGACCCGCGGGGCGTGGGCCGCGGTCATCGCGACGACGACCACCGCCGATCGCGGCGTCGCGTCGCCCACCTGGGCCGCCTCGCTCACCGCGCCGGGCGAGCCACGATCGGCGTCCGGAGCGTCCCGAGACGCTCGATCGTGAGCGAGAGCTCGTCGCCCGGCTCGAGCCAGCGTCCTAGGGTCGCGTCCTTGACCTCCAGCAGGCAGCCGCTGCCGACCGTGCCGGAGCCCAGGATCTCGCCGGCCCGGAGGTGGACGTCGGCCGAGGCCCGGCCGAGCATCTGACCGAATGAGTAGTGGCACGACGCCCAGGTCCCGGACGAGATCGGCATCTCGCGGCCGTCGGCGGCGCGAACCACGCTCGTCATCGCCAGGTCCGGCCCGGTCGCACCGGGTACGCGCGCATCGGCGAGCTCGTCGGGCGTGACCAGCCAGGGCCCGATCGAGGTCGCGAAGTCCTTGGCCTTGGCGGGTCCCATCCGGACCGGCATCTCGTCCCGCTGGAGATCACGGGCCGACCAGTCGCTGAGGACGAAGAAGCCACCGATGACCGCCTCCGCGTCGCCGGCATCGAGGTCGATGGCCGGCGTGTCGACGAGGGCCCCGACCTCGAGCTCGAAGTCGAGCTCCTGGCAGCCGCTCGGCGCCCAGACCGGCTCGTGGGGGCCCCGGATCTCCGAGGTGTTCGAGAAGTAGAAGACGGGGATCCGGAACCACGGCTCCGGGATCTCGCCGCCGCGCCGGTCCCACATGGACTGGACGTGGCGTTCGAAGGCGTAGAAGTCGCGGAACGCCGGCGGCCGGAGGATCGGCGGCCCGAACCGAAGATCCGCCGCGTCCAGCACGGCGTCGTCGTCCGGACCTGGCCCGGGCCCGCTCGCACCGGCCACGCCTTCGACGATATCGGCCAGCGCCGCCACCCGCAGCCCGCGGGCGAGGTGGTCGTCGAGGGTCAGGATCGGAAGGCGGAAGAGGACGCTGTTGTGGGCCAGCCGGGCATCTCGAGCGACGAGTCGGCGTCGGGCCACCTCGAGGTCCAGCCAGCGCTGCGGCTCGGGGTTGGTCGCGGCGGGACGGTCGAGCGCCGCGGCCAGGCGCCAGGGTGCGCCAGCCGGGGCATTCCGCTCTCGAACGTGGGCGATCCGCATCGGCTGAGTGTAGGGAGTTCGGAGATCGGTCCGGGCGGTCTCGCAATCAGCGGTGCCTAGGCGACGGCGTCCTCGTCGAGGGCTCGGAGCTGCCGGGCCAGATTGACGAGCATGTGCCTCGCAATCTCCGGGGCCACCTCCAGGAGCGCATGGAACTCGCGATGCCCGACGACCAGGACACGGCTCGGCTCGTTGGCCGTGACCGTTGCGGAGCGAAGCCCTTGCGAGAGGAGGTTCAGCTCGCCGAGCGCGTGCCCGGCGCTGCAGTCGCGGATCACGTTCCCGTCACGGTCGATGGTGAAGTTGCCATGGACCACGATGAACATCTCGTCGCCCGGCTCGCCCTGCCGCATCAGGACCTTCCCCGCTGGGACATCGGCCTCATCGACGAGCTGGGCGATCTGCTCGAGCTGGTGCTCGCCGAGGCCCTCGAAGATCGGGATCGACTTCAGCAGATCGAGCTTTGGGTCCTTCGGCGCCATGGTCGCTCCTTCGGGGACGCCTCGATCGGGGCGAGGTAGGCCGAGGATAGCGCGCCGCGCCGTCACCGCCCAGCGATCAGAAGGGTTTCGCCCGCATGAGCCAGGCGAGGATGAGGATCGCGGCGACGCCGATGACGGCCGGGACCTCCGGCCGGATGGCCGCCAACGCCACCGCCAGCTCCTCGTCCGTCCCGCTCGCCCCGACCGGCCGGCCGCTGATGTCGCCGGGCTTGGCGACGGCGAGGACGGCCCGGACCTTGTTCAGCGGGATCGCGGCAAACGGCGTCATCGAGCCGAAGGCGATGACCAGGACGATGATCGCGGCCCACGGCCAGAACTTCGCGAAGTGGCCACCCATGACGGCCGCGGCGAGGCCGAGCACGACCGTGATGAGGAGCAGGATCCCCGCCGCGGTCAGGGCGCTCGACGACAGGTCGAGGATCGCCGACAGCCGCGTTCGATCCCGCTCGGCGCTAACCCTGAAGATCGCCCAGGCCGAGACCCCGTGTGCGGCGAAGGCCAGGATGACCGTCACGATGTGGGCGAAGACGATCCAGCCGTAGAGATCCACGCCAATCCCTCCAGATATCGACGCCGAGATCGGTCAGGCCCCGCCGGGACCGGCCGGGCCACTCGTCCGTGCCGTCCAGGCCCGGCGGGCGTACCAGATCGCCAGCCCGAACAGGAGCATGGCGTTCAGGGGATGGAGCGCCGCGAGGATCGGGTACGCCGAGCGCGCCGACGGCAGCACCGTCTGGACGACGTACAGGACCAGCAGGCCGGCCGCGATTCCGACCTCCCGCCGGCCCCGCCGGGCCGCGATGGCCGACAGGACGAGAGCCAGGGAGGCGATCCCGACGACCGTGTAGCCGAACTCGATGTGGGTCGAGAAGTCGCCCGACCCACCGAGGTTCGCCATCGCCGTGCCGGCCAGGAAGACCTGGGCGACGATCGTTGCCACCAATGCCCAGGCGAGCCAGGCATGGACCTGCCGCAGGATCACCGAACCCTCCTGTCCCCCGGATCATGCCCTGCCACGGGACCGCTTGTGGGCCCGTTGGCTTCGGTCCGCCTGATGAGGCCCACGACCAGGGCCGTGATGGCCTCGATCGTCTCGTCGAGGCTCAGGCCGGCCTCGGTGAACGTCCACAGGGTCCCCGGGTGCACGAGTGCTCCGACCGTCGCCACGGCGACTCGATCGGTGCCGGCGTCGCCCATCGTGGCGCGCCGGAGGCGCTCGAACGACGCCCAGTAGCCCGCCTCCCGCGCCCTGAGGACGGGGCTGTCCATGTCGCGCCGGAAGACCTCCCACCACGACCGGCTTCGATCGTTGAAGCGGACCATCGCATCCACGAACCGGCGGACCCGCTCCTCGGTCGAGGTCGCGCCGTTGAGGATCCGCTCGTCGGGAACCTCGATCGCGACGAGAATCTCGTCGACCACGGCTCCGAGGAGCAGGTCGGCGCTCCCGAAGTGGTTGACGATCGTGCCCCGGGCGACGTCGGCCCGCTCGGCCACGGCGGCGAGCGACGTGCCGGCCACGCCTCGTTCTCGGTACAGCGTCGTCGCCGCTTCGATGATCCGGCGGCGGGTCGCGGCTGTCGTCGTCGCCCGGCGGCCAAGGTCGTAGCTGCGCGGGGCCATCTGACCTTCAGGCCCTCTGCACGCGGTCGTCGGCGAGCGGCGCGCGGCCTGGCATCGCGGCCGGGCCGCCGCGATGCGCATCCGCGATCCCCAGTGCTCCAGCCACGACTCGCAATCGAGTGTGCCGCACGAGGCCACAGCGAAGCGCTGCCATCATCGGGACGCACTCCATTTCATTGACTGACGATGGCAGTCAATATAAGAACGAACGGCCGGATGTCAAGGCCTGCACATGATGGATTTCGGCGAGGGACCACCTCTCGATTTCCAACGCCGGGGGCATCGGATCAACCGATACTGGTGGACAGCGTCCCCAATGGACGCCCGACCGGGAGACGCCGGTGGATCGCGACCTCGTCGAGGCGGCCCAGCGAGGAGACCAGGCGGCGTTCGTCGACCTGGTCCGGTCGCGGGGCGATCGCCTCTTCGCGATCGCGTACCGGATCCTCCGGGATGTCGATCGGGCCGAGGATGCCCTGCAGGACGCGCTGGTGATCGCCTGGCGTGACCTGCCGGACCTCCGCGATCCGGACCGCTTCGACGCCTGGACCCACCGACTCCTGACCAACGTCTGCATCGCCGAGGCCGGGCGGGAGCGCCGGAGGATCGCGAACCTCCACGTGCTCCCGTTCGACGACCCGGCGGCACCCGACGATCTCCTGACCCTGGCCGATCGCGACCAGCTCGACCGCGGGTTTCGCCGGCTCTCCGCCGACGAACGCGCGCTCCTCGTGCTCCGTCACTACGTCGGCTACGAGCCCAGCGAGATCGCCGACCTTCTTGGCCTTCCCGCGGGAACGATTCGCTCCCGCCTTCATCACGCCCATCGCGCCATGCGCGCCGCGCTCGACGCGGACGCCCGCACGGCCGCCGTCGGAGGGACTTCGGCATGAACCAGCACTCCGACATCGACCGCCTGCTCCGGCATTGGATGGACGACGGACCCACGACGATGCCTGACCGCATCATCGACGTCGTCGCAGACCGGATCAGCGTCCAGCGCCAGCGGCGTTCGTGGCGCCTCCTTCGGAGGCTCCCCATGAACCCAATCGTGAAACTCGGCACCGCGGCTGCCGCGGTCCTCGTCGTCGCCGTCGTCGGCTACAACCTGCTGCCCAGACAGGGCGGTGTCGGGGGGCCGACAACGCCGCTGCCAACCGCGTCGCCGACGGCGATCCCGACCAGCTCCCCGGTCGCTAGCGGACCCGTTGACCTCCGTAGCGGCATCCTGTCGGCGGGTCGGTATCGCATGGACCTGTCGTTCATCGACCCGGGCCTCTCGATCGTGGCGAACATTCCCGAGGGCTGGGTCGGCCATCCCGAGATCCCGGCGCTCACCAGCCCGGCAGGGAGCAACGAGGGGGTTCTGATCGGGTTCATGCAGGCCGACCGCCTGTTCAGCGACGCATGCCACTGGGATCTGGATGGCACCGGGTCACCGGACCAGCAAGGCGATGTCGTCGTCGGTCCGAGCGCCGCTGACCTCGTTTCCGCGCTGCAGGCCAACACGTCGTACACGACGTCAGGTCACGAGCCGACGAGCATCGGCGGATTCCAGGCCCGTGCGCTGGAGCTCCATCTTCCGGGGGGCGACGTCATTTCGGCCTGCGACCGGAGGTCCGGGGAGTCGACGGGAGACTACTTCGTGTTCCCGGGCGGCTTCTATGCCCAGGGCCCGAACAGCCGATGGCACTTGCACATCATCGAAATCGATGGGACCCGACTGATCACCATGATCAGCATCGCCGAGGGAACCTCCGAGGCCGAGTTCGCGGTCGCGGAGGCCATCGCCATGTCGTTCGAGATCACGCCGTGATCCAGCTTGGCTGACCCGGCAAGCCTCGACACAGACATTCGCCCGCCGCCGGCACCAGCCGGCGGCGGCTCGATTCATGCCGCGCCGACCCATGTTTCAACGCTGACGGGTGCACGATCCGCCTGAATAGCTGGACGGCGTCCCCGATGGACGTCAGTACTGTGACCGGCGGTGGATCGAGAGCTCGTGGTCGCGGCGCAGCGTGGCGATCAGGTCGCCTTCATGGACCTGGTCCGCGCGCGCCTCGACCGCCTGTTCGGGATCGCCCGACGGATCCTCCGTGATGTCGACCGGGCCGAGGATGCCCTGCAGGACGCGCTGGTGATCGCCTGGCGCGACCTGCCGGATCTCCGCGATCCGGACCGGTTCGACTTCTGGATCCAGCGCGTGCTCGCGAACATGTGCATCGAGCATGCCCGTCGGGACCGGCGCCGCTACGCCAGGCTCGAAGTCCTCACCATCCACGACCACGTTGCGAGCGACGAGCTCGCCGGCGTGGCCGACCGTGACGTCGTGGACCGGGCGTTCCGCCGGCTGAACCCGGAGCAACGCGCGGTCCTCGTCCTTCGCTACTACCTCGGCTACGAGCCCGCCGTCATCGCCGAGCTTCTCGGCCTGTCGGGGGGCACGATCCGTTCCCGTCTCCATCACGCCCATCGCGCCATGCGCGCCGCAATCGACGCGGACGCGCGCGCCGCCGTCGGAGGTTCGTCGGCATGACCAGGGCTCCCGACGTCGAGCTCGTGCTTCGCGAATTCCTGGCCGATGACGGCGCAGCCGCGCCGGACTACGTCCTCGACGTGATCGAGGATCGCATCAGCCGCCAGCGCCAGCGGCGTTCGTGGCGTCTCCTTCGGAGGCTTCCAATGAGCCCAATCGTGAAATTCGGTGCCGCGGTCGCCGCGGTCCTCGTCATCGCCGCCGTCGGCTGGAACCGCCTGCCGAAGTTGACCGGACCGGGTGGCGACCCCACGCCAACGCCGATTCCAACGCCCATCGCGTCGCCATCGCCAACGGCGACGACGATCCCGCCCCTCCCCAATGGCGACGTGACCGCCACCGGCACCTACCGACTCCGGCCGCTTCCCAGTACCGCCGCCGGCCTCACGATCGACGCAGTGGTTCCCGAAGGTTGGCAAGGCTACGGCTCGTGGATCATCGCGACGACCCAAATCGGGCCGCCAGACGGCGTCGCGATCGCCTTCGTCGCGGCGGAAGGCCTGTTCGGCGATCCCTGCCACTGGGATCTCGACGGCAGCCGCAGGAACAACCAGCCGGGCGACGTCGAAGTCGGTCCGACCGTCGACGACCTCGCCTCGGCTCTGGCCGCGAGCACAGCCTACGAGAGCACGACCCCCACCGACGTGACGCTCGGCGGATTCCCAGGCAAGCAACTGGATCTCGAGCTCTCGCCCGGTATCTCGGAGTGCGACTCCGACGGCGGAGAGACCCGTCGCTTCGTGTTCAGCGGGGCCGAATCAGCAGGCTTCTCCATCATGGGGGACGCCACCCATTCGCAGGTGTCGATCGTGGACGTCGATGGCATCCGCCTGATCGCCGTGTTGATCTCGTCCGCCGGGGCGTCCGCCGAGGATCTCGGCACCGCCCAGGGAATCCTCGACTCGCTCGTGATCACGCCCTGATCACGAGCGCCTTGACCCAAGCCTGGCTCAGTTCTTGAGGAGAACATCACAATGCGTCCTTCCCGCATTACGCTTGCCGCAGCCGCGGCGCTCCTGCTCCTCCTGACCGTCGTCACCGCGACGTTGGGCACGCCGGCCAGCGGCGTCATCTCGGCCCCGATCCTCGCGCGCGGCGACTTCAGCGACCACGTCGACGTCAAGATCAAGTTCGACACCGCATACGGCACGGTCGTCTCGAACGCGCCCGATGCGGGCGAGGTGATCGTCCAGGAGATCACGATCGCCCCGGGTGGCACCACCGGCTGGCACAGCCATCCGGGACCCGTCGTCGTGGTCGTGAAAGCCGGCGCCCTCACGTACGTTCGCGAGGACCACGGCGGCTGCTTCGAGACGGTCTACCCGACGGGAACCGCCTTTGTCGATCCCGGCCAGGGCCACGTCCACACCGCGTTCAACGGTGGCACCGAGAACCTCGTCCTCTACGCCACCTACTTCGACGTCGCGACGGGCAGCTCGCCGCGCATCGACGAGCCAGTTGCCGCACCCGCCTGCTGACCGGCAACGCTCGTGGGAGCCTCTCCGGAGGCTCCCACACTCCAGATCTCTAGAGGTTCCCGCGCCGGGCCTGTTCGATCTCGATGGCCTCGAAGAGGGCCTTGAAGTTGCCGACCCCGAAGCCGCGCGATCCGTGCCGCTCGATGATCTCGAAGAAGAAGGTCGGGCGGTCCTGGATCGGCCGGGTGAAGATCTGGAGGAGGTAGCCCTCCTCGTCGCGGTCGGCCTCGATGCCCAGCTCCTCGAGCGTCTCGATCGGCACGCCGACGTCGCCGACCCGGTCGGCCAGCGTCTCGTAGTAGGCGTGGGGCATGCCCAGGAACTCGACCCCGTTCTCGCGAAGCGCGCGGACCGTCCCGACGATGTCCTCGGTCCGGAGGGCGATGTGCTGCGTCCCGGCGTCGAGGTAGTAGTCGAGGAACTCCTGGATCTGACTCTTCTTCTTGGCCGGTGCCGGCTCGTTGATCGGGAACTTGACCCGCCCGTTGCCGTTGGTCATGACCTTCGACATGAGGGCCGAGTACTCGGTGTGGATGACCTTGTCGTCGTAATGGATGAGCTGGGCGAAGCCCAGGACGTCCCGGTAGTAGTCAACGTACTTGTCCATGTCGCCGAGGGCGACGTTGCCGACGCAGTGGTCGATCTCGAGGAGCGACAGGCCGCCGGCTGCCCGGGCCGGCTTCTTGACCTTCCGGAACCCCGGCGCGAAGGCTCCGTGGAAATCACTCCGATCGATGAACGAGTGGATGACCTCGCCGTAGGTGTGGATCGCGCTCCGCCGCAGCGTGCCGTCCTCGTCGCTGCCGGCCTCGGCAAACTCGAGATAGGAGCGCGCGCCGCGCTTCGTCGTCTCCACCCAGGCGCTCCGGACGTCGTCGACGGCGAAGGCGATGTCGTGGACGCCGTCACCGTGGCGATGGACGTGCTCGGCGATCTCGCCCTCGGGCGAGAGGGCTCCCGTGAGGACGATCGTGATGTCGTTCTGGCGCATCACGTAGCTCGTCCGATCGCGGATGCCCGTCTCCAGGCCGGCATAGGCGATGGGCGTGAAACCCCACAGGGCCCGGAAGTAGTGGGCGGCCTGGCGGGCATTGCCGACCCAGAACTCGACATGGTCGAGGCCCTTGAGGGGCAGGAAGTCCTGCGCCTGGGCGTAGGCGTCCTTGTTGAGGTGGGCGCCGGCCTGGTTGGCCGCCCCACGTGACAGCGTCTCGGTCATAGGACGCGATTCCTCCGTGTGCGTGGCTGGAGGAGCAGTGACCACCCATGGTAGTCCCGCTCCCCCAGCAACGCCCCAGTCCAGATGCGCCCGGCGCTCGGACCGACAAGCACCGGCTTCGCGCGGCTATTGGACCTGGACAGTTCCCAGAACGTCGTTGAACCAGTCGAGGTCATAGACGTCCTCGAGCCAGACCTCGTCACCGGATCGATACATCGCGACGAGGTAGCCACGGTCTTCGCTCCAGAAGAACGCCCGCACCGGAAGGTTGCAGCTATGGAGCCGCCCCTCCAGGCCGCCGACGACGACGGCGTCGAAGGTCGGGCAGGGCTCCGGATCGGGCTCGGCCGCGATCGCATCCGCCCAGGCCTGACCCGATTCACCGTTCAGGGGTTCGGATGCCACGATCATGAAGAGGTGGTCCCGCAGGATCGGGTCGTGGATGGTGTCCGCGGACGGCTCGATGAAGCTGGGCACCGACCGCGTCGTCCAGGGTTCCGTGGCCTCCACGACTGTCCACCCGGCCGGATACGACACGGTCAGGCCGAACAACTCGGAAGTGTGCAATCCGGTCAGCGGCGGCGCCGTGGGAGCCGGCGTCGGAGTCGGGGCGATGGTCGGCGTCGGCGTCGGGCTCGGAGCGATCGTCGGCGTCGGGGTCGGCTCGCCACCCGTTCCGTCCGGGCCGGGAAGCAGCTGCCACCCGACCACCCCGAGGGCGACGACCGCAACCACGGCGGCCGCCACTTTCAGGTTCGTGCTCATCAGGTAGATCCTCCGCCGCGCGCCGATGAGGAGACGCGGCTGCTTGGTGGTCTCGATGGCGGCGAGGCTCTCGCGAAGCAGCCAATCGGGTGCTCGGGAGGGGGCCTCGCCGGCGTAGAAGTCGGCCAGCCGACGCGTGAGGTCTCGGTTGTCGCTCATGCGGTCCGCCCCTCTCGGTCGGCGTTGCCCACCGAGCGCGCGTCCGCCGCAAGGGCGGCCCGCAACGCCTCGATGGCGTAGTGGAGCCGGGACTTTGCGGTCCCGACAGGGATGTCCAGGGCATCGGCCACCTCGCTGGGAGGCAGGCCAACGTAGAAGTTCAGGACGAGGATCGATCGCTGGGCGTCGTTGAGGCGGCGGAGGCCGCGTTCGAGCTCGTCGCGATCGGCGAGCTCCGATGCGCGATCGGGCTCGGCCGGCTCGCGGCTCACGATCGTGAGCTCGGCCCGCCACCTCCGGCGGCGCCGGGCGATGTCGGTGCAGCTGCGGACGAGCAGCCGGTAGAGCCAGGCGTCGAAGCGCTCGACGTCGCGCAACGTGGGCAGGTCGCGCCAGGCGCGAATCAGGGCATCCTGGGTCGCATCCTCCGCGAGTTCGGTGTCGCGGAGGATGAGCCGGGCGATCGCGTACAACCGATCGACGGACGCGCCGGCGAGCACGCCGAAGGCCTCGCGGTCTCCGTGTCGCGCATCGTCGACGAGCTTCGTCTGCACGCCCCGCTCCTCTCCAGAGGCGACCGATCTGGCCGCCTACACCCTACGGCGCGGCATCGTCGGCGGCGGTTCAATCTCCGCGGGCCGAGAACCACGCGGCTGTGCCAGACTGCGGCCATGGCGGCACTTGACGATCTGGCGAGGCGACTGGACGCGGCGACGGCGGCGATGCTGGCGATGCAGGGACGGGTCGATGACGCCGGACCGTGGCCCCTCGCGGAGCTCTACGGGACCGAGGCGGAGGCGAGCTGGGGACCCCCGGAGCTGCTCGCGCATGTCGACGAGATGCTGCCCTACTGGCTCGGGCACGCCGAGCGGGTCATCGATGGGGCGCGTGCCGGAACGGACGTCGCCTTCGGGCGAACTGCCGAGGATCCGATTCGGATCGGGGTCATCGGGCGCGACCGCGAGATGCCGCTCCGCGAGCTCTTCTCGCGGCTGGGCTCGGAGGGTGCCCGGGTCACGGCCCGGCTGCGGATGATCTCGCCCGCGGAGGCGACGGCGGCGGGCACCCACCAGACCCGCGGCCCATTCACGGTGGAGGCCCTCTTCGAGCGGTTCGTGGTCGGCCACCTCGAGGACCACGTCCGGCAGCTCGAGGACATCCTCGCCACGCGCGGGGCCTGAGCGCCGGTGTTCATGCTCTGGGCGATCCCGATCGGGATCGCGCTCGGGTGGCTCCTGCGTGGCGGGCTCGACGGCCTTCTCCAGCTCCACTTCCGATGGCCCTGGCTGGCCGTCGGCGGACTGCTCGTCCAGGTCGTGCTGTTCACGCCCGTGGGCAGCGCGCTGGCGGGCGGTGCGCTGGTCCCGCCGATCTACATCGCCTCGACCCTCGCCGTCCTGGTCGCCGTGCTTCGGAACATCCGGCTGGCGGGCATGGCTATCGTGGCGCTCGGGGCCTTCAGCAACCTCATCGCGATCGCGGCAAACGGCGGGTACATGCCGGCCAGTGCGGGGGCGCTCGAGCTTGCGGGCTTCGAGGATGCCGGCGAGCACACGAACAGCGTCGTCCTCGATGATCCGGCCTTCGAGCCGCTGACCGACATCTACGCCATCCCCGACTGGCTCCCGCTGGCCAACGTCTTCAGCGTGGGCGACGTGCTCATCGGCGTCGGGGTCGCGATCGCGATCGCTGCGGCGATGCGCCGGGGACGGGGTGTCCGCGGCAACTCACCGGCTTAGGCGGCGGCCGGCTCCGCCTCGTCCCGCCTCGTCCCGCCTGGTCGCGCCTCGTCCGGCCGGCTCCGCCTCGTCCCGCCGGCTCCGCCTCGTCCCGCCGGCTCCCGCCTCCCACCCACGCCGGGAGTGGTAGTTGCTCCCTCGGCCCGCCGGATGCCGATTCGAGCGTCGGGCGACGATGCGCCGAGCACGACGTGAGCCGGCCAGGAGAGTCGGCATCGATCCGCTGGCAACTACCACTCGCCTCACGAGTGCGCGGCGAGTGGGGATGCGGCGGGGGGGACCTGGCGCGACGAGACGGGACGAGGCGAGTGGGACGCGGCGAGAGGTGCGCGGCGAGTGGGGACGCGGCGGGTGGGGACGAGGCGGGGGGTGCGCGGCGAGTGGCCTCGATGCCCAGGCAATCAGCGGCCGGCGCGGCGCTCCCGCAGGACGCTGACGGCGAGAAACACCACGTTCGCCGGCCGCTCGGCCAGGCGGCGCATGAAGTACGGGTACCACTGCGAGCCGGTGGGCACGTAGACCCGGACCCCCCAGCCGTCCCGGACGAGGCGCTCCTGGAGATCGCGCCGGACGCCGAACAGCATCTGGAACTCGAACCGCTCCGGCGCGATCCCGCGCTCCCGGGCGTAGGCGATGGCCTGGTCCACGATCCGGTCGTCGTGGGTGGCGATCGCCGGGAACGTGCCGTCGTCGAGGAGGCGCTTCATGATCGCCACATAGGCGGCGTCGACGTCGGTCTTGTCCGGGTAGGCCACGGCCGCCGGCTCGCGGTACGCGCCCTTGCACAGCCGGACGCGGGCCCCGGCAGCGATGAGATCCTCGGCGTCGCGGGCCGTCCGCCGGAGCGCGGACTGGAGGACGACCCCGACGTCACCCGAGCCGGCCATGAGCGGCCGCAGCTCGCGCCAGATGGCGAGGGTCGCGTCCGTCGTGGAGTGGTCCTCCATGTCGATCCGGACGAAGCCACCGGCGGCCGAGGCCGCGGTCAGGACCCGGGCGACGTTCTCCCGGACCAGCTCGGGCCCGAGGGCCAGGCCCATCTGGCTGAGCTTGATGCTGACGTTGATGTCGAGGCCGCGGGCTTCAAGGACCGGGATCGCGGCGACGTAGGCCGCGGCGGCAGCCCGGGCGGCGGGCTCGGACGAGACCGCCTCGCCGAGGATGTCGACGCTCGTCCGGAAGCCCGCGGCGCGGAGGCGATCGAGGGCCGGCAGCGCGGCGTCGAGGGTCTCGCCGGCCACGAATCGGGCGACGATCGGCCGGCTCAGCGGCATCCACTTCGCGAACCGGCCGATGGACCGGCGTCGCGACAGCCACAGCAGGACCGCCCGCATCGCCCGCTCGACGATGCCGCCGATGGCCCCGCGCACGCGACTCACCGCCGGGCGTCCCGGCGATCACGGCCGCGGCGGCAGGAACGTGCGGGGGACGCCGCCGGCGGGCGTCTCAACGGGGCTTGCCGTCCTCCGGCGCGAGCGCCGCCTCGAGCTGGTCGCCGAGCTCCACCGTCCGCCGGAAGGCGGCCCAGACGGCCTCGGACAGGACGGTCCGGAGGCGTCCCGACTCGAGCTCGTGGAGGGCGGCGGCGCTCGTGCCCCCCGGCGAGGTGACCATGTTCCGGAGCTCGGCCGGGTGCATCCCCGACTGCTTGGCGAAGAGGGTGCTGCCCTCGAGCGTCTCGATCACCAAATCGTGGGCCACGTGGCGCGCGAAGCCCAGGTGGACGGCGGCATCGATGAGCGCCTCCATCACCAGGAAGACATAGGTCGGGCCGGTCCCGGAGACCGCGGTCGCCATCGCCACCAGCTTCTCGTCGTCGACCTCGAGCTGGGCGCCGAGGGCGCCGAGGAGGGCCGCGGCCTGGGCTCGCTGCTCGACCGTAGCCTCGGGCGTCGCGTACCAGACGGTCATGCCCTTGCCGAGGCGGGCCGGCGTGTTGGGCATGCTCCGGACGACCTGGTCGTGGCCGAGCGCGCTGGTGAGTGCCCGGGTCGTCGCCCCGGCGAGGACGCTCAGGACCAGCTGCCCCGGTCGCAGGTGGGGCCGGATGTCGCGCGCAACGCGGCCGAGCATCTGGGGCTTGATCGCCAGGATGACGACATCAGCCCCGTCGACCGCCTCGCCGTTGGCAGCCACGGTCCGGATCCCATGGGCGCTCGCGAGCTGCTCCCGCCGCTCTGCCCGCGGATGGCTGGCCACGATCTGCGATGGCTCCACGAGCCGGCCGCGCAGGACGCCCGCAATGATTGCCTCGGCCATGACGCCGGAGCCGACGGTCGCGATCGTCCGCGCTGCGAGGGGAGACATCGGGCGAGTATGCCAGCCGGGGAGCGCGTCAGCCGCGCCGTCGCCGGCCGCGGTCAGCGCGGTTTCGCGGCGTCGACCATCTCGCGGGCAGCCCCGCGATCCGTATACCAGACGGCGTCCATCTGGATGTAGCCCGCCCACTCGCCCGGGGTCTGGTCCTCGGGGAAGATCGCGTTGACGGGGCATTCCGGCTCGCACGCGCCGCAGTCGATGCACTCGTTGGGATCGATGTACAGCTTCCGGTCAACACCCTCTTCGTAGTGGATGCAGTCGACCGGGCACACCGAGACGCAGGCAAGGTCCAGGACGTCAATGCAGGGCTCGGCGATGACGTAGGTCATTGGGCTTCGACTCCTATCGCGACGCTGCGCTCGCACCATCCTGATCGGGCGTCCGAAGGGTATCACCGGAGGCGGCGCCGAGCGTGGCGAGGGGGACTCCGTCGGGCCCCACGAACCGGACCGGGACCACCATCCCCTCGGCCCAGTGGCCGGGGATGTGGCAGCCCACGAACCAGCCGCCGTCCGTGGCCGCCGGGCCACCCGTCGGCGCGACCGGGACCGTCCAGCCGACGTCCTTCCGCTCCCCGGAAGCGACCACGATCCGGAGGCCCTCGAGGCCGGGCCCCACGGACACGACCGGCGTTGGTCCGGGCGGCCCACCGGCGACCGCGGCCTCGGCAGCCTCCCAGGCGTCCTGGACCGGCATCGGGCCGATGACCGTCTCGTGGACCGCGAGGCCGCCGTTGACCACCTGGACCACCACCGTCTCGCCCGGGACGAGATCGACGACCGGCGGCGAGAACTGGAAGTCCGCGGCCACGATCACCACTGCCCTCGGGTTCGTCGAGGTCCCCGGCGTGATCCTGGGCGTCACCGCCGGCCCGCGATCGCAGCCCGCAACGACGACCATGATGGCAACGGCGGCTGCGACCACGACGAAGGCCCTGGCCGGGCGCCGACGGACGGAGGTGGACTGGCTGCGTCGCCTGGAGCACATCGGGGCGCAGTCTACGGGCGGATCGTGCTTGACACCGACCCCGGACCACCGGATAGTGCGCGCCAGCCGCAGGCGGGCCGACCCGGGGGACCCGGCGATGCGATGAGCGCGGTCCGGGCGCCTCGGCTGCACGAAATCCCGCCCAGGTCAGCCCGATTCCTGACGTGACACGCACGAGGAGCCGCTTGGCCGTCACCGCGTCCGTCGATCTCGCGCCCACACCCGGCCAGGCTGGCCCGGGGGTCGCCGTGCCCGCGATCCGCCTCGAGGGGCTGGTCAAGCACTTCGGTGGTGAACCGGGTCGGCGCGCGCCGGCGGGCGGTGGCACCGCGGGCGGCGGCGTGGGCGGCGCCGCGGGCGGCTCCCCCGGCGGTTCGGCCCAGAACGAGGCGATCGTCGCCGTGGCCGGGATCGATCTCGAGATCGTGGATGGCGAGTTCTTCTCGATGCTCGGGCCGTCCGGATCGGGCAAGACGACGACCCTCCGGATGATCGCCGGCTTCGAGCGTCCAACGGCCGGGCGGATCGTCCTGCACGGCCGGGACGTGACCGACCTGCCGCCCTTCGAACGCGACGTCAACACCGTCTTCCAGGACTACGCCCTCTTCCCCCACATGAGCGTCGGCGAGAACGTCGCCTACGGCCTCATGGTCCGGAAGGTCCCGCGTCCGGAGCGCGAGGTCCGGGTCGCGGACGCCCTCAGGATGGTCCGCCTGGAGGGCTACGAGCGCCGCCGGCCGGGCCAGCTCTCGGGCGGCCAGCGACAGCGGGTCGCGCTCGCCCGGGCGCTCGTGAACCGGCCTCGCGTCCTGCTGCTCGACGAACCGCTCGGGGCCCTCGACCTCAAGCTCCGCGAGGAGATGCAGATCGAGCTCAAGGCCATCCAGCAGGCGGTCGGCATCACCTTCATCTACGTGACCCACGACCAGGAGGAGGCGCTCACGATGAGCGACCGCCTTGCGGTCTTCAACCGCGGCCGGATCGAGCAGCTCGGGACCCCGGCCGATGTCTACGAGCGGCCGGCGACCCGGTTCGTGGCCGGGTTCGTCGGGACGTCCAACCTGCTGACCGGCGATTCGGCGAGGGCGATCATCGGCTCGGCCGGCACGTTCACCGTCCGGCCCGAGAAGATCCATCTGGTCGATCCCGCCGCGACGCCCGGGCCGGACGAAGCCTCGGCCACCGGGACGATCCGCGAAGTCGTCTACCTCGGGCCCGACACTCGCTATATCGTGGCGCTCGACGCCGGGGGGGAGCTCGTCGTCACCCAGCAGAACCTGGCGACCTCGTCGATGGAGGCGCTCGCAGCGAAGGGGCGGGTGGTCCGCCTCACCTGGAAGCGCCAGCACAACCTGCCCGTCGGGGACGGGTAGCCGTGGAGGGCCCCGCCGGACGGACCGGCGGGCGGAACGTTGATCGACCCCGGGTCGATCGGAGGAGGAGCATGAAGCGAAGCACAGTCCTGGGCATGCTCGCGGCGGTCGCGCTCGTCGCAGCCGCCTGCGGCACGGGCGCAAGCCCCAAGCCCTCGCTCGACATGCCGAGTTCGATCGGCGAGGCGGAGGACGAGCTGAACCTGATCATCTGGGCCGGCTACGCCGAGCGCGGCGAGGTTGATCCGGCCTACGACTGGGTCACGCCGTTCGAGACCGAGACGGGCTGCAAGGTCAACACCACCGACATGGGCAGCTCGGCCGAGGGCGTCCAGCTCATGGAGAGCGGCCAGTACGACGGCGGGTCGTTCTCGGGCAACGCCACGGATCGCCTCATGGCATCCGGGACGGTGGCACCGGTCAATGTCTCGCTCCTGTCGAACTACGCCAACGTCTTCGAGGGCCTCAAGAACAAGGCTCACAACTCCAAGGACGGCGTGGCCTACGGCGTGCCCCACGGCCGTGGCCCGAACCTCCTCGCCTACAACACCGAGGTCGTCACCGAGGCGCCGACGAGCTGGGATCCGATCTGGGAAGGCGGCTCCGAGTACGCCGGCAAGATCAGCATCTACGGCTACTCCGACTTCATTGCCGACGCGGCGATCCACCTCATGGAGACGACCCCGGACCTCAAGATCACCAACCCGTACCAGCTGAACCAGGCGCAGTTCGATGCCGCGGTCGCCCTTCTCGAGGCGCAGCGCGACAACGGCGCGGTCTACTGGGCGAGCTACAGCGACCAGGTCAGCGGCTTCGCGGCCGGCGACCTCGTCATCGGCACGACGTGGCAGTTCCAGGTGAACCTGCTCCAGGCGGAGGGCGAGCCGGTTGAGGCCGTCCTGCCCGATGAGGGCTCCACCGGCTGGTCGGACACATGGATGATCCACAAGGATGCCGCCCACCCGAACTGCATGTACCTCTGGATGAATCACATGATGTCGGCCGAGGCCAACGGCCAGGCCACCGTCTGGTTCGGCGAGGCGCCGACCAGTCCGCAGGCGTGTACCTACGCCGAGACCCTCTCGCCCGGTCACTGCGACCTGACGCACGCCACCGACGAGGCCTACTACTCGAAGATCTGGTACTGGGCCACGCCAAGGGCCGACTGCGCGGACACCGACGCCGCCACGACCTGCAAGGACCAGGCCGCCTGGACCGAGGCCTGGACCAGCCTGACCGGCTCCTGAGCCTCCGGCTCGGCCGAACTGACATTCGCCGAGAGGCTCCCCGGGTCGCCCGGGGAGCCTCTCGCGATCCCGCCCACGGAGCCACATGAGCTTGCCGACCGCGAGCAGACCGGGCGGCCCGGGTCGTCCGGGCCTGCTTCGGCGCGTCATGACCTGGCTGCACCCGCGACGCGGGCTCCAGCTGCGCCTCCTGCTCGCCGGTCCCATCGGCTGGCTCGGCGTGGTCTACCTCGGGGCCCTGCTGATCCTGCTCCTCAACGCCTTCTGGACGAAGGACTCGTTCACCGGGCGGGTCGAGCCGTTCAGCTGGACGCTCGACGCCTTCGACAGCCTCATCACGGTCGAGGTCTACCGGACGATCGCGATTCGGACGGTGGTCATGGCCATCCTCGTGACCGCGACCGACGCGCTCATCGCGTTTCCGATCGCCTACTACATGGCCCGCATCGCCTCCGCCCGGACGCGCGGCCTGCTCGTCATCGCCGTCCTGATGCCCCTCTGGGCCGCATACCTCGCGAAGGTCTACGCCTGGCGGACGATCATCCAGGGCAAAGGCCCCCTCGAGTGGGTCCTCGCGCCATTCGGGATCGCCGGTCCGGGCCTCGACGAGATCGCGAACACCTGGCTCGTCCTGTCCTATCTCTGGCTGCCGTACATGATCCTGCCGATCTACGCGAGCCTCGAGCGCATCCCGGGCTCGCTCCTCGAGGCCTCCTCGGACCTCGGCGCCCGCGCCGGATCGACCTTCCGGCGGGTGATCCTGCCGCTCGCCTTCCCGGGCGTCGTGGCCGGCTCGATCTTCACCTTCTCGCTGACGCTCGGCGACTACATCACGCCCGACCTCGTGTCCGACACGAAGTTCATCGGCAACGTGATCTACGACAATTCGTCGCTCGGCAGCCTGCCGCTGGCGGCGGCGTACTCGCTCCTGCCCGTCGCGATCATGATCGTCTACCTCCTCGTGGCGCGACGCCTCGGCGCGTTCGAATCGCTGTGACGGGCTGGTTCGATGGTTGAATCGCGGGCCGTCCGGATCGCCCTCCGGATCGCGACGGCGCTGGCCGTCTCGTTCCTGTACATGCCCCTGGTGATCCTCGCCATCTACGCCTTCAACCCGAGCCGCCTGCTCGTCTGGCCACCGACCGGATTCACCCTGGGCTGGTTCGGCGAGGCGGCGGCGAACCCGGCGGTGATCCGGGCGGTGATCAACTCGCTGCTTGCCGGCGCCCTGGCGACGAGCATCGCCCTCGTGCTCGGCACGCTCGCCGCGTACGCCGTCCAGCGCTACCGGTTCTTCGGGCGCGAGTCGATCTCGTTCCTGCTCGTGCTGCCGATCGCCCTGCCAGGCGTCGTCACCGGCATCGCCCTCCGGACGACGTTCACGACATTCGGCGTCGACTTCGGGCTCATGACGATCGTCATCGGCCACGCCACGTTCTGCGTCGTGATCGTCTACAACAACGTCATCGCCCGGCTCCGGCGGCTGCCTCGCTCGCCGGAGGAAGCGTCCGCCGACCTCGGCGCCGACGCGGCGACGACCTTCCGGCGGATCACGCTGCCGGGGATGCGGACGGCCCTCCTGTCGGGCGGCCTCCTCGCCTTCGCCCTGTCCTTCGACGAGGTCATCGTCACGATCTTCACGGCCGGGCCCGGGACGCAGACGATCCCGATGTGGATCTACCAGGCGATCGGCCGGCCGACCGAGCTGCCGGTCGTCAACGTCGTTGCCCTCGTCCTCGTCCTGCTGAGCGTCATCCCCGTCTGGCTGGCCCAGCGGATCGCCGGCGGCGAAGCGGCCTCCCTTTCCCGCTGACGCGGTCATGCCCACGCGTGGCCCGGTCCGGTCGGGCCGTCCGGCAGGGGTGCGTCCGCCGAGCGCGCGATAGCATCCCGCCATGACCGACCCTCGCGATCTCGACGGCGTGCGTGCCACGCTCCAGGCGGAGGCGATCCGGCTGCGGGCCGAGCTGGGCGAGCCGATCGAGGGGCCGGGGCAGATGACCTATGGCTCCCAGGCCGCCGCGGCGACTCACGTCTTCGAACAGCAGCGGGATCTCGCGCTCCGCGATCGCGAACGGGCCCAGCTGCGCCAGGTAGAGGAGGCCCTCGAGCGACTGGCGACCGGGACGTTCGGGACCTGCCGGAGCTGCGGGCAGCCGATCGCGGAGGAGCGCCTGGCCGCGATCCCCTGGGCCGCCACCTGCATCGAATGCGCCCGGGCGGCGCGGTGAGGGACGGCGCCGCCGAGGCCGGCGGGCTCGTCACCCTCGAGGACATCCGGGCTGCCGCGGAGCGGCTCCGCGGCGCCTCCATCCGGACCCCGCTCGTCCCGTTCGCCGCGGGGCCACCACCGGTCCTGCTGAAGGCCGAATCCCTCCAGTCGATCGGGGCCTTCAAGATCCGGGGCGCCTGGAACGCGATCGCCCAGCTGACCCAGGCCGAGCGGGGCCGGGGCGTCGTGACCCACTCGTCTGGCAACCACGCCCAGGGCGTGGCGAGGGCCGCGCGCCTTGCCGGCATCCACGCCGTCATCGTCATGCCGTCCGACGCGCCCGCCGTGAAGCGGGCCCGGGTGCAGGCCGACGGGGCGGAGATCGTGACTGTCGGCGTGGAGAGCGGCGCCCGCGAGGCGATGGCGGACCGCCTCGTAACCGATCGGGGCCTGGTCCTCGTGCCGCCCTACGACGACGATCGGATCATCGCCGGCCAGGGCACGGTCGGCCTCGAGATCGCCGAGGACATCGCCGATCTGGACCTGGTCCTCGTCCCGATCGGCGGCGGCGGACTGGCCAGCGGCGTCGCGGTCGCGGTCAAGGCCCTCCACCCGGGGGCGCGGGTGATCGGCGTGGAGCCCGAGTTGGCCGCCGACGCGGCGGAATCGCTGCGCGAAGGGCGGATCGTCCGATGGGACGCCGCACGCACGTCGCGCACGATCGCCGACGGGACGCGCAGCCAGGCGATCGGCCGGCGGCCCTTTGCCCACCTCTCGCGACTCCTGGACGGGATCGTCACGGTCAGCGAGCCGGAGATCGCGGCCGGGGTCCGGCTGGCCGCGGAGGCGTCCCGCCTCGTCGTGGAGCCCTCGGGGGCGTTGACGATCGCCGCCGCCCGGTTCCATGGCGCCGAGCTCGGGCTGGACGGCATCGGCGGCACCGTCGTCGCCGTCGTCAGTGGCGGCAACGTGGACCCGGCCCGCTACCTCGAGCTGCTCGCCTCGCCCGTGCCGGGCTGAGCCCGAGAATCCACCTCGGCTTCGCCACCGCCTCCCGCGGCGCGACGCCGCTGGAGCGCCGCCTCTCGCTCGCGGATCCGGCCGCGCTCGACGTCGGCCCGACGCTCCGCCGCGACCTCGCCGCGATTCTCGGATCGCATCCAGCCGCCGAGGACGGCCAGCAACGCCGCCAGGAAGATCACGTCGCCGACGAACCACATCAGCCCGGCGGCGAGCCGCTGGTCGGCCAGGGCATCGATGCCGTAGGGCGAGCCGAGGCTGGCGTAGTGCGGGTACAGGGGGCTGGCGGCGAACAGGATCGCCATCGCCAGGAACGAGTTCTGTGGCATCTGCAGGAAGAGGTACAGGATCCGCCCGGGGTGACGCATCCGTCGGGGCGCGGGGTCCAGGCCCACCACCGGCCACCAGAAGAGGAGGCCGGCGCCCAGGAAGAGGCCGTGCTCGAGGTCGTGGACGAGCGGGTCCTCCAGCGACCGATCAAAGAGCGGCGAGAAGTGGGCCGCCCACATGACCGCGGTGAAGGCCAGCCAGGCCACGACCGGATGCGAGACGACCTGCACGACCCGGGACCGGAGCACCGGCAGGATCCAGCGCGCCCGAGCCGCCGGCGACGCGGCACGGAGGAGCTGGGTCACCGGCGCCCCCAGGGCAAGGAGGGCCGGCGCAACGAGGGTCAGGAGCATGTGCTGGACCATGTGGATCGAGAACAGCGTCGTGTCGTACCGCTCCACGCCCGATTGGAGCGCCACGGCGATCGCGGTCAGTCCGGCCAGGAAGGACCATCGGCGGACGGCCGGGACGGGTCGGTCGGGATGCGCCCGGTTCGCCGCCCCCAGGAGCCGCCACCAGGCGATCGCGGCGACCAGCAGCGGCAAGACGAGGATCGGCTCGAAGCTCCAGCCGAGGAGCAGGTTCAGCGCGTCCGGGGCGTCGGGCGGAACGGCGCCGTGGGCGGCCACCGGACTCGGCGCGAGCGCGCCGAGAGCGCCCGCGGCCACGACCGAGGCCGCGGCGGCGACCACGAGCGACGCCCGGCCCCCGGTCGGCGAGGGCAGGCTGCGACCTCGGATGGCGGGCCGGCCGCGGCGATCCCGATGCACGCGCGCATCCTCCCACGGCGCCCGCGCCGGGGCCCGGCCCGGGCTTCCGATGGCACCCGCGACGCCGCCGGTCTCACCGTTCGCAGTCGCGCTCCGTGACAAACGGCCCTCGGGTATCATGTCGAACGGCCTGTCCCCGTGACGGGCCGCGTTCGCGTCCCGCCGGAGGGTCCGTCCCCGCTCCGCCGGCCTCGTCACCTCACCCGCCGACCCGCCCGAGGACTGCCGATGTCGAGTACCCCCAGGAAACGACCCGCCCCGGACGCGCTCGTGGCCGGCATCGTGGTCGTCATCCTGGTCGCGCTCGTGGCCGCCGTGTTCATGACCGGCGCCGGCGCCACGCTCTATCCGCCCGAGGCCGCGACCGAGCAGGGCCGCGAGGTGCGGGGCCTCTACGACATCGTCTTCGCCTTCGCCGTGGCGATCTTCATCGTCGTCGAGGCGCTCATCGTCTGGAGCGTCCTGCGCTACCGCCGCCGGCCGACCGACGTCGACCTCCCCGTCCAGACCCACGGCAACAACCTCGTCGAGGTCATCTGGACGGTCATCCCCACCGCCATCGTCCTGTTCCTGTTCGTGATCTCCTGGAACACCCTCAACAACGTCGACGCCGTGAGCGACCAGCCGGATGTCCGGATCCACGCGGTCGCCGGCCAGTTCGCCTGGCAGTTCGAGTACCTCGACGAGAGCGGTACCAAGGTGGCAACCCAGCTCGTCCCGTCGTACGACGCCGCGACCGGCGCCGGGGGCATGGCCGTGCCCGTCGGGCGGTCCATCCAGGTGACCCTCGACAGCCCCGACGTCATCCACGCCTTCTACGTCCCGCGCTTCCTGTTCAAGCGCGACGTCGTGCCCGGCCAGACCAACCGCTTCGAGTTCACCGTCGACGAGGACGAGGCGGGGCAGGTCTTCCGGGGCCAGTGCGCGGAGCTGTGCGGGACCGGCCACCGCCAGATGCTGTTCAACGTCATCGCCCTGTCGCCGGCCGACTACGACGCCTGGCTGGCCGCTCTCGTCGAGAAGAGCAACGCCACCCCGGCGCCGCTGCCCAGCGGGACCGCCCTGAACGTCACCGCGTCCGGTGTCCAGTTCGACACCGCGGCCCTCGAGGTGGCGGCCGGTGCGCCGTTCGGGATCGTCTTCAAGAACGAGGACCCCGCCGCCATCAGCCACGACATCGACATCAAGGACGGCGGCGGCGCGGTCGTGGCGGACCAGGAGGTCATCGCCGGCGGCACCTCGGCGAACTACAGCTACCCGCCCCTCGCCGCCGGGGCATACACCTTCTTCTGCTCGATCCACGCCAACATGACCGGCACCCTGACGGCCAAGTAAGGAGCGCGGAATTGGCGACCCACGCCCTCACCCCTGCCGCCGCTACCGGCTACCGAAGTGGCCTGTACGAGTGGCTGACGACCACCGATCACAAGAAGATCGGGATCATGTACGTCATCAACTCGTTCGTCTTCTTCCTGATCGGCGGGGTCCTCGCCCTCGTCGTCAGGACGGAGCTGGCCGCGCCCGCGTTGCAGCTCCTGACCGACGAGCACGTGTACAACCAGATGTTCACGATGCACGCCACGCTGATGATCTTCGTGTTCGTGATCCCGATGCTGGCGGGCCTCGGCAACTACGCCGTCCCGCTCATGATCGGGGCGCCGGACATGGCCTTCCCCCGGATCAACGCCCTGTCGTTCTGGATGCTGCCGCTGGGCGGCCTGCTCCTCATCTCGAGCTTCTTCACCGGCGGGTCCGCGGCGGCCGGCTGGACCTCGTACCCGCCCCTCTCGGCCGAGGGACCGCTGAACTCGCCGGGCACCGGCCAGGACCTCTGGATCGTGGCCCTCGTCCTCATCGGCACCAGCTCGATCCTCGGCGGGATCAACTTCCTGGTGACGATCTTCAAGATGCGGGCCCCCGGGATGACCCTCTTCCGGATGCCGATCATGGTCTGGACGATCCTGGTGACCAGCGTTCTGGTGGTCATGGCCACGCCGGTCATCACCAGCGCCCTGGTGATGCTGTTCATCGACCGCAACTACGGCGGCCACTTCTTCGACCCGTTCCAGGGCGGCAGCGCCGTCCTCTACCAGAACATCTTCTGGTTCTACTCGCACCCCGCGGTCTACGTCATGATCCTGCCGGCGATGGGCGTGATCAGCGAGGTCCTGCCCGTCTTCAGCCGCAAGCCGCTGTTCGGCTACAAGGCCTTCATCTTCGCGACGGCCGGCATCGGCGCCCTCGGCTTCTCGGTCTGGGCCCACCACATGTTCACCACCGGAGCGGTCTTCCTGCCGTTCTTCAGCCTCCTGACCTTCCTCATCGCGGTGCCCACCGGGGTGAAGATGTTCAACTGGGTCTTCACCCTGTTCCGGGGCCAGCTGACGTTCTCGACGCCACTCGTCTTCGCCCTCGGCTTCCTCACGATGTTCCTCATCGGCGGCATCAACGGAGCCTTCAGCGCCTCGGTGCCGGTGGACTTCGCCCTGCATGACACGTACTGGGTCGTCGCCCACATCCACTACGTCCTGTTCGGCGGGTCGGTCTTCGGGGTCTTCGCCGGGATCTACTACTGGTTCCCGAAGATGACCGGCCGGATGCTCAACGAGGGCCTCGGCCACCTCCAGTTCGCCCTCATGTTCGTCGGCTTCAACTTGACCTTCTTCCCGATGCACATGCTCGGCATCCAGGGCATGCCGCGGCGGATCGCCGACTACGCCGGCGACGCCGGCTGGAACGACTGGAACCTGGCCGCCACGATCGGCGGCTTCGTCATCGCGGCATCGGTCCTGCCGTTCCTCTGGAACGTCTTCATCTCGCTCCGCAACGGCGCGATCGCCGGGGACGATCCGTGGGAGGCGAACACCCTCGAGTGGGCGACCTCGTCGCCGCCGCCGCCGTACAACTTCGACCACCTGCCGGAGATCCGGTCCGAGCGGCCGCTCTTCGACGCCCGCCACGGCCACGCC
>SCUO01000035.1 GCA_004297395.1 Chloroflexota bacterium | reverse complement strand
ATCGCCGTGACCTCGTCGGGCAACGTCGAGATCGAGACCGAGAGCTTGGGCTGCGGCGCCGGGGTGCCGCCCATCTCGTGGAAGAACCGGGCGATGGCATCGGTGCAGTCAGCCTCGTCGGAGCAGACCGGCATGGCGATGACGATCTTGGGATCGAGCTGGGCAACCAGCTCGGCCGCCTTCGTCGCGGTCAGGGCGCCGCCGACGGGGACGCAGGCGATGTCGACGCTGCCGATGTCACCGAGCTTCTCCTCGGTCAGGAGGTGCCCCACGTCGCCGAGGTGGATCGTGTGGAGCCCGTCGAGCTCGACGACGAATGCCGTCTGGCGTCCCCGGACGGCGCCCTTCTGGTCGTCGCGCCACGTCCGCACGCCGGTCACGAGGACGTCCTTGACCTCGTACTCACCCGGGCCGTCGAGCGAGAAGGCGTCGTCGAGGCTTGATGGGATGACCGTGCCCCCGTCCCGGGTCCGCCGGCCCTTGGCCTTGGGCAGCGGCTCGTCGTCGGGATGGCTGAAGGTCGCAATGTCGCCGGTGATCCCCCTGCCGGTGGGCCCCACGATCGCCGGATAGGCGTCCGCCACGACGACCGCCTCACGGCCCTTCAGGCGGATGCACGTCCGCCCGTACCAGGTGATCTCCATCGGCCCGATTCTGACACACGCCGATTGGCGCCGCCTTCACCAGCGGTCATCCCGGGGGGCCGACCCGAACCGGCCGGAAAAAGGGAGGACCGGAGACGCCTGCCCAATCGGCGCCTCCGGTCGGAGGGAGGGAGGATGGAACCTCGAGGGTTCGGTCCGAGGTGAAGGCTACGGACCTCGCGTTCAGACGAAAGGCCCCACTCGGTTAAGAAACGGACACTCGTCCCGGGCCCGTGGGACGTGCTGCGGGCGGGTGCCGGGACCCGGTGTAGGATCGGCCCCTCGTGCCGAATCGATCCGTGAGCCGCCTCGCTGCCCTGCTCGCGGTCGGGCTGCTCGTGGGCGCCTGCACGAACGGCAACACCAGCCCGAGCCCGCCGGCCACGAGCGGCGGCCCGAGCCTGGATTCCGATGCGCTCGGGGTCTATCGATCCATCGCCGCCGAGATCGCCGAGATCCGCGGCCTGGCCGCTCCCGATCGGATCGAGCCGAAGGTCATCGACGCCGACCAGCTGCGGGCGAACCTCGAAGCCGACTTCGAGACCTCCAACCCCGATGCCCAGATCAAGCTGGCCGAGCGGGTCTACAAGGCGCTCGGCCTGTTGCCCGTCGACGCGTCGCTCAAGGAGCTGTACCTGGACCTGCAGGGCAGCCAGGTCATCGGCTACTACGACCCGGCGGTCGACGAGCTGTTCATCGTCAGTCGCTCAGGCAGTCTCGGGGCCACGGAGCGGGTGACCTACGCCCACGAGTTCACGCACGAGCTGCAGGACGCGGCATTCGACCTGGAATCGCTCGGCCTGGATGCGGCGTTCGACGAGGGCGACCGGGCGCTCGGCGTTCTCGGGCTCGTGGAGGGCGACGCGGTCAGCGCCCAGACCACCTGGATGGTCGAGCACCTGACCCCCGCCGAGCTCGGCGAGGTCGCCGCAGAGGGTTCCGATCCCGAGATGCTCGAGGTCCTCGGCCGGACACCGGCGATCCTCCTCGAGACGTCGTTCTTCCCGTACCAGGCCGGGCCGGCATTCGTCAGCGGGCTCATCGGCCAGGGCGGCTACGACGCCGTGAACGCTGCCTTCGAACGGCTACCCGCATCCACTGAGCAGATCCTCCATCCCGACAAGTACGCCGCCGACGAGGTGCCCGTCGATGTGGTGATCCGCGACGGCCTGGCGGCCGACTTCGGGCCCGACTGGATCCTCGACGCCGAGGACACACTGGGCGAGCTGCAGCTCAGGATCTGGCTTCGCGAGGGCGGGCTCCTGGGTGACGTCGCCCGGGTCGCCACCGAGGGCTGGGGCGGTGACCGCGTGGCCCTCCTCGCCGCCCCAGGCGACGGCGGCGACGTGATCGTCATCTCGACCGCCTGGGACACGGCCGCGGACGCGAAGGAATTCCGGGACGCGGCGGCGGACGTCGTCGAAGGCCTCGGGCGCGGCGGATCCGTGGTCATCCGGGACGACCGCGTCGTGGTGGCCGTCGGCGAGGCCGGGCCCAGGGGCGCCTCGCTCGACGTGATCCTCGTGGGCCTGGCAACGGACCCGAGCTGAGGCGCGCCGTTCGCGGCTACATCGATTCGGGCGCAGAGATCCCGAGCAGGCCAAGGGCGTTGGCCAGGGTGATCCGTGTCGCGTCGACGAGGGCGAGCCGCGCCGCCGAGCGCCCTGGATCGGTCGCGTCGACGACCTTGGCGTCGCGGTAGAAGGCATGGAACGCCGTCGCCAGCTCGGTGGCGTAGGTCGTGATGGCCTGCGTCTCCTGGGCCCCGACGGCGTCCTCGACCACCTCGGGCAGGCGCGCGACGATTCGGGCCAGGCCGAGCTCGGGCGCACCCCCGAGGGCGTCGCGGAGCGAGGGCGCGGCCACCAGTCCAGCCTCCGCCGCCCGGCGCAGGATCGAGGCGATCCGGGCGTGGGCGTACTGGACGTAGTACACGGGGTTCTCGTTCGACTGCTTCTTGGCCAGCTCGATGTCGAAGTCGATGTTCACGTTCGCGCCCCGGCTGGCGAAGAACCAGCGGGCGGCATCCGGCCCGATCTCGGCCAGGAGCTCGTCGAGCGTCACGAACGTGCCGGCCCGCTTTGACATCGAGATCTCGACGCCGTCCCGGACGAAGCTGACCCAGCCGGTCAGGAGGATCTCGACCGCGGCCCGGTCATAGCCCATCGCCTGCGCGGCGTTCTGGACCCGGGCCACGGTGCCGTGATGGTCGGCGCCCCAGATGTAGATGAGGTGGTCGAAGCCGCGGCTGAGCTTCTCGGTGACGTAGCCGATGTCGGAGGCGAAGTACGTCGGCTCGCCGTTGGAGCGGATGACGACCCGGTCCTTGTCGTCGCCGAAGGCGGTCGATCGGAACCACAGCGCGCCGTCCTGCTCGTACAGGTGGCCGCCGGCCCGAAGCCGCTCCACGGCCCGCTCGACCCAGCCCTCGGCGTGGAGGCTGCCCTCCGTCTTCCAGACATCGAAGTGGACCCCGAGCGCCTCGAGCGATGCTTCGATCCCGGCCCGGATCCGCTCCGACGCCCAGCGTCCGGCGGCCCAGGCGGCAGCCTCGTCGTCCGGCTCGGAGGCCTCGGCGGGGGCGCCCGCGCCGAACGCCGCCGGCAGCTCGGCCGCGAGCACTTCGACGTAGTCGCCGTGGTAGCCGTCCTCGGGGACCTCGCGCCCGCGGGCGAGGGCGATGATCGATGCGCCCAGCTTCTGGACCTGGGCGCCGGAATCGTTGAAGTAGTACTCGCGCGTCACCTGCTGCCCGCCGGCCTCGAGGACGCGGCACAGGAGGTCGCCCACGAACGCCCCGCGGGCGTTGCCGACGGTCAGCGGCCCGGTCGGGTTGGCCGACACGAACTCGACGTTGACCCGCCGCCCGGACCCCGGGACCGCGGCCCTGCCCCAGGCGGCCGGCTCGGACCGGATCGTGTCGAGGAATGCTTCAACCGCCGCGTCCGTGAGAGCCAGGTTGACGAACCCGGGCCCGGCGACCGTGGCCTTGAGGACCGGCTCGCCGGGGCCGGTCGCGATTGCATCGGCCAGGGCGGCCGCGATCGCTCCGGGTGGCATCCGCAGGGGGCGGGCGAGCCGGAGGGCGAGGTTTGTGGCGAAGTCGCCGTGCTCGGGGTTGGCCGGTCGCTCGATCGTCACGTCCGCGACGGTGCCGTCGGGCATCGGCGGCAGGGCGCCCGAGGTCGTCGCCTGCCGCCAGGCAGCCTCGACCGACCTTCGGGCCTGGGCTCGCAGGGTCACGGGCGGATCGTCCCCGTCGCGCAGGATCGAGCCGTGCCCGTCGGCGCGAGCGTCGCTGGTTCCATGGCTTGGGTGAGAGGCACTGGGGCTGGACTCCGAGGGGGATCTGGCCCGGCCATCGTACCCGGGTCAGGGCATGGGACCTGGGTCCTGGTACCCGGTGCGCGGCAGCACCGGAATCGGGGGCAGGTCCGGTCGGACGTTGGCGATTTGGGTCTAGTCAAGGGCGGTTCAGGGCAGTACCGTTGGCGGTCCTGCGGGGGGTACTTTCCCCGTTGCACTCATGGAGCGTCCCGATTCAGGAGGACGCACCTGACGCGGGCGGCCTCTCCGGCCGTCCCCACTCGGAGGCGGGGGGCCTCGTGTTCCGAACCCCCGCCTCGGCTACGGACGAGGGCAGCGCATCGCCGCTCGACAGGGGGAAAGGAACGGGAATGATGAAGTCTCGGGGATTCGCGTGGTCGATGAGTGACCGGGGACGAAGGGGATTGACCCTCTCGTGGCTGGTCCTTTTCGTGCTTTCCATCCTCATGCAGTATGGCTCGCTCGCCTCGCCGAACACGGCCCTTGCCGTGCACGACGACGGACTGTTCGAGCTCGACGGCAACGCCGCCAACGGAGGGACTCCCGGCGACGACTGGGCGGCGGTCTACGGCGGGACGTCGTCCGCCGATACCACCCAGTTCATCGTCGACCCGGTGGATGACGACGCCGACGAGACGTTCACGGGCGGCGATACCAAAGACGACGAGGCGATCGGTGACTGGCTTTGGAAGCACTTCAAGGCCAGCCAGCCGAAGAACGACATCACCCACGCCTTCGCGGCCTCGTATACCGACGCCGATGGTCACACGATCGTCTACTTCGGGCTGAACAAGTACGAGGCCGACGGCAACAACTTCGTCGGGTTCTGGTTCGTCCAGGATGGCGTCGGCCTCACCGGCGACGGGAACGCGCCGGGCAGCCCGTTCGTCGGCGAGCATGTTGTCGGCGACATCCTCGTTCTCGCGAACTACACAAATGGCGGCGCGCTCGCTGATTTTGACGTTTTCGAGTGGGTCGGTTCGGGCGGCGACGCGAATGCCGCAGGGACGCTCAACACGATCGCCTCCGGCGTCCCATGCACCGGCGCCCCGCTCACCGACTTCGCCTGCGGCGCGACGAACGGGGCCAACGAAGATTCGCCCTGGCCCTTCACCGCGCGTGACGCAGACCCGGGTGAGGAGGACACGTTCCTCCCCGGCACATTCTTCGAGGGCGGGATCGACCTGACGGCGCTTGGCCTCGACGACACGTGCGTCTCGACGTTCATCGCCGAGACGCGAGCATCGCAGTCTGTCGATGCGACGCTTTCGGACTTCGCGCTCGGTGGGTTCGACACCTGCGGCTCGGTGACGATCGTAAAGGACGCGATCCCGGACGACGCCCAGGACTTCACATTCGGTGGTGACCTCGGCGCGTTCTCCCTTGACGACGACGCCAACGCGACGCTCTCCAACAGCATCACCTTCAACCAGGTCGATCCGGGCAGCTACGACGTCAGCGAGCTGAACATCCCCGTCAACTGGGAACTGACCGGCCTGACCTGTGACGATGGCTCGAGCGACACGCCAAGCACCGTCGACCTCGGCACCGCGACCGCGACGATCAATGTCGATCCGGTCGAGGATGTCACCTGCACGTTCACCAACACCCGCTACGGCCGTATTGTGGTGGTCAAGCAGACGACCCCCGACGGCGCCTCGCAGAGCTTCGAGTTCGACCCCAGCTGGGGCTCGAACTTCAACCTGACCGACGGCCAGTCGAACGACTCCGGCTTCCTCGCCCCAGGCACGTACACGGTCTCGGAGGTGAACATCCCGGCGGGCTGGGACCTGACCGGCGCCACCTGCGACCAGGGCGAGACGGTCGATGACATCGACCTCGGCCTGAACGAGACCGTCACCTGTACCTTCAACAACCGCCAGGACGGCAACATCCTGGTCGACAAGATCACCGACCCGAGCGGTTCGGAGACCGAGTTCGAGTTCGACCCGGACTACGGCCCGAACTTCTTCCTGGCGGACGAGGATCCGCTCAACGACTCCGGCTTCCTCACCCCCGGCCAGTACTCGGTCGTCGAGATCCTGCCGGTGGGCTGGGACCTGTCCTCGGTCTCGTGCTCGGACGGCTCGGCCAACACCGCGATCGACCTCGACCCGGGTGAGACCGTCACCTGTACCTTCAACAACCGCGAAGACGGCAAGATCATCGTCGTCAAGCAGACGACCCCTGACGGGTCGCAGCAGAGCTTCGAGTTCGACTCGAGCTACGGCGCCAACTTCTTCCTGTCCGACGGCCAGCAGAACGACTCCGGCTTCCTCGATCCGGGCACGTACTCCGTGGCCGAGATCGAGCCCGCCGGCTGGGACCTGACGAGCGCGACGTGCTCCGACGGCAGCCCGATCGGGGCCATCGACCTCGACGCCGGCGAAGTCGTCACCTGTACCTTCAACAACCGCCAGGACGGCCACATCGTGGTCGTCAAGGAGACCCTCCCCAACGGCTCGAACCAGAGCTTCGAGTTCGACCCGAGCTGGAAGGCCAACTTCAACCTGACCGACGGCCAGTCGAACGACACGGAAGTCGATCCCGGCACGTACAGCGTCGCCGAGGTCAACATCCCGGCCGGCTGGGATCTCACCAGCGCCACCTGTGACCAGGGCGAGACCATCGCCGACATCACGGTCGGCGCGGGCGAGACCGTCACCTGCACGTTCACCAACACCCAGCGCGGCCACATCGTGGTCGACAAGGTCACGGATCCGTCCGGCGACCCGCAGAGCTTCTCGTTCACGACCGGCGGCACCGGCTACGTTGGCTTCAGCCTGACCGACGCCGCGGATCCGGACGATCAGGAAGTCCTGCCCGGCACCTACTCGGTCAGCGAGACCGTCCCGGCCGGCTGGGATCTCACGAGCGCGACGTGTGACATGGGCGAGACCATCGCCGACATCACCGTCGGGCCCGGCGAGACCGTCACCTGCACGTTCACGAACACGAAGCGCGGCCACATCGTGGTCGACAAGGTCACGGATCCGTCCGGCGACCCCCAGAGCTTCAGCTTCGTGGCGGGCGGGGAAGGCTATGACAGCTTCAGCCTGACCGACGAGCAGGAGCCGAACGACCAGGAGGTGGTCCCGGGCGCCTACTCGGTGTCCGAGACGACCCCGAACGGCTGGGACCTCAGCGGCGCGTCCTGTGACCAGGGCGAGACGCCGGCCAGCCTGGACGTCGAGCCCGGCGAGACGGTCACGTGCGTCTTCGAGAACACCAAGCGCGGCACGATCATCGTCGAGAAGCAGACCAGCCCCGACGGCGCGGAGGGTGAATTCGAGTTCACCGGCGACGCCGAGGGGACGATCAGCGACGACGGCACGATCGTCGTCGACAACCTCCAGCCCGGCACGTACACCTCGACCGAGAGTGACCCGACGCCGGACTTCGACCTGACCCAGATCATCTGCGACGACACGAACAGCAGCGGCAACGTTGCCGAGGCAACCGCGACGTTCGAGCTGGATCCCGGCGAGACCGTGACCTGCACGTTCTGGAACACCCAGCGCGGCACGATCACGATCATCAAGGACGCCCAGCCCAACGACGCCCAGGACTTTGGCTTCGACATCTCCGGCTTCGACGGCCCGATCCACTTCGAGCTCGACGATGACGGCAACGATGCCAACACGCTGTCGAACATGGAAGGCTTCGAGAACGTTCCGCCCGGCGACTACTCGGTCACCGAGAACGGCGAGGCCGGCTGGGATCTCACGGATCTCGACTGCGTCGCCCTTGGCGGCTCCTCGGCCCAGATCGAGGGCGCGACGGCCGACCTGACGATGGCGGCCGGCGGCTCGATCACCTGCACCTACGTCAACTCCAAGCCCTCGATCTCGATCGTCAAGACGGCCGGCTCTGCCGCCGACGGCGCGGTCCTGGTCCAGGGCCCTGGACCGGTCACCTACTCATATCTCGTGACGAACACCGGTCCGATCACCCTCGTGGGCGTCCACGTCGTCGACGACAACGGGACTGCCAGCACGGCCGACGACTTCGCGGCGACCTGCCCGAAGACGACGCTCGCTGCCGGCGAGTCCATGACCTGCACCGCCACGGTGACGGTCAACTCGAACCGCACGAACGTGGCCACGGCCACCGGTGAGTCGGAGCAGGAGACCGAGGTCTCCGACACGGATGACGCCGTCGTCCGCGTCCCGGGCACCGAAATCGACAAGAGCAACAACGATGCTGACGGCGTCGTCGGCCACGGCCAGAACGTGACGTTCACGATCCTCGTGAACGTGACCAGCGGTCCGGTCACGAATGCCGTCGTCACCGACACCCTGCCCGCGGGCCAGACGTACGTCGCGGCCAGCCAGACCTCGAACCCCGCCTCGGCCTTCGCCATCAGCCTTGATGGCAAGACCCTGACGTGGACGTTCGCCAGCCTGGCGACCGGCAGCCCCGCCGCCACGATCACGTACCACGTGACGATCGACGGCAACGCGGCCGGCTCCCTGACGAACACGGCCCAGGTCTGCGTTGATGTGCCGGGCGTGACCTGCAAGTCCGACTTCAACACCCTCACCGTGCCGAGCCTGACGATCCTCAAGGACGTCAGCGGCTACACCGGCGGCACCGCCGTCGATGGCACGCCGATCGCCAAGGTCGGCGACACCCTGACCTACACGCTGAACTACGACATCTCGAGCCCGCCGACCCACAACGGCGTGATCACCGACGTGGTCCCGGCTGGTCTCGAGTACGTCGCGGGCTCGGCCACGACCAACGCTGAGTTCACCTCGGTCGGCTACAACGCCGCCACGCGGACCCTGACCTGGAACGCCCCGATCGTCAGCGTCGATGGGACGCTGTCGTTCAAGGTGACCGTCCTCGACACCGCGCCAGACCAGGCGCAGCCGATCGTGAACGTCGCTGCCATCGACAGCGACGAGACCGACCGGGACGACGACGACGCCAAGGTCCTGGTCCAGGAAGTGCTCGCGGAGACGGCTCCGCCGACGCTTCCGCCGACCGACGGCATCGACAATGGCGATCCGGCTCCGAGCAACCCGGGCTTCGGCCTGATGCTCGCCCTGCTCGCCCTCGCCGGGGTCTGCCTGGTGGCGGGGTACCTCACCCCGACGCCGAGCCGGACCCGCCGCCAGGAGGTCCGCCGCCGCTGAGGCAGGGGCCAACCTGACGGACCCAACCCAAGGGTCCCCGAGACCCGGACGGGGCGCACGGCCTGAGTGCGCCCCGTCCGTCTTTTGCCGGGTGCGGTTGGGCCCGTTGCCCATCGCCTGGCCGCAAGCCGAGCTCGAGCCCGGGCCCCCGACCGACGATGGTCCTGGTACCTCGGTGTTCGAGCGCACCAGCAAATTGGGCAGTCCGGTGTGGTCTGGTGCGGTTAGCAGTCGGGAATAGGGGTTCCGAAGTACTGGACGACCCAGGACCTGTGCCTCATTGTGGACCGTGCCCGCTCGAACCCGACGCTGGTTGGGATCGGCGGGATGTGTTTCACATCAGGCCCAAGGGTGAATCTCTCAGGAGGGGACCAATCGATGGAGCGCTCGCTCACTACGAGGCGCGTCAGCACCGTCCGCAGGGTCGGCTGGCTGGGCGTCGCCTCACTGCTCGCCCTGGCGCTGCTCGCACCGTCGGCAGGCGTCGTGTCCGCGCTCAGCGGCGCGGTCTACACGAGCAACATCGACGGCTCGATCATCAACGCCAACATCTACGATTCGAAGAGCGCCGTCTACCTGACGGGTGGTCCGTGCAATGGCGGCTCGCATCTTGCAGCAGGGGACTACTACTTCGAGGTCAGCAGCCCAAGTGGTGACCTGCTCTCGAGCGACGCCATCAGCGAGCGGAAGTTCACGGTCGGCGCGAACGGCTTCATCACCTCAACCGCCGGCGGCCACGCGACCAATCCAGTCAACTGCAGCCCGCCGGTCACCGGCATCACGGTCCAGCTGTTCCCATATGACGACACGCCGAACAACGGTGGCGAGTACAAGCTGACGATCGCGACAGCCTCGTCGGTCGAGGCCTGCGCCGGCTTCTCCGCATCGTCGGACACGTTCGAGATCTGCACAGGTGCTGATCAGAAGTCGGACAATTTCAAGGCCCGCTTCGGCAATCCAGCCATCGACATCGAGAAGGTCGCGAATCCGGCAGAGGTTCCGGCGGCTGGTGGCATCGTGACCTATACGTACACGGTCCTGAACGCGGGCGACGTTCCGCTGTCGACGGTCACAGTATCGGATGACAAGTGCTCACCGGTCGTGTTCGTGGGCGGCGACACCCACAATGCCGGTCTGCTCGACCTCGACGAGACTTGGACCTACACGTGCACCACGACCATCACCGTCACGACCCTAAACACCGCTACGGCATTGGGCCACGACGGCCAGACTGAGGTCAGCGACACGGATACCGCCACCGTGACCGTGCTCCCGCCGACGGCCCCGCCGCCGACCGCGACCCCGACGGCCCCGCCGCCGACCGCGACCCCGACGGCCCCGCCGGCCACGGCCACGCCGACCGTGGCGCCCACGCCCACCTTCGTCCAGTCCGTCGCGGCTGAGACCGACACGCCGACCGTCACGCTCCCGCCGACCGACTCCTTCGGTGGTGGGTCCGCACCCGCGGACGGCACCTGGCGCCTGGCCCTCATCGCCATGGCCGCGCTCCTCGCGAGCGTCCTGGTGATGACCCCGGCGCGAGCCACTCGCCGCCGCTAGCAGGCTGGCATCAACCAGCACCATTGACAGGAGGCCGGAGCGACCGCTCCGGCCTTCTTGCGCCGCGAGCCAGCATCCGCCCGGAGCCGGCGGGTAGGATCGCACCGGAACGCGTCCGCTGCGGCGGACGTCATGGCCGGCCGGACCGGCCAACCATAGGGTCCCCGAGACCCGGACGGGACGCACTGGCCTGAGTGCGTCCCGTCCGCCCCTTTTCCGGCCTATCCCTGCGTCGCACATCCAGGAGGCTGTCAGCCTCCCCTGTCGTCGCGCGCTCGCACCGCCTCGCGGGCGGCGAGTCCGGCCCCGGCCCCCCGACCCCCGTACCGGCGACTCCCGCCGGCAGTCATGGGACCGTTCGTTGCGCCTGCGCAACGCGATCTCCGCCCGCCGGTGCGGTTGGGTGGATTCGGGTGCGAATCGAGGTCGCCGCAGGTACTAGACGCGGCCGTCCAAGGTCCCCCACGATGGCGGAGCCCCCTAGGCAAGGGCCCCGGATCTTCCGGGTTCGGTACCAGGCAAGCATCAGTACTCGGGGACCACGATGAACGATCGCACTCGCTCGGATCGGACGGGCGCCCGCGCAGCTCGCGTCGCGGCGTCGTCCCTCCTCGCCATTTCCGCGCTCAGCGTCGGCGTGGGCTCCGCCCTCGCTGCCGGCGGCAGCGGCTCCATCTGGACGACGGACGAGCCGTGCACTGCGCCGGCTGCCCAGAACCAGAACCTCTACGCGGTCGGTGACACGGTCTATGTCCGCGGCGAGAACTTCGACGCGTCGAGCGCCCTCGACTGGGCGATCACCGGGCAGCCCGGCGGTGCCAGCGGCGACCCCGGCGACGTCGTCGCCGCCGGCTCGAGCTCGACCGACGTCGACGGGGAATTCTGCCTCGGCCTATATGCCATCGCGGCCGATGACTGGGGCGTCTACACGGTCGACGTGAACCAGGGTCGGACCAGCAAGAACGACAACTACCGCGTCGATGGGCCTGGCGCGCCCGAGGGTGGTTCAGAGGATCCCGGCAATGAGATCACCGATCCCGGCAACGAGATCACCGATCCCGCCGACGAGACGACGCCGGTCGATGAAACGACGGATCCCGGCGACGAGACGGACGACCCGGCCGACGAGACCATCGACGGCTCGATTGAGACCCCATCCGGCCGTGTCGACGGCGACTCGGACGCCGATCAGCCGGCAGACTCGAGCGCCGACGAGGCCGACGACAGCAACGGCACGCCGCGCTGGCAGTCCGTCCTGGGTTCGGTCTCGACCGACGACGACATCGAGCTGCCGCCGACCGACACCGTCTCCGACGCGGCGAGCGGCACCTCCTCGATCTTCCTCATCCTGGGCCTCGCCGGGTTCGCCGGCGCGGCCGTCCTCTTCGCCCCGATCCGGCGTCGCGAGCCCGACGCGACCGAGTAACCCGGAGGGGATCGCTGTCCCCGAGCACTGGCGACCGGGATGCAGTGCCCGCATCCCGGTCGTCGGATTCTCGGCTCAGATCCAGGTATCGAAACCCGGCTCGACGAGCTCGACCGGTCCCGGGAAGCGATCCTTCACCGCCTGGATCGTGGCCGGCCGGTCGCGGCCCATCAGGAGATGGGTGAGCAGGACGCGCCCAGCGCCGGCCTCGCTCGCGAAGGCGCCGACCGCCGGACCATCCAGGTGCGCCGCGCCTGGCGGAACCGGCCCCGGTCCGAACGAGACCTCGACGAGGAGGGTGTCGCCGGGCCGCACCAGCGGTGCGAGATCGGCGGCCCTGCCCACGTCACCCGAGTAGACGAGGCCCCCACCCGACCCCTCGGAGACCCGGAAGCCGAAGCTGTCCCCGGTATGGGTCACCCGAGCAGCCTGGACACTGAACGGACCGATGTCCCGGACACCCGGCTCCAGCGGCACGACATCGAGCGCACGGGCGGTGAAGCCCGGCTCCGCGTGGAGCGCGTCCAGTCGATCGGCGAGGTCCCGGTGGGCATCCACCCTGACCCGGGCTGCCGGGCTGAGGTGATACCAGAGGTAGTGCCGGAGCGGAACGAGGTCGACGAAGTGATCGGGGTGGAGGTGGCTGATGACGATCGCGTCCAGCTGCTCCGGCGGAATCCGCGCCGCAAGGCCGGCGAACGCGCCGTGGCCCAGGTCCAGGGCGATGGCGTGGGGCCCGGAGCGAACCAGGTAGCACGCCCCGACCGCACCCACGACATCCGAATAGGCCGGCCCTGCCCCGACGACCGTCAGTCGCATCCGCGGTACTCGGAACTCGCGCTCGTTCGTGCCATCGCCACGGGCTGAGAGTACGGCCGGAGGGATCGGCTCGTGCGCCCGGGATGGTGCCTCGAAGGCTGTGATCAGGCGGGCAATCGACCTTACGGAGGGTCGGTCGGGCCGCCGCGGGGTGTGCGCTCAGGCCGCTCGGTCGGGGTGGCCCCTGGCGTCTTGCCCGGCTTCTGCGTCGGCTGTCCCGCGGGCTCGGTGGCGGCCGGGTGGGGCTTGGCCTCGTCGAGCTTGTCCACGGCCTTCTGGCTGGCTTCGATCGCCCGGTTGATGCCGTTGGCCGCCGCGCCGGGCAGCCGCTCGGAGAGCGCCTCGAGGACATCGACGTGGTGGCCGAGCGCCTCCTCGAGACGGGCCAGCCGATCAATGTCCGTTCCGACCTCGGCCATGGCCTCGGCCACGGCCTCGTTGTAGGCCTCGATGGCGGCGGCAAGCGCAACCGGATCGCCCGATGCGGCCGCCCGCTCCGCGTCGAGGAGCCGCTCCTCGATCTGGCGGACCCGCTCGAGGGCCCGGTCGTTGGCGTTCGACGGCAACATCGCGCCCTCGAGCCAGATTCGCGCCTCGTACAGGGGCCCGCCCGGCGCCGACCCGGCAGCCACGGCGACGGCCGTCGCGAGGGTGAGCCCGGCCGCGAGGAGCACGGCCGCGATCGGCCGGGACCTCGATCGATGGCGGTGCGGAACGCTGCCGATGGAGGTCTCGAGGGCGCGCATCCGCGCTTCCTCGACGACCGCCACCCGGATCCGCGCCGCCGCGGCCCGATCCGGGGACAGGCGCGCCGACGCATACGCCTCGAGGCGCTGCCCCAGCTCCTGTGTCCCCGGATGCTCTTCGTGCACGTTTCTCTCCTGGTCCATCACCGGTCCCCGAGCCCCGGCGCGGGTTCGTTCGGCATCGGTTCGACGTCCAGGTCCAGGCCCAGTGAGCGCCGGAGGGACGCGATGGCCCGGAACTGGAGGCCCCGGACCGTGCCTTCTTGCTTGCCCATCGCCTCGGCCGCCTCGCGGGCGGAGAGTCCGGCAAAGAACCGGAGCTCGATGGCCTCTCGTTGCTCGTCAGTCAGGCTGGCGAGCGCCCTGGCCACCGCGTCGAGGTCCTGCCGGAGCAGAACCACCTCGTCCGGTCCCGCCTCGTCCGTCGCCCGATCCGCCGCTGCATCCAGCTCGGCGTGGTCGTGGCGCGTCCTGGCGTGGTCGATGATCGTGTTCCTGGCCAGCCGGAAGAGCCAGCCCCCGAAGGGGACGCCCCGCACCTCATAGCGCGGCAGTGCCTCCAGGGCCTTGACGAAGACGAGCTGCGTCAGGTCCTCCGCGTCGCTCGGGCGGTTGACGCGGTTGGCGATGAAGCGATAGATCGGCTCGTGATACTCGTCGAAGAGTCGACCGAAGGCCCAGGGGTCACCCCCCTTGGCCTCCAGCACGAGCCGCTCGAGCGCCCCGTCGTCCAATCTCACAACGAACAAACCCGCCCAGTGTTAGGCGACGCCACCAACGGCCCCTGGCGTGCGCACCCGGGTGGGAAGCTCGATCGCGACCCGATCGCCGCCTCGCCGGAAGGTGAGCGCCTCGAAGCCGGCCTCGGCCAGGACACGATACCCCGCCTCGAGGCCCCAGGCGAACTGGTCCTTCCGGTGGGCATCGGATCCGGCCGTGACGCTCCGGCCGCCGAGCTCGGCGTAGCGGGTGACGAGGGGCGGCCCGGGGTACGGCTCGCCGCCCTCTCGGCGGTAGCCGCTCGTGTTGACCTCCAGGGCCGTGCCCGAATCGACGAGCGCCCGGAGCGCGGGCTCGAAGAGCTCGACCGCGCCGAAGACCGCTGGCGCGCTGACGATCCCGTGCAGGTACCGCCGGACGACATCGAGGTGGCCGATCGTGTCGAACAGGCCCGATCCAGCGGCGGCCGTGATCTCGGCCAGGTACGGCGCGAGCACCTCGGCCAGCGGCCGGTTCGCTGCCCAGGTCCGGACGCGGGACCGGACGTACGGCGAATCCGGCCAGTCGTGGACCGAGCCGATGGTGAAGTCGTAGCGATGGCGGCCGAGGTGGGCCCTGAGATCGGCCTCCCAGGACCGATTGAAGGTCAGCTCGGCTCCGAACCGGATGGCGACGCCGCGCGGCGCCCAGCGCTCGGCGGCCTCGCGCACGGACCGCTCGCGATCGGCGAACGTGGCGTAGTCGTAGGCCGGGTCGCGGGCGTCGAAATCGACATGGTCGGTGATCGCGAGCTCGGCGATCCCGCGTTCCGCGGCGAGCGCGGCGTAGACGTCGATCGGGACGTCGCTGTCCGGCGAGAGGTCCGTATGGAGATGGGAGTCGAGCGGCAGGTCCCGGCCCGGCTCCGCGGCCCCGAGCGTCTCGATCATCACCCCGCGATGAGGCCGAGCTCGTGGCCGACGCGATCGAAGGTCGCGAGCGCCCGGTCGAGGTGCTCGTCCGTGAGCGCGGCGGTGACGATCGTCCGGAGGCGTGCCTGGTCGAGGGCAACGGTCGGGAAGACGACCGACGTCGCGAAGACGCCCTCCTCGAAGAGGCGGGCGGAGAAGCGGATGGCGGCCTCGGAATCGCCAACGATGACCGGGGTGATCGGCGTCTCGGAATGACCCGTGTCGAAGCCGAGCCGGCCGAGCTCGGCCTTGAACCGGGCGGTGCTCGCCCAGAGCCGCTCGATCCGCCAGGTCTCCTCCTCCATGACCCGGATCGCCTCGCGACAGGCCTCGACGACGGCCGGCGGGTGCGACGTCGAGAAGAGGAACGGCCGGGCCCGCTGGACGAGGAGGTCGCGAAGGGCCTGCGAGCCGGCGACGTAACCGCCGAGCACGCCGACGGCCTTCGACAGCGTCCCGACCTGGATCGCCACCCGGCCGTGGAGCCCGAAGTGGTCGACGCTGCCGCGGCCGTTCCGGCCGAGCACGCCGGAGGCGTGGGCGTCGTCGACGAAGACTGCCGCGCCGTAGCGCTCGGCGAGGTCGACGATCCCGGGCAACGGCGCGATGTCGCCGTCCATCGAGAAGACGCCGTCGGTCACGACGAGGATGAGCCGGTAGGGCCCGGCCCCGTCGGGCCGACCCTTGGTCGAGGCCTCCTCGAGGACCGCCTCGAGGCCGGCAAGGTCGGCGTGCGGGTAGACCTTTCGGGGTGCCTTCGACAGCCGCATGCCGTCGATGATCGAGGCGTGGTTGAGGGCATCGGAGACGATGAGGTCGGCCTCGCCGGTGATCGTCGGGATGACCCCGGTGTTGGCGGTGAAGCCGCTCTGGAAGGTGAGGACCGCCTCGGTGCCCTTGAAGGCGGCCAGCTCGGCCTCGAGGGCCTCGTGGATGGCCATCGTGCCGGCGATCGTGCGGACGGCACCGGGCCCGACCCCGAACTCGCGAACCGCCTCCACGGCCGCTGCCTTGAGTCGCGGATGGTGCGTCAGGCCGAGGTAGTCGTTCGAGGACAGGCTGATGACCTCGCGCCCGTCGACGGTCACGACGGGACCCTGCTCCGAGCTCATCACCCGGAGGGGCCGGTAGAGGTGCTTCGCCCGGAGGTCGTCGAGCTCGGCCCCGATGAAGGCCAGCGGGTCACGCTGCGTGGCATTCGTCATTCGATCAATCCGTCCAATCCATGATGACCTTGCCGGAATCACCTGAGCGGGCCGCGGCGAAGGCGGCCTCGAAGTCCCGGTGGGAGAAGCGGTGGGTGATGGCCGGGCGGATGTCCAGGCCCGAATGGAGCATCACCGACATCTTGTACCAGGTCTCGTACATCTCCCGGCCGTAGATGCCCCGCAGCGTCAGCTGGTTGAAGACGATCGTGTTGACGTCGAGGGCGATCTCGGCGGTGGGGATGCCGAGGATCGCGATGCCGCCGCCGTGAGCCATGTTGGCGATCGCCGAGCGGAGGGCCGCCGGGTTGCCCGACATCTCCATGGCGACGTCGAAGCCCTCGACCATCCCGAGCTCGCGCTGGGCGTCCTTGAGATCCCGCTGCGTGGGGTCCACGACGATCGTGGCCCCCATCCCGGCCGCCAGCTCACGGCGGTAGGCGTTGGGCTCGGACACGACGATGAAGCGGGCACCGGCATGGCGCGCGACGGCCGTCGCCATCAGCCCGATGGGCCCCGCTCCGGAGATCAGGACGTCCTCGCCCAGGACCGGGAAGGCAAGCGCGGTGTGGACGGCGTTGCCGAACGGATCGAAGATCGCGGCGACCTCCTCGTCGACGCCCGGCCAGTGGTGCCAGACGTTCGTGACCGGCAGGACGACCAGCTCGGCGAACGCCCCGTCCCGATTGACGCCAAGGCCGACGGTGTTGGCGCAGAGGTGCCAGCGACCGGCCCGGCAATGGCGGCAGCGGCCGCAGATGACGTGGCCCTCGCCGCTGACGATGTCGCCGGCGTGGAGGTCGGTCACGTTGCTGCCGACCTCGACGACCTCGCCCATGAACTCGTGGCCCACAACGAGCGGCGGCTTGATCGTCTTGGCCGCCCAGGGATCCCATGATTCGATGTGGAGGTCCGTGCCGCAGATGCCGGTCTTGCGGACCCGGATGAGGACGTCATTGATGCCGGGGCGCGGATCCGGGACGTCGATCAGGCTGAGCCCGGGGCCCGCGGCTGTCTTCACGAGCGCGCGCATCGCGACGTCTCCTTGGTCCTCGTGTCCGCCGGTTCGCGATCGTGCGGCCGGCGCGGGTCAGGCTGGTGGGTCGGTCTCGTCCGTGGGGACGTCGGACCAGTCGACGACTGGATTCTCCACCGTTCCGATGCCGTCGACCTGGCAGCGGGCGCGGTCACCCGGCTCGAGGAAGACGGGCGGCTCCCGGTAGACCCCAACGCCGGCCGGCGTGCCGGTGGCGATGAGGTCGCCGGGCTCCAGGGTGACGGCTCGGCTGATGAACTCGATGAGGGCCGGGATCGACCAGATGAGGTCGGCCGTCGAGCCGTCCTGCATGGCGATGGGCCTGCCGGCGCCCGGTCCGGCCCCCGGGATCCGCCAGCTCCGGATCCGCAGGCCGGCGGCGGGATCGACCTCGTCGACGGAGACGAAGTCCGCGCCGACCGGCAGGAACGTGTCCGAGCCCTTCGCCCGGAGCCACTGGCCATCGCCCCGCTGGCCCTCGCGCAGCGCCGCGGGCACGCCCTGCCAGTCGCGGGCGCTGACGTCGTTGACGACGACGTAGCCGGCGACATGGGCCATCGCCCGGGTCGCGTCGACCCGGCGCGCCCGCCGGCCGATCACGACCCCGAGCTCGACCTCCAGGTCGAGCGCCTGGGTGCCCTCCGGCCGGACGATCGGCTCACCGTCGCCGATGACAGCGCTGGCGAACTTGCCGAAGATCAGCGGGTGATCGGGGCCGGTCCGGCCGCCTTCCCTGACGTGCTCCGCGTAGTTCAGGCCGACGCACACGATCTTGCCCGGGAACTCGATGGCCGGCAGCAGGGCGAGGTCGGACCGCGGCTCGCCGGCCGTCGGGTCACCGGCGATCCGGGTGGCTGTGTCGCGAGCCGCGTCGAGGAGGTCGGCGAGCCCGTCCTCCGCGAGGGCGAGATCGAGACCGCCCCGTCCGGCCTCGAACGGGACGACGCGATCCGGCGATGCGAGCAGCCCGACGGCGGGCCCGTCGTCGGCGAGGTAGGCGACGAGACGCATGCTCGTCGGGGCCGTCAGCTGGCCGCGGGCGTCGCCGACGGGGCGGGGGACGACGTCGCCGCGGGCGCCGGCGACGCGGTCGGCTCCGGGCTAGCGGAGGCCTCGGCGGAGCCGCTCGGGGCGGGGCTGCCGGTCGGGCCCGGGGTGCCGGTGGGGGCTGGCGTCGGGGTTGGCGCGGCGCACAGGGCCTCGGGGTTCGATCGCTCGCCCTGCTGGGCGAAGAAGTCGAGGATGAGCTGGGTGTCGAGCGTGTCCAGCGGCAGGACCTGGCCCCAGAGGAGGGCGGCGAAGGGCCATTTCATCTCGTCGAAGCGGGCGATGATCGGTCCGACCGAGCCGGCAGGAAGATCACAGACCGGGCTGTTCGGGAAGCTGGCGTAGAACGCCTGGAGCGCGCTCTGGGTGGTGTCGGAGCAGCCTGAATCGCCGCTCTCGCAGCGATACAGGACGACGAGGCCGCCGTGCTCGAGGTTGTGGATCCAGCCCCCCGGAGTGGCCTGATCGTCCGGGCCGTAGGTCCCCGGCCGAACCGGGCCCTCGCCCTGGGCGTTGACGTGCTTGCCGCTGGCCGGGGGGCAAAGCGCATAGCGCACGAATGAGCCGAGGGTCACGTGCTCGCGGCCCATGTCGTTCTGGACGTAGCCGATGCGCGGCGTCGCGCTCGGTGCGGGCTCGGGCGTCACCGCGGGCTCCCACTCCGTGGAGCAGGCGTACGCGGGCGAGGTGGCATTCAGGAAGGCCATCGAGGCGATTGCGACGAGGGCGACACCGGCGAGGCCCCAGAGAAGGCGGTTCCGGTTGCGATCAAGGAACGGTCGTTCGGGCACCGCCCGGTTGGACCGGGAGGCCCGCGCCCGATTCGTTGGCGGCGGCGTACGGCGAGACGAGCTGGTCAAGGGTGGCCTCGTGGTGTCTGGTTCATGGCGCGCGAGGATCGTGGATCCGTCGGCGCGCCCCCAGAGGGTAGCGTGCTGCGCGCGCTCGCGCGCGCAGCACGTCCGGCGGTTCGGCGGCCGAGCCCGACGACGCCCCCTGGTCAAGGCTCGTGGCGGTCGTCGTGGCGATTCTCGTCGCGGTGGTCCCGGCGGTGGCCGTGGCGGCGACCGCGGCGGCGGCCGCGGTCGGGCGGGAGCGTGCGGTCCCGGTCAGGGCTCGACGAGGTACGCGGCGACCTCCGCTCGGCGCAGGCCACGGAAGAGGATGAGAGCGAGCGCCGCCAGGAAGATCGCGATGATCGGCTGGCCCATCACGATCGCCCAGGGGATCGGCGGGACCGTCAGGGAGCTCAGGCCCAGGGCGAACCCCCGACCCGCCTCCTTGCGCTGCAGGACGAGCGTGATGGTGAAGATCGTGTAGGCCAGGAGGACCATGACGACGATGCCTGCCGGGCTGACCGGCGCGGAGATCGCGAGATCGACGACGAACCGGAGCGACAGCCCGATCCCGGCCAGGATGACCAGGGCATAGACGAGAAAGACGCGGATCGGGCCGGGCATCGCCCGGATGGTGGCGAACATCGCCGGGATTCTGCCTGAACGAGCGGCCCGGGGCGCCGCACGGGTCCCGAGCGCCGGGATCGGCGGCTTCAGGACCCTGAGCGGCCCTATACTCCCGACTCCGTGTCGGACCTGCCGCTCACGCTCCCCGCCGACCTCTCCGCCAAGCTGGCAGCCGCGCTCGACGTGGAGGGCAAGATCCTCCGCGGCCTCGAAGCGCTCGGCCCCGTCGCCGATCGTGACGTCCTGCTCATCGACGCCGCCGGCTCGGCAGCCGCCGCGGGGCTCGGCGGGCTCGGCGCTAGGGTTGGGCACCATCCGGTCGCCGCGCCGTTTCGGACGGTCCTGCCGGACGCGTCAGTCGATGTCGTCGTGGGGCTCTGGTCGGCGTTCCGGGGTGTCGATCCGGCCGAGATCGCCGAGGTCGACCGACTCCTGCGGCCCGAGGGCCGCCTCCTGGTCGTCCACGACTACGGCCGGGACGATGTCTCGCGGGTCCTTGGTGACCGGCCCGAGTACGGGGCCTGGGGTCGCCGGAATGGGCCGTTCCTGACCGGCGGGTTCAGGGTCCGCGTCCTGCACTGCTTCTGGACGTTCGAGTCGCCCGAGGCAACGTCGGCCTTCCTCGTCGAGGCCTTCGGCGAGGCGGGAGCGGCCGTCGCGGCGACGCTCAAGCGACCCCGCCTCTCGTACAACGTCGCGATCTACCACCGCTCGCGTGGCGGCGGGGACGACCTGCCGGTCGTGCCGTCGCGCTGAGTGCCGCCGGGCTGAGCCGCCGCGGGCTGGTACCCTGCCGGCGATGGCCAGCCGACCACCCCGGATCGACACCCAATCGCACGTCGTGCCGCGGCGCGCGGACGGCTCGCGGGGCCGCCTGGGACCGCACCTCGGGCCGCTCCGGATCACGCCCGCCCGGCTCGCCCTCGCGGTCGCGTTCGTCGGGTCGCTGGCCTACATCGCCTACGCCATCCTGCGGGTCGAGGACTCTGCCCAGCTGGCCATGGTCGCGACCGGGACGGGCGTCCTGGGCATCGTCTTCACCGCCCTGTCGGTGGGCGGCGCGATCGCCATGTGGCGGGCCTGGCAGGACGGCCGGCAGGGTCGGACGGTCCTCCTGGCGGTGGCCGGTGGGATCGCCGGGATGATCGCCATCGGCTGCTTCGCCGGGGCCGCGATCTTCGCCCTGGTCCTGGGTGGCCTCCAGGGATAGGCACGGCACATCGCTCTGCGCGATCGGAGGCTGCGCCCGGGTGGCGTTCGATCAGCCCTTGACGCTGCCACCATCAAACCGGGCCCACGTCGACTGATAAGGCACGGCTTGCGGGTCGGCGCGCTGGTCGACTGAGCACGGACGCGGTCGCGTCGAAGGTGATCCGCAGCCCTCGAGCACCCTCGCGCTGCCCTTATGGCCCGCGTTACCCCGGATTTGACGCTGCCAGCGTCACGCCCGGACGCAAGCGCCCAGCGGGGGGCGCCACCGGTACCGCGAGGGTCGAGCCCCGACCGGCCGTCGCAGCCACGGCTGGTACACTCGGCCGGCTCCCGGCCCCCATCGTCTAGAGGCCCAGGACGCCACCCTTTCAAGGTGGAGATCGCCGGTTCGAATCCGGCTGGGGGTACCAAGCACGGCCCCACTGATCCGGCCCCATCGCCGCGTTGGCCGCTGCGCTCCCTCGCTCACACACCGCCGGGTGCGCTCGCTCGCGTGCTCACCGCCGCCTTGCCCTGTGACCGGCCGAGCGGGCCGTGAGCCGCGCCGACGCCCGCTGATCTGGCCCGAGCGCGGTGTTGGCGCCCCGCTTCCTCGCCCAGGTTGCGCGCCCGGTGCCTTTCTCTCAGCGCTCCGTGATGGGCACGTATGGCCGCTGGCCGTGGCCGATGTAGAGCTGCCGTGGGCGCCCGATCCGGGAGCCGGGGTCGGTCATCATCTCGCGCCACTGGGCGATCCAGCCGGGCAGGCGGCCGATCGCGAAGAGGACCGTGAACATCCCGACCGGGAATCCGAGGGCGCGGTAGATCAGACCGCTGTAGAAGTCGACGTTCGGGTACAGCTTGTGGTCGACGAAGTACGGGTCGCTGAGGGCGACCGCCTCGAGCTCCCGGGCGATGTCGAGGAGCCGGTCGTGGACGCCGGCCTTGGCCAGGATCGTGTCCGCGGCGGACTTGATGATTTGGGCTCGCGGGTCGTAGTTCTTGTAGACCCGATGGCCGAAGCCCATGAGCCGGAAGGGGTCGCTCTTGTCCTTGGCTCGAGCGACGGCCTTCGAGACGTCGCCGCCGTCGGCATCGATCGCCTGGAGCATCTCCAGGACTTCCTGATTGGCGCCGCCGTGGAGGGGGCCCCAGAGAGCCGCGATGCCCGCCGAGATCGAGGCGTACAGGTTGGCGTGGCTCGAGCCGACGAGCCGGACGGTCGAGGTCGAGCAGTTCTGCTCGTGGTCGGCGTGGAGGATGAGCAGGACGCGCAAGGCCCGTGCCACATCCGGATCGGGGACGTACGGCTCGGCCGGCACGGCGAACATCAGGCGCAGGAAGTTCGACTCGTAGTCGAGGCTGTTGTCCGGGTACATGAACGGCTGGCCGATCGACTTCTTGTACGCGTACGACGCGATGGTCGGCATCTTGGCGATGAGCCGGATGGAGCTGATCTCGACGTCGTCGGGGTCGCTTGGATCCTCGGAGCTCTGGTAGAAGGTCGACAGCGCCGCGACCGCCGAGCCGAGGATGCCCATCGGGTGGGCGTCCATCGGGAAGCCATCGAAGAAGCGCCGGAATTCCTCGTGCAGGAGGGTGTGGCGCTTGATCGAGGTCGTCCAGGCCTCGAGCTGCTCCGGGGTGGGGAGCTCGCCGTAGATCAGGAGGTAGGCGGTCTCGAGGAAGGTCGATCGCTCGGCCAGCTCCTCGATCGGGTAGCCGCGGTAGCGCAGGATGCCGGCGTCACCGTCGAGATAGGTGATTGCGCTCCGGGTTGCCGCCGTGTTGGCGAAGCCGTAGTCGAGCGTCGTGAGGTGCGCGTCCTTGAGGAGCGTGGCGATGTCGATCGCCGACTGGCCCTCGGTTGCCCGCTCGATCGGGAGCCTGAGGACCGCGTCGCCGGCATGAAGCTCGGCCGCGTCGGCGGTCGGCGCTGCCTCGACCTGGGTAGTGCTCATCGGTGCTCTCTCCTGTCGGCGCCGAGGTGGCGCCGGGGTGGCAACCGCCCCGGTCCGGCTCCGTCCAACAACCATGCCGCCGGTCGATCGATGCTGCAAGGGACTTTCGGCACCTGCGCCGACCATGCCTGTCCGCCTGTGCGGTCGCTCCTGCCAGTCCGTTGGGCCCGTTCTCGGCCCGGCGCACCCGGCACCGACCGGCGGCGCGCCAGGCGCGAGTCCCCTGCTACCATCGGACCGATGGAGATCATGGGCATCAGGATCCCGACCATCGTCAAGGACAACGTCGCCCTTCGCTGTGACGGCTGCCTCGAGGTCATCGAGGGCACGCCCTGGCGGCTGAACATCCTGGACATCGTCGCCGCCGAGACGCCGGTCTCGTGGGCCGAGCACCCGGTCATCAACCCCGGCCCCTTCCAGTTCCATGGCGATCCGTCACACGTTCGAGCATGGATGGGCGAGCGGGGCTGGCTGTTCTGCCGGCGTGGCCAGGTCCGCGAGATCATGCGGCCCATCCCCATCCCCGGCGACGAGCCCCGCTGGGGCCTGTGCGACGGCATTCATCGCGACGACCACGAGTTCATCCCCGCCTGATCACCGGCCGGAGGCCCCATGCCCGAGTGGCTGATTCCCGGCGTGACGGCCGTCCTGGCCTTCACGGTCGCGGTCGCCCTGCTCGACCAGTGGCTCGAGCGGCGACGGGCCTTCCAGCTGGCCTGGGCGGTTGGGATGACCCTGTTCGGGATCGGGTCCGGGGCCGAGGCCATCGCCGCTGCCTTGGGCTGGAGCGAGTGGCTCTACCGCACCTGGTACCTCGCCGGCGCGGTCCTGACGCCGGCCTGGCTGGGGTTGGGCACGGCCTTCCTCCTGGCCCGGACGCGGTTCGGGTATGCGTATGCGGCCTGCTTCTTCCTGGCGGGGGTGTTCACGCTCCTGACCCAGCGTCGCTACGACTACCCGGATGCCGGCGCCAGCCCAGTCCTGTACCTCATCGTGGGGGTCATCCTGGCGCTCGCGGTCTTCGGTGAGACGTACTTCCAGAACGAGCGATGGGCCCGGATCGCGGCCCTCGGGGTGGTCGTCGGGAGCATCGCCGGCATCGCCTTCGCGACCCTCGCCCCGCTGCCGTCGCCGGGCTACGTGACCGATCCCGCCACGGGCCAGCCGACCGCCGCCCTCTTCCCGGGGTACGTCCGGCTCCTGACGCCGTTCATGAACGTGACCGGGGCCTTCTCGCTCCTGTTCGGGGCGCTCTTTTCGGCCTACGTCTTCATGCCCAAGCGACGGGTCCTCGCCTACTCCCTGGATCCGGGCCAGCCGTTCGACCAGTTCCTGTTCAACCTGGTCATCGGGGCGGTCGCGGTCCCGGTGAACTTCGTCGCCTCGCTCCCGCTCGCGGTCAGGTCGTTCCGCGCCGGCACCCTCCACAGCCGCGTCCTGTCGACGATCCTCATCGCCGCCGGCGCCTTCGCCGCCCTCCTCGGGGATTCCCTCAACCGATTCGGGGTGACCGCCCCGTTCGCGATCGCGAAGCTCATCTCGGTCGCCCTGATCCTGGTCGGCTTCGTGATCTCGATCGAGACGTTCCACGAGATCCGGATCCCGTTCACCCGGGTCCGGATCGGGGCCGCCCGCCGGGAGGGCGAGGCCGGCTGAACCGGGTCGCCCGCCGGGGGCCCGAGCTGGGCTCAGCCCGGGTCGCCCGTACCATGGCCGGGTGCACGGACGCCGGAGCCCGCTCCTCGGCAGCCTGATCGTCGTCCTCGCGGCGAGCTGCTTCGGGATGCTCGGGACGCTCTCCCGATTCGTCTACGACCTGGGTCTTGAGCCGTACGGCTTCGTGGCCTGGCGAGCCGGCATCGGGGCGGTCGTGACCGCCGGGTTCGTTGCCTGGGGGCTTCAACGCGGCGGGCGACTCGTCGGCTGGCGCTCGCTCGACCGGCGGGGCCGGGCGTCACTCGGAATCGCCTCGCTCGCCGGCGCCAGCCTCAACATCGCGATGTTCCTGGCCTTCCAACGGACACCCGTCGCGATCGTCCTGCTGTGCTTCTACCTCTACCCGGCCCTCGTCGCCGGGGCGTCGGCACTGCTCGGCTGGGAGCCGATGGACCGGCCGCGGATCGCGGCCCTCATCCTCGCTCTCGGGGGCATGGTCGCGGTGGTCGTCGGCGGGCCGGACACGGGTGCGGCCGGAGGAATCGATCCGCTCGGCGTCGCGCTGGCCCTCTCGGCGGCCGTGAGCCAATGCGTCTTCGTCCTCGTCAGCCGGCACGGCTACCGCGCGGTTCCCACGGACCAGGCGATGGGCACGATCCTGGGCGTCTCGGCGGCCGTCGCGGGCGTGCTGGCGCTGGCCGTCGGCGGACCGGCGGCCCTGACCCTGCCGCTGACCGAGCCGCCCGCACTGCTGGGTCTGCTCGTCTTCGGTGGCATCTTCGGTGCGGCGGTCCCGAGCTTCCTGTTCCTGGCCGGAATCCGCTGGATCGGTCCGGTCCGGGCGGGGATCCTCATGCTCATCGAGCCGCTCGTCGGGGTGGCCCTGGCGGCCGCCTTCCTGGCCGAGGCCATCGGGCCGCTCCAGGCCATCGGCGGTCTCGCGATCCTGGTCGCAGCGGTCATCATCCAGCGCGCCCAGCCCGGGGAGCCGGCGCTCATCCCGGCCGCGGAACCGGAGCCCGAGCCAGAGCCCGAGTCCGGGCCGCTGCCCGGGCCCACGCCCTGGCCCATGCCCGGACCCGAAGGCGCCCAGGGCGCCCCGCCGCCCGGCGGAGCCCGAGCCCCCCTGGCCGAACCCGGGCAGGAGGGCGGGCGCCCGTGACGGTGGCCCCGGATACCCGCGAGGTCGTCGGTCCGGCCGGAGCCCCGCTCATCGCCTTCGTCCACGGGTCGCGGCTGACGAAGACCTCGTGGCGGGCGATCACGGACCGGCTGTCCGATCGCTACCGCTGCGTCTGCGTCGACCTGCCGGGCCACGGCGCCCTCGCCGACCGGCCGTTCACCATCGATGCGGCGGCCGATGTCGTCGACGCCGCCATCGATGCCGAGGGCGCCGACCGGGCGGTCGTCGTGGGCCTGTCGCTCGGCGGGTACGTGGCGATGGCCGTCGCCGCCCGGGCCCCGGAGCGGGTGCGCGGCCTCGTCCTGGCCGGCGCCACGGCCGAGCCGTCGGGCCCGGCGGCCGGCGCGTTCAGGCTGTTCGCCTGGGTCCTCGGCGCCGCCCCGCAACGACCGTTCGATGCCGTCAGCGCGTGGTTCTTCCGGCGCCGCTACGGACCCGAGATCGCCGAGCCGATCGTCGCCGCCGGCAACTGGGCGAAGGGCGGGGCGGCCGCGGTGAGAACCCTGCCCAGGAGCCGGTTTCGCGACCGCCTGCTGGCCTACGGCGGCCCGATCCTGGTCATCAACGGCGACCTCGACCTGGTCTTCCGCCTCGGCGAGCGCTCGTTCCTGCAGGGTGTCCCGAACGTCTCGCGCCGGACCCTCCGCTGGACGACCCACCTGTCGCCGCTCGATCGGCCGGACGAGTTCGCCGCCGCGGTGCGGCGCTTCGTCGAGCGCCTCGAGGGCTGACCGGAGCCTAGGAGGGGCCCCGGGAAGGGGCCCGGTGGTATCCTCGAAACCACCCGACGACCCGTCTCAAGGGGAGTGATGCGCGTCCGAAAAGCGGTGTTCCCGGCGGCCGGTTGGGGAACACGATTCCTCCCCGCCACCAAGGCCCAGCCCAAGGAGATGCTGCCGCTCGTCGACAAGCCGATCATCCAGTACGCGGTCGAGGAGGCAGTCGCCGCCGGCATCGAGCAGGTGATCATCGTCACCTCGAGCCAGAAGCGGGCGATCGAGGACCATTTCGACCTCTCGTACGAGCTCGAGCGGCTGCTCGAGGACAAGGGCGAGATCGAGAAGCTCCGCCAGGTTCGCCACATCAGCGACCTCGCCCAGATCGCCTACGTCCGCCAGAAGGAGCAGCTGGGCCTGGGCCACGCGGTGCTGATGGCCAAGGACCTCATCGGCCACGAGCCGTTCGCGGTCCTCCTGCCCGACGACGTCATCATCGCCGACCGCCCGGCCATCGGCCAGCTCATCCACGCCTACCAGCAGACCCACGGCTCGGTCGTCGCCGTCAGCAAGGTCCCCGAGTCAGAGACATCGCGCTACGGCATCGTCGGAACCGAGCCCATCGAGGACAACCACGACGGCCGCCTCCATCGAGTGACGCGGATCGTCGAGAAGCCGGCGGACGGCACCGCGCCCTCGAACCTGGCGGTCATCGGGCGCTACGTCCTGACGCCGAAGATCTTCGACAAGCTCGAGCAGACCCAGCGCGGGTCGGGCGGCGAGATCCAGCTCACCGACGGCATCGAGGCGCTCATGGCCGAGCAGTCGGTCTTCGCCTACGAGTTCGAGGGCGACCGCTACGACGCCGGGACGACGATGGGCTGGCTGAAGGCCACCGTGGAGCTTGCGCTCAACCGGCCCGACCTCGGCGCCGAGTTCCGGGATCACCTGAAGACCCTCGACCTCTAGCCAGGCGACGGGCCCGAGCGGAGCGGCGCCGTGACCCTCGAGGTCCTCGTCATCGCCGTCATCCGGATCGCCGGGTCGCTGCCGGTCCTGCGCTGGCCGCTCGCCGGCGGGATCCTGGCCGTGCTCATCGACCTGTCCGACCTCCTGCTCCGCGACGCCCTCGATCTCGGCGGCGTCCCCGACTACCAGTCGCTCGACAAGTGGCTCGACCAGGTCTACATGGCCTGCTTCCTCATCGTCGCGCTGCGTTGGGAGGGGCTCGAGCGGCGGGTCGCGATCGGACTGTTCGCCTATCGGCTCGTCGGGTTCTTCCTCTTCGAGCTCACCCACGAGCGCTCGCTCCTGCTCCTCTTCCCCAACGTCTTCGAGTTCTGGTTCCTGGCCGTCGCTGCGCTTCACCGGTTGCGGCCGGGGTTCTCGTGGACGGCGGCGCGCGTGGGGCTGGCGCTCATCCTTCTTGCCGGCCTCAAGGAAGCCCACGAGTGGGCCCTTCACGGCGGCCGGATCTTCGATGGGGTCACATCGCTCGAGGCCCTCGACCGCGTGTGGCGCTGGCTGACCGAGAGCGGTTGAGCGGTCGCGATCGAGGTCCACGGGCGCAGGTGAGCGGGTGATCCGGACCAGCTCGGTGGCGGTGGCGGAGTCACGCTCCCCGGGGCGTCGCTCGTCGTACGCTACGATCCCCGCGGCCGGCACTCGTGCCGGGCCGACGGGGAACCGTGACGGAGGATCGGGTGGCTGACATCGGCACTGTCCTGGGCGGACGCTACCGGCTGCTCGAGCTGCTGGGCCAGGGCGGGATGGCGACGATCTATCGGGCCCGCGACGCGCAGCTCGAGCGGGACGTCGCGGTCAAGGTCCTGCGGCCCGAGTACGGGCGCGACCCGGACTTCTTCGCCCGGTTCCGCCAGGAGGCGCAGTCGGCGGCCTCGCTCAACCACCCCGGCGTCGTGGCCGTCTACGACTACGGCACGGACACGGTCGGGCCGTTCATCGTCATGGAGCTCGTCGACGGCGAGGATCTCGCCTCGATCATCAAGCGCAGCGGGGCCATCCCGGCGCGCCAGGCGGCGCGCCTGGCGTCGGGGGTCGCCCGGGCCATCGCCGCGGCCCACGAGAGCGGCTTCGTTCACCGCGACATCAAGCCCGGCAACATCCTGGTGACCCGCGAGGGCCGGGTGAAGGTCGCCGACTTCGGGATCGCCCGGGCCCTCGCCGAGACGGCGCTGACGCTGCCCGGCACGACGCTGGGCTCGGTCCACTACTTCAG
>SCUO01000110.1 GCA_004297395.1 Chloroflexota bacterium | reverse complement strand
GCATAGAGGCTGCGGCGAGAGGCGTCGAGGCGCGCCTTGGCACCTTTTGCCCGGCAGAGGGCTCCGTCACGATCGGCCCCGCTCGGGTCGGGTGCGCGATCCGACGCCAGTGCGCCGCGGTCGCTGCCAGCACGTTCCCGTCAGCGTTGACGCCCCTGGCGGGAACGGCTTTAATACGCGCCTTCGCACGCCTGCCCAGGTAGCTCAGTCGGTAGAGCAGAGGATTGAAAATCCTCGTGTCGGTGGTTCGATTCCGCCCCTGGGCACCAACAAGAACAAAAAAATCACGCGACTTTTTCCCCTCCCGTGATTTTCAACGCCGCAGCCGAAGCGTGGCGGATACAAGCCCATCTCCGGAATCGGGCACCAGGGTGCGTCAAACAACGCCAGCGCTTTTCCGGAGAGTAGGCACCCACCGCCGGCTTGCCCTTGAGCCGGCCCGAAGGCTCACCCCCGATCCAGACGCTGCGCAATCTCCCAGGCGCGGTCCACCCGGTTGCGGCATTCGTCCTTGTATTCGAGCGCGTTGGTGGAGCTGGCGTTGCCGTCGAGGCCGCGCTTGTAGACGCCCTGCACGATGGCGGCGGAGCGAAACAGGTTGTAGGCGACGTAGAACTCCCAGTCGTCGATGCGCTCGCGACCGGAAAACTCGCAGTACCAGCGCACCACTTCCTCCTGGGAGGGAATACCGAGCTCGGCCAGTTCGGCGGCCGGGCGGCGCAGGCTCACCTCGCCGTAGAAGTCGGCGTTGTGCTCCATGCACAGGTAGCCCAGATCGGCGAAGGGATGGCCGAGAGTCGAGAGTTCCCAGTCGAGCACCGCGACCACGCGCGGCTCGGTGGGATGGAACATGATGTTCTGTACGCGGTAGTCGCCGTGGGCGATGCAGACCTCGTCCGACGGCGGAATATGGGCCGGCACCCATTGGAGCAGCTGCTCCATGCTCTCGATATGCGCGGTCTTGGCGGCGCTGTACTGCTTGGTCCAGCGCGCCACCTGGCGCTCGTAGTAGTTGCCCGGGCGGCCGTAGTCCTCGAGTCCGACGGCCTTGTAGTCCACCGCGTGCAGCGCGGCCAGCACCCGGACGAGATCACGCCAGAGTTCGCGGCGCTGCTCCCGCGGCGCCTCCTCCATCAGCGGTCGCGCGAAGATGCGCCCGTCCACCGCTTCCATGATGTAGAACTTGGTGCCGATGACGCCGGTGTCCTCGCACAGGGCGTGCATTTTCGGGACCGGCACGGCCGTGTCCTGGAGCGCTTTCATCACCCGGTATTCGCGATCGACCTGATGCGCGGAGGGCAGCAGTTGCCCGGGCGGCTGCTTGCGCAGTACATAGCGCCCGGAGGCGGCTTCGAGCATGAAGGTGGGATTGCTCTGGCCGCCGTCGAACTGGCGCACGCGCAGCGGCCCGACGAAGCCTTTCACGTGCGCCGCCATGAAGCGGGCAAGCGCCGCCTCG
>SCUO01000034.1 GCA_004297395.1 Chloroflexota bacterium | reverse complement strand
ATGTCGTTCATCTCTGCTCTTATCACTTCGTTCGACCGGGATGAGGACGGCCAGGGCCTCGCGGAGTACGCGCTGATCCTCGCCCTCATCGCCATCGTTGCCATCGTGGCGCTGCTCTTCATGGGCGGCCAGATCAGCAAGATCCTCAGCACCATCGGCGCGTCCGTCTGACCGCGTCGAACACCTGCACCTGATGACCGCCGGCCCTCGCGGGCCGGCGGTTCCGTATCTCCGGTGGCTCGCTTGCGAACGTTGACCGAATGGGACCATCGGCGGCCTTGACACGGACCTTCCCGAACCGTACGGTGGCCGCCGCCTCCGGGTTGCCCGGAGAGTCTGCAGGGAAGGGGGTGTCCAACCGCATGTCGTATCTTTCCGCTCTCATCGCGTCCTTCAATCGAGATGAGGAGGGTCAGGGTCTCGCCGAGTACGCGCTGATCCTCGCCCTCATCGCGATCGTCGCGATCGTGGCGCTGCTGTTCCTGGGGGGCCAGATCAGCAAGATCCTCAGCACCATCGGCGCGTCCGTCTAGGCGCCGGTCAATTCGGAAACGGCGGGCCGCCGGCCACTGGGTCGACGGTCCGCTGCCGTTCTCAGCCACTCGACAACCGGTCGTCGCTGACGGCCTGATCACCTGCCCTGGTCCGCTCCGGCCCTGGCGGCCCGTCCACGGGGACGGGCCGATTCGTTTCCGGTGATCCGCCGACGTCGACCTTGCGAATCACCTTGCGGTGTGCGTGGTTTCCTGCCGAAACCTACCAGTAGTCCTAGCCCATTGGTATAGTCGCGGCCGATCAAGGCGGTGCTAGAGTGGTGCCACCTGTCACACGGCGTCCGGGGAGGGATCTCACTTGAAGCGCTCCAATCGGCTCATCCTGCTCATCGGCGTGTTCCTCGCCGCTCTGGCATTCGTGTTCGTGGTCATCCTGCTCAGCGGGGACCCGGATGGCGACGGCGTCCCGAGCGGGACGGCCGCGCCGCCGGCCGAGCTCGATACCGTCGTCGCCGCGCGCGACATCCCGCTCGGGGTGACCGTGACCGCCGCGATGGTCACGACCCAGAAGATCCAGACCACGGATCGCGAGGTCGGCGCGCTCGGCGATCCGAGCCAGGCCATCGGCAAGGTTGCCCGCGCCTCGGTCCTGCGGGGCCAGCAGGTGACGTCGAACATCTTCCTGAACCAGAGCTCTCCGACGAGCATCGAGTGCCTGGTCGGCTTCAGCTGCATGGCCGTCCAGGTCGACCAGGTCTCGGGCGTGGGCACGCTCATCAAGAGCGGTGACTACGTGGACCTCGTGGCCAATGTCAGCCCGGCCTTCCCGCTCACGATGATCGTCGACGAGGACAACCCGCTCACCGCCCTCAACGACGCGGCGTTCGTCTACGACCCGGTGAGCGTCAAGGTCCTGCTCCAGGGCATCCAGGTCGTGGCGACCCTCCTGCCGCCGCCGCCGGCTGCGGAGGCGGGCGCCCCGACACCCGCCCCGGATTCGGGCGGGACGGCCCTCAACGGCCAGCAGGAGATCGTGATCCTCGCCGTCACCCAGCAGCAGGCCGAGGTCATCAAGTTCGTCCAGCTCGACGGCAGCATCACCCTGACGCTTCGGTCGCCGAAGGACTTCGTCGACGACAACGGCAACCCGATCGTCCCGGAGCCGATCACGACAACCGGCACGATCCTCAAGACCATGGTCGACGACTTCGGGGTCCTGCCGCCGCAGGTGATCGTCGTCCCACAGCCCGCCCCGCTTCCGTAGCCTTCCGAAGGCCTCGCGAGTAGCACCGACCAGCAGCCATGACCGATCGAATCAAGGTCCTGATCGTCGACGACATCCCGGAGACGCGCGATCACCTCACGAAGCTCCTGGGCTTCGAGAGCGACATCGACGTCGTGGGTGCGGCCGCGTCCGGATCCGAGGCGATCACGATGGCCGTGGCCCTCGTGCCTGACGTCGTGTTGATGGACATCAACATGCCGGACATGGACGGCATCGCCACGACCGAGCTGCTGGCGGTCAAGTGCCCCACGGCTGCGGTGGTGATGATGTCCGTCCAGGGCGAGGCGGACTACCTCCGTCGCTCGATGCTCGCCGGGGCGCGCGAGTTCCTGGTCAAGCCCTTCAGCTCCGACGAGCTGACCGCGTCCATCCGACAGGTGTGGGCGCGCGAGCGCGACAAGCAGAGCCGGATCGCCGCCCCTGCCGCCGCCGCCCTGGCGGCGGCGGGCGGCTCGACGACGTCCGGGTCCGCCCAGCCGGGCATCGTGGTGGCCATCTTCAGCCCCAAGGGCGGCGTCGGCCGAACGACGATCGCGGTCAACCTGGCCGTGGCCGCCGCGTCGCTCGGCGGCCGGCGGGTGGCCCTCATGGACGCCTCGTTCCAGTTCGGGGACGTCGGCGTCCTGTTGAACCTCAATCCCAAGAACAAGTCGATCGCCGACCTGGCCGCCCAGCTGGAGTCCGGCGAGCCGGACGACCTGGACAACTACGTCATCAACCACTCGTCGGGCGTCCGCGTGCTGCTTGCCCCCTCCTCCCCGGAGCAGGCCGAGCTCATCACCGCGGTCCATGCCCGGCGGGTCGTGGAGCGGCTCCGCGCGGAGAACGACCTCGTGGTCGTGGACTGCCCCTCGTCGTTCAACGACGCGACCCTCGGGATCCTCGATTCGGCGGACCTGATCCTGACCCTGCTGAGCCTCGAGATCACCAGCATCAAGAACATGCGCCTCTTCCTGGAGGTCGCGGAGCAGCTGGGCTACGGGGCCGGCAAGATCAAGCTCGTCCTCAACCGGGCCGATTCGACCCTCGGCATCCGCGTCGCGGACGTGGAGCACTCGATCGGCCGGAAGGTGGACCACACGATCGTGAGCGACGGCCGGAGCGTGGTCTACGCGCTCAACCGTGGCGTACCGTTCTTCCTCTCCAACCGCGAGGCCCAGGTCTCGCAGGATGTCCTCCGGCTCGCGACCGCGGTCGTGGGGACGACCCATTCGGCGTCATCGTCGGCCTCGCCGGCGACCGCCGATACGAAGACCAAGGACAAGGCGACGGCGAAGAAGTCGCTGTTCGCATGGCGATAACCAGATGAGCAGGAAGCCCTCGGGGGCGATGAAGGGGTGGTGGCGATGTCCCTGCTGAAGCGGATCGAGAGTGCCCGACCGGGCCAGGAGCCGGGAGGCGCCGGCACGCCGGCTCCCGCCGGACCTCCGGGCGCGGGCGCCGCGCCACCCACCGGAGTCCCCGCCGCGCCGCGGCTGATGTCCCAGGCGCCGGTTCGGGAATCGTTCCGGGACGTCAAGTTCCGGATCCAGAACCGCGTCATCCAGGACCTGGATCCCAAGCTCGACCTGTCCAACCAGGTCGAGGTCCGCCGCCAGATCGAGGAGATCTTCGGCAAGGTCATCGACGAGGAGGGCCTGGCCCTCACCCGCGCCGAGCGGGTCCGGATGCTCGAGCAGATCACCGACGAGATCATCGGCCTCGGGCCGCTCGAGCCGCTCCTGCGGGACGAGTCGATCTCGGAAATCATGGTCAACGGCCCGCGCCAGATCTACATCGAGCGTTCGGGCAAGCTCGAGCTCACGAACACCGTCTTCCAGAACGACGACCACGTCATGCGGATCATCGATCGGATCATCGCCCCGATCGGCCGCCGCGTCGACGAGTCCTCGCCGATGGTCGACGCCCGCCTGACCGACGGCTCCCGCGTCAACGCGATCATCCCGCCGCTGTCGCTCATCGGTCCCGTGATCACGATCCGGAAGTTCGCGGCCACCCCCTTCACCGTGGACGACCTGGTCCGGTTCGGGACCTCGACCCCCGAGATGTTCGAGTTCCTGCGGGCCTGCGTCGAGGCTCGCCTCAACATCTTCGTCTCCGGCGGCACCGGCTCCGGCAAGACGACGACCCTGAACGTGCTCTCGGGCTTCATCCCGAACGATGAGCGCATCGTGACGATCGAGGACGCCGCCGAGCTCCAGCTTCGGCAGGAGCACGTGGTGACCCTCGAGTCGCGGCCGCCGAACATCGAGGGCAAGGGCGCGATCCCGATCCGGGAGCTCGTCCGCAACGCCCTGCGGATGCGGCCCGACCGGATCGTCGTCGGGGAGTGTCGTTCGGGCGAGGCCCTGGACATGCTCCAGGCCATGAACACCGGCCACGACGGCTCGCTGTCGACCGGCCACGCCAACACCCCTCGCGACATGCTGTCGCGACTCGAGACGATGGTCCTCATGGCCGGCGTCGACCTCCCGGTCCGCGCCATCCGCGAGCAGATCGCCTCGGCCGTCGACCTCATCGTCCACCAGTCACGGCTCAAGGACGGCACCCGCAAGATCACCAACATCACCGAGGTCCAGGGGATGGAGGGTGACGTCATCGTCATGCAGGACGTGTTCGTCTTCGAGCAGACCGGCGTCCTCGACGGCAAGATCCAGGGTCGCCTCAAGCCGACCGGCATCCGGCCCAAGTTCGTCGAGCGCTTCGAAGTCCAGGGCATTCACCTGCCCCAGGGTCTCTTCGGGTTCGCGTACTAGGCCGGGGAGGAGCTGAGCACCGTGAACACCATGACCATCGCCGTCGCGGCGATTGCCGCGGTGGCGATCCTCCTCATCGCCGTCGGCATCGCCTCGTCCGGCCGCGGCTCGGGCGTGTCCGACCGGCTCGAGCGTTACGCGGCCGGGGCCAAGGGCGACAAGAAGAAGGAGAAGCCCGAGGGCCTGGCCGAGCTCCTCGCCCAGAGCAGCGCGCTGGCGAGCCTCAACCGGGTCGTCGAGCAGCGCGACTTCGGGGCGAACCTCGCCCGCGAGATCGCCCGGGCGGACCTGAAGCTCAAGCCCTCCGAGTTCCTCGGGATCTGGGCGGCCTCCACGGTCGGCGTGCCGTTCCTCTTCTTCGTCATCGGTTTCGTGATGCCGTCGTTCCAGACGATCATCGCCCTCATCGGCGGCCTGATCCTCGGCTTCGTCATCCCCCGCTTCTGGCTGGCCCGGCGCAAGTCGAGCCGCCTGGGCGCCTTCAACAAGCAGCTCCCGGACACGATCACGCTCGTCGCCAACGCGCTCCGCGCGGGATCGTCGTTCCTCCAGGCGATCGAGCTCGTCGTCCGCGAATCGCGGCCGCCGGTATCGATCGAGTTCGCCCGGGTCATCCGCGAGGTCAACCTGGGCCTGCCCTTCGACCAGGCCATGGAGAACATGGTCCGGCGCATCCGCTCGGATGACTTCGAGCTGATGGCCACCGCGATCAACATCCAGCACCAGGTCGGCGGCAACCTCGCCGAGATCCTCGATTCGATCGCGTTCACGATCCGCGAGCGCGTCCGGATCAAGGGCGAGATCCGGACCCTGACGGCGCAGCAGCGCCTGTCGGGCTACGTCGTGGGGCTCCTGCCCTTCGGCCTCGCCGGCTTCATCTTCCTGGCCGCCCCGAGCTTCTTCGACCCGATGTGGGATCCCAAGGTCAACATCGGCGGCCTGCCGGCCGGGATCATCATCCTCGGCTTCGGCGTGCTGATGATGATGATCGGCTTCTTCTTCATCCAGCGCATCGTCGATATCGAGGTCTAGGACGATGCCCCTCCTGCCCGTCATCGTCGCCGCCGTCGCGGCGGCGGCCGTCATCCTCATCGCCTTCGGCCTCGCCGGCAACGCGCCGGTGGACCCGGTCCAGGCGCGCCTGACCCAGCTCGGCTCGATGACGGCGAAGAACCTGGAGGAGCTCGAGCTCCAGCAGCCGTTCTTCGACCGCACGATCCGGCCGCTGGCCGCGCGCCTGTCGGGCAGCGTCGCCCGGATCACCTCCTCCAACTTCAGCGAACGGACCGAGAAGCGGCTCGCCCTCGCCGGCAACCCGGGCGAGATGCGGACCGCCGACTGGCTCGGCATCAAGGCCATCGTTGCGGTCGTGACCGCGGCCGTCCTGTTCGTCGTCTTCGGCCTGCTGGGGCAGAACTTCTTCGGCGGGATCGTGCTCGGCGTCGTGGGCCTGGGGATCGGCTACATCCTCCCCGAGTTCTGGCTCAGCGGACGCGTCAAGAAGCGCCAGAAGGCGATCCTCCTCCAGATCCCCGACGCCCTCGACCTGCTGACGATCTCCGTCCGCGCCGGCCTCGGCTTCGACGCCGCGCTGGGCAAGGTGGTCGAGAAGATGAAGGGCCCGCTCATCGATGAGTTCCGCCGAGCCCTGGCCGAGGTCCGCGTCGGCAAGGTCCGGCGGGAGGCCCTCCGCGACATCATCCCGCGCACCGAGGTCGTGCCCCTGACGAACTTCGTCGGCGCGATCATCCAGGCCGAGCAGCTCGGCGTCTCGATCTCCAAGGTGCTCCAGGTCCAGTCGGAGCAGCTCCGGATCGAGCGTCGCCAGCGCGCCGAGGAAGCCGCCGCGAAGGCGCCGATCAAGATGCTCTTCCCGCTCGTCGGATGCATCTTCCCGGCCCTCTTCATCGTCATCCTCGGACCGGCGATCATCCTCATCATCGGCAACATCGGCGTCGCTCAACCCGGCGGCTAGCGCAACACCGGCTGAATCGGGCCCGAGCGTGACCGGGGGGTCGAGTGTGGCCGCACGCAACGTGACCCGCGGCACGGTCCTCGCCGACCGGGTCGAGGTCGCCGCCTCGCTGTGGGCCAGATTCATGGGCCTGATGGGTCGCGCCCGCCTGCCGGTGGGCGACGCCCTGTGGCTGCCGAGCTCGAACGGGATCCACATGTTCTTCATGCGGATCCCGATCGACGCGGTCTTCGTGGGCCGGGCCGGCGCTGACGGGAACCGGCGCGTGCTGTCCGTCCACCGCGGCCTTCGCCCCTGGATCGGGCTGGTACCGCTGGTTCGCGGCGCCGACGGCTGCCTGGAGCTGCCGGTCGGAACGATCGACGCCACGGCAACTTCCGTCGGTGATTCGGTCTTGATCGCCGAGGACCACCTCCGCTGATGCAGGCGATGCCTGCGGAGCCCAGGGACGGGGGGCGCCTCCAGCATCGACGGTTGTCGCCAACGCTCATCACGCTCGCTGCGGTCGGGGCGACCCTCCTGTTGGTCGTGGCGGTGACCGCATGGCCGGTTTTCGGTGACGAGCATGCGTACTGGCTCGCGGCAGAGCGCGTTCTGCGGGGCGAGCCGCTCTACGACCCGACGGCTGCCCCGAACACGCCGTACGGCTACTGGTACCCCCCGGTCCTTGCCCAGGTCCTGGCACCGTTCGCCGCCGTGCTCCCCGGCGCGCTCTTCACGATCGTCTGGACAGCCGTCCTCATCGGGTGCATCTGGGTCCTGTCCGGCCGGAACGTGTTCGTGGCGCTGGCGTTCGTGGCGTTCCTGCCGGTCGCACTGGAGTTACGGGTTCGGAATGTCCATCTCCTGATCGCAGTGCTGCTGGTGCTCGCCCTCCGCCGCTCGTGGGTGTTCTGGATCCCCGCGACGGCCATCAAACTGGCTCCGGTGCTGGGCGTCCTGTACCTCGTGATCGCGGGCCGTCGGCGCGAGGCCCTGATGGTCGGAGCAGTCGGGGCGGGAGTCGCAGTGGTGAGCGTGGTCCTGTCCCCAGGGGCATGGGTGGACTGGGTCTCGATCGCAGTCGATCGGGGCGCCTCGGACGCCGGCTCGTGGGTGCCGGTCCCGTACTGGGTTCGGCTGCTGGCCGGCGGAGGGCTGGCCGTCGCCGCTGGCCTTCGGGCGCGGACGCGACCAGATATCCGCTCCAGCGAGGCGCTCCTCGTCGTTGCGATCACGCTGGCGAGCCCGACGCTCTGGGCGAACGCGCCCAGCCAGCTCCTTGCCGCGGTGCCGCTTCTTCGCGCCGCGAGGTCGGCGCCCCCGACCGGTCGTGCGAGCGCTCGGACCATGGCCGTGATCGGGGCCAGCGAAACGGTTGCGACTGGCGGGTAATCCGGCCGTGCCCCGCCCCAAGTTGACGATGCCCGCCAGGCTCCGCACCTGATAGGCGGTGTTGATCTCGCGGTGAGCGCCAGATGATCGGCGGATACGTGGCCGTTGGCATGCTTTCAGGCGATGGACGTCATCGCGGAGCTGGGTCGCGGCATCGGCGAGCTGGCGTCGCGCGCCCTCGATCTGGCCCTGCCGGCCACCTGCGCCGGCTGCGAACGAGAGGGCGCGGCCCTCTGCCCTGATTGCCTGCCGGCCCTCGACGCGCGGCTGGAGCTGCCGGCCGGCGTGCCGATCGGGCTGCCCGGGGACGTCCCGGAACCGCTCGTCCAGGTCGAGCACTGCGCCTCGTTCAGCGGCGTTGCCCGGCGGGCCCTCCACCGCCTCAAGTACGCGGGCGACCGGCGGCTCGCCGAGCCGCTCGGCGCGGCCGTCGGGCGGCGCTGGCTGCGGGCCGGGGCCGGTGGCGACGTGCTCGTCCCGGTGCCGGCGTCACCGGACCGGGTCGCCGACCGCGGCTACGACCAGGCCGAGCTCATCGCCCGCGCAGCCGGGCGCGTCTGCGGACTTCCGGTCCGCACCCTCCTGGAGCGGACGCGGCGGACCACCGCCCAGTTCGACCTTGATCGCCAGGCCCGGACAGGCAACGTCGCCGGAGCGTTCCGGCTGCGGGCCGACGCCGTCGGTCTCGGGTTCGGGTCGGCCGGCTGGCCGGGCCTGGCGAATCCAGGAGGTCAGCTGGGCGATGCCGGACTGGATAGCGCCTGGGTCGTGCTCGTCGATGACGTCCTGACGACCGGCAGCACCCTTGCCGCCTGTGCCCGAGTCCTGCTCGACCACGGCGCGCTCGCGGTTTCTGCGATCACCGTCGCGCGCGAGCGCTAGACCCCGCTGGCCTCGCAGACCCGGCCGACCCCGGCGGCCCAGCCGGTCTGGCCGGCGCCCAGGGCGGTCGAGGGTCCGGGGCTATACTCGAACTCGCGGACCCGGGTCCGACCACCACCCCCGCCGGCAGTAGCCGCTGGGCGCAAACCCATCGGCCGGGGGACGGCCGCCACCCCGCCCCGCCGCGCCAGCTCGGCGACGCACAGCGCCGAGCTCGGGAGGTCGAACCGTGAGGACGATCGTCAAGGGCAAGAACCTCGAGGTTCGTGACGCCGATCGGCGCTACGCCGAACGGAAGCTCGGGCGCCTGGAGCGGCTGCTCGACGACCGGAGCGACGCCATCGTGGAGCTCTCGCTCGAGCGCCACCGGAGCAACACCGATTCGCACATCGTCGACGTGACCCTCGTCATCGACGGGCGGACCCTTCGCGGCACGGCCGCCGCCGCCACCCACAAGGCGGGCATCGACGAGGTCATCGACAAGATCGAACGGCGAGCGGTCGACTTCAAGGAGAAGCCCCGGCTCCGGGCGCGACCCGAGGAGGAGAAGGTCATCCTCCAGCGCATCGCCGACGGCCAGGCCGATCGGTCGCGCGATCGGCGGATCGTCAAGGTCAAGCGCTTCGACATCGAGCCGATGTTCGAGGAGGACGCCCTGGCCCGGATGGAGGAGCTGGGCCATGACTTCTTCGTCTTCGTCAACGCCGAGACGGAGCGGGTCGGGATCCTCTACAAGCGCGACGACGGCCACTTCGGGCTCATCGAACCGGTCCTTGGCGGCGAGTACACGACGGGCAAGGCCCGCGCCGGACAGAACGGGCGCCGCTGACGCTCGGCGTGCCGCTGTCCGCCTGGGCGCCCCGGCTCGTCCACGCTGACCCTCGGTGCGGCGCCCCGGCTCGTCCACGCTGACCCTCGGTGCGGTGCCCCGACGCTGCGCATCGGCGGGTCCGTCTGTCGCCCTGGGCTCCGTCGTGACGGTGCCACCGTCACATCCGGCGTAGCGGAGCCGATAGGGCTTGCCGGGCCGGTCGTTGCGTGCGCGGCGGGCAGGACCCTCGTGCTCGACCGGGCCGCCTGCCGGCCTCCTCGGCCTCGCTTACGGCCCGCAAGGCCCCAATTTGACGCCTGCAGCGTCACGAGCTTGCGCAACCCCGCGTCGGTTCGCGGCAGGGCGGCGGGCGGTGGCCTGGTGAGGTGGCGAGCGGCGGGTCGCGCGAGCTGAAGCGCGGCGGGTCGCGCGGTGAGGCGGGCGCTGCCCGTTCGGATCCGTCGGCCGTCCGTTGTCGGCCGTCCGCTGTCGGCCGTCGGCTGTCGGCCGTCGGCCGTCGGCCGTCGACCACGCGCCGCATCGTTAGGATGACGCGATGTCTCCCGACGAAGCGTCTCCCGACGGACCGCGGATCGGGGCCCACCTGCCGCTCGGGACGGGCATGGTCCGGGCCGCGCACCGGGCGGCCGAGATCGGGGCCACGGCGATCCAGGTCTTTGCCGACAACCCGACAGCCTGGAAGCGGCGGGCGGCCCCGCCCCGGGCCCTGCCCGCGTTTCGTGAGGCATTGACGGCCCATGACGTGGCCCCGGTCGTCATCCACGCCGCGTACCTGGTCAACCTGGCCGGGCCGGAGCGGGACTTCGCGGCCAGGTCTCGAGCCGTCCTGGAGGCCGAGCTCCGCGCCGCGCCCGGCTTCGGGGCGCGCTTCGTCAACGTCCACACCGGGTCGCATCGCGACACCTCGGTGGGGGCCGGCATCCGCCGGATCGCCCGGGCGGTGGCGCGCACGCTCGAGGCCGTCGGCGACGGCCCGGACGCGGCGATGGTCGTCCTGGAGAACTCGGTCGGCGGCGGCTGGGCGGTGGGCTCGACGGTCAGCGAGCTGGCCCGGATCGCGGACGCGGCGGCGAAGCTCGGCGTATCGGAGCATCGCCTCGGCTTCTGCCTCGACGTCGCCCACGCCTGGGGCGCGGGCATCCGCCTCGACGAGCCACGGGTGATCGACCGGTTTCTCGAGGACGTCGAGCGGCGGATCGGGCTGCGGCGGCTCGTCGTCGTCCACTTCAACGATTCGAGGTCCGAGCCCGGCTCCCGCCTCGACCGCCACGAGCACCTGGGTGGCGGGCGGATCGGCGAGCGCGGGCTTGGGCACCTGATCCGGCACCCGGCCCTGCGCCACGCCGCCTTCATCATGGAGACGCCGGGCATGGAGGCGGGCTACGACCTCGTCAACGTGGCGAGGGCCCACGATCTCATGGCCGGGCGCCGCCTGGAACCGCTCCCGGCCGCGGCGTTCCAGCTCAAGGGCAGCCGCTCGCGCGGGGCGGCTCCGGCGCCGGACGACGAGGAGGTCGAGCCCGGCTCCGCGACGGCGCCGACGCCCGCATGACCTCCGCCGACCTCGCGATCGGGCCGATCGAACGGGCCGCAGGGGCACTCCGGGCCCTGCTGTCACGTGGCTGGGCGGTCCTCGGGGCGATCCTGATCCTGGCTGCACTCCTTCGCCTCATCGGCCTCGAATCACGGGGCCGCTTCGATGGCGACCAGGGCCACGACGTCCTGGTCCTGCTCCGCCTCGTCCAGGACGGGACGCTGCCCCTCCTCGGCCCACCGACCTCGATCGGGGACTTCCACCATGGCGCCAGCTACTACTACCTGCTCGCCCCGATCGCCTGGCTGAGCGGCGCCGACCCGACCGCGGTCGTCGCCTGGATCGCGACCCTCGGGATCGCGGCCGTGGCTGCCACGTGGTGGTTCGCCCGGATGGTGGGCGGCCCGGACGTGGCGGCGATCGCCGGCCTGCTCATGGCCGTCTCCCCGGCCGCGATCGAGGAATCGACCTTCATCTGGAACCCCAACCCGATCCCGCTCTTCGCCGCGCTGGCCCTGGGCTGCGCCTGGCGGGCCCACGCGGGTGGCTCGGCGCGCTGGTGGGTCCCGGCCATCGTCGCCGCGGGCATGGTCTTCCAGCTCCACGTCCTGGGGGTCGTGTTCCTGCCGCCGATCCTGGCCCTGGCCATTGCCGGCGCCATCCGGGCTCGCCGGGCCGGCGATCGGGCTCGCGTCGTGGCAATCGGCCGCGCGACGGCCGGCGGGCTGGTCCTGGCGGCGCTCCTGTTCGTGCCCCTCCTCGTCCACGAGCTCGGCTCGGGCTTCGAGGAGACCCGCCACGTCGTGGACTACCTCGCCGGCGGCGGCGACGAGGAGGCCCCGGACCGCAACCCCGTCCTGCGCCTGGCCATCACCCTCCTCCGGCTCGTCGGCTGGCCCCTCGCCGGCCTCGTGACGGAGGCCCCCGTCGCCTCGCTGGCGGTGGTGGCCGCCACGGTGGTCCTGGGGGCCCGGCTGGCCGTCGCCGGCCGGGGCAGCGACCGAACCGTGGCCCGCTGGCTGGGCGGCACGATCCTCTGGTCGACGGTGGCGCTGACGATCCTGGCTCCATCCCTGCAGACGGTCGTGGTCGGCCTGCCGAACGACCACTACCACGCGTTCCTCGACCCGATCGTGGTCGTCCTCGTGGCCCTCGGCGCCCAGGCGGTCGCCGGGGGACCCGAGCGGTCGGGTCGCGCGGGCGATGCGCGGGTCGCCATCGTTTCGAGATCGGTCGTCACGATCGCGCTGGCTGCGCTCGTGGTGCTCGATGTCCGCCTCGCCCCGCCTCCGGATCCCAACGGCGGCTGGCCGCTCGCCCGAGCCGCCGGCGCCAGGATCGTCGCCGACTGGCCCGGACCCTTCGATGTCCGCCAGCTGCCGGTCTTCAAGACGGCCGAGGGCGTCGGCTTCGCCATCATCGCCGCCGGCGGCGACGCCTCCGTCGCAACGGACCCCGAATCGGCCGATCGAGTGGTCGACCCCGACGCGACCCTCGTCATCGCCTGTGACCGCCTGTTCGAGGACGTCATGGGCGCCGCCTGCGATGGTGCGGCCGAGTCCGAGTACCTCGGCCGGATCGGCGCCGACTACCGCCACTACCCTTCGGTGGTCCGCTTCGATCTCTCTCCGCGGATCAGCGTCTCGGTCTACCAGCCGAACACAGGGGCTGCCGCGGGCGGCTGAACCTGGCCGGAATCGCGAACGCCGGCGCCCCGAACGCCGGCGTTCGCTGTCCCCGAGACCCGGACGTGGAGGGCATCCGGGTCACGTCGTGAAAAGCTGGTCAGTAGCGGTCGGTGCTCCGGCCGCCTGGGCGGGTCATGGTCTGGACCGGCTGGACCCTCGTCGCGACGCCGACCCGGGGGGCGAACCCCTGGGGCTGCGACGCCCGGAAGCCCATCGGCCGGGGAAGCGTCGGATCGGGCCGGCCCTGGCCGCCGCCGCCGGAACCGGTGGCGTCGGCCGGCTGGAAGACGCGCCCGAAGCGGCGCATCCGGACCGCGAGGTAGTACTCCATGATCTGGCGGACCTGGGCCTCGGTGAGCGCCTCGTCGGCGCGCAGCGAGTACTCGACCCGGGCGGTGGGGTTCTGGGTGCCGTTGGCGACGATGCCCAGGTACTGCGCAGCGTCGGCGTCCTCTCGGATCTCGCGCAGCCCGCGGGCGAGCTTGGTGGCCGTCCCGAGGGATGGCATCCGGTCGCCCCGGATGAGGCGCGAGATCGTCGAGTGATCAACCCCGGACTGCTGGGCGAGCTGTCGCTGGGACATCTTCTTCGCCTTGAGCTGGGCTCGGAGCCACTCGTTGAAGGCTCGTCCGTTCTGGGTGGTCATCGGGTGGGTACCGGAGACTCCATCGTGCTGCGCGGGCGGTGCCGCGATGCCCCGACTATCGGATTCCGGCCCTCCACTCCATATCACCCGTTCGTACCTCGGCGTGGCGGCCGACTGTCGGTTCAGGGCGTCCGGTCGTGTGCGGTCGGTGCGGGTTCGCAACGGTTTGCGGTACCGGGACCCCTGCGTCCGCAGGGGGGACGTGGGTCAGGCCGGGATCGCGACCCCCGCGCCGCGTCGCTTCGGTGAGATCGCGTAGGCGACGGCACCGAGGCCGATGATCGTGAGGACGCTGATCGTGCGGTCGACGATCGTGATCGCCAGGGCCTCGGTCTCGGGGACCCCGTACACGATCGTGAGCAGGCCCACGACCGCGCCCTCGACGAAGCCGAGGCCGGCCGGCGTGATCGGGATCGCCGTCAGGAGCGAGGCGGACAGGGCGATGAAGAAGGCGCCGCTGATCCCGAGGTGGACGTCCGGGAAGCCGAACGCCTGGACAACGAGGTACAGCCGTGTCGCCTCGGTCGCCCAGATCAGGCCGGTGATGATGACCAGCCGGGGCAGGGCCCGCAGGCCGACCGAGAAGACGCCTTCCTCGAACCGGTCGTAGAACTCGACGATCTTGCCCGGGATGGGCAGCGCGGTGATGATCCGGCGCCCGAAGTTGCGCATCGTGAGCAACCCGCCGGCGAGCAGGACGACGAAGACGACACCGGCCGCGAAGACCACCTGGACCTCGCCCGGCAGGCCGTTCCGGAACGATACGAAGCCGGCGGCCAGGCCCAGGGTCACGATCGCGAAGAGGTCCAGGATGCGCTCGACGAAGACGGTCCCGAACGTCCGCGACAGCGAGACGGTGCTGTTGATCTTGAGGAGGTAGGCCCGGTAGATGTCGCCGAGCTTGGCCGGCACGAGGCAGTTGACGAGCCACGACAGGAAGATGATCTCGGTGGCGTCCCGGACCCGCAGTGGGAAGCCCGTCCGGCGGACGAGGATCGCCCAGCGCAGGCCGCGCAGCGGGAAGCCCAGGTAGAAGATCCCGAAGGCGGCCAGCAGCAGCAGCCCGTTGGCGTGGAGGATCTTGTCGGGCAGCTCGTCGAGGTGGAAGCCTGGCAGGCTCCGGACGAACAGGGCGAGGAGGATGATCGGCAGGACGAGCGAGATGATCGTCCGCGGCTGGCGCAGCCGGCGACCAAGCGAGAGCTGCTCGGCCGAAACCTCGGCATCTGCGCCGGGCGGCGGCTCGGGCGGGGGTCCGCCGGTGGTGGCACCGGCGATGGCGGCAGCGTTCGTGGTCATGGCCGGGGACGCTAGCGGGTCGGCCGGGCCAGCCGCAATCGGCCGATCGTCCCGGTTGTTCGTCACGGGCGATCCTCCGGCGGGCGGCCCATGGGCGGGCGGGTCGCAACCGGCCGGACCCGACGGCGGCCCCGGAGTCGCTGGACGACCTTCGCCACCGGTGTCACCAGGCGGACGTAGAACGACGCCCGGCCGATGGCCAGGATCGGGCCATTGGCGAGAGCCGCCCGGAGCCCGGCCGGGGTGGAGGCGTCGCCCTGGAGGATCGTGGAGGCCACCCCGACCTCGAGGGTCGTATGGGCGTCGGACACGGCGACCCCGGGCACTCCCGCGGCCAGGGCGAGCTCGGCGGCCCGGGCGTTGCCGTCGCCGAACAGCAGGCGCGCGTTCCAGCTCTCGACCCAGTCGACGCTCGCGGCGAGGGCCTCCAGGTTCCGGATTGCCTCGCCCTTCGACATCGAGCCCCGGAATCGATCGAACGGATGGGGAATGCCCACCAGCCCGCCCTGCTCACGGACGGCGGCGATCGATTCCGACGCGGACAGGCCGGGCGGGACGGCCTCGGACAGGAAGACCGCGATGAGATCGCCGTCGCGGGTCCGGATCTCCTCGCCGACGAGGACGGTCAGCCCTTCGGGCGCGGCAGCGCGGGCGTCGAGCGCCCCCTCGATCGTGTCGTGGTCGGTGATCGCGAGGTGGGTCAGGCCGCGGCGGGCCGCGGCCGCCACGACCGCTCGGGGCGAGGCCAGCGAATCGAAGCTCGCCGACGTATGGCAGTGGAGATCGACGAAGGCGCCGGCCGGTGCCATCGGCGCGTCCGTCGCCCTAGAGCGACTGGACGAGCGACTTCTTGAAGAAGCCGTAGTGCTTGAGGGCCTCGCCCGTCCCGAGGGCCACGCAGTTGAGGGCGTTCTCCGCCACGTGGCAGGGCACGCCGGTCACCTGGGTCAGGAGCTTGTCGATGTTCCGGAGGAGCGAGCCGCCGCCGGACATCACCATGCCCTTGTCGATGATGTCGGAGCTGAGCTCGGGGGGCGTCTGCTCGAGGACCTGGCGGACGGCCGCCACGAGCTGCTGGAGCGGCCCCTCGATCGCCTCCATGACCTCGGACGAGGTGATCGGGATGGTCCGCGGCAGGCCGGCGATGAGGTCGCGGCCGCGGACCTCCATCGACAGCTCGCGCTCGAGCGGGAGGGCCGTGCCGATCTGGATCTTGACCTCTTCCGCGGTCCGCTCGCCGATCATGAGGTTGTACTTCTTGCGGATGTACGAAGCGATGTGCTCGTCGAACTTCGTGCCGCCGACGCGCAGCGAGGTCGAGACCACGATCCCGCCGAGGGCGATGACCGCGATCTCGCTCGTCCCACCGCCGATGTCGATGACCATGTTCCCGGACGGCCCGCTGATCGGCACGTTCGCCCCGATCGCCGCGGCGAGCGGCTCCTCGATCAGGTAGGCCTCCTTGGCGCCGGCCTTCAGGGCGGCGTCGCGGACGGCCCGCTTCTCGACCGAGGTGACCCCGGCCGGGACGCTGATCATGACCTCGGGCCGGGAGAACATCAGCCGCCCGTGGGTGGCCTTGCCGATGAAGAACCGGAGCATCGCCTCGGTGATGACGTAGTCGGCGATGACGCCGTCCTTCATCGGCCGGATGGCGTGGATGTTGCCGGGCGTCCGCCCGATCATCTCGCGGGCCTCCTCGCCCACGGCGCGGATGCGGTTGTCGTCGTCCACCGCCACCACGGACGGCTCCTGGATGACGATGCCCTTGCCCTCGACATGGACGAGGACGTTGGCGGTGCCGAGGTCGATGCCGATCTTCATGCCGGTGTGCCGGAATCCCCTTCAAGGACGTGCTCGAACCTCGCTCCGAGGTCCAGGAATCTCCGTTCGATGTTCTCATACCCTCGCCGGACGTGGTGTCCGCCGTGGATCGTGGACGTTCCCGAGGCGGCCAGGGCGGCCAGGATGAGCGACGCGCCGGCCCGCAGGTCGGAGATCTCGACGTCCGCCCCGACGAGGCTCGCCGGACCCTGGATGACCGCGTGATGGTTGTCCGGTAGGTCGATCTCGGCGCCCATGCGGCGGAGCTCGGTCATCCACTCGAGGCGGTCCTCGAAGATGGTCTCGTGGACGGTGGAGCGGCCGTTGGCCTGGGTCAGGAGGACGCTCGTCGGCGGCTGGAGATCCGTGGCCAGGCCCGGGTAGGGCGCCGTCTGGATATCGACCGGGGTGTACGCGCCCGGGCCGACCGTCGTCGCGTCGACGGTCAGCGTGTCGGTGCCGCAGGCAACCTGGATGCCCATCCGGCCGAGGATCTCGACGAGGGCATCGAGATGGTCGCAGCGGGCCCGCTCCAGGGTCACCAGGCCGCCGGTCATGGCCGCGGCTATGGCGAAGGTGCCGGCTTCGATCCGGTCCGGCACGACCGAGTGGTCCGAGCCCCGGAGGCGCTTCCGACCCTCGATCTCGATGGTGTCGGGTGCCGTCCGCTCGACCTCGGCGCCCATCTTGCACAAGAACTCGATGAGGTCGTCGATCTCGGGCTCCTGGGCCGCCGGCCGGATGACGGTGTGGCCCTCGGCCAGGGTCGCGGCGAGCATCGCGTTCTCGGTGCCCATCACGGACACGAAGGGGAAGCGGACCTCCGCCCCGCGCAGGCGCCCGGGCGCCTTGGCGTAGTAGTAGCCGTAGCGGTAGTCGATCTCGGCCCCGAGGGCCCGCATCGCGTCGACGTGGAGGTCCACCGGCCGCCGGCCGATCCGGTCGCCGCCGGGGTTGCTGATGATGACCTCGCCGAAGCGGGCCAGGAGCGGCCCCAGGAGCATGAAGCTGGCCCGCATCTTGGCGGCCGCCTCGAGCGGCACGAACAGCCAGTCGACATCGCCGGCGGCGACCTCGTAGGTGTTGGGCTCGGGGTGATCGACGACGACGCCGAGGTCGCGGAGGGTCTCGGCCATGACCCGCACGTCCTCGATCTCGGGCACGTTCGTGAACCGACAGCGCTCGCCGGTCAGGGTCGCCGCGGCAAGGAGCTTCAGGGCGGCGTTCTTCGCCCCGGCCACCGCGACCGTCCCGCGGAGGGGCGTGCCGCCGGTGACGCGGAACGCCTCGTGCTGGACGGGCTGGGGCGTGAACTCCCAGTGGAAGGGCCGCGAATCAACCAAGTACCTCTCCGATGCTCCGGGGCCGGCCGTGTGCCGGTCCAATCTACGCGCGCCGGCGCGGGCCCTCGCGATGGCGGCGCTCGGCGACGCGCTGGCGGAGGAGGGCAACCTGCAGTGCCGCCCTGGCCGCGGCGAGGTCGGCGCCCTCGTGGAAGCCGCTCTCCAGGGCTCGCTCCGCCTCCTTGCGGGCCTCCTCGGCCTTCTCGAGGTCGATCTCGGCGGCGAGGTCGGCCAGCTCGGCCATGACCACCACCCGGTCCGGCCGGACCTGGAGGAAGCCGCCGGCGATGGCGAACGTCTCGGTCTCGCCGTCCTTCCGGATCCGCAGCTCACCGAGGCCGAGCATGGACACGAGCGGCGTGTGGTGGGGCAGCACGCCGAGCTCGCCCTCGACCCCGGGGAGCTGGACGGAATCCACGGTGTCGCTGTACGCCAGCCGTTCCGGGGTCACGATCTCGAGCAGCAGCGGCATGTCGGTCAGCTCGCGAGCTTCGCGGCGTTTTCGCGGACGTCGTCGATCGTGCCGGCCAGGAAGAAGGCCTGCTCGGGCAGGGTGTCGACGCCGCCCTCGAGGATCTCCTTGAACGATGCGACGGTGTCCTTGATCGTGACGTACTTGCCGGGCCGGCCGGTGAAGACCTCGGCCACGGCGAACGGCTGGCTCATGAACCGCTGCAGGCGTCGGGCCCGCGACACCGTCGCCTTGTCGTCCTCCGACAGCTCATCGACGCCGAGGATGGCGATGATCTGCTCGAGGTCCTGGTAGCGCTGCAGGACGCGCTGCGTCTCGCGGGCGACGTCGTAATGCTCCTGGCCGACGACGAGCGGGTCGAGGACCCGGGACGTGGAGGTCAGGGGGTCGACGGCCGGGTAGATGCCCAGCTCGGTGATCCAGCGCTCGAGGCGGATCGTGGAGTCGAGGTGGCCGAAGGTCGTCGCCGGGGCCGGGTCGGTGTAGTCGTCGGCCGGCACGAAGACCGCCTGGAGGGACGTGATCGAACCGGTCTTCGTGGAGGTGATCCGCTCCTGGAGGGCGGCCATCTCGGTCGCCAGGTTCGGCTGGTAGCCGACCGCCGAGGGCATCCGGCCGAGGAGCGCGGAGACCTCCGAGCCGGCCTGGGTGAAGCGGAAGATGTTGTCGATGAACAGGAGGACGTCGCGGCCCTCCTCGTCCCGGAAGTACTCGGCCATCGTCAGGCCGGTCAGCCCGACCCGGAGGCGGGCGCCCGGCGGCTCGTTCATCTGGCCGAAGACGAAGGCGGTGCTCTTGATGACGCCCGAGTCGGTCATCTCCTTGATGAGGTCATTGCCTTCGCGGGAGCGCTCGCCGACCCCTGCGAACACCGAGACGCCGGCGTGCTCCTTGGCGACGTTGTTGATGAGCTCCTGGATGATGACCGTCTTGCCGACCCCGGCGCCGCCGAAGATGCCGATCTTGCCGCCCTTCCGGAAGGGACAGATGAGGTCGATGACCTTGAGGCCCGTCTCGAAGACCTCGACCTCGGTCGACTGCTCGTCGAAGGCCGGGGCCGAGCGATGGATCGGGAGGCTCGTCACGGCCGAAACCTCGCCCTTGCCGTCGATCGGCTTGCCGAGGACGTCGAAGACCCGGCCCAGGGTCACGTCGCCGACCGGCACCGTGATCGGGGCACCGGTGTCGCGGGCGGCGCCGCCGCGGGGCAGGCCGTCGGTCGTGGTCATGGCCACGGTCCGGACCCAGTTGTTGCCGAGGTGCTGCTGGACCTCGACGGTCAGCGGCTCGTCCTGCCCCGGCCGCTCCAGCTCGACCGCGTTGTAGATCGCGGGCAGCTGGCCGGCGGGGAACTCGATGTCGACGACGGCGCCGGTGATCTGGATCACGCGCCCGAGGGCGGAGCCGGTGGCGGGAGTGGTGGCGGTCGCCATGGTCTGTGGATGCCTCCTGGTGCGCGCCGTCAGTGCGACTGGGCGCCGGTTGCGATCTCGATCATCTCGCGGGTGATGTTGGCCTGGCGGACCTTGTTGTAGGCGAGGGTGTACTCGCCGATGAGATCGTCCGCATTCTCGGTCGCGTTCTTCATCGCCACCATCCGGGACGATTCCTCGGAGGCCTTGGCCTCCAGGACCGCCTGGTACAGCCGGGTGGCGACGTAGCGCGGCAGGAGCTGCTCCAGGACCGCGCCGGCGTTCGGCTCGAAGATGAACTGGTTGCCGGGGATGCCCTCGGTGTCCTCCGTCGGCTCGATGGGCAGGAGCGCCTCCATCGTCGGCCGCTGGGTGAGGGTCGAGACGAAGCGCGGGTAGACGATGTCGATCTGGCCGAACTCGCCGCTGACAAAGCCGTCAGTGATGAGCCGCGACAGCGGGATGACGTCGGCGAACGACGGCCGATCGCCATAGCCGGCGAAGTGGGCCTCGAGCGGGACCCGGGCCCGGCGCATCGCATCACGACCCTTCCGGCCGACGCTCACCACCGCCAGGTCGCCCTCGTGCTCGGTGATCGTCCGGGCGGCGAAGCGGATCGTGTTGGTGTTGAGGGGACCGGCCAGGCCGCGGTCCGAGGTGATGAGGACGAGGAGGCGCTTGCCGCCCTCGCGCCGCGACAGGAGCGGGTGCTCCTCGGCCCCCAGGACCGCCGCGAGGTCGGCCAGGACCTCGTCGATCTTCTCGCTGTAGGGCCGGGCCTGGAGGGTGGAATCCTGGGCCCGCTTGAGCTTGGAGGCAGCCACGAACTGCATCGCCCGGGTGATCTGCTTGATCCTCCCGACGTCCCGGATGCGGCGGCGGATATCCCGCTGCGAGGCCATCAGCTAGGCCAGGAAGCTCTGCCGGAACGCGGTCAGCGCGTCATCCAGGCCCATCGCGAGGTCGTCGGTCAGGGTCTTCGTCTCGGCGAGGGTCGTCAGGATCGCCGGGCGCTCGGTCTCGAGGAAGCGGTAGAACTGGGCCTCGAACTCCTTGACCCGCGGCGTCGGGACGTCGTCCAGGGCGCCCTTCGTGGCCGCGTACAGGATCGCGACCTGCCTCTCGACCGGGCTCGGCTGGTACTGGGGCTGCTTGATGACCTCGGACAGCTTCTCGCCCCGGGTCAGCTGGTCGCGGGTGGCCTTGTCCAGGTCGGACGCGAACTGGGCGAATGCGGCCAGGGCCCGGTACTGGGCGAGGTCCAGCTTCAACGGTCCGGCGACCTTCTTCATCGCCTTGGTCTGGGCGGCAGAGCCGACGCGCGACACGGAGATGCCGATGTTGAGGGCCGGCCGCTGGCCGGCGTTGAAGAGGTCCGTCTCGAGGAAGATCTGGCCGTCGGTGATCGAGATGACGTTCGTCGGGATGTAGGCCGAGACGTCGCCGGCCTGGGTCTCGATGATCGGCAGGGCCGTCAGCGAACCGCCGCCGTTTGCCTCGCTCATCCGGGCCGCCCGCTCGAGGAGCCGGCTGTGGAGGTAGAAGACGTCGCCGGGGTAGGCCTCGCGGCCCGGCGGCCGGCGGAGCAGGAGGGCCATCTCGCGGTAGGCCCAGGCGTGCTTGGAGAGGTCGTCGTAGACGCACAGCGCGTCCTTCACGAGCTTCCCGTCGATCTCGACGCCGACCTCCATGACCTCCTCGCCCATGGCCACGCCGGAATAGGGCGCGAGGTACTGGAGCGGGGCGGCCGACTCGGCGCCGGCGACGACGACGATGGTGTGGTTCATCGCCCCGTACTTCTCGAGGATCGCGACGGTGTTGGCCACGGTCGAGAGCTTCTGGCCGATGGCGACGTAGATGCAGACAAGGCCCTGGCCGGTCTGGTTGATGATCGTGTCGATGGCGATGGCGGTCTTGCCCGTCTGGCGGTCGCCGATGATCAGCTCGCGCTGGCCGCGGCCGATCGGGATGAGGGCATCGATGGCCTTGACACCCGTCTGGACCGGCGTGTCGACGCCCTGGCGGACGATGACGCCGGGGGCGATCCGCTCGACCGGGCGGGTCTTCGTGGCGGCGATCGGGCCCTTGTCATCGAGCGGCCGGCCGAGGGGGTCCACGACCCGCCCGACGAGGGCCTGACCGACAGGGACCTCGACGACCCGGCCGGTCGTCTTGACGGTGTCGCCCTCCTTGATCGCCCGGGCGTCGCCCAGGATCACCGCGCCGACCGTCTCCTCCTCGAGGTTGAGGGCCATGCCCATGACCCCGCCCGGGAACTCGAGCAACTCCGACGACAGGGCCCCGGCCAGGCCGTAGACCTGGGCGATGCCGTCGCCGACCTCCACGACGGTGCCGACGCTGCGCGATTCGGTGCGCTCGTCGAAGGTGTCGATCGCCGACTTGATGATGCTGATGATCTCGTCCGAGCGAATGGCCATCGGTTCTCCGTTTCGGGCGCGTCCGGCCCGCTGCAGCCCCGGCGTCCGGGGCGGGTTGGGCCTGTCTAGCGTGAGCTCCCGGCGAGCTGGTGACGGAGCCGCTCGAGGCGGCCGCGGAGGCTGGCGTCGAGCAGCTGGTCCCCGACGCGAACGGTGAGCCCGCCGATGAGCGACTCGTCGACCGCCGAACGGAGGTCGACGCCGCTGCCGGTCATCGCCTCGAGCCGGGCCTGGAGGGCCTTCGTCTCGGCGGCGTTGAGCGGCTGGGCGCTCGTCACGACGGCCTCCACGATCCCGCGCCGGCGGTTGAGGAGGCGGTTGTACTCCGCGGCGACCGCCGGGAGGATCTCGAAGCGGCCGCGCTGGGCGAGCAGCCGGGCGAGGTTCAGGACACCCGGCCGGACCCGGCGCTCGAGGAGCCGGCCCACCGCGGCCTGGCGGTCGGCGTGGGGGATCGAGGGGTTGTCGACGACGTGGACGACGCCGTCGTCGGCCGCGAACCGGGCGGCCAGGGCGAGGCCCTCCGCCCAGGCATCGAACGCGTCGTCACGGGCGGCCAGCTCGAAGGCTGCCTCCGCGTAGCGGCGCGCCGCGGTCGTCGGTCGGGCCATCAGTCCTTGGTCCCTCTGGCGGTCATCAGTTGCGGGCGTCCCCGGCGGCCGATTCCTGGAGGAACTCCTCCACGAGCCGCCGCTGGCGATCGCCGGTCATCGATTCGCCGACGACCTTGCCGGCCGCGGCGAGGGCCAGGTCGGCGACCTCGGCCCGAAGGTCGGCGATGGCCCGGTGCTTCTCGGCGTCGAGCTCGGCCGAGGCTCGCTCGCGCATCCGCTCGAGCTCCTCGCGTGTCGCCGCGATGTCCGCGTCGCGGGTCTCCTGGGCGACCTTCTGGGCGCGGGCCAGGATGTCGTTCGCCTCGCGGCGAGCCTCGGCCAGGGTGGCCAGGCGCTCCTGCTCGGCCGATTCCCGATCGTGGCGGGCCTGCTCGGCGTCCTTGAGGCCCTGCTCGATCCGTTCGCGCCGGGTGGCAAGCATCGCGGCCACCGGCTTGAACGCAAAGACCCAGATGACCACCAGGAAGACGAAGGCGTTGGCCGCGGCGATGATCACCTGGAAGAGGTTGATCTGGAACAGCGCCTCGGCGGCCTCGCCCTCGGCGGTCAGGCGGGCGACCTCGCGTCCGACGACGGACACGGCGGCCAGAAGATCCACGGTCCCGACTCCCTGTCCGGTCGACTAGGCCGGCTGGATGAAGATGGCGAGCAGGCCGACGACGATCGCCAGGACGCCGAGGCCCTCGGCGAAGGCCGCGAGGATGATCGCGATGCCGCGAATCTGGCCGGCCGCGTCGGGGTTGCGGCCGATGGCCGTGGCCGACAGGCCGGCGAGGATGCCGATGCCGATGCCGGGGCCGACGACCCCGAGGGCGGCGAGACCGGCGCCGATGTACTCCATGTGGTGCGTCCTCCTGCGCCCGGGCCGGGCCCGGGTCCTTGCTCCCTTGGTGGTGCTCTGCGTTGTGCTCTGCGTTGTGCTCTGCGTTGTGCTCTGCGTCGTGCTGCGGCCGTGCTGCGTTGGCTAGGCGGCCGCTGCGGCGGCCGGAGCGTGGTCTCCGTGTCCCGCTCCGGCCTCGGCCGGGGCGTGCTCCTCCTCGTCGTGGTGGCCCTCGATGGCGAGGGTGATGAAGATCAACGTCAGGACGCTGAAGATGAGTGCCTGGATCGCGTTGAGCATGACCTCGAGGCCGATGAGGGCGACCGGGATGAAGGCGATCGTGAGCGAGGTCATGACCCCGAGCGCGACCTCGCCGCCGTAGATGTTGCCGAAGAGTCGCATCGACAGCGTGACCGGCTTGACGAACTCGAGCATCAGCTCGATGAGCCCGACGAAGATCCCGATGATCCCGGCCCCGATCCCCTTCCGGAATTCGCCGAACGGGAAGAACTTGCCGAGGTAGCCCCGGACGCCCAGGCGCCGGAAGCCCTCGACGTGGAAGATCGTGAAGCTGATGAGGGCCATCCCGATCGTGATGTTGACGTCGGACGAGGGGGCCCGGAGCTGCGGCACCCGCCCGACCGGCGGCACCAGGCCGACCCAGTTGTCGAACAGGACCAGCAGGAAGAAGGCGATGAAGATCGGGACGTAGGGCCGGGCGCGGGGTCCGGCGATCCCGACCCCGAAGTCGCCGAGCGATTCGTAGACGAACTCGAAGAGGTTCTGGCCCCGGCCCGGGACGAGCTTCATGGCACGGGTCATCAGGAATGCCCCGCCCAGCAGCAGGGCCATGACGAGCCACATCGTCAGGATGGTGTTGCTGATCGCCGGGTAGAACGTCACGAGCTGGTCGGCGCCCGGCGCCGGCGCGTCCGTCAGGGTGATCACCGGGTGCGGCGCCGGGAACTCGAGGCTGCTCTCGATGAAGCAGGCCGGGAAGGCGCACGGATCGCCGGGCTGGCCGCCATGGGGGAACGGCGGGAACGCGACAAGGGCGAAGATGTCGACGGCGATGACGCCGGCGATGAGCAGGAGCCAGCCACGCGACAGGCCCCGGCGCTTCGCTGGCGCAGGACCCGCCGGCTCGAAGCCCGCGACCGGATCGGCCGCGACCTGCTCGCTCGACACGCTCCCTCCACACAATCAGCGCGGCCCGGCGCCGCGCTGCTCTCGTTGTTGATCGCCGTTTGCTCGGCGTTTGATCGGCGCGCCGCCCCGGCGGCCTGCTATTCGATCGTCTTGAGGAACCTGCTGACCAGCCGGTAGATCATCACCGTCCCGGACCCGGCCCCGGCGAGGAACCCGACGATCAGGAAGATCGGCAGGGTCCCGAGCTGCCCGTCGGCCCAGGAGCCGGCGAGCACGCCGATGAGGGTCGTGACCAGGAGAACGATGCCGATCTCCGAGAAGAGCGCGATGTACGCGCCGGCACGTCCGGGCTCGATCATCGGCGACCTGGCAAAGCCCGGGGAGTATACCAGAGGGCCTTCGACGGACGCCGCCGGGGAGCTGTCGCTGACGGCGCTCTGCGCTCGTATCAGCGACCCTAGGGCGCGGGTGTCGGGTCCGCGGGTGTCGGCGCCGGCGTCGGCGGCGGCTCGGTCGGCGGGTCCGTCGCTGGCAGATCG
>SCUO01000131.1 GCA_004297395.1 Chloroflexota bacterium | reverse complement strand
GGAATGGCAGCCGCCGGCCGACAACGCCGCCCTGTTGCAGGCGATCACTGCGCAGATTGGCGATGATCTCGCCGCTGCCTATCGGATTACCGAGAAGCAGCAGCGGCAGATGCGTCTGACCGAGTTGCGCGACCGCTGCGTCGGCCACCATGCCGACGAAGCCGCGGGCGTAACCGCCGAACAGGTGAGCAACCTGTTCAAGAAGCTGGAAAAGAAAGTGGTGCGAGGGCGCGTGGTCGCCGGCGAACCGCGCATCGACGGTCGGGACGCCCGTACCGTGCGCCCCTTGGCCATCGAAGTGGGCGTGCTGCCCAATGCCCATGGTTCGTCACTGTTCACCCGCGGCGAAACCCAGGCCATCGTGGTCGCCACCCTGGGTTCGCTGCGCGACGCACAGATGATCGATGCCCTGGAAGGGTCGCGCCGTGATCGCTTCATGCTGCACTACAACTTTCCTCCCTACTCGGTCGGCGAGACGGGCCGCATGGGCGGCACCAGTCGGCGCGAGACCGGCCACGGTCGCCTGGCGCGGCGTGGCATCGCGGCGATGCTGCCCAGCGAAGACGAATTTCCCTACACGGTCCGGGTCGTGTCGGAGATCACCGAATCGAACGGTTCCAGCTCGATGGCGTCGGTGTGCGGCTCCAGCCTCGCGCTGATGGATGCCGGGGTGCCGCTGAAGGCGCCGGTGGCGGGCATCGCGATGGGCCTGGTGAAGGACGCCAACGGCTTCGCGGTCCTGACCGACATCCTCGGCGACGAAGATCATCTCGGCGACATGGATTTCAAGGTCGCCGGTACCACGGCGGGTATTACCGCATTGCAGATGGACATCAAGATCCAGGGCATCACCGAGGAGATCATGGAGGTGGCCCTGCACCAGGCACTCGCCGCGCGCCTGCATATTCTCGCGGAGATGAACAAGGTGATCGCGGTCAGCCGCGCCGAAGTCGCGGATAACGCGCCGCGCTTCCGTACCCTGAAAATCGATCCGGAAAAAATCCGCGATGTGATCGGCAAGGGCGGCTCCACCATTCGCGCGCTTACCGAAGAAACCGGCGCGACCATTGATATCCAGGACGACGGCTCGATTCGTATCTACAGCGACAGCCGCGATGGTCTGGATCTGGCGGTTTTCCGCATCCAGGAAATCACCGCCGAGGCGGAAGTCGGCAAGATCTACGAAGGAACCGTGGCGCGGATCGTGGACTTCGGCGCCTTTGTGACCATCATGCCGGGTACCGACGGCCTGGTGCATATCTCCCAGATCGCCGACCAGCGCGTGGAGAAAGTCAGCGACTTCCTGACCGAAGGCCAGAAGATCAAGGTCCGGGTGCTCGACGTCGATGCCCGCGGCCGCATCAAGCTGTCCATCAAGGACGCGCTCGATGATGCGGAGCGCGCCGCTAGGGCGTCCCACGCGCCGAAGGCGGAGCCCGTGCCGATGGCGGATGCGCCGGCAGACATGGATTGAGC
>SCUO01000033.1 GCA_004297395.1 Chloroflexota bacterium | reverse complement strand
GCGGGCTGCGGCGGCTCCGAGCCCGCGCCTCGGGCGACGGTGAGCGGCAGATAAGCGCCCTTTGCCATCGTACGGCCATGGATCCTGTTCGCTTCGGACTCTCGATCCGGGCCCTTCGCCGGCGACGCCGCTGGACACAGCGGGAGCTCGGGCGGCGGGCCCGCGTCTCCCGTTCCGAGGTTTCCAGGGTCGAGCGGGGCGGTGCGGCCACGCCATCGCTCAGGATCCTCGACGCAATCGTTGCCGCCCTCGGAGCGCGGCTCCTCGTCCGCGTCCTCTGGCAGGGCGAGGAGCTCGACCGAATCCTGGATCGCGAGCACGCACGGCTCGTCGAGGTGCTGCTCCGGCGCCTCTCGGACGGCGGCTGGACGGCATTCCCGGAGATCACCTTTCAGGTCGCCGGCGAGCGCGGCTCGATCGATGTCCTGGCGTGGCACGAGCGGACGCGGGCGCTGCTCGTCGTCGAGGTCAAATCCGTCGTGCCGGACATCCAGGCCACCCTCGCCGGCCTGGATCGCAAGGCCCGGCTCGGACCGTCGATCGCCGCGGGACGGGGCTGGCGGGCGGCGACGGTCTCCCGGCTCCTGGTGCTGCCGGAGAATCGCACCGCGAGACGACGGATCGCCTCGGTCGGGGCGACGTTCGATCGTGCCCTCCCAGCGCGGTCCGTCGAGGTCAAGCGGTGGCTCATCGATCCGGTGGGCCCGATGTCGGGGCTGATCTTCCTGTCAGATTCCATCCCCGCTGGCGCTCGTCACAGAGTCGCTGGCCCACGCCCAGATCGTGAGCGTGCGGCTGCGCCTCGCCGTTGACAGCTGCGTCCGCTCGTGGCGCTCGTCAACCACCCGTCGACGTACGCCATCCCGGGTGGAACCTGTCCGAAACCGGGGCGCGACGGGGCACGGGCCTGCGGGGCTGGGCGCTCCGGGGCGCGGCTGCCGGGGTGGCGAGGCTGCGGGCTCGAGGCTGCGGGCTCGAGGCTGCGGGCTCGAGGCTGCGGGCTCGAGGCTGCGGGCTCGAGGCTGCGGGGCGCGGGGCTGCTGGTTCTTGCGGGGTTGGCGGGGCCGCGGGCGCGAGGCCGGCGAGGCTGCGGGCGCGGGGCTGCCGGGTTGGCGAGGCCGCGGGCGCGGGGCTGCCGGGTTGGCGAGGCTGGTGCGAGGCCCGGAACGCGCCGGACGTGGAGCCGGTGGCTCAGACCTCCTTGAACTCGCCCTCGACCGTCTCCTCGCCAGATCCGTCGGGGCTCGCCCCGGCCCCGGCCCCACCCCCGGCGCCGTCGCCGTCGCCGCTCTTGAACGCCTCACCGCCATCGGGATTGAACCCGCCCTCGGCGCCCGCTTCGCCCGCGGCCGCGGCAGCCTGGTAGGCAGCGGTGCTGACCCGTGACAGCGTCTCGACGAGCGCCTCAGCGCCTGACCGGACCGCCCCGAGGTCATCGCCCTTGAGGGCCTCACGGAGCGAGGCGACCTTCGTCTCGACGTCGGCCCGGTCCTCGGGCGAGACCTTGTCGCCGAGATCCTTGAGAGTCTTCTCGGCCTGGTAGGTGAGCTGCTCCGCCTGGTTGCGGGTCTCGACCTCCTCGCGCCGCTTGCGGTCCTCCTCGGCGTGCTCCTGGGCGTCGCGGACCATCTGGTCAACGGCAGCCTTGTCGAGCATCGATGAGGCCGTGATCCGGACCTGCTGCTCCTTGCCGGTAGCCCGGTCCTTGGCCTTCACATCGAGAATCCCGTTGGCATCGATGTCGAACCCGACCTCGATCTGGGGGATGCCCCGGGGAGCCGGCGGGATGCCATCCAGGATGAAGCGGCCCAGGGTCTTGTTGTCCTGGGCGAAGTCGCGCTCGCCCTGGAGAACGTGGATCTCGACCTGGCTCTGGCTGTCCGAGGCGGTCGAGAAGACCTGCGACTTCGAGGTCGGGATGGTGGTGTTCCGGTCGATGAGCCGGGTCATGACCCCGCCCAGCGTCTCGATGCCGAGCGACAGCGGGGTGACGTCGAGGAGGAGGACGTCCTTGACCTCACCGCCGAGCACGCCGGCCTGAATGGCCGCGCCGACGGCCACGACCTCATCCGGGTTCACGCCGCGGTGCGGCTCCTTCCCGAAGAGCGACTTCACCAGCTCCTGGACGGCCGGCATCCGGGTCATGCCACCGACGAGGATGACCTCGTCGATGTCGGCCGGCTTGAGGCCGGCGTCCTTGAGGGCCGCCTGCACGGGACCCTTGGTCTTGTCGACGAGGTCGCCAACGAGGTCCTGGAGCTTGGCCCGGGACAGGGTCATGACGAGGTGCTTGGGGCCGGAAGCATCGGCTGTGACGTAGGGCAGGTTGATCTCGGTCGACATCGTCGAGCTCAGCTCGATCTTTGCCTTCTCGGCCGCCTCCTTGAGGCGCTGGAGGGCCTGGGGGTCCTTCGAGAGGTCGATCCCCTGGTCCTTCTTGAACTCGGCCAGCAGCCAGTCGATGACTCGCTGGTCGAAGTCGTCGCCGCCGAGGTGGGTGTCACCGTTGGTTGCCTTGACCTCGAAGACGCCGTCGCCGAGCTCGAGGATCGAGATGTCGAACGTGCCGCCGCCGAGGTCGTAGACCGCGACCTTCTCGTCGTGCTTCTTGTCGAGGCCGTAGGCCAGGGCCGAGGCGGTCGGCTCGTTGATGATCCGCTTGACGTCCAGGCCGGCGATCCGGCCGGCGTCCTTGGTCGCCTGGCGCTGGGTGTCGTCGAAGTAGGCCGGGACGGTGATGACGGCCTCGGTGACCTTCTCGTTGAGGTACGCCTCGGCGTCCGCCTTCAGCTTCTGGAGGATCATCGCGCTGATCTCGGGCGGCGAGTAGGTCTTGCCGTCGGCCACCTTGACCATGATCCCATCGGTCTTGGCGTCCTTCTCGATGGTGTAGGGCACAAGGCCCTTGCTGCGCTTCACCTCGGGGTCGTCCCAACGGCGGCCCATGAAGCGCTTGATCGAGTAGACGGTGTTGCCGGGGTTCGTGACCGACTGGCGCTTCGCCAGCTGGCCCACGAGCCGCTCGCCAGTCTTGGTGAAGGCGACGACCGACGGGATGGTCCGGCCGCCCTCGGCCGAGGCGATGACGGTGGGCTCGCCGCCCTCCATGACGGCCACGACCGAGTTGGTCGTGCCGAGGTCGATGCCGATGATCTTTCCCACGTGATGGCTCCTGTCGGTGGTCGGGTAGGTCGAG
>SCUO01000120.1 GCA_004297395.1 Chloroflexota bacterium | reverse complement strand
GCCGCGCCCCTCTCAAACAGGGGCGCAGGCGTCAATAAAGCGGGTGTTTTGGTGCTGTGAAGCACCCTTTTTTTAATAGGCTTAACGAACTTCTAAAGAGGGCAGACGCCATGAGTTTGAAGAAACCAGGCAGCGAAAACGGCGCCAAGAAAGTGATCTGGTGGCCGGCGACGATACAGGAACCGCAGGACGGCGGCGTAGCCGTCATGCACAAGGTCGACGTGCAGTTCGAGATCATCGGAGAGAGCGAGAAGGACGCGGTCATCGCCGAAGGCGGCGACGAGGCTTTTCTCGATCGCGTTATCCGCGGCTGGAAGGGCTTCCTGGAAGCCGACGGCAGCGAGATCCCCTACAACGAGGAAACGCGCAAACCGTTCTTCGAGGAAACATGGATCAGGAACGGCCTCGTGCACGCCTACTTCAAGGCGGCCACCGGAGGGAAGCGAAAAAACTTGTAGAGGCCGGACGCCTTTGGGCGACGGAAAGCCTGCAGGCGGCGCCTGCAGGCGAAGGCGAAAACGAATTCGAGGCGGCCTGTGCGCGCATGGGCATACCGGATGAGGCGCTCGAGGCCGCGCAGGACGATGGGGACGATGACGACGATGGCGATGGCGAAGCTGATCGATACGGACTCTGGGCTGAGAACGGGCGCGCGTTCCATGCCTTCCTCGCCGTGTGCCGACTTTGGCGCTATCACCCTGTGGGTGGCGTCCTCGGGCTCGATCGACCCGGCGTCGAGTCGGAACTGCGCATGAGAAAGATCAAGGTCAACGCCGCGCTCCTCGATGACCTGGCTGCCATCGAGCAGGGCGTGCTTGAGGTGTGGAACACGAAAAAATGAGCGAGCTCGTTCTAGGCATCCGCCTCACTGCCGACGGCAAAGACCTGGTCGGGGCGGTGCGCGTTTCGACCGAAGAGATCGAGAAGATGGGCGGCGCGACAAAGCGCGCAGGGGGGGAGGCCGAGAAGCTCAACAACCAACAGAAAAGCCTTGCCGAGTCGCTCTCCGCCACCGCCAGCCGCATCGGCGCCTATACGATCGGCTGGAACGTCGCGGCCGACGCCGTGATGCAAGCGGCCAGCGCCATCAAGGACTACATCAAGGAGGCGGCCCTTCTCAACGCGCGCTACGAAACGATGGGCGTGGTCCTAGAGGTCGTCGGGCGCAACGCCGGCTACTCGCGGCGCGAGATGGACCTGTACGTCGAATCGGTGCGTAAAGCCGGCATCACCATGATCGCGTCGCGCGAGAGCATCACCAAGATGGTGCAGGCCAACCTCGACCTGTCGATCGCAAGCAAGCTCGCGCGTGCCGCCCAGGACGCGGCGGTCATCGGGAATATCAATTCGTCGGAGGCGTTCACGCGCCTGATCTACGGCATCCAGTCAGGCCAGACGGAAATGCTGCGCACGATCGGCATCAATGTGAATTTCGAGGAGTCGTACAAGAAGCTGGCGAAACAGCTCAAGGTGACCACAGAGCAGCTCACCGAGCAGGAAAAGACCCAGGCGCGCGCCAACGTTGTGCTTGAGGCGTCGACCAGAATCACCGGCACCTACGAGGCGGCAATGGGGACCGCCGGCAAGATGCTCAATTCGCTTGCACGCTACACCGAAGACCTGAAGACGATGCGCGGTGAGGTGTTCAACGATGCGCTGGTGATCGCGGTGAACGCGTATACCGATTCGCTCAAGGACGCGAACCAGGAAACGCGCCGCCTTGCCGAAAACAAGAAGCTGCAGGAGTGGGGGCGCGACCTTGTTTTTACGTTTGCCTGGGTCGGCGATATTGTGGCCGGCGCGTTCGATGTTATTGCAACGGCGGTGGAGCAGACGGCCAGGGCCGCCCTGGTCGCTTTGAACGGCTTGCGCAATGGTGCGTTGATGGCATTCCCCGGCGCCGGGATGATAGCAAAGCTCCTGGGCGCCGCTACCGGAGGCGACATCGATGCCTATATCAAGAGCTTCAGCGCGAAGGCCGACGAAAACATGGCGGCGCGGGTAAAACGCGTGCAATTGCGCGCGTCGGCCGAGGAGTATTACGAGAAAAAACACCTCGACGAAACGAAACGGCTGCTAAAGGCGGAGAACGACGCCTATGAGGAGGCCGACCTACAGCGCGGCGCGGATGCGCACAGGAACGCGCAGACAGCGCGGCCCGCAGGTAAGAGCGGCGAGGGCACCGATCCGTATCCGGCGCTGCTGAAGAACCTTGAAAAGAAGCTCTCGCTGGACAAGGAATCCACCGAGGTCGAGCGGGTTCAGTTCGAGTTGAACGAGCTGACCGACAAGCAATTCGCGAAGATGACCGACACGAGGATTTCGTGGCTCCTTCACAAGGCGCGTGAAGTGGACCTCAAGAATCAGGCGCTCGCCGTGGACAAGGCGGCGCTGGAATTCGCCCAATATCAAACCGAGCGGCAGGAAAAAGCCAACGAGAGTCTTGGCGCGTTCAACTTCACGATGGGCGAGCATCTCCGGCAAATCCAGTTCGAGACCGAACAGTACGGCGCGAGCGCGCTACAGAAAGAGACCGCGATCGAGCTGCGCAAGTTGGAGGCCGAGTACACAAAAGCGCAGATTGGTCTCAATGAATATGAACTCAAGACGCTCGCCGCTAACTATGAGTGGCGTAAAAAGCAATTGCCAGAGGCACTAGCGCGGCGGGATGCCGCGCGCCTCGCCGAGGACTCGGCGAAGAAAGCGAACGAAGAACAGAAGCGGACGAACGAAGAGATCCAACGTGGTCTCACGGATGCGATCTATCGCGGATTCGAGGCAGGCAAAGGCTTCGCCAGGAATTTCTGGACCTCGATGGTCAATATGGCGAAAACCGCCGTCCTGCGGCCGGTGATCAGCTTCATCGTGTCACCCATATCCGGGGCGATCACGGCCGCGATGAGCGGGATGAGCCTCTCCGGCGCGGCGAACGCAGCCGGCGGCGGCGCCAACCTACTGTCCGCCGGTTCGATGTTCGCCGGCCTTCCGAGCATCGGGACGGCGCTTGGCAACTTCGGCACCGCGTTTTCGACCTTCACCACGATGGTCGGCGAGGGCGCGAGCGCGATGAGCGCATTC
>SCUO01000032.1 GCA_004297395.1 Chloroflexota bacterium | reverse complement strand
CCTTCGACTGGGTGAGCATGATCGCGAACAGGATCAGGACGCTGATCGCGCCGATGTAGACGATGACCTGGGCGGCGGCGACGAGGGGCGCCCCGGCGACGACGTAGATGCCGGCCAGGGCCAGGAAGCAGACGATCATGGCCAGGCCGCAGCGAATGATGTCGCGCATCGTCACGACGGCCAGCCCCGACACCAGCATCAGCGTCGCCAATGCCGCGAACAGGGCGTCGTCCACCGTCCCTCCGGCGAAGGCGTAGACGAGGACCGCCGGGGTCGTGATGACCGCGCCGGCGATCGCGGCGGCGAGGAGGTAGAGCCAGGCGCGCATCGGTCGGCTACTTCGCCGCGGCGTGGGTGCCGCCGCCACCGTGGCCGGTGGTCGCCACGGCCGAGTCGCCGTGCCCGCCGTTGCCCCCGGTCCCGCCCCCGAGGGCGAGGCTCGCCGGGAGGACCGGGAGGAGCCTGCCCCGATCGACGAAGCGGCCCTCGTCCGTCGCCCGCTGGAGCCAGTCGCGCTCCTTGCGGATGTAGGTCATCTCGGTCTCGCGGTCGACCTGGGCGAGGGCCATGAGGTCGATCATCGGGTTCTCGCGGCTGGTGTGGCTGAGCTCGAACTCGTTGCCGTCCCGGAGGGCGTCGTAGGGACAGGCGTCCACGCAGATGCCGCACAGGATGCAGCGGCTCTCGTCGACCTCGTACTTCGTCAGGACCCGGGGCTTGGGCATGAGCGCGCCGGTCGGGCAGGTCTCGGCGCAGCGGCCGCAGGACACGCACGGGGTGTCGTTGAGGCTCATGTCGAGCGGCGTCGTGACCAGGGTGTCGAAGCCGATCCGCATGAAGTCGTAGCAGGCGGCGCCGACGACCTCGGCGCAGACGTTGGCGCAGCGGCCGCAGTCGATGCAGCGCGATGGCTCGCGGAGGATGAAGGCGTGCGAATCGTCGCGGACGTAGTCGTGGTTGATGCCGGTGAAGCGGTTCTCGGTGACGCTCCGGTAGCCGGCTCCCATGTGGTGCTGCGGCTCGAGGGTCTGGAGCGTCGTGCCGTACTCGATCCCGAGGCGGCGGAGGTCGCAGAAGCCGATCGCCTCGCAGGTGCACTGAAGGCAGCGGGTCGATTCGGCCACGATCTCGGCAGTCGAGTACGGGATCTCATACTCGATGTAGCTCTTGTTGCGCTCCTCGGCCTCGAGCGCCTTCATCCGGTAGCGCGGCTCCTTGACCTCGGCCGTGAAGGGCGTGATCGAGAGGAACTCGGGCTGCGGCTCGGCCAGCGTCTGGCGGGTCCGGATCGATGCCAGGTCGTGGCCGCGGAGGAAGGCGTCCATGGCGTAGGCCGCCCGGCGGCCCTCGGCGATGGCCTGGACGACGGTCGCAGCGCCGATCCGGACGTCGCCGGTGGCGAAGACGCCGGGTCGGCCGGTCTCGAAGGTCACGGCGTCGGCCTGGAGGCGCTTGTTGCGGGTCGCGGTGGGTCCAGTCGAGCCCGGCCCGATCCAGTCCAGCTCGGGGCCCTGGCCGATGGCGAGCAGCACGCGATCGCAGGGGATCGTGAACTCGGTGCCGGGGGCCGGCTCCGGGCGGCGCCGGCCGGACGCATCCGGTGCGCCGAGGGCCATCCGGATGAACTCGACGCCGCTGACCTTCCCGGTCTTCTCGTCGGTGATGACGCGGACCGGGCCGGCCTGGAAGATGGCGGTGACGCCCTCCTCGATGGCCTCGTGGACCTCACCGGCCGCGGGCATGTCCTTCATGTCGCGGCGGTAGACGAGGGTGACCTCCTTCGCGCCCTGGCGGACCGAGGTCCGGGAGCAGTCCATCGACGTGAAGCCGCCGCCGATGACCACGACCCGGCTGCCGGCGTGGCCCGGGTACTCGAGGCCGAGCGTCGCGGTCCGGAGGTACTCCAGGCCGTCGATGACGCCGTCGGCGTCCTCGTTGGGGATGCCCAGCTTGTTCGTGTCGTAGCAGCCGATCGCGATGAGGACCGCGTCGAAGCCCTGAAACTGGAGGTCGTCGAGGGTGAAGTCGCGGCCCAGGGCCTGGTTGCAGACGATCCTGCCGCCGAGCCGCGTGACGGACTCGTACTCCGCCTCGAGGACCTCGACCTTGGGCAGGCGGTACTGGGGGATGCCGTAGCGGAGCATCCCGCCGGGCGCCGGGTCGCGCTCGAAGACGGTGACCTCGTGGCCGGTGATCAGGAGGTAGTAGGCGGCGGCCATGCCGGCCGGCCCGGAGCCGATGACCGCGACCTTTCGGCCAGTCGCGGCCTGGACCTCGAACGGGACGGGCGGATCGATGCCCTCGTCGAGCATCTGCTTGATGACCTGGTCGCCGGCATAGCGGTGGCTGTCCCGGATCGCGATCGCCTCGTCGACCTCGTCGCGCCGGCAGTGCTCCTCGCACGGCGCCGGGCAGACGCGGCCAAGGACCGACGGGAAGGGGATCGTGCGCTTGAACGTCCGGGTCGATTCGCGCCAGTTGCCCTCGGCGTTCTGCTTCAGGAAGCCGGGGATGTCGATGTGGCTGGGGCACTTGTTCTGGCACGGCGGCAGGCAGTAGGCATTGTGGTCGGAGAAGATCAACTCCAGGTTCGTCCGGCGGAGGCGGCGGAGCTCCTCGGTCTGGGTCTGGACCTTCATCCCGGCCTCGGCCGCCCGGGAGCAGCTGATCGGCGGGTGCTCCTCGCCCTCGACCTCGACGACGCACATCCGGCACGCCCCGAAGCCGGGCAGCTTGGGCTCGTAGCACAGGGTCGGGATCTCGATGCCGTTGTCGCGGCAGACCTCGAGGATCGTCTGGCCCTCGAGCCCTTCCACGACCCGGCCGTCGACCTCGATGCGGATCGCCGGCGTCGACATCGGCCGCTGGGGCGACTGGGTCGTGATGAGGCGCTCGGCGAGCGTGTCCTCCCGCGCCGTGATCGTGTCGTGCACGATCGGCGTGTCGGGGCGGGTGTCCGGGCGCGTGATCAGGTCAGCCAAGCTCGGGGCCTCAGTGCGTCGCGCTCGCTGCCATCGCGATCGGATGGCAGACGCCCGCTGGGCAGGAGCTGCGCTCGAGGTGCTCGTCGAGCTCCGCTCGGAAGTATCGCATCCCGCTCATGAGCGGGAGGGTCGCCAGGCGCTCGTGATCGCACAGCGCCGAACCCACGATGTCGGCGCTGAGATCGGCCAGGAGGCCCAGGTCGCCGGCCCGTGAGGTGCCGGCCGCGAGTCGATCGCCGATCTCCGAGAGCCGTCGCGTCCCGATCCGGCAGGGAATCGTCTTGCCGCAGGCCTCGTCGGCGCAGAAGCGGGTCAGGACCCGGGCCAGGTCCACGATGCAGGCCCGGTCGTCGGCCACGATGACGGACCCCGAGCCGACGTGGGCGCCGGCCGCGCGGAGGGACTCGAACGTATAGGGCGTATCGAGCGCCTCGGGCGGCAGGATCCCGCCCGACGGGCCGCCGACGAGGAGCGCCTTGACGGTGCGGCCCTTCGCGAGGGGACCGGCCAGCGCGGCGACGTTGCGGAGGGTCGTGCCCAGCGGGACCTCGGCGACGCCCGATCGCTCGCCGCCGCGGACCTGGACGAGGATCGTGCCGGGGCAGCCCTCGGCGCCGATCTTGGCGTAGGCCTGGGCGCCGTTGACGAGGATCCAGGGGATCGCGGCAAGGGTCTGGACGTTGTGGACGACCGTCGGCCGGCCGCGGAGGCCGTGTGTCGCCGGGTGCGGGGGGCGCTGCTCGGGCTGGCCGCGCTTGCCCTCGAGGGCCTTGAGCAGGATCGTCTCCTCGCCGAGGAGGTAGGCGCCCTGGACGGCCTGGACGGTGACGTCGAGGTGGCGCCCGGCGCCCAGCACGTTCGTGCCCACGAAGCCGGCGTCGGCGGCAGCGGCCAGGGCCGCCTCGAGGATCCGGATCGTGGCTGTCGCCTCGGTCCGGACGGCGATGATTGCCTCCTCGGCGCCGATCGCGAAGGCCGCGATCGCCAGGCCCTCGATGACCGCGTAGGGGTTCAGCTCCAGGAGCGCCCGGTCGGTCTGGCTCGAGGGGTCCGCTCCGTAGCCGTTGGCAACCACGATGCGCCCGGCAGCCGGGGTGCCGCTGGCGGCGCGCCACTTGTCGGCCGCCGGGAAGCCGGCCCCGCCCCGGCCGCGCAGGCCGGACGCACCGACGGCGGCGATGGTGGCGGTCGCGCCGAGGTCGCGGACGGCCTTGCGGAGCCCCTCGAACGCGCCGGCCCGGACCGCGGCGTCGAGGTCGGTTGGATCCGTCGCCTTCGCCGAGCCCTGCGCTGCGCCCTTCGCCCCGGCCCCTTGCCGCGGGAGCAGGATCGCCGGCCAGCCCTTCGGCGTCTCGAGGATCGTGACGTCGGTCATGCGTCGCCCCTCGGCGCGTCACCGGCCGAGCGCCCGCCGAGCGAGGCGCCGAGGCCGGCGAGATAGGCGGCCTCGGTCGGGCGCCGGGCGGCGATGGCCGCGGCCTGGCCGGCGTCGGCCGGCGGCTCGAAACGGAGGTGCGCGTAGTACGAGGCGGTCCCGTAGATCGTGGCGTACCACGCCCCGGTGACCTGGCTGATCCGCTTGAGGGCGGCCACGGGCAGGTGGCCGTAGGCGGCCTGGGTCGCCTCGAGGATCTGGAGCATCCGGGCCGGGTCGTAGTCGTGGTCCTCGAGGATCCGGTCCAGGGCGCCGACGTCGAGGCCCTCGAAGTGGGTGTAGGCGGGATCCGGCACCGGTCGCCCGGACCGCCGCAGGGCCGATTCCTCGCGCCGCTCGCCGTACGTCTCGGACGCGCCCCAGTGGACGTGGAAGCGGCCCTTGGTGTCGAGGCCGCCCATGTCGATGCACTCGATCGGGCAGGCCTGGGCGCACTGGAAGCAGGTCTCGCACTTGAGCGTGCCGTACTCGTCGTACAGCAGCTGCAGGCGACCCCGGAACTTGGGCGGTACGTCGGCCTTCTGCTCCGGGTAGCGGATGGTTGCCTTCGGCTCGAAGAAGCGCCGCAGGGTCAGGGCCATGCCCCTGGCGATGCCGATGCCCGGGATGAAGCTCATCGGCCGGCCCTCACGATCCCACCACCACGACCGCCAGGGCCGTCACGAACAGGTTCAGGAGCGAGGCCGGCAGGAGCCACTTCCAGGCGAAGCCCATGAGCTGGTCGATCCGGACGCGCGGCAGGGTGCCCCGCATCCAGACGAAGACGAAGACGAAGAAGAACGTCTTGCCGAGGAACCACAGGAGTCCGGCGACCGCCTCGAAGCTGACATACGCCCAGGCCATGACCAGGCCCCCGGCGACGACGTTGAAGAGCAGGAAGCCGATGATCAGGGCGACCCACCAGCGCATCGAGCTGCGGAGGAGGAAGAACGGCGCCGCGAACAGGAGCGTCCCGAGCGGCGGCACGAGCAGGAGCAGGAACAGCAGCGGCAGGCCCAGGCCGCCGGGGTCGAGGGCGATCGTGACCGGCGTCGTGATCCCGAGGCCCGGCAAGATGCCGCCGATCCAGTCGAGCAGCGGATCGATCTCGAACGGCGCGTTCCAGCCGCCGAGGAAGAGGACGACGGTCAGGGCCGACAGGATGAAGACATTCACGTACTCGGCGAAGAAGAAGAAGCCGAAGCGCATCCCCGAGTACTCGGTGGCGAAGCCGGCCACGATCTCCGAATCCGCCTCGGTCAGGTCGAACGGCGTCCGGTTCGCCTCGGCCGTGGCGGCGATGAAGAAGATCACGAACGCCAGGGGCTGGCGGAAGACATACCAGTTCGCGAACCAGCCGTCCTGCTGCACGACGATCGTGTTGAGGCTCATCGTCCCGGCCAGGATCAGCAGTCCCACGACCGACAGGGTCAGCGGGATCTCGTAGCTGATGATCTGGGCGGCAGACCGGAGTCCGCCGAGGAGCGAGTACTTGTTGAAGCTCGCCCAGCCGCCCATGAGCAGGCCCACGACCCCGAGGCCGCCCATGGCGAAGAAGAAGAGCAGGCCGATGTTGAAGTCCTGGGCATAGAGGCCCGGGGCGAACGGCAGGACGACCAGCGTCAGGACCGCCGCGGCGTAGGTCACGACCGGCGCCCAGGTGAAGACGACCGAATCGGCGCCGGACGGGGTGAAGTCCTCCTTCATGAGGACCTTGAGGCCGTGGACGACTGACAGGGCGGTGCCCCACGGCCCGACCCGGTCCGGCCCGACCCGCAGGTTCATGAGGGCGATGATCTTCATCTCGAGGTAGATGTTCAGGAAGGCGATCGGGATCGTGATGACCAGGATGACCGTGGCCGCGGCGACGAAGCGGACGACCCCGAGATTGGCGTTGAGGATGTCGAGGGCGGCGCCGCCGAACAGGACGATCAGGGCGATCAGGCTCGCCGTCAGGACGGCCAGGATCGGGACGAGGGTGAAGACGACCTTGCCCGGCAGGGTCAGGCGGCCCCAGGCGCGCGCAACGGCGGTCATGGCCTTGCCCAGTGCCCGCGCTCGAACGAGGCGAGCGCAAGGCGCCTGCGAGCACGTGAGCGAGCGCACTCAAACGTGCGTGAGCGAGCGCGCGCAGCGGGCAACGCGGCGATCGTCCGTTCCAGCGCGGGCGTCATTTGTCGATGCCGCCCATGATCGGGTCGAGGGAGGCGTTGACCGTCATCCAGTCGGCGATCAGCTTGCCCGGCACCAGCCGTCCGAAGCTCTGGAGGTGGAGGAAGCTGGGGTCGTGGATCCGGAACCGGAAGGGCTGGTCCGTGCCATCGCTGACGGCGTAGATGGCGTACTCGCCGCGGGGGCCCTCGACGGCCGCGAAGGCCCGGCCGGGACGCGGTCGGAGGAGCCGGGGCAGCTTGGCCAGGACCGGGCCGTCGGGCATCTGGTGGAGGCACTGATCGATGATCCGGAGGCTCTGCTTGACCTCGTCGATCCGGAGCAGGTAGCGGGCGAGGGAGTCGCCCTCCTTGCGCGTCGGGATGTCGAAATCGAGCTCCGGGTAGACCGAGTAGGGGTGGGCCCGGCGGATGTCGAAGGGCACGCCCGAGGCCCGCAGGTTCGGGCCCGTCCAGCACATCTTGATCGCCGTCTCCGGGTCCATCACGCCGATGTCGCGGTTGCGCCGGACGAAGATCTCGTTCTCGCTGAGGAGCCCGACGTTCGCCTCCACCTGCTCGGTCGCCCGGCTCATCCAGTCGCCGAGGCGGCTCATGAACTCGTGGTTGAGGTCGCCGTTGACGCCGCCGATCCGGAAGTAGTTGAAGAGCATCCGCTGGCCGGTGATCGCGGCCAGCATCTCCACGATCTCGTCGCGCTCGATGAAGCTGTACAGGATCGGGGTCAGGCCGCCCAGGTCGAGGGCGTGGAAGCCCATCGCCAGGAGGTGGCTCGAAACGCGGTTCAGCTCGCCGGTCAGGACCCGGATGTACTCGGCCCGGCGGGGGACCTCGACGTCGAGGAGCTTCTCGTAGGCCATGACCGCGGGCCACTCGCAGAACAGCGAGCTGACGTACTCGAGCGGGTCCATGTAGGCGATCGTCTGGTGGAAGTCGGCGTTCTCGCACAGCTTCTCGACGCCCCGGTGGAGGTAGCCCAGCACCGGGTCCAGGTCGACGATCGTCTCGCCGTTGAGCTTCATCACGACCCGCATGACGCCGTGGGTGGCGGGGTGGTGAGGCCCGATGTTGATCAGCAGCTCGCCGTCGCCGACGCTGTAGAACTCGGCCTCACGCTCGGTTCGCGGCGGATACGGCGGGATGGGCTCGAACACGCCGACCTGCTCATCGAGCATGACCCGCGGATCGTCGGCCGAGGCGCGGCGATGGTCGGTCGTGGTCATCGCGGGCCCGCCTGGCCGCCGACGCGCCGGATGGCGCCGGGCGGGGCGTTGCGGGGCGCGTGGGTCGCCTCCATCGCCCGGACCCCGGCGCCCGGCGAACGGGCGGCGTCATCGGGCAGGTAGAAGTCCTTCCGGAGCGGGAAGCTCTTGTAGTCGGGCGGCATGAAGATCCGGCGGAGGTCCCGGTTGCCCTCGAAGATGATCCCGAACATGTCGTAGGCCTCGCGCTCGAGCCACTCGGCGCCGGGCCACAGGGACACGATCGACGGGACCCGCGGGGCGTCGCGATCCAGGCCCACAGCGATCACCCGGAGCCAGTCCGGCGAGCTCGCGCCCCAGAGGTGGTAAACGACCTCCATCGAGTCGCCGGTGTCCACCCCGGCCAGGTCGGCCAGGAGCTGGAAGCCGAAGGTCGGTTCGTCGTACAGCGCCCGCAGGACGTCGGGCACGTCCCCGGGGCCGATCCGGATCTCCGTCTCGTCGTGACGCTGGCGCACCGGCCCGGCGAGCACGTCGCCGAACCGCTCCTCCAGGCGTTGCCGGATGGCTCGATCCACGGGCCTAGACGCCCTCGGGAACGGTCGGGCCGACGGCCCGCTCCGGCCAGTGGCCGCGCCGGTCCTTGACGAGCTGCTGGAGCTTCATCATCCCGTAGATGAGGCCCTCGGGCCGGGGCGGGCAGCCCGGCACGTAGACGTCCACCGGCATGACCCGGTCGATGCCCTCGACCGTGGCGTAGCTCCGCTTGTAGCGGCCGCCGGAGCAGGTGCAGTCGCCCATCGCGACGCACCACTTGGGCTCGGGCATTTGCTCCCAGATTCGGACCAGCGGTCCGGCCATCTTGGTGGTCAGGGTGCCGGCGACGATGAGCACGTCCGCCTGGCGGGGCGAGGCCCGGAACGGGAACATCCCGAAGCGATCGATGTCGTTCTTGCTCGTCGCACTCGACATCATCTCGAAGGCGCAGCAGGCGAGGCCCGACAGGAGCGGCCACAGGCTGTTCGCCCGGAGGAGGTCCAGGACGTAGTCGGCCTTGGTCGGGATGACCTCGAGGACACCCGACCAGCGGGCGTCGTCGCGGCTGGCGATGCCGCTGGCCTCGACCTCGGCCAGGTGGGTGATGTCGGTGGCGCGGCCGCCGTCGTAGGCCGTGGGGTCGGCGGCCGACCACAGCTGGTTGCGGACGACGATCGGCGCCGCGACCGCCGTGGAGCCAGGGACGACGAGCGCGCTCGACGCGCCGGACGGTCCTCCGGCGGGCCTCGACCCGCGATCGCCGCGATCGCCGCCGCCCCGCTCGTCAGGGGTCATCGCCAATTGAGGACCCCCTTCCGCCAGGCGTAGGCAAGGCCCAGGAGGAGGATCGCGGCGAAGATCAGCATGCTGATGAAGCCGCCCAGCAGGAGGTCCCGGAAGACGACCGCCCAGAGGTAGATGAAGACGACCTCGATGTCGAAGGCGACGAAGAGCAGGGCGTAGATGTAGAAGCTGAGCCCGAATCGGCCATGCGTGTCGCCGTACGTGTCGATCCCGGATTCGTAGGGCAGGCCCTTGTGGACGTCGCCGCGATTGCGATGGGAGATCAGCCACGCCGCGCCGAAGGTCACGAAGGTGAACGACCCGGCAGCGAAGGCGAACCCGACGATGTACCAGATCCCGGTCAACCGATCCTCGCTCCGAACGGCGCCGGCGACGGGCGACGTTCGCAATTGAAGGCCACGTCCTGGGCGGGACGCCCCTGGGAGGCAGTCGCAACGGACCGTCTCGCACGGCCGTCGCCCGCGGGCATTCTAGCAGCGGCGGCCTCTGGGGGCGGTCACCGGCGCGGCTTCCGCGAGGCTCGCCGGACGGCTGGCGGAGGGGTCGTCCAGCGCCGTCACGGGTGCAATTCCGAGGGCCTCCGGGACGCGCCGACGCCCCCGGACGTCGGCAGAGGAGGATGGGAGCGAATCAGGTCGGGGGGCGGTTCGCGCCGAGCGCGCGTGCAGGATCGCGAGCCGCCCCCCGGCGGTGCTTCCCCCCATGGGAGGGTGGCGATTCGGGGAGAGCGGTCGCAATAGGTAAGGTTACCTAGCGAGGTGTATCAGCCCCGCCACCGCCGCCGGCGGCGCGCCGGACGGCGTCCGGGAGCTGGTAGGCCAGCCCGGCGAGGGGCGGCTCGGCCGGCAGGTTGCGACCGAAGACCATGACCGCGAACCGGCCGGTCGCGGCGGGATCGAGCATCCGGAAGAGGGCGGATCGGGCCTCCAGATAGGCCTCCAGCGTCGTCGCCGGGTCGGCCTGGAGGGCGACGAGGTCCTCGCCCGCGCCGAGTCCGGCCAGGAAGGCCGCCTGCGTCGTCGTGCCGAGAGGGTCCAGGCCGGCGGCGGTGGCGGCGGACGTCACCGCGGTGAGGTCCACGTGGGCGGTGAGGTCCTGGCGGCCGACGTTGGCGAACGGGTCGTCGTGGACCCGGTGGTGGATGTAGGCGCGCAGGAGGCTGCCCCGGGCCGGGTCGTAGAGCGCGGTTGCCGGGTGGCCGTAGTCGACGAGGATCACGAGGCCGCGGGCGAGGCCCGTGGCCACGGTCCCGATCCATCCATCGAGCTCGAGGCAGATCTCGGCGCGCTGGCCCGGCTCGAGCCGGACGCCCTCGGCGTCGAGACGCGCGGCGAGCGCCGGCGTGGAGGGCGGCCCGGCGACCGTGGCCAGGGCGCCGGCGCCATCGAGGTCGACGAAGAGCTCGGCGATCCCGCCATCGTTGCGTCCCTCGACGCGATGGACGGGCAGGGCATCGAGGACCTCGTTGGCGATGACTGCCCCTGCGATCGGCGCGTCGTCGTCCTCTTCGACCAAGGCTGCGGCGCCGATCGCCGCGAGGCGTTCGCTGACCTGCCGTGAACGGATCGCCGAGCGCTCGGCGATCCGGTAGCGGAGGACGTCGCGGAGCGGTGAGCCGGCCCGCTCCAGACCCTCGACGATCCCCGCCGCCAGGGCGCCGCTGCCGGCTCCCGGCTCCCGGATCGTGAACGGTGCAGGGCGGCCGAGCCGCTCCCATGCCTCGTGGAGCTGGCGGGCCATCGCCCAGCCGAAGATCGGGTGCGATTCGGGGGCGGTCAGGAAATCGGCCGCGCGGCCCGGGCCTCGTCGACCCGAGGTGTAGTAGCCGAGCTCGGGGTGGTAGAGGGCCAGATCCATGAACCGGGCGAAGGTGATCGGGCCGGTCGCCCGGATCTCGGCGACGATCAGGGCCAGCAGCTCCGGTTCGTGGCCGGGGTCCGGCGCGGGCTGGAGGTCCGCCGGCCGCCGGAGGCCCACCTCCACGCGATCGGTCACGGGGCGCGGCGGCCCAGCATGAGGCGGAGGCCGGGACCCACGAGCGTATGGCCGCCCAGGAGGACGGGGATCGGCGCCTCGGCCGCGGCCTTCGTCAGCGACCGGAGCCACGGGTCGCCGACCTCGTCGTGGCGCAGCAGGTCGCTCGCGAAGCGGTCCGCGGCCGGTGGCCAGCCGCTCTCGTCCCGGCCGAGCCGATGGGCGAGCAGGACCCGGGTGTCGATGACCGCGGCGTCGGCGAGGTCGGCGAGCACCTTCCCGAGGGCCTCGGGGCCCTCGCGGTCGAGGACGAGCCCGAGCGCCGAGCGAGCCGGCCGCTGACCGGCCCCGGCGGTCCGCAGCCCGCGCTCCTCGACGAGGGCCCGGGTCCGGCTGGCCGTTGCCGCCTCGAGCCAGGCCAGCGTGGCGGCCGAGGTCCGGCCCGCGACGAGGAGCTCGGCGCCAGCGTCGCCGGTCGTCGTCCTGATCCGTGCGACCGCCACCCGGACCGGCTCGAAGGCGGGGTCGTCGCGGCCGGCCAGGCCGGCGAGGAGGACGTCGAGCGGCGAATCGAGGTCGACCTGGAGCCGCCACCTGGCCCGCAGGTCGCGGACCTCGTGGCCTCGCTCGGCGAACCAGCGCGGCAGCCCGTTGTCGGCCGCCACGTCCGGCAGCTCGGCAAGCGCCACCCGGGCGGGGATCGCGACGATGTCGCTCGAGTAGCGGTTGTTCGTCAGGGCTGCGCCGTTTCCAGCCACGGCGGCCGCCGCCACGAATGCCCGTCGATCGGCCGGCGAGGCGAGGGGCACGCTGCCCGAGCCCAGGACGACGAAGCCGGCACCCGCGTCGAGGGCTGCGAGGCGTCGCAGGCGGGCCCCGAAGGGCGGGCCACCGGCCCGCGTCTCGACGATCCGGGCCACCGCCCCGGCGGCCTCGAAGCTCCGAGCGTGGCGAGCTGCGTTCGCGGCCCGCGCCGCCGCGAAGGCTGCCTCGCGCGGTCCGGCGCCCGGATCCGGCACGGCGTGGAGGATGATGGCGACGACGCGGTTCACCAGGGCAGTCTGCGCGGCGGAGGCGAAGCGGGCAATGCGGCGGGTCCGGGCATACGTGGGCCTCGGGGCGAATCTCGGCGATGCGGCCTCGGCGCTGGCGGACGCCGTTCGGGCCCTCGCTTCGTTGCCGGGCGTGCGCCTCCGAGGCGTCTCGCGGCTCTACGCGACGACGCCGGTCGGCGTCGAGGACCAACCCGACTTCCGGAACGCGGTCGTCGCCCTCGACGTCCCGGCCGGGCCGGACCCGGCGACCGGCGCGCTCGCCCTGCTGGTTGCCCTCAAGAGCCTCGAACGGGCCTTCGGGCGAAGGGCCCGAGAACGCTGGGGCCCGCGCGAGCTCGATCTCGATCTCCTCGTCTTCGGGCGCGCCAGGCTGACCGTCGAGCGCCCGCCGGAGGGCATCTCGCTCGACCGGGGCAAGGCCGACCGGCTCCTGGTCGTCCCCCACCGCGACGCGGCCGAGCGGCTGTTCGTACTTGCGCCCCTGGCCGATCTCGCGCCGGGCCTCGTCCCGCCGGGCTGGGGCCACACCGTCGACTGGGCCCGCCGCCGGCGCGAGGCCGTCGAGGGGATCGATGCCGTCCGCCCGATCGCGACCTGGGACGCCCAGGCCCGCGGCTGGACGCTGATCTGATCCTCGTCGCGGCTGGTCGCAGGGTCAGGCGCGCAGGAGCCGGGGCTTGATCGACGTCTCCTCGATCCCGCTCGGACCACGCTCCACGCGAAAGGCGCGGGTCTCGGGCATCGCAGCGATCGCCTCCGAGAACGTCGTGTCCGAGAAGACCAGCCCGACGCCGTCGTCGGCCGCGTAGCCGTCCGGCAGCTCCCCGGACGCGACGAGCTCGTGGTAGCGGGGCCGGCGGTTCGATTCACTGTCGTAGTGGGGGCAGAAGCTGCCGGGCAGGAAGCCCAGCCCATCCCGCAGCGCCCCGAGCGCCGGCCCGAATGAATCCGTCGACCCGGCCTCGAACCAGCAGACGGCCCCGGCCGAGGGACCGGCGAGGACGACCCCGGACTGCCAGGCGCGACGGAGGGCGGCATCCACCCCGTGGAGCCGCCACACGGCGAGCATGTTCGCGGTGTTGCCGCCGCCGACGACGATGAGGTCGTGCTCGAGCAGGAAGCCCTCGATGTCGCCGATGCGGCGGTCGAACAGCGCGAGATGCGTCGATTGCGCCCGCCGGGCGAACCAGCCGTAGAAGGCCGCCGTGTAGCCCGGATCGTCGCCGCTGGCCGTGCCGATGAAGCAGACCCTCGGGTAGGCCTCGCCGGTCAGGTCGAGGAGGTGCTGCCAGAGCGGCCCGTCGGTCGAGCCGGGCAGGAGCGACGCCCCACCCAGGGCAACGATGCGTCGTTCGGAGCCCGCCATGTTCCGTCCGCCTCGACCTTCGTCCGCGCCCGCTCGCCGGCCTACAGCCGGACGCTCGGCGGGCGCTCGCGATCGAACATGTGGACCGTGTCGACGAAGCGGACCGTCTTTGTCTGGTAGGCCATCACGAGCGAGTGGGTCCGGGCGCCGCCGCCGAAGAACCGGACGCCCTCGAGGAGGTCGCCGCTGGTCACGCCGGTGGCGGCGAAGACGAGGTTCTCGCCAGAGGCCAGGTCCTCCGTGTGATAGACCCGGGTCTCGTCGCCGTGGCCCATCTTCCGACCACGCTCGCGCTCCTCCTCGCTCCGATACCGGAAGCGGGCCTGGATCTCGCCGCCCAGGCAGCGAAGGGCCGCCGCCGTGATGACGCCCTCGGGGGCGCCACCGAGCCCCATGACCGCATGCACGCCGGTGCCCGAGACGGCGCAACTGATCGCGGCCGACAGGTCGCCATCGCTGATCAGCTTGATCCTGGCGCCCGTCGTCCGGACCTCGGCGATGAGGTCCTCGTGGCGGGGCCGGTCGAGGATGATCACCGTGATGTCGCCGGGCTTCCGGCGGAGGGCCTCGGCGATCCGGTGGATGTTCTCGGTCGGCGTGAGGGTGATGTCGACGTGGCCCGCCACGAGTGGCCCCACGCACAGCTTCTCCAGGTACGTGTCCGGGGCGTGGACCAGGCCGCCTCGCTCCGAGGCGGCGAGCACCGTGATCGCGTTTGCCGAGCCGGTCGCGACGAGGTTCGTCCCTTCCAGGGGATCGACCGCGATGTCGATCTCGGGGGCGGCGCCGTTCTCACCGGGTGCGCCCACCTGCTCGCCGATGTAGAGCATCGGCGCCTCGTCCCGCTCGCCCTCGCCGATGACGATGGTGCCCGACATCTCGATCTCGTCCATCGCGACCCGCATCGCCTCGGTCGCGAGGTGGTCGGCTTCCATGCGGTCGCCGCGGCCCATGAGCCGCGCCGAGGCGATCGCGGCGGCTTCGGTGACCCGGACCATCTCGAGCGCGAGCAGCTTTTCCACGGCGTCCTCCGGTGGGTTCGCCCCCAGGGGCGTCGATCAGTGGCGGAAGTGGCGTCGCCCGGTGAAGACCATCGCCAGGTGGTGGCGGTCGGCGACCTCGATCGCCATCTCGTCGCGGATCGAGCCGCCCGGCTGGATGATCGCGGTGACCCCGGCCTGGGCGGCGATCTGGATGCCGTCCGGGAACGGGAAGTAGGCGTCGCTGGCCATGACGCTGAGGCGGGCCCGGTCGCCGGCCCGCCGGAGGGCGATCTCGACCGACACCTGGCGGCTGGCCTGGGCGGCGCCGATCCCGACGGTCGCACCGTTCCGGGCAAGGACGATGGCGTTCGAGCGGACATGGCGGACCGTCCGCCAGGCGAAGAGGAGGTCGGTCAGCTCCTCGAGCGTCGGCCGCCGCTTCGTGACCACCTGGAGCTGGCCGCGATCGATGCCCAGGGTGTCGAGGGTCTCGACGAGGAGCCCGCCCCCGACCCGCTTGAAGTCGAGGTTGGCGATGCCGTAGTCGCGCATCCCGTCGGTCGGGTTTGCCGGCACGGCGAGGATCTCCAGGCCGGTCTTCTGGGTCAGGATGCCGAGCGCGGAATCGTCGTAGCCGGGTGCGACGACCGCCTCGTACGAGTTGGCGACGATCGCCCGGGCCGTCGCGCCGTCCATCTCCCGGTTCACCCCGACGATCCCGCCGAACGACGCCACGGGATCGGTCTCGAGGGCCTTGCGGTAGGCCTCCACGAGCTCGTCGGCCGAGGCGACCCCGACCGGGTCGGTGTGCTTGGCGATGGCGACGGTCGGCCCGGTGAAGTCCTGGGCCGTCCGGTACGCGGCATCGAGGTCGAGGAGGTTGTTGAACGACGGCCGCTCGCCGTGGAGCTGGGTGCTGTCGGCCAGGGTCCCGGAGCGGTGGGTCGTCTCGCGGTAGAACGCGGCAGGCTGGTGGGGGTTCTCGCCATATCGGAGGTCGGCGACCTTCTCGAGGACCATCGCCAGGCGCTTCGGGAAGACCGTACCGGACAGCTGGTTGAGATAGGCCGCGATCTCGGCGTGGTACGCGGCGACGGCCCCGAACGCTTCGGCCGCGAGCTGGGCCCGGAGCTCCGGGCTCACCAGGCCGCGCTCCCGAAGCTCGGCCAGGACCCGGGGATAGTGCTCGGGGCTGCTGACCGCGGCGACGCCGGCCGCGTTCCGGGCGGCGGCGCCCAGGAGCGCCGCCCCGCCGACGTCGATCATCTCGATCGCCTGCTCGATGCCGACCAGGCTCCGTCCGATCTCGGCCCCGAACGGCTTGACGTTGACGACGACGAGGTCGATCGTCCCGATGCCCTGGCCCTCGAGCTCGGCCAGCTGCTCGGGCTTGTCGCGTCGCGCCAGGATCCCGGCGTAGACGGCCGGGTGGAATGTCTTGACCTGGCCACCGAGGAGGGAGGGGACGCCGGTGAGGTCGGAGACCGGGGCGGCCTCCACGCCGTCGGCGGCGAGGTGGTCGCGGGTGCCGTCGGTCGCGTAGACCTCGATGCCGAGGGCGAGCAGCTCGCGGGCGAAGGCGGTGATGCCGTCGCGCGTGGCGACAGACAGCAGGGCTCGCAAGCGTCTTCCTCCATCCGCCTGACCGACGCGCGTCTCGGGGCCGAGTATACCCGCGGGTCATGGCATACTCCACGCTCGTCCGCCCGGAGCGGCGGCCGCGCGCCGAGCGCGGCCCGGCCGGGACCGCCAGGCTCGCATCGATGGAGAAGTCGTGACGCGCCCTCCCTGGGAGTACCTCTGGCTGCCGTTCTCGCGACAGCTCTTCCCGGACCTGTACGACGCGATCTGGATCGCCTCGCTCGTGCTGCTCGTCGCCCTCATCGTCCTGTACAACGTCCGGACCCGGGCCCTCCACCGCCACCGGCTGTACACGGACATGTGGGAGTGGCTGCTCTGGACGGGCCTCATCACGTTCTTCCTGCTCGCGACCGGGGCCCTGTTCCTGTTCGATTTCGCGGTCGAGCTCGCCATCCTCGTTGCAGGCCTCGGGGTGATGGTCTGGGTCCGGTTCCTGCGCTATCCGCCGCTCTTCGCGGCGTACGAACAGCAGCTCGCCCGGCAGCGCTACCTCAGCCGGGCCAAGGCCGCGCGGCCCGAGGCCACCATCCGCTCGCGCGCCTCGAAGCGCCGCCGGCGCTGACGTTCCGGCCCGGCGGCAGGCGCCAGAGCGGAGACCCGCAGCGATGCCGACCGAGCCCCGTTCGGTGCAGATCGAGGTCCGCCGGTTCGGGGTCGGGTTCCGGCGCCCCGAAGGCCCGCCCGGCACCCACGGCCTGACCGGCCAGGTCATCCACTCCGACAGCCGCGGGGTGGTGGCCGAGCTGGCCTTCTCCCGCGGCGGCGCGATCAGCCCGCACGACAACCCGAACACGACCTGGTTCTGCGTCATCGAGGGCGGCGGCTGGGTGCTGGTCGGGGACGAGCGACGGCGGGTCACGGCCGGGGAGGCGATCCTCTGGCCCGCCGGGGTGACCCACGCCGCGTGGACGGACCATGCCGAGATGCGGGCGATCGTCGTGGAGTTCGCCGGGGCCGACGAGGCGGCCCCCGGGCTGGTCCTCGAGGGCGCGGCCCGGCGGCTTGAACCGGGGACGGCTGCGCGGCGGTCCGCGAAGCAGTCCGCGCGTGCGTCGCGAGGGGAGGGCCGGCTGGCCGACCGCCCGGTGGATCCCGCCCGTCGCGATCGGACCTCGGGCGAGCCCCTTTGACCGGCAATCGGGAGGCGCCGGGCTCACGGCATCCCGGGCTGCTCGGCTTCCGCATCTCGCCCACGGAATCTACCGGCATCGACTGGACGCGGCTCGACGAGACGTGGGCACTGGCCGGCGAATCCCAGGCCCTCGATGCCGGTTGGCTGAGCGATCACCTCGCCGACGCGTCGCAGGAGCGGGGCGGTCCGTCTGTCGAGTCGCTGACCGCGGCGGCGGCGCTGGCCCATCGCGTGCCGGGCAAGTGGGTCGGCATCGCCGTCGTGTCCGGGACGTTCCGGCATCCGGCGCTGGTGGCCAAGGCGGCCACCGTCCTCGACCATGCCACGGGTGGGCGGTTCATCCTGGGGCTGGGCGCTGGCTGGCACCCCGGCGAGCACGACGCCTTCGGCATCGCCCTGCCGCCCATCGTCGAGCGCTTCGATCGCTTCGAACGCGGCGTCCGGACGATCGCGGCGCTCCTCTCGGACGCGGCGCGGTCGGAGCCGGGCGTGACCATCGACGATCCGATCTTCCCGCTCCACCGCGCGACGAACGAGCCGCCACCGCTGTGTTCGGGGGGTCCGCCCCTGTGGATCGGCGCACAGCGCCGGCGCGGCATCGCCCTCGCCGTTCGCCATGCCGAAGGCTGGCCGATGCCCGGCAACCGGCCCGGTGACGTCGCCTACTTCAGCGAGCGCCGCGACACGATCCGACGCGCCCTCGCCGGCGGCGGCCGCGACCCCGATGCCTTTACCTTCGCCGCCCAGCTGAGCTGCGGCCGGACCGCCGCGGAGCGGGCCGCGGCCCTCGCGGTCGCCGAACGCTTCGTCGAGGCCGGCGCCAATCACGTGATGCTCGGGTTGCCGGCCGCGGCCGCCCCGGACGGCCTGGCCGACGTCGTTCGCGAGGTGGCGGAGCCGCTGCGCGCGAGGTTCGGCTGAGCTCGGCACAAGCCGCGCTCAGGTCGTGGGCGGCTCGACCCGCTCGTAGCAGCGGCTGAGGGGATCGTCTCGATACGGCCCGAACGGCGGGATCCTGTGGAACCCGGCCCGCTCGTACATCGCGATCGCCTCGACCTGGTGGATCCCGGTCTCGAGGCGCAGGATCGTGAAACGGTTGGCCCGGGCATGGCCGGCGAGGTGCTCGAGGACAGCCCGTCCCAGGCCCTGTCCGCGGAAGGCGGGCCGGACGTACATTCGCTTCACCTCGGCGTACTCGCCGGGGACGAGGAGGACGCCGCCGCAGGCAGCCGGGGCCCCGTCGACGCGGGCGACGAAGAAGGCCACGCCGTCGCGGAGGAGCTTCTCGACGCTGAAGCCATGGCGGCTCTCGACCGGATACTGCGGGGCCAGGTGCGCCTCGAGCTCCTCGATGAGCCCCACGGCATCCGGCGAATCAGCCCGGGTCTCGGTGATCTCGATCGCCAACCGCGTGTCCCTCCGCGTCGGAGGCTACATGTCCGGACCGACGATCGCTCCGAGCTGGCCCAGGATCCGGGCCGTGGCGCCCCAGACCTCGGCGCCGGGGATCGGGTAGGCGCCGTAGCGGATCCGGAAGTCGAGCACGTCGGCCTCGACGATCTCGATCGGGGCGTCCGGCAGGAACGAGGCCAGCGGGGCCCACAGGATCTCCGCGACCTCGTCCTCCGATGCCCGGACGACCGGCCGTCGCGAGGCGACGGCGAGGATAGGTGTCACCCGATAGTCCGAGACGGGGATCCAGAACTGCTCGAGCTGGCCGAGGACCGTGACCCCGGCAGCGACCGGATCGAGGCCGACCTCCTCGCCCGCCTCCCGGAGCGCCGTGGCGGTCGGGTCGGCGTCCTCGGGTTCGGCCCTGCCGCCCGGCAGCGCGATCTGGCCGCCATGGTGGCCGCCACGGTCGACGCGCCGGATGAGGAGGACCTCGGCATCGGCCGCCGGATCACCGTCCCGGGCCGGCGCGATGAGCACGAGCACGGCGGCCGGGCGCGCGGATTCCGGGCCACTGAGGATCGCCGGCCCGCGCCGTTCGCCCGTGTCGATCCGCTCCGGCATGAGGGCGGCCGGTGGCGCCGGCATCGACGCCGCAGCCGCCGTGCGTGCCGGCAGTGTCGCGAGGCGGGACGCGGCCTCGGCGAACCTCAGTTGACGAGCTCCCCGCCGTCGCGCTTCGGCGACTCGATGTCGGGGACGTCGAAGGCCGACCGTTGCCTGCTCGCACGGCCGCGCCCACCGCCCCGGCCCGCGCCCGCACCAACGGCCTCCGGCTCGTCCTCGCCGCCCGGTGCGCGGGCATCGCGGCGCTCGCCCGCCTCGGCGACGACCGTCGCCCCCTCGGAAGTGAAGACGAGCGTCGTCCCGACCGGATCGGCATCCGCCTTGACACGGTCGCCGGGCTTGAACCGGCCCTCGACGAGGGCCCGGGCGAAGGGGTTCTCGACGAGACGCTGGATGGTCCGCTTCAGCGGCCGCGCCCCGAACGACGGGTCGTGGCCCTCACGGGCGATGAGCGCCCGGGCGGCCGGCGTCAGCTCCAGGGCCAGGTCCTGCCCGGCCAGCCGCCGTTGCAGGTCGGCGATGAGGAGGTCGACGATCGCCGTCAGGTCCGCGTCCGTCAGGGCATGAAAGACGATGACCTCGTCGACCCGGTTCAGGAACTCAGGCCGGAACTGCTGGCGCAGCGATTCGGTGACCTGGCGCTTCATCGCCTCGTAGGCGTCCTCGTCCTCGGCCCGTCCGGCATAGGCCTGGATGACGTTCGAGCCGACGTTGCTGGTCATGATCACGACGCTGTTCTTGAAGTCGACCGTCCGGCCCTGGCCGTCGGTCAGACGACCGTCGTCGAGCACCTGGAGGAGGACGTTGAAGACGTCCGGGTGGGCCTTCTCGATCTCGTCGAGCAGGATCACCCCGTATGGCCGGCGGCGGACCGCCTCGGTCAGCTGGCCGCCCTCCTCGTAGCCGACGTAGCCGGGCGGGGCACCGACGAGGCGGGACACCGAGAACTTCTCCATGTACTCGCTCATGTCGATCCGGACCATCGCGGCCTCGTCGTCGAACAGGAAGGCGGCCAGGGCCCGCGCGAGCTCGGTCTTGCCCACGCCCGTGGGCCCCAGGAACAGGAACGAGCCGATCGGCCGGCGCGGGTCCTTGAGGCCGGCCCGGGCCCGACGGACGGCGTCGGACACTGCGGCGATCGCCTCGTCCTGGCCGACCACCCGCTCGTGGAGGCGTTCCTCCATGTGGATGAGCTTGGCCGTCTCGCCCTCCATGAGCTTCGAAACCGGGATGCCTGTCCAGGCGCCCACGATCTCGGCGATGTCGTCGGCCGTGACCTCTTCCTTGAGCAGCGCACCAGGACCCTGGAGGGCGGCGATCGCCGCCTCCTGCTCCGCCATCCGGGCGTCGAGCTCGCGCTGCGTCCCGTACTTGAGCTGGGCCGCCCGCTCGTAATCGGCCTCACGCTCGGCCTGCTCGATCCGGACGGCGAGCTGCTCGAGCTCCGACTTGGTGGCCCGGATGGCCGCGATCGCGGTCTTCTCGGCCTCCCAGCGCTGCTTCATCGCGCCGGCCTCCTCGGCGATCTCGGCGAGCTCCTTCTCGAGCGCCTCGAGCCGGGCCTTCGACGCGTCGTCGGTCTCCTTGCGGAGGGCTTCCCGCTCGATCTCCAGCTGGATCCGGCGGCGCTCGAGCTCGTCGAGCTCGATGGGCATCGAATCGATCTCCATCCGCAGCCGCGACGCGGCCTCGTCGACGAGGTCGATGGCCTTGTCGGGCAGGAACCGTTCGGTGATGTAGCGGTTCGAGAGGGTGGCGGCCGCTACGAGCGCGGAATCGGTGATCCGGACGCCGTGGTGGACCTCGTAGCGCTCGCGCAGGCCGCGCAGGATCGAGATCGTCTCCTCGACCGTCGGCTGGTCGACGAGAACGGGCTGGAAGCGCCGCTCGAGGGCAGCGTCCTTCTCAATGTGCTTGCGGTACTCGTCGAGGGTCGTCGCCCCGATCGTGTGGAGCTCGCCCCGGGCGAGCATCGGCTTGAGGAGGTTGGAGGCGTCCATCGCGCCCTCGGCGGCACCAGCCCCAACGACCGTGTGAAGCTCGTCGATGAACAGGATGACCGTGCCCTCGGCGTCCTTGATCTCCTTCAGGACGGCCTTGAGCCGCTCCTCGAACTCGCCCCGGAACTTGGCCCCGGCGATGATCGCCCCGAGGTCGAGCGAGACGACCCGCTTGTCCTTGAGCCCTTCCGGCACGTCGCCCCGGACGATTCGCTGGGCGAGGCCCTCGGCGATCGCGGTCTTGCCGACCCCGGGCTCGCCAATGAGGACGGGGTTGTTCTTCGTCCGGCGGCTCAGGACCTGCATGACCCGCCGGATCTCCTCGTCACGGCCGATGACCGGATCGAGCTTCCCGGCCCGCGCCTCGGCGGTCAGGTCGCGGCCGTACTTCTCGAGCGCCTGGTAGGTGCCCTCGGGGTTCGGCGAGGTGACCCGCTGGCCGCCCCGGACAGAGGCCAGGGCGTTGAGGATCGCCTCGCGGCCGGCGCCGTGCCCCTCGAGGAGCTTCTGGCCCTCGCCACCGACCTCGGCCGTGCCGAGGAGCAGGTGCTCGGTGGAGGTGTACTCGTCGCCGAGGCGGCGCGCCTCCTCCTGGGCCCGGTCCACGACCCGCTTGGCGCGCGGGTCGAGCGCCAGCGAGCCGCCCTGGACCTTGGCCCGCCGGGCGAGGATCGCGGCGAGCTCGCCACGGAAGGCGGGCAGGTCCACGCCGAGGCGGCGGAGCGTTTCGGCTGGGACGCCGTCATCGGGCTCGAGGAGCGCGCTGAGGAGGTGCTCCGCGTCGAGCACGGGGCTCTGGAGCCGCTCGGCGAGCGCCTGGGCGGCGAGGACGGCCTCCTGGGCCTTCTGGGTGAAGCGATCGAGCTGCATCTAGGTTCTCTGCTGTGTCCTGTGGCTCGGTGCGGGTCAGGCCCGCGGGTCGGGTTGGTGGGCGAGGTCGAGGAAGCGTTCGGCGGCGGCCGTTGCGTCGTCGTCGAGGTGGGTCGGCAGGACTACGCGGATCCGGACGTACAGGTCGCCGGCGTCGCCGCCCTTCAGGCGGGGCATGCCCTGGCCGGTGAGCCGGAACGACTTGCCGTTCTGGGTGCCCGGCGGGAGGGTGAGCAGAACGCGACCTTTGAGCGTCCCGACCGGGACCTCCCCGCCGAGCAGTGCCTCGCGCAGGGTCACCGGGAGCTCGCGTTCGAGGTCTGCGCCCCGGCGGGTGAAGGTGCCATGTGGCCCGAGGCGGATGACGACGACCAAGTCCCGGCCGTCCGGACCTTTGCCGGTCAGCTTGATCCGGCTGCCGGTGTCGACGCCGCGCGGGATCGTGACCTCCAGGCGCCGGCGCTCGATCTCGACGATCCGGGACGTCCCGTGGAACGCCTCCTCGAGGCTGATCTCGGCGGTCGCCTCGACAGCGGGGAAGACCCCGCTGGCGGCACCGCCGGCCGCCGATCCGCGGCCGCTCCGGCTCCCGCCGCGCGCGGCCGGGTCGACGCCCATGCCCGCCAGGAGGTCATCGATCGAGGTTGCGCCGCTGCCGGACGCGCGGAACGTCCGGCCGCCCGATCCCCGGCCGCCGCCGGCCGCGGCCTCATCACCGAACATCATCCGGAAGAAGTCGCTGAACTGGCCCGGGTTGCCGGTCGTGTGGAACTCGTAGCGGACGTTGCCGCCGCCAGGCCCGCCGAAGGTCGTGTAGCCGGCGAACGGGCCGTCCGGCCCGAACGGATCGCCGCCGCCGCTGCCCGAGCGCGCTCCCGCTCCGGCCCGGGCGTAGGCCTCCCAGTCCTTGCCGAAGCGGTCGTACTTGGCCCGCTTGTCGGGGTCGGACAGGACCTCGTTGGCCTCGTTGATGTCCTTGAACCGCTGCTCCGCGACCTTGTCGCCGGGCTGCTTGTCCGGATGGTGCTCGCGGGCAAGCTTTCGGAACGCCTTCTTGATCTCGGCGGCCGTGGCGGTCCGCGGAACACCGAGGGTCTGGTAGTAGTCGCGAACGTCGACCATGGTCAGGCCCCACCTGAACCATGCCCCGCCGTTCGGACGAGGCTAGCCCAAGGCGCCACCGAGCACCCGCGCGAGCGCACTCGAACGTGCGTGAGCGCGGGAGCGCAGGGCGCAACGCGGGGATAGCCCGTCCCAACGGCGGCCAACGTCCACTGCCTCGCTACACCACGACCGGGGGCTGGTCGGTGGGGAACTCCGGTCGCCGAGGCGGCTGCGGCCGCTCGACGGAGCCCTTGTCCGGGGCGGGGATCGTGATCGGCTTGGGGCGACGCCGGAGGGCAGCGTCCAGGACCTGGTCCATCGAATCGGCCAGGACGAGCTTGATCGACTTGCGGATCTCCTCGGGGATGTCGCGCAGGTCCTTCTCGTTCTTCTTCGGCAGGATGACCATCCGCGCCCCCGACAGGTGGGCGGCGAGGATCTTGCTCTTGAGGCCCCCGATCGGCAGGACCCGGCCGCGGAGGGTGATCTCGCCGGTCATCGCGACGTCCTTGCGGACGGGGATGCCGGTGAAGGCCGAGATCATCGCGGTGGCCATCGTGATCCCGGCCGACGGGCCGTCCTTGGGGATCGCGCCGGCGGGCACGTGGATGTGGAGGGTCTGCTTCTCGAACGTCTCGCGGGGGATGCCCAGCTGGTTGGCGTGGGTCCGGATCCAGGACAGCCCGGCCCGGGCCGATTCGCGCATGACCTCGCCCAGCTGGCCGGTGAGGATGAAGTCCTCCTTGCCGTCCATCCGGGTGACCTCGATGGCGATGATGTCGCCGCCGACCTCGGTCACGACGAGCCCGGTCGCCGAGCCGACCTGGTCCTCGGGCTCCAGCTCGCCGTACTCCCAGCGTGGCGGGCCGAGGAACTCGACCAGCTTCTTGCGATCGACGACCGTCTTGCGCTTGCGGCCCTCGGCCACGCTCCGGGCGACCTTGCGCATGACGTTGGCGATCTCGCGCTCGAGGTTCCGGACGCCGGCCTCCTTGGTGTAGGCCTGGACGAGCTCGGTCATGGCCTCGTCGGTGATCTCGATGTGGCTCGGCTTGAGGCCGTGGTTGGCCATCTGCTTCGTGATCAGGAAGCGCTTCCCGATCTCGATCTTCTCCTGCTGGGTGTAGCCCGGCAGCTGGATGATCTCCATCCGGTCGCGGAGGGCGGCCGGGATCGGGTCCATGAGGTTGCCGGTCGCGATGAACAGGACCTTGCTGAGGTCGAACGGGACCTCGAGGTAGTTGTCCTGGAAGGTGTTGTTCTGCTCGGGATCGAGGACCTCGAGAAGGGCCGACGAGGGGTCGCCCCGGAAGTCCATCCCGATCTTGTCGACCTCGTCGAGCATGAACACCGGGTTGGCGGTCCCGGCGGTCTTGACGTTCTGGATGATCCGGCCGGGGAGGGCCCCGATGTAGGTCCGGCGGTGACCCCTGATCTCGGCCTCGTCGTGGATGCCGCCAAGGCTCATCCGGACGAACTTCCGGCCCATCGCCCGGGCGACGCTCTTGCCGAGCGACGTCTTGCCCACGCCGGGCGGGCCGATGAGGGCAAGGATCGGGCTGCGGATGGTGTCGGCGAGCGAGCGGACGGCGAGGTACTCGAGGATCCGCTCCTTGATCTTCTCGAGGCCGTAGTGGTCCTCGTCGAGGATCTTGGCGGCCTCCTTGATGTCGTAGCGATCCTCGGTCGTGACGTTCCAGGGCAGGCTCACCAGCCAGTCGACATAGGTCCGGATGACACCGACCTCGGGCGAGGCCGAGGGAATCCGGCTCATCCGGTCGATCTCCTTGATCGCCCGGGCCTTGACCTCGTCCGGCATCCCGGACTGCTCGACCTTCTCGCGAAGCTCGTTGACCTCGGCCTGCTGCGGGTCGTCCTCGCCGAGCTCGCGCTGGATGGCCTTCAGCTGCTCGCGCAGGATGTACTCCCGCTGGGTCTTGTCCATCTCGGACTTGAC
>SCUO01000126.1 GCA_004297395.1 Chloroflexota bacterium | reverse complement strand
CGGGGATGCCCCGCCCTGGTGATGCCCGCAAGACCGGCTCAGGCGATTCGCAAGCCCAGTTGCGCCATGCCGGCACGGTCGCACACCGGCGCCCGCTTGGAGCCGGGAGCCAGCGGCACGGACCCCGGCGTGCGTTCGAAGGAATCGAACAGCCCGATGCTGTTGGCGTACTCACGCAGTTCGGGAAGGATGTGCTTGCCGATCAGCTCGATGGAGCGGTTGCGCTGCTGGTCGGACGCCACGCCCTGGACGTTGAAGAACGTGAACGAACCCGGCCGGATCACGCTCAGGATCGCCTTCACCTTGGGGATCACCTGCTCCGGAGTACCTGCCACGATCTGGAGGTTCTCCTGCGCGCGCTTGTAGGAGTTCCAGAGCTTCTCCTTCACGATGCCGAAATCCTGCTCTTCCTGCCACTTGCCGGTACGCTGTGCCGCCAGCTTTTCCTTGCTGACGCCGAGCCAGGAGCCGCCGGGCGCCTTGGCCAGCATGCGGATCGCCGTCTTCGAGTTGTACCCGGGCGGCAAGGTGTGTTCGGGCCGGCTGAAACCGTTCTGACCGCCGCCAAACACATAGCCGCGACCGATCTCCTGGGCTTCCTCCTCGTTATCGGAGACAAATACCGGCAACAGGTAGCCAAAATTCTCCGGACCGGCCTGGTAACCCAGCTCAGCGGCGGTATCGGCGTAGAGATCCCAGAGATCGCAGGTGGGGCCGAGCGCCGAACCCAGCCCGATGTAGGGATAGCGTTTCTGGGCGCACCAGATCACCGTCTCGGGCGAGAGCACGCCGGGAATCCACTGCTGGGGATAGGGCTCCTGATAGGGCAGCGCCCAGGGATTCACATGGCGGTAGTGGAAATGCTTGCCTTCGTAGCGCCAGGGGCCAGGACGGGTCCAGGCCTGGATGATGAAATCGTGGGCCTCGTTGAACATCTCGCGGTTATAGGCGGGATTGGCGTTGTTGAAGAATTGCTCGGAGCCCGCACCGCGCACCCAGCCCGCCACCAGACGGCCACGGGAAATCAGGTCGATCTCGGCCAGTTCTTCCGCGATGCGCAGCGGGTGCTTGACCACCGGCAGCGGATTACCGATCAGGATGATCTTGGCCTTGCGGGTGGCGCGCGCCAGCACCGCCGCTTCGGTGTTGATCACGTTGCCCATGCAATAGGGATTGCCGTGGTGCTCGTTCAGCGCGAGTCCGTCGAAGCCGACCTCTTCCGCGAGGCAGTATTCGTCGATGAACTGGTTGTAGTCCTCCGCCGCCTTCTTGCGGTCGAAGTAGCGGTTGGAAACACCGAAGAACGCCTTGTTGGCCAGCACAATGTCCTCGTCGAGGTGGCGGTAGGGGCGCTCGGTGAAATAGCCGAATTTCATGGTGGGAAATCTCCTCCGGATAATGGGTACAAAACCCGCTCGCGGGCGAGGCCCTTTCCGGCGTCACGCACGGACGCCGGAAGGAGTCTATCGGCAACTCACCTTCAGTGAGGGGCCGGCACCGGGATCGGCAGATTGAACAGTTCGATGCAGTTGAGCCCCATGGCCTGTTCGCGCACTTCCTCGGACACTCCCGCGGTGTGGTTGGCGAGCATCTCCTGGGACCAGGGCCAGGTGGAATCGCTGTGGGGGAAGTCGTTGGCCCACAACAGCCGCTTGGAATTCATGCGGTGCGCACAGGCGAAGGCTTCCCAGTCGTCCTGAAACGTGAGCCAGACGTTTTCGCGGATGTACTCGCTCGGCGGGCGCGGCAGCACGGGGCCGTGTTTGCCGTGGCCGTGCCGGTAGGCGGCGCGGTTCATGCGGTGCATGAAGTGGGGCAGCCAGCCGGCGTCGCCCTCGGCACCGACGAACTTGAGATTGGGGTGGCGCTCGAACACGCCGCCGAGCACGAACAGGCCGACCATATCCTGGATGCCGCGGATGAGCTTCAGGAAGCTGTTGAGCTTGTGACCGCGATATTCCGTCAGTGCCGCCGCACTCTCCCGCGAGGTCAGGATATGGAAGCACAGGGGCAGGTCGAGATCGGTTGCACATTCCCAGAGGGCGTCGTAATCCGGGTGATCGTAGTCCTCGTGGATCGGTCGGCCCGGCATCATCACGCCCACGAAACCCGCCGCCTTGATGCGGCGAAAATCCTCGATGGCGG
>SCUO01000031.1 GCA_004297395.1 Chloroflexota bacterium | reverse complement strand
GGCGAAGACGACGTCGGCCAGGCCGACGCCGAGGTGGGTCACGACGGCCCGCCCCGCCGGCCGCTCGGTGCCGGCGAGGATCGCCTCGCCGAGCATCGCGTCGGGGTCGGGGTAGCCGTCGAAGTTGCCGGCCTCGCGGTTCGCGAGGTACTGGTCGAGATGGTCGACGAGGAACAGCGAGGCGTCGCGCGCGACCTCGGCGGCGCAGTACGTCGCGTAGTCGATCGGCACGACCGTGGCCCCCTCGGTCAGCCAGTCGTTCGTCATCGACTGCCGCTCGGCCGCGGGTCCGAACGAGGCGGCCGTGAGCACGACGTCCGCGACCTCGACCGCGCTCCGGGCGTCGTCGTGGACGACGACGTCGCCGATCCCCGGCGTCTCGCGCGCCGCGGCGGCGAGCCGCTCGGCCCGCCGTCGGTCCCGGTCGAACAGGTGGAGCTCCACGCCCGGCAGGACGTGGCCGAAGACCGGCAGGTGGGAGTGGCCCTGGACGCCCGACCCGATGACCGTGGCCCGCGGCGGCCGGCCGGCGACCGACGGCCCGAACCGCCGGATCGCGACTCCCGACACCGCCGCCGTCCGCTGGGCCGTGATCGGACCGCCGTCGAGGATCGCGGTCGGGACCCCGGTCTCGGCGTCGTTGAGGATGACCGTCGCCGTGATTCCCGGCAGGCCGAGGGCGGTGTTCGTCGCGAACCCCGCGACCCACTTCATCCCGACGAGGTCGTCCGCGACCGACGACCCGCGGTAGATCGCCGGCATCGCGTGGACGAACGATGCCGCCGGGCGCGGATGGATCGCGAGCTTCGGGGGCAGCTCCGCGCCGTCGGGCGTCGCGAGGGCGACCATCGTTCGCTCGGCGAGGGCGAGCCGCTCCTCGATCTGCGGCATCGCCGCCTCGACATCGGCGGCGGAGAGCCAGCGGAGCGGCGGCAGCTTCGGGGCGTTCGACATGGCCGCGAGTGTACTGCCGGCGTCGGGCCGCGCCGAGCCTCGGGCGGCTAGCATGCGAGCATGCCGATCGACCTCGAGCAGAGCCTCGCGAACCTCAAGCTCGAGCGCGACGCCATCCATCTCTACGACGCCCTCGCCCGGATCGAGAAGGCGCCGGCTCGGGCCGAGGCCTTCCGGACGATTGCCGGCAACGAGCGTCGCCACGCCGAGGTCTGGGCCCGCCGCCTGACCGAGCTCGGCGCCGATGTCCCACCCCCCGGGCCGCCGGGGTTCCGGGTCCGGGCGATCGTGGCCCTGGCCCGGATCCTGGGGACGCACGCAGTCCGCGACCTCGTCCTGGCCCTCGAGGGCGACGAGGAGGAGCTCTACACCGCCCAGGCGACGCCCGAGGTCGAGGCGATCGCCGCCGACGAGCGGGAGCACGCCGAGATCTGGAAGCGCCTGTCGTCGGAGCGCCCGAGCGGGGCACGGCCGAGTGGGGCACGGCCGAGCGGGGCCGGGCCGAGCGGCGCGCCGGAGGGCGGGCGTTCGGCCGCCCGCGCCGCCGCGGGCGTCGCGATCCGGGCGGGCGCCGCCGATCACCTGTCCGCCGCCCAGGGCGTCGCCAGCCCGTCCGACATCGCGTCACGGGAGCGGTGGCACCGGGCCGGGCGCTCGGGGACCCTGCGGGCCGTGATCTTCGGCGTCTCGGACGGGCTCGTGTCGAACCTCGCGCTCGTCATGGGTGTCGCGGGTGCCGGCTCGGCGATCGGGGAGGGCCGGTTCATCCTCCTCGCCGGGATCGCCGGGCTCCTCGCGGGTGCCTTCTCGATGGCCGCCGGCGAGTACATCTCGATGCAGTCGCAGCGGGAGCTCTTCGAGCGCCAGATCGAGCTCGAGCGTGCCGAGCTCGAGGCGATGCCCGAGGAAGAGGAAGCCGAGCTGGCCGCCGTCTACGCCGCGAAGGGCTTCACGCCGGCCGAGGCCCGGACGATCGCGGCACGGATGTTCGACGACCCCGAGCATGCCCTCGACACGCTCGTCCGGGAGGAGCTCGGCCTCGACCCCGACGAGCTGGGCTCGGCCTGGGGTGCGGCGGCCGGATCGTTCGTGGCTTTCGCGGTCGGGGCGCTCGTGCCCGTCCTGCCGTACGTCGTCGGCTCGGGCGCCGTCGCGTTCTGGGCGGCGATCGGCGCATCGCTCGCGGCGCTCTTCCTCGTCGGGGCCGGGGTCAGCCTCCTGACAGGCCGGGGCCTGCTGTTCTCGGGCGCCAGGCAGGTCGGGATCGGGGCGGCCGCCGCGGCCGTGACGTACGTCGTCGGCACGGTCATCGGCGTGTCGGTGGCGGGCTGAGGCATGCCGGATCCGCGAGCCATCCTCATCGCCGCCGGCGTCGGCCTCGGCGTCGCCGGCTACACGGTCCTGTGGTGGCACTGGCCGGTCCCCTTCGGTGCCGGAGCCGGGCTCCTGCTCGCCGGCCTGGCGCTGACGAGCTTCGCCGGCGGCGGCACCGACGAGTCGGAGGCAGACGCCGCCTGGCGCGCCGCAGCCCCCGATCTCGCCGAGGAGCCGGCCGGACCCCCGCCGGACGACGACCCGGCAGGCGGAGTCAGGGTCTCCGCGGCAGGCGCGGAGCCCGGTCGGAGCCGCGACATCCCGTCCGGTGATTGACCCGGAGGCGCGTCTTCGAGCGGAGGGGCTGTCGCCCGGCGCCTGGTCGAACGGGCCCAACGACCGCTACGGCGCACACGAGCACGGCTACGACAAGGTGCTCGTGTGCGTCTCGGGCTCGATCCGCTTCGGCCTCCCGGAGCTCGGCCGCTCGGTCGATCTCGACGTGGGCCACCGGCTCGACCTGCCGGCTGGCACGCGCCACGACGCCGTCGTGGGAGCGCTCGGCGTCACGTGCCTCGAGGCCCACCTCCCGGCCGGGCAGCTCGGCGGGATGGCACACCGCCCGGCCGGAACGTGGTAGCCGCGACGGCCGGCTGGCCTGGACCTCTCGGGCCGCCCGCGCGGCGCCCGACCCGGCCGCTCGGCCCGGAACGGACGACGACCCCCGGGAGGGCCGGGGGTCGTCGGTCTGAGGAGCCTGGGGGAGCGCTCAGCGCATCCAGCGGGCGCCGAACTCGTAGTTGTCGGATGGATCGGCGTTCCGGCGCCGATCCTCGCCGAGCAGGATGCTCAGCAGCGAGAACAGCGCCAGGAGCCCGAAGCCGGAAGAGACGATCATCGGAGGGTTTCCTGTCGCGACACGGATGCCGTCGGATCGGCGGCCTTGCGGCTCCCGATCCCGTCGCCACACGACGGGTCCCGACATCCAATTGGACCTTGCTCCGCAATGATAGCCTAATCAGGTTAGGCTGGCAAGCCGATCAGCCTACGAAATAGGGGTCAAATGGCAGAACGACCGCTGGACGGTATCGATGCCCGCCTGGTCCAGCTCCTCCAGG
>SCUO01000004.1 GCA_004297395.1 Chloroflexota bacterium | reverse complement strand
GCCACGTCCGGACGCCAGATGCCGCGAACCCGGCGTTGGGGCCGTCGGTCCAGGGCATCGGGCTGCGACAGCCGTCGCGGTTCCACCATGGGAACAGGATTCCCGCCCGCCGGGCCGGAGGATCGATCGCCTCCGATTGCCGGACGCTGATGTCGCCCAGGCCCAGCTCCTCGCCGTAGTAGAGGAAGGGTGTCCCCCGCAGGGTCAGGAGGATCACCGCAGCGGCCTTCGCGACCGAGTCGCGGTGGCTCTCCCCGAGACCCCGGGCGAGCCGCGAGGCGTGGCGCGGCCGATCGTGGTTCGAGAGCACGACGGTCGGCCAGCGGACCGGCCCGAAGGCCCGTTCGACTCGCTCGATTGCCGCCCCGAACGCCGCCGCCGACCAGGGACGCTCGAGGAGCACGAAGTCGAAGATGAGGTGGCGATCGGCCGCGAACGAGGCCGCCGTCTCCGCGCCGCCGCCGAACAGCTCCCCCACCGTCATCCGGCCCGGGCGGGCGTCGACCTCGGCCCGGAACCGGGCAAGGAACGCGACGAGCTCGGGCTGGTTCTGGTCGTACACATGGCGCTGGCGATCCCAGGCCTGGCGGCGCAGTCCGGCCGCCGGGTTGGCCACGAAGTCGGCGTGCTTGAAGAAGGTGTTGAAGACATCCAGCCGGAAGCCGTCCACGCCCCGGTCCAGCCAGCCCCGGACCATCTCGAGCTGCGCCGCCGGCACCGCCGGGTTGCGCCAGTTGAGGTCGGGCTGCTCGGCCAGGAAGGTGTGGAAGTAGAACTGGCGCCGGCCCTCGTCCCAGGTCCAGCCGGAGCCACCGAACCAGGACAGCCAGTTGTTCGGCGGCCGTGGCCGGCCGCGTCGATCCCGGCCGGCCGGGTCACGCCACAGGTACCAGTCGCCGTAGGGGCCGGCCGGGTCGGCCCGCGAGGCCCGGAACCAGGGATGCTGGTCGCTGGTGTGGTTCATGACCAGGTCGAGGACCACCCGGATCCCACGCCGATGGGCCGCGTCAACGAGGGCCTCGAAATCGACCATCGAGCCGAACAGCGGATCGACGGCCGCGTGATCGGCCACGTCGTAGCCGAGGTCACGCCCTGGCGAGGGGTAGATGGGCGAGAGCCAGATGGCATCGACGCCGAGGCCGTCCCGGCCCAGGTGGTCGAGATGGGCGGTGATGCCCGGCAGGTCCCCCACCCCGTCGCCCGTCGAATCGGCGAAGCTCCGGGGGTAGATCTGGTAGACGACGCCCGACCGCCACCAGTCGTCGTCGCCCGTTGGCGGGTCCCGTGGCTCGGTGGACGTCGGCTTCGATTCCTGGGTCACTCGGTCCCCTTTTCCGGGGCTGCGACGGCGGAGGCGGGCGGGCCGTCGGTACAGGGTCCGCGGGATTCTACGAGAAACCCTTGACGGACGACATGACGCGCGTTAGTAATACGTGTTACTAACGAGAGAGCCAGGCGGGCGCCCAGTCGCAGTCCTACAGCGTCGAGGCAACCCCGATTGTCGAAGCGTCGCCGTCGCCCCACCAGCGCCGACGTGGCCTCACGGGCCGGCGTCTCTCGCACGACGGTCTCGCTCGTCCTCAACGACCGGGGTGAGTCGATCCCCGAGACCACCCGCCAGCGGGTCTTCGAAGCGGCGCGTGAGCTCGGCTACCATCCCGACCACTCCGCTCGCGGCCTGGCCGGCGGCCGCAGCCAGACCCTTGCCCTGGTCCTGCGCCAGACGCCCGAGCAGGTCGCCGGCGACGCCCTCCTGGCCGAGACCCTCCGAGGGCTCGCAACGGCCGCCCGCTCGGCCGGCTTTCGCGTCCTCGTCGAGCCGCTCGGGCCGGGTGAGGCGACCTACGGCGAGCTCGTCCGGTCGGGCCGGGCCGATGGCGCCGTCGTCTCCGGGCCGCTCTTCGATGACCCCGAGCTGGCGGACCTAGTCGCCGATGGCTTCCCGATCGTGATCCAGGGCCATCTGCCGGGGGCCGCGGCGCCGAGCGTCGACGTCGACAACGAGGCCAGCGCCCGGCTGGCCGTGGACCATCTCCTCGAGCTCGGTCACCGCCGGATCGCCTGCATCACCAACGCCGCCCTCAGCTACACGGCGGCCGCCGACCGCCTGGCCGGCTATCGCCAGGCGCTCGCAACGGCCGGCGTCGGCTCGGTGCCGGAGCTGGTCGAGGCGGGTGCCTTCGATTCCGCCAGCGGCCATCGGGCCATGACCCTGATCCTCGAACGAGGGCGGCCGGACGCCGTCTTCGTCGCCAGCGACGTCGTCGCCCTCGGGGCGATCGGCGCCCTCCGCGAGGCGGGCCTGCGCGTCCCCGACGACGTCTCCGTCGTCGGCTTCGACGACATCCCGCTCGCGGCCTACTTCGACCCACCCCTCACGTCCATCCGCATCCCGGCCCACGACCTGGGCCTGGCGGCGGGCAACGCACTGCTCGATCGGATCGCCGGCCGGGAGGTCCCCGACCGCACGCTCCTGCCGACCGAGCTGATCGTCCGTGCCTCGACGGCACCCCCGTCGCGGCGCGCGTGAGCGGTGAGTGGTCCGGCCCCGAGGCCGGAGTGCATGGAGGAGCCGGACCGAACCTGATGGAGAAGGTCCACGAAAGGAGTCCACGAATGGGTCAACGGAACAGGGGGCTGAGAGCCCTCCTCGCGCTCGGAGGCGCGGCCGTCCTCGTCGCCGCAGCCTGCGGCACGGGAACGCCCAGCGGCGGCACGAAGGTCACCGTGATCGGCACCTGGGGAGGTGCCGAGCAGGAGGCCTTCCTGGCCATGGTCAAGCCATGGGAGGACAAGACCGGCAACACCGTCGCCTACACCGGCACGCGCGACATCAACGCGGTCCTGACGACCGGCGTCGCGTCCGGGATCCTGCCCGACCTGGCCGGCCTGCCGGGCCCGGGTCAGATGGTCGAGTGGGGCAAGTCGGGAGCGCTCAAGCCGCTCGACTCCGTCCTCGATATCGAGACCTACAAGTCGGAGACCTCGCCGGCCTTCGTCGACCTCGGGACGGTCGACGGCAAGATCGTCGGCGTCTTCATCAAGAGCGCCCTCAAGGGCCTCATCTGGTACAACCCGAACGACTACACCGCCGGGGCCCCGGCCACGTGGGACGACGTCATGAGCACGTCGACCGGCAGCGCCGAGTCGCTCTGGTGCGTGGGCCTCGAGTCCGGCGCGGCCTCCGGCTGGCCGGGCACGGACTGGATCGAGGACTTCGTCCTCCGCCAGTCAGGCCCCGAGGTGTACGACGCGTGGGTCGCAGGGACCCATCCGTGGGCCTCACCCGAGATCAAGGCTGCGTTCGAAGGCTTCGGTGAGGTCCTCGACGCCTCGTACGGCGGTGCCGATACCGTCGTGAGCACCAACTTCGGCGACGGCGGCAACCCGCTGTTCACCGACCCGCCCGGCTGTGTCTTCCACCACCAGGCGAGCTTCATCACCTCGTTCTTCAAGGATCAGGGCGGAGCCGCCGACGGCGACTTCGACTTCTTCCCGATGCCGGACATCAACCCCGAATACGCCGGTGCGTTCACCGGCGCCGGTGACCTCTTCGGTATGTTCAACGACAAGCCGGCCGCTCGCGACCTGCTGAAGTACCTCGTCACTGCCGAGGCACAGCAGATCTGGGTCTCGATCGGCGGCGCCCTGTCGGGCAACACCAAGGTCACCGACTACCCGGATGACGTCTCGAAGCGCTCCGCGGAGATCCTCGGCAGCGCCAAGATCTTCCGCTTCGATGGCGGCGACCTGATGCCGACGGCACTCCAGTCCGCCTTCTTCGGTGCGATGGTCGAATTCGCCCAGGACCAGAGCAAGCTCGACGAGATCCTCGCCGGACTCGACGAGGCGTCGACCGCGGCCCGCGGCGGCTGACCCTGCGTCGGGGGAGCCGGCTTGCCGGCTCCCCCGACCACGACCGGAGGCGGAGGGAGGAGCATGGATCAGCTACTCACGGCGGTGATCGTCGTCGTCGGCGTCCCGGCCGTGCTCGTCGGCTACGTCGTTCTCGCGGAGCGGCTGCTCGGGGTGTTCGAGGAGCGCCGCAGGGGCCGCATCCGGCCCTGGATCTGGATCGCGCCGGCGGTCCTCTTCCTCGTCGTGTTCCTGGTCTACCCGACCTTCAACACGATCATCCTGTCCTTCCAGGACAAGACCGGACAGGCCTTCGTCGGCCTCGCCAACTACCAGTACTTCTTCACGAATTCGGACACGCTGGTCTCGCTGCGGAACACGATCCTGTGGGTCGTCCTCATGACCGGCGGCGTGGTGGGCCTGGGCCTGATCATCGCGATCCTCGTCGACCGGGTTCGCTACGAGCCGATCGCCAAGTCGGTGATCTTCGTGCCGCTCGCCATCAGCTTCGTGGCGGCCTCGATCATCTGGACGTTCATGTACCAGTTCAAGGCGCCGGGCTCGACCCAGACCGGGACCCTCAACGCCGCCCTCGGCGTCTTCGGCCTGGGGCCCGAGGCGTTCATCCCGACGGCCCCGTTCAACAACGTCTTCCTGATCATCGTCGGCATCTGGATGTGGACGGGATTCGCGATGGTCATCCTGTCGGCCGGCCTCAAGGGCATCAGCACCGAGCTCCTCGAGGCGGCCCGCGTCGACGGTGCGAACGAGTGGCAGGTCTTCCGCGGCATCATCTTCCCGCTCCTGCTGCCCACCGTCTTCGTGGTCGGGACAACGATCGTGATCACCGCCCTGAAGTCGTTCGACGTCATCTACACGATGACGAGCGGCAACTTCGACACGTCGGTCATCGCGTTCCAGATGTACAAGGAGATGTTCACCGTCGGCCACCTAGGGCGAGCGAGCGCGGTGGCGATCGTCCTGCTCGTCGCGATCATCCCGTTCATGGCCCTCAACATCCGGCGCTTCCGGGAGCAGGAGGCGATCCGATGACGGCCATGCCACGAGCTGCAGGCGCCGTGCGTCGGCCGATCTGGACGCGTTGGGGACTCCACGCCGTCCTGCTCCTGATCATGGCGATCTGGCTCATTCCGACACTGGCCCTGCTGGTGAACTCCTTCCGCCCCTCGGCCGAGGTCTCCTCGTCCGGCTGGTGGACGGCCATCGTGCCGCCGTGGGACTTCACCCTGGCCAACTACGAGCACGTCCTGGCGCGCCAGGGCCTCGGCCAGGCCTTCATCAACAGCCTGTTCATCACCATCCCGGCGACGGTCATCTCGGTGATGGTCGCGGCGATCGCCGCCTACGCCTTCGCGTGGATGGACTTCCCGTTCCGGAACGTGCTGTTCGTCATCGTCGTGGGGCTCCTCGTGGTGCCCCTGCAATCGACCCTGATCCCGGTCCTCCGGCTGCTGGCCTCGACCGGAATCGCTGGAACGTACATGGCGGTCTGGCTGGCCCACACCGGCTACGGCCTGCCATTCGCCGTCTACCTGCTCCGGAACTACATGGGCGGGCTGCCCAAGGAGGTCTTCGAGTCGGCGGCGATCGACGGCGCCAACCCGATGGTCGCGTTCTTCCGGCTGGCCCTGCCGATGAGCGTCCCGGTCCTGGCCTCGCTGGCGATCTTCCAGTTCCTGTTCATCTGGAATGACCTGCTGGTGTCGCTGATCTATATCGGCGCCACGAACTCGGAGTACCTGCCGCTGACCGTGGTGGTCGCCAACCTGGTGAACTCACTCGGCGGCGAGACCCACTACCTGACCGCGGCAGCGTTCATCACGATGGCCCTGCCGCTGATCGTCTTCCTGGCCCTCCAGCGGTACTTCGTCCGCGGCATCACCGGCGGCGCCGTGAAGGGCTGACGCGCTCGAACGCTCCTCCTCACGCCCGCCGCGACGGTCCCCGTCGCGGCGGGCGACAACGTCCCCCCGGCCGGGGTCGGTCCGGTCACCCGCCAAGGCGCGCCTTCAGTCGCTCGACCGTCTCGGTGAGCTCGGCCTCGCGAGCACGGGCACCCTCGACGACGGCCGGCGGCGCCTTGGCCGTGAACGCCTCGTTGGCCAGTCGCGCCCGCGCCGCGGCGAGGAAGCCCTCCGCCTCGGCGAGCCCCTTCTCGAGGCGTACTCGATCGCCGTCGGACGGCGCCGTCTCGGCCGTCGAGATCCGCGCCTCGAGCTCACCGGCGATGACCGCCAGGCCGGACGGGGCAGCCACCTCGAGCGCGGCCCGCGACGCGTGTACGGTGAGCGGCCGCGCCCGGGAGAGCCGCTCGATGGCCGGCCCGAGGGCCTCGAACGCCTTCGTGAACCGGGCTGGGACGGCGACGTCAGCGGGCAGCCATGTCGCTGCCACGATCCCTGCCTCGGCCCGGGCGTTGCGGATCGCCCTCACGAGCTCGACGATCGCGTCGACCTCGGCTTCGGCGGCGGCGTCGCGCGCACCCGCGGCCGGCCAGTCGGCCACGATGAGCAGCTCGGGGTCGGCGGCGGCGTGGGGAATGGCGGCCCACAGCTCCTCGGTCACGAAGGGCATGACGGGGTGGAGGAGCCGGAGGTACGTGTCGAGGGCCTCGACGAGGGTCCACCAGGTCGCCTCGCGCTCGGCGTCGGGTTGGGACGAATCCGCCAGGCGGACCTTCGCCAGCTCGAGGCCCCAGTCGCAGTACTCCGACCAGATCGCGTCGTAGAGGGTCCGGGTGACCTCGGCCAGCTGGAGCTCGGCGAGGCCGTGGTCGGCCGCCTCCACGGCGGCCGCGGTCCGGGACCGGATCCAGCGCTCGGCCGGGCCGAGCGCGGCGGGATCGGGCGCTTCTCGCGGAGCATCCGCGGGGATCGAGGCCGGGCGGGCGCCCAGCACGAACCGGGTGGCGTTCCAGAGCTTGTTGGCGAAGTTGCGGCCGTCGTCGAGCTTCTCGGTCCGGAACTTCTGGTCGTTGCCCGGCGAGGTCCCGTGGACGAGGGCGAAGCGGAGGGCGTCGGCGCCCGATTCATCGATCGCGTGGAGCGGGTCGACGACGTTGCCCTTGGTCTTCGACATCCGCTTGCCGTAGGGGTCCTTGACCAGGCCGTGGAGATAGACCGTCCGAAACGGGACCTTCTCGGCGAGGTGGATGCCGAACATCATCATCCTGGCGACCCAGAAGAAGATGATGTCGTAGCCGGTCTCCATGACGGAGCCGGGGTAGTAGCGCTGGAGATCGACGGTCTCGTCCGGCCAGCCGAGGGTCGAGAGCGGCCACAGGCCCGAGCTGTACCAGGTGTCGAAGATGTCGGGGTCCTGGGTCAGCTCCGCGGCGCCGCGGCTGCACGTCCCGCAGGCCGTCGGCCCATCCGCCTCGGCCGAGACCGTGACGTGGCCGTCCGGGCAATACCAGGCCGGGATCCGGTGGCCCCACCACAGCTGGCGACTGACGTTCCAGTCGTGGATCGACGTCATCCAGTGCTCCCAGACCTTCTCGAACCGCGGCGGCACGATCTCCGTCCGGCCGCTCCGGGTGGCCTCGAGGGCCTTGGCCGCGAGCGGGCCGACCCGGACGAACCACTGGGTCTTCAGGCGCGGCTCGATGACGTCGTTCGAGCGCTGGCAGCGGCCGATGAGCATCGGATGCGGCCGGGTGGCCTCGAGGTCGCCACGGGCATCGAGGTCCTGGACGATCGCCTCGCGGGCCGCATAGCGGTCAAGCCCGGCGTACGCCCCGCCGTGCTCGTTCACCGTCGCGTCGTCGGCCAGGACCGTGATCATTGCCAGGCCGTGGCGCTGGCCCATCTCGTAGTCGGTCCGGTCGTGGGCCGGGGTGATCTTCACCGCGCCCGTGCCGAACGCTGGATCGACCACATCGTCGGCGATGATCGGGACGTCGCGCTCAACGAACGGGATGCGGGCGTGGCGGCCCACCAGCGCGGCGTAGCGGGCGTCGTCGGGATGGACGGCCACGCCGGTGTCGCCCAGGATCGTCTCGGGCCGGGTGGTCGCGACGCTGATCCACTCGGTTGCGCTCGGCTCGCCGGTCGTCTCGTCGACGAGGTGGTAGCGGAGCGTCCACAGGGAGCCCGTTTCCTCGGTCGGGATGACCTCGAGGTCGCTCACGCTCGTCCGACAGCCCGGGCACCAGTTGACGAGCGCCTCGGTCCGGTAGGCCAGGCCCTCGTCGTACAGTTGCTTGAAGCTGACCCGGACGGCGCGGGCCGAACCCTCGTCCATCGTGAACCGGAGGCGGCTCCAGTCGAGGCTTGCCCCGATCCGGCGCTGCTGGCCGAGCATGACCTCGCGGGTCGAGTTGATGAACTGCCACATCCGCTCGAGGTATCGCTCCCGGCCGAGCGATTCCCGCGTCTCGCCGTCCTTCGCGATGATCTGATCGAGGACGTACTGGGCTGCGATCGAGGCGTGATCGAGCCCCGGCAGCCACAGGGTCGGCCGCCCGGTCATCCGGGCGTGCCGGATGAGCACGTCCTCGATCGTCGAGGTCAGGGCGTGGCCAAGGTGGAGCGCGCCCGTGATGTTCGGTGGCGGCTGGATGATGACGAACGGCTCCTTCGCCTCGTCGGCGCGCGAGCCCTTGCCGTCCGGAGCGAAGACGTCGGCCGCCAGCCAGCGCTCGTAGATCGCACCCTCGAAGTCGGCCGGCCGGTAGGCCTTCGCGAGCTCCTGCTGCTCCGTCATGGTCGCGTGTTACTCCGTTACAACGCTGCGGTGCCGCTCGGGCGCCGCGGCCGGCGCCCGAACAAGAACGACCCGCTCGTCCAGCGGACGAGCGGGTCGTGGTACCACCTGCTGGTTCGAGGTCCGGGGCTCCACCGCTCATCGCGGCTGCCTCGTCCGGGCCTCCTCGTGGCGCGCTATCGGGCGCCGACCGCACGGCTCGCGAGCGACGTTCGGGTCCGTCGTGCCCGCGCGGCTCACACCGTCCCGCGCTCGCTCCGTGGCCGACCCGGCCCTACTCCTCTCGGTCCCCGCCGTGAGACGGGGAGTGTAGCAGGTGCCCGATTCGCCTCCCCGGGCTACTTCCGGGCGTACTCGATGAACTGGTAGAACAGACCCTCGATGTCGGACGGGACATTCATCGCCGTCCAGGCAAGGTTGGCAGCGCCGTCCGAGCCGTAGGAGATGGCGATGTAGTCGCCATGGAACGTCGCGCAGTTCTCGCAGCCCTCGACGCCGGCCCGGAAGAACCGCGACATCGTGGGATTAGATGGCGTCGTGCTGACGACCGTCTTGACGAGCGCGCCCGGCGTCCCCTCGACGAGTGAGGCGTCATAGAGCGGCCCGTTCGCGGCGCCTCGGTCGTTGTAGACGATCCCGATGTTGCCGGTCGTCGGATCGACGTCGACCCACGGGAACCACTGGTCGCCGGCGCTGCCATCGACGAGCTCCGGGTCCGACCACGTCGCCCCGCCGTCCTCGGACACGACCAGGAAGACATCGATGTTGGTGACCGGCTCGTCGGAATCGGGCGTCCCGTTGCGGTTGTCGGCGAAGACGAGGTACAGCGTCCCGTCGGTCGGGCTGGCGACGATGTTGCCGGCCGAGTTGACCCGCAGCTGGTAGCCGGTCAGGGTCTGGCGGCCGCTGACGTTGATCGGGTAGTCGGCGGAACCGTCCTCGAGCCCCACGATGAAGCTCGGGTCCGACCAGGTCTCGCCGCCGTCAATCGACGTGACGAGGAGGTACTGGTCGTCGAACTGCTCGCCGTCCTCCCAGAGCGCCTCGTTCTGGTCGTTCTCGAAGGCGACGTACACCGTGCCGTCCGGTCCGACGGTCGGGACCGAGAACTGGTTCTCGTCACACTGGCCGGCCGGACCGAATTCCTGGTACGTGCACAGGGCCGGATTGAAGCCGGAGATCTCCTGCGGCGTCGACCAGCTGTAGCCGCCGTCGTCGGAGTGGGACTCGAAGATCGCCGAGGACAGGTATGCGCCGTAGGCGGAGATGAACTTCGACCAGGTGATGTACGTCCGCCCGTAGTGGGGCGAGTCAGCGTTGTTGTCGGTGACGATCCATTCCTTGTCGCTGAAGTCCTGGAACTTGCTCAGGTCGCAACCGACGCCGTCGGCGACGACGACGACCTTGTCCCAGGTCAGGCCGCCGTCGCGGGACGGGGAGACGACGAGATCGCCGTCGCAGGCCTGCGAACCAGCCGCATGCTGGGCGGCGTAGCTGAGCGACGAGTGGATCGTCGTTCCGTGCTTGACATCGAAGACGGTCACCGGGTCGCTGCCGATCTTGAGCGGCTTCTCGATCGACATGTTGCCGGTCGACCAGGTGATGCCGCCGTCCATCGAGGTGTAGTACTGGTCACAGCACGAGCCGTAGTCGTTCGAGCTGGCGACCATGTTCAACGGGTTTTCCGGGTTGACCTCGATGTCCGGCTCGTTGTTCGGGAACACGTCGTCACAGTCGAGATTCACGACCGGGCCGTCGGCGTCGGCGATGCACTCGAACTGGTCGTGGGGGCCGTGCTGCTTGTCGAAGCCCGCGACGTCGGGCGTCGCCGAGCGCTTCAGGGCCATGCCGCCCTCGGGCAGGGTCGGCCGCGCGCCGACCGTCCCGGCGAGCGCCGTGGACAGGACCGCGGCCGCGCCGAGGGCGAGCATGAATCGATTGGCTCTCATGAATTGCGTCCTCCACTGGATCGAACCACCGCGCTCGGGCAGGAACTGTTCTGCTGGGCGGCCCCGTCGGACGCCCCGTCGGACGCCCCGTCGGACGCCTCGTGGCCCGCCGGGGTCGCTGCCCGTGCGTCGGGGTGATGGCCCGTCTGGCGGGGATCATGCGCCCCCGGGCGGGTCATCGCCAGACTGCAGGCCTCGTCAGGTGGTGCGTGAAGGCAACGCGATCTGGTGGTGGTGGAGGCCGGCGGTCGGTTGGCATCGGGCCAAACCGATCTCACCGCGGAGCACCTGGCTTCGTTCAGCCAACCGGATCTGGTGACGTATCGGAGGTACAGCTGGCCGCGTAGATCGCGCCGAGGAAGCGGCTCGGAACCCGGTGGCGGAGGCGCGGCTCCCCGAACCCGGCGGCGATCGCTTCGCGCCGCCACGTCTCGAACGAGAACGGGAACGGGACCCAGGGATTGCCGCCGTCCGCGTCGTATTCGACGACGACGAGCCGCCCCGCCGGACGCAGCACGCCCCGGATGGCCGCGAGGACCGCCTGCCGGTCGCGGACGAAATGCAGGCTGTTCGCGGCCAGCACGCCGTCGAAGCCGCCGGGCGGGCGCTCCGGCAGCTCCCGGGTGAAGTCAGCGACGCTGGCCTGCAGCGAGACACCCGGGTGCGTGGCTCCGACGATCGTCACGGCTCGGGCCAGCGCCCGCTGGTCGCGGTCGACGGCCGCGATCTCGCCGCCCGGCCCAAGCAGCTCGGCGAGGGCCAGGGTGAACGCCCCCTCCCCTGCCCCAAGCTCCAGCCAGCGACCGGCGGCACCCGCAACCCCGCCTCGGACCAACGCGACGTGGTCGGCGTGGTTCATCGGGACAATCGTGCCCCAATCACGAAATTGGCCGATGAGCGCCCGGCGAGATGATCCGCCCGTGGACGATCTGACTGTCGGGCTGGTACTTCGGGGACTGCGGATCCGGCGCACCTGGCGGCAGCGCGACCTCGCCGCGCGGGTGGGTTGTTCGCAATCGGTCGTCTCACGCGTCGAATCCGGTCACCTCGGCGCCGCGAGCGTGGACCTCCTCCGACGCTTGTTCGGGGCGCTGGATGCGCGACTCGAGCTGCTACCACGTTGGCGCGGGGCCGATCTTGAGCGGCTCGTGGACGGCGATCATGCGGCAGTCGTCGCGGCGACCGTCCAAGGACTCGAGCACGCCGGATGGGCGGTGGCGGTCGAGGTGACGTATTCCGTGTATGGCGAACGGGGCTCGATCGACGTGCTCGCGACACGGAGCCAATCCCTCGCTGCCCTGGTCGTCGAGGTCAAGACCGAGCTTGCCTCGGCCGAGCGCATCGGGCGGAAGCTCGACGAGAAGGCGCGCCTGGCGCCGAAGATCGTTCGAGATCGACTTGGCTGGACCCCCCGAGTCGTCGGGCGGTTGCTCGCGATGCCGGATCGATCCCGGCTCCGTCGCACCATCGACGCGACCCCGATCCTGGCGCGCATGTTCCCGGACGACGGCCTGGCAACGCGACGCTGGCTGGCCGCGCCGGTGGGAGACTTCGCCGGTCGCTGGTTCCTGTCAGGAATCGCTCCACGGCATTGGCGAAAGGTCGCGGTGCCGGCTGGACCGTCCCTGCGAGCCGCGCCAGCCGCGATTCGTGCTCGGGCCGAGCCGGGCCAGACGCTGCGACCGCCGCGACAGCCGGCGCCGATGCCGGCCAGCGATTCCTGACGGGATTAGGGGCGATTCGAGGGGTTTGCATGCGCCTCAGCGATTCGCGGGGGCGGGAGCGACGGGGCGGGGGCCGCTGGCGCGGGCGCGGGCAGGCGGGCGGGAGGTGGTGACTCGGGCGTGCTGGGCCGTTGCAGCGGGGCCAGGCGGGGCGGGGCGTGGTGGATTCGGGCCGTCGCGGGCGGCGCCGGGCGAGCCGCCCGGGCTCGGGCCGGGTCGGGCCCGGGCGAAGCTATGCGCTGGCGCCGCGCTCCGCGAGCCACTCCGCGTAGTTTGTCTCGTCGACGCCCTTCTCGACCTCGGTCTTGGTCAGGAGGAGCGGTAGGCGGCCGTCGCGGATGGTTTCCTCGGTGATGATGCATTTGCGGATCTCGGTCCGCTCCGGGATGTCGAACATCACCTCGAGGAGGGCTTCCTCGACGATCGAGCGCAGGGCCCGCGCGCCGGTCTTGCGATCCAGGGCCACGTCGGCCGCGGCCTGGAGCGCTCCGGGCGTGAAGACCAGCTCGACCTTGTCGAGCGACAGGAACTTCTGGAACTGCTTGGCGACCGCGTTCTTTGGCTCGGTGAGGACCCGGACGAGGTCGGCCGCGGTGAGCGCGGACAGCGTGACGATGACCGGCAGGCGGCCGATGAACTCCGGGATGAGCCCGAACTTCAGGAGGTCCTCCGGCATGAGCTTCTGGAGGACCACCGCCCGCTCGACCGCCGAGGGTGCCGCGTCCGAGCCAAAGCCGATGGCCCGCTTGCCGACCCGCTCCTCGACGATCTTCTCGAGGCCGTCGAACGCGCCGCCGCAGATGAACAGCACGTTCGTCGTGTCGATCTGGATGAAGTCCTGGTGGGGGTGCTTGCGCCCGCCCTGGGGCGGCACGTTCGCGACCGTCCCCTCGAGGATCTTCAGGAGCGCCTGCTGGACGCCCTCGCCCGAGACGTCCCGGGTGATCGAAGGGTTGTCCGCCTTGCGGGCGATCTTGTCGATCTCGTCGATGTAGATGATCCCGCGCTGGGCCCGGGCGACATCGAAGTCGGCAGCCTGGATGAGGCGCAGCAGGATGTTCTCGACGTCCTCGCCGACGTAGCCGGCCTCGGTCAGCGAGGTCGCATCGGCGATGCAGAAGGGCACGTCCAGGACGCGGGCGAGGGTCTGGGCTAGGAGCGTCTTGCCGGAGCCGGTGGGGCCTACCAGCAGGACGTTGGACTTCTGGAGCTCGACGTCATCGATCGAGTGCCCGGCGTTGACCCGCTTGTAGTGGTTGTAGACGGCGACCGAGAGGACCTTCTTGGCCTTGTCCTGGCTGATGACGTACTGGTCGAGGGCATCGGTGATCTGACGAGGATTGGGGAGCTTCGCGGCCGGGGCCTTGGCCTTCGGCTGCTCGAGCATCTCCTCCTCGATGATCTCCTGGCAGAGGTTGATGCACTCGTCGCAGATGTAGACGCCCTGGCCCGCGATGAGCTTGCGGACCTGTTCCTGGCTCTTGCCGCAGAAGGAGCAGCGATACGGAACCTTGGGTCCCTTGGTGCTGCTGGTGGTCGTGCTCAAGTGATTGCCTCGTTGGTCGGCCGGCGGGCCCTCCGGCCCCGGCCTCGAGCCAGGCCCGGCGTTCGCCGGTCCTGGCCTCAGCCTTTCGACTTCTTCGGCTCCGCTTCCGCGATCTCCGCGACCTTGCTGCCCTCGCCGCCGGCCAGGCCGGCCTGGTGGGCCTGCGAGATCAGTGACGATCCCTGGACCGCGTAGACCGCGTCGATGATGCCATAGTCCTTTGCCTCCTCGGGAGACATGAAACGGTCCCGGTCGGTATCCCGGACGATCGTTTCGAGATCCTGGCCCGTGTGCTTGGCGAGGATCTCGTGGTTCATCCGGACGATGAGCTCCCACTCCTTCATCTGGATCACCGCGTCGGGGGCGTTGCCCCGGAAGCCGCCGGAGCCCTGGTGAATCATGATCCGGCTGTGGGGCAGGGCGTAGCGCTTGCCCTTCGACCCGGCGGCGAGGAGGACCGCCGCCATGGAGGCCGCCTGGCCGATGCAGATCGTGCTCACCGGGGCCCGCAGGTACTGCATCGTGTCGTAGATCGCGAGGCCGGCCGTGACGACCCCGCCGGGCGAGTTGATGTACAGGCTGATGTCCTTCTCGGGGTCCTCGGATTCGAGGAACAGGAGCTGGGCGATGACCAGGTTGGCGAGGTGGTCCTCGATCTGGTCGCCGATGAAGATGATCCGCTCCTTCAGCAGCCGCGAGTAGATGTCGTAGGCGCGCTCTCCTCGGCTGGAGGACTCGATGACCATCGGAACGAGCATGTCGGGGCTCCTGTCGAAACCGGTTCTGGAAATCAGCCGGCCGCGGCCGGGGAGGCGTCGGCTTCGGCGCCCGCCTCTTCGACCACTCCGGGATCCGTGGCATCGATGGCCGCGTTGGCCTCGGCCGCGCTCGAGGCGACCCCGCCCGGGGCATCGTCCTCGAGGTGCGGGATGGGCGGGTGCTCGGGATGGGCGGCGAGCCAGCCGTCGACCAGGCGCTCCACGACGCGGCTCCGGCGGAGGGTGCTCCGGATGAAGCCGCGGCCACGCGGCGATTCGAAATAGGCCACGGTCTTGCGGTCGTTGGCGTAGCGGGTCCTGGCCTGGGCGATCTCGGCCTCGATGTCGGCATCGGAGATCTCGACGCCATCGACCTCGGCGATCTTCGAGAGGACCATCAGGACCTTGACCCGTTTCTCGGCGTTGGGCCGGAACTCGGCGTGGAGGTCCGCCTCCGTCTTCTCGACGACCTTGAGGTAGGCCTCCTCGGTGATCCCCTGGCGGGCCAGCGACCCCCGGAACTCGTCGTGCATGACCTCGACCTCCTGGTCGACGAGCACGTCCGGGAGCTCGAGGGTGGCGTTGGCGACGGCGTACTCGATGATCCTGTCCGAGAAGTCGTGGCGAGCCTTGTCGAGGGCGTTCCGCTCGAGTCGGGCCCTGATCTCGGTCCGGAGGTTGGCCAGGTCCTCGAAGGCGCCGACCGAGCGGGCGAACTCGTCGTCGACCGGCGGCAGGACCTTCTCGCGGAGCTCCTTGAGGTCGACGGCGAAGTGGGCGACCTGGCCGGCCAGCTCGGCCTCGCCGTAATCGGCCGGGAAGGTAATGTCGAACTCGGTCGATTCGCCGGGCTTCAGGCCCATGACGTTGGCCTCGAAGCCGGGAATGAGCCGCTCCTGGCCCAGGATGAGCGGCATCCGCTCGGTCGAGCCGCCATCGAAGGCAACGCCGTCGCGGGTGCCGGTGTAGCCGATGACCGCGTAGTCGCCGGCCCGGGCGCCTCGGTCCTCGACCGGGACCAGGGTCGCGTGCTGGTCGGCCAGCTCCTCGATGACCTTGTCGACCTTCGCGTCGTCGATGACGTCGATCTCGGGCTTGAAGTTGAAGCCGCGGTAGTCGCCGAGCTGCACCTCCGGCCGCACCTGGACCGAGGCGCTGAAGATGACCGGCTTGCCCTCCTCGGCCTGCTCGACATCGATGTCGGCGTTCGTGAGGGGCGTGATGTCGTGCTCGACGAGGGCCTCGCGGTAGGCCCGCTGGATGAGGTGGTCCATCGCCTCGTCGAGGATCACCGGCATCCCCACGGCCCGCTCCACGATCGGTCGGGGCGCCTTGCCCGGCCGGAAGCCGGCGATCCTCGTCCGCCGCGAGATGTGGCGGACGGCCTCGTCGATGGCGGTCGTGAGCTGGTCGGGTGGGAGCTCGAATCGGAGCTTGAGCGAGCTATTCGGGGCGGGCGTGACGGTGTTCGACATCGCCGGGAAGTATACGGGCGAGGGCGGTTCAGGCCGGGCCGGAAGGCGGTGCGGTGCGACGCGAGCCGCGGACCGCCGCTTCGCGGCGTGACGCCACTCCCCCTGCGAATCGCCCCGGTGCATCCAGCCGCACCGAAGTGGCGCCCAACCTGTCGGGAATCGCTCACCGGCATCCATGGAGCTACGCGGCCCGAACGAGTGGCTCTCCCTGAACTCGTTGGAGCGTGGGTTGACGATCGTCGCCGGGGAGATTCAGCGCCCGGAACCCCTAGCGCCCGCCAGCGATGCCCCGCAGCGATTCCTGGCAGGACGGAGCCGGCAAACGTCAACCGCTCGGCCAGGGGTGCCCTTGGGCGGCGTCCCCTCCGTGCCGATCCCCGTCGACGCTGGTAGGCGAGGTCGGGGTCGAACCGACACGCCGCTCACGCGGCACCGGCTCCTAAGGCCGGCGCGTCTGCCATTCCGCCACTCGCCCGCGCCGAGGATAGCGCCTGTGACGCGGCCGACGGTGGGCCGTGCGTGGCGAGTGGATCAGCCGGCGGGCCGCTTCGGCCGCTGCGCCTCTGTCTCCGCGGCGGCGACCGTGCCGTCCATCCGGGCGCGCGCCTTGCGGAGCCCCTCGGCGAAGGACGGCCCATCGGGATCGAAAAGCCGCTCGGCGAAGACTCGCCCGGCACGGACCGAGGCCGGCTTCAGCAGGTTCGAGAGGAGGCCGCTCGCGGTCCCGACGAGGTCACGATCGCGGCGGTCTGCCGCCGTCGCGTCGAGGTACTTCAGGAATCCGCGCTCGAGGGTCCCGCGGATGCGGTCGCCGTCGGTGCCCATCTTCCGGAGCGTCTTCTCGACCTCGTCCGGGAGCATCGACTTTGGCAGGTCCGCGTCGCGCCCGAAGATGGCACGCCGAACCTGGCGCAGCGCCCGCCTCGGCCCGCCGAGGAGCAGGAACGCCGCGCCGGCAGCCGCGCCGCCGACCTTCAAGGGCTCGCGCCGGAGGCGAGCCGGGATGTCGACCGCGGCACGGGCCGAGGCCTCGAGCCGGACGACCTCGTCCTCGAGGCCCCGACGAGCGGCGACGACCTCCTCGCGCGCGGCTAGGACTTCCGTCCGAGCGGCGTCCGTTGACGCACCCACTCGATCGTCTCCTTCGTGGTCTCGATGGTCTGGCTCGGGTAGAAGCGGGCCTTGAGGGCGTCTCCGTCAATTCCCCGCCGGGACACGTCGAGTCCCATGAGGACCGGCCACGCGATGAGCGTCGTGAGCGTCCCGAACGCGGCGCCGACCCGGGGGTCCAGCGCGACCGCGGTGAGCGCGCCGAGGACGATGCCGGTGAAGGCCCCCAGGAACAGCCCGCCGACGGCCGAGCCGCCCGACGCCCGGAAGCCGCCCACCAGCCCGATGAGGCCACCGACCGCGGCCAGCGACAGCACGGCGATCGCGAGCGGTCGGAAGCCCGCATCGACGCCGGGCAGGAGTTCGTCGGCGGCCGCCGTCCAGGCTCGGTTCGTGAGCTCGAGACCCAGGACGAGCCCGGTCACGACGCCGATCGCGAGGGCACCGAGGAGGGCCAGCCCAAGACGGTTGCCGGGCATGCCGACGGCGAGCAGGCCGGCGACGACCGCGACATCGATGATCAGGACCGAGCCCAGGAGCACGCCCCAGCCGATGGACCCGAAGATCCACTCGCCGAGAAAGAGCAGCAGCCCGACCGGCAGGAGGAAGCCCAGCAGCAGGAGCATCGCGAAGGCCAGGCCGCCGAGCGCCGCGACGCGCCCGACCTCGCCCATGATCGCCCCGAACTCGGCCTTGGCCAGCTCGATGTGGGCGGTGACCACGCGGCGGGCGGCGCCGATGACCGCGGCGACCTGCTCGCGAAGCCCGGGCGCCTGGGCATCGGGCGCAGGCTCGGGGGTGGGCTCGCGCGCAGGGCCCCCGTCACCGGAATCGGCAGCCGAAGGCGCGGTGGACTCGCTCGCGGGGGCCGTCGGGTCCGGATCGCTCGCCACGAATCCTCCGGGTCGTCGAGCCGCACGGCTGGTCCGCGCAGCGGTCCGCGATTGTAGCAGCGGCCTTCGGCCGGCCCACCTGGCGAGCGGCCCCCGGAACGTGGGCCGGAGGTCCCATGGGCTCGTGGGCTCGGCTACGCTCTCCGGGATGCGCCAGATCCACACCGCCGAGCTGCTTTCGATCGGCTCCGAGCTCACCGTCGGCGAGACCCGCGACACGAACGCCGGCGAGCTCGCACGGGCCCTGACGGACCAGGGCGTGGAGGTCACGAGGATGACGGCCCTGCCGGACGACCTGGCCACCGTCAGCGACGCCTTCCGCGCGGCGCTCACTCGGTCCGATCTCGCGATCTCGACCGGTGGCCTCGGGCCGACCCCGGACGATCTCACCCGGGAATCGATCGCCGCCGCGCTCGGCGAGACGCCGGCCGTCGATCCCGAGCTGGAAGCCTGGCTCCGGCGGCTCTTCGAGCGGCGCAGCACCTCGTTCCCGGAGGCGAATCTCAAGCAGGCCTGGCGGATCCCCTCGGCAACCTCGATCCCCAATGACAACGGCACCGCCCCGGGCTGGTGGGTCGACGCGCCCGACGGCCGCGTCGTGGTGGCCCTGCCCGGCCCGCCGCGCGAGATGCGCCCGATGTGGTCCGGCTGGGTGATCCCGCGGCTCCGCGAGCGCGGTCTCGGCCAGGACACGGTGGCCATCACCCTCCGGACCTCCGGGCTGGGCGAATCGCTCATCGCCCAGCGGCTGGGCCGACTTCTCGACCGCGGCGCGAACCCGACCGTGGCGACCTACGCCCGCCACGATGCGGTCGACATCCGGATCTCGGCCCGGCCCGGTGGCGGAGTCGGCGGGGTCGGGCGCGCGGGCAACGGTGGAGCCAGCGACGGGGACCGTGGCGCGGACCCGGCGGCCCTCGTGGCCGCCGCCGAGGCAGCCGTCCTCGAGCAGGTCGGTGACCACGTCTGGGGTCGCGGCGACGTGACCTGGGCCGCGGCCATCGGCGAGCGCCTCGCGGAGCGAGGCTGGCGCCTCGCGGTCGTCGAGCTCGGGACGCGCGGCTCGGTCCTCGCCCTCCTCGGCGAGGGACTCGGCGACCGCCTCGTCCTGGCCGAAGCCCTCGGTTCGGATCACCGCCCGCCGGGCGGCGGCCGGATCCAGCTGCCGACTCTCGCCCAGCGCGTTCGCGCCGCCGGCGGTGCCGAGGTCGGGCTCGCGGTCAGGGCCTCCGTGCGGGGCAGCGACATGGCCGTCAGCGTCGCCATCGCCGACCCCCGCGGAACCCACGCCGAGCGCCGGCTCGCCTTCCTCGCCGGACCCATGGGCAGAACCCGCGCCGCGCTCCTCGCCGCGGCCGTCCTCCACGCCCGGCTCCGTGCCTGACTGTCGCCGAGGCGACACCCGGCTCGTCCCAATCGGGCTTTCGCCCGTCACGCGGACCTGCGACCATCCGCCCGACGCGCCGGCGTCCGGTGCGACGCTAGGAGACGCATGCGCCTGACCGTCCTCGGCACCGGAACCGCCCGACCGCTGCCCGATACCGCGGCTTCGGGCCTCCTCGTCGAGACCGATCGGACGGCTGTCCTGTTCGACATCGGCAGCGGGATCGCCTCGCGCCTGGAGGCGACGATCGGCGCGGCCCGGCTCGACGGCCTCGTCGTAGGCCACATGCACGCCGACCACTGGATCGACATCGCGCCCCTCCGCTATCGCTTTCCATGGGGCGAGCCGGCCCCACGACCCCTGCCTGTCCACCTGCCGCCCGGCGGCAAGGACAAGCTCGATCACCTTGCCGCGGTCATCAGCGAGCGGGCCGGCTTCTTCGAGGTCGCATTCGATGTCCGCGAGTACGCGACCGGCGACGTGCTCCGGATCGGCGAGCTGACGATCACGCCCCACCCGATCGGCCACTACGTCCCGGCCTGGTCGATGGACATCCGGGGCCCGGGCGGCGAGCGGATCGTCTATGCCGGCGACATGGGGCCATCGGATTCCGTGGTCGAGCTCGCCCGGGGAGCGGATCTCCTCGTCGTCGAGGCCACCCTCGAAACGAGCGCCTTCGACGATGCGAAGCGCGGCCACATGACCGCCGAGGAGGCGGTCGACCATGTCGTCCGGTCAGGCGTCCCGAAGGGCCTCCTCGTCCATTACCCGTCCGAGCGGCGGGCCGCGATCGCCGCGATCTGCGCCCCAACTGAGGGCCGGGTCCTGCCGGCCGTGAGCGGCATGGTGGTCGAAGTCCGCCACGGGGCCGTGCCGGCGCTGGTGCCGACCGGCGCCGCCGGTCAGGAGACCGTCAGGAGGGGTTGACCGCCGCCGGTGGCGGCCCGGACGCTCATCCGGGCGGCGACGATCCGGGCGAGATGGGTGAGGGCCTGGGCCGCCGGTCCGGGCTCACGCTGGGCGACCGCCGGGACGCCGACATCGCCACCCTGGCGGACGGTGACGTCAAGCGGGATCCCGCCCAGGTACTCGAGGCCGTGCTCGCGGGCAAAGCGCTCGCCGCCGCCGCGGCCGAACAGCTCGATCGGCTCGCCGCAATGGGGACAGATGAGGGCCGTCATGTTCTCGACCAGACCAATGACCGGGACGCTCATCCGCTTGAACATGGCGAGGGCCTTCTCGACGTCGAGGAGCGCGACCTCCTGCGGCGTCGTGACCAGGACGGCCCCGGAGATGGGGACGGCCTGCGCCAGGGTCAGCTGGGCGTCGGACGTGCCGGGCGGCAGGTCGATGACGAGGTAGTCGAGCTCGCCCCACTCGACGTCCCGCAGGAATTGCTGGATCGCACCGCCGACGAGCGGGCCGCGCCAGATGATCGGCTGGCCGGCCGGCACGAAGAACTGGATCGAGATCGCCTTCACGCCGTGGCGCTCGAGGGGCAGGATCTTCTCGTTCTCGCTCTTCCCGGGCTGGCCCTCGAGGCCGAGCATGAGGGGCACGTTGGGGCCGGTGATGTCGGCGTCGAGCAGCCCGACGGTCGCACCGTCGTTGGCCAGCGCCACGGCCAGGTTGACGGCCACCGTGCTCTTGCCCACCCCGCCCTTGCCCGACGCGACGGCAATGACGTTCTTGACCCCGGGGAGCAGCTGTTCCGCGGTCCGTGGCGACGCCCGCCGGACCATCGAGCCCCAGGTCAGGTCGATCGATTCGACGCCGATCGGGGTGAGGGCTGTCCGGACCCGCGATTCGATCTCGTCCTTGAGCGGACAGGCCGGCGTGGTGAGCTCGATGGTGAAGGCGACCGACGTCCCGTCGATCGTGAGGCCCTTGACCATCTGGCGGGTCACGAGATCGCCGCCGAGCTCAGGCTCCTGGACGGTGGCGAGCGCGGCCATGACGGCGTCCTGGGTGACCTGGGGCATGAGTTCCTCGGGGCTGAACCGGATTCCGACGGCGGTTGCGTCGATATCCTAGCCCCGGACCGCCCGCCCCGCCGCGTCCACGAATCGCTGGTGCGCATGCAGGCCCGGGTTTCGTCGCCGGTCCCGTCAGGAATCGCTGGCCGGCATCCGCGCCGGCTGCCTCGGCGATGGCACAGCCTGGCGCGGCCCGGCCCGAGCACGAATCGCGACTGGGGCGGCTAGCGGCGAGGGCCCAGCTGGCAGCGCGACCTTCCGCCAATGCCGTGGAGCGATTCCTGAAAGGAACCAGCGACATAAAGACCAGCGACCCGCGAATTCACCGACCGGCGCGGCCAGCCAGCGTTGCCTTGCCGGGCCGTCGTCGGGAACCCGGCAGCCGGGCCGCGCCGACCCCGGTGCTACGAATGCGCGATTTGCCCGAACTTCGTCGAATTCATCGCTGATCAGTGCGAGATTCGAACGTTGTCCCTGCCCGCCACTCTGCCCAACCTCGTTTGACACCGTCGATGACGCGCCCCTATCCTCCGGCCACGCCCCGCCCCCGGCACGACCGGGATCGCGCGCGGCGCTGGGCGGCTGGGGCCGCCGGTGGAGGAGCGAAGCGCACGTGCCCGAGGTCGAGGTCCGCCTGACCCAGGTCTATAAGGCCTTCGGCGGCGATGCGACCGGGCGCCGCGTGGCGAAGTACACGGACCCGAACGAGGCCGGCCTGATCGTCGCGGTCGATCACATCGACCTCGAGGTCCAGGACGGCGAGTTCTTCAGCCTCCTCGGCCCGTCCGGCTGCGGCAAGACCACGACCCTCCGGATGATCGGCGGGTTCGAGCAGCCCACCTCCGGCAAGATCGAGCTGGCCGGTCAGGATGTGACCTGGCTGCCGCCGTACAAGCGCAACGTCAACACCGTCTTCCAGAACTACGCCCTCTTCCCGCACCTGACCATCTTCGACAACGTCGCCTTCGGCCTGCGCCGGCGGCAGGTCCCGGAGGCCGAGGTCCGGCAGCGCGTGTCCGAGATGCTGACCCTGGTCGAGCTGCCCGGCTACGAGCGACGCAAGCCCGGCCAGATCTCCGGCGGCCAGGCCCAGCGCGTCGCGCTCGCCCGGGCCCTCGTCAACAAGCCGGCCGTGCTCCTCCTCGACGAGCCCCTGGGGGCCCTCGACCTGAAGCTCCGCAAGCAGATGCAGCTCGAGCTCAAGCGGATCCAGCAGGAGGTCGGGATCACGTTCATCTACGTGACCCACGACCAGGAGGAGGCGATGACGATGTCCGATCGGATCGCCGTCATGAACCGCGGCCACTACGAGCAGCTCGGCGATCCGGAGACGCTCTATGAGCGGCCGGCGACGGCGTACGTGGCCGGCTTCCTCGGCGTCAGCAACCTCCTGCCTGCGACCCTCGGAACGCGCGATGGCGACTACGTCGCGGCGACCCTCGCCGACGGCGCCACCGTACGGGTCCCGTCCTCGGTCGTGGAGGGCAAGTCGGACATCCGGATCGGCGTCCGACCGGAGAAGATTCGACTGTCGAAGGAGGGGGCCGTCATCCCCGATCGGATGAACCGCCTCGAAGGACGGGTCGTCGACGCCTCGTACCTTGGTGCGTCAACGAGCTACGTCATCGAATCGAAGTCCGGCGAGCGACTGACGGTCTTCGAGCAAAACGTCGAGCGGACCTCGCATGGATCGCTCCATCGCCCGGGGGAGGACGTCCTGCTGGCCTGGTCGCCGGACCACACCTTCGCCGTCGGGACGGACCGCGCCGCCCCGACCCAAGCATCCACGACCGCCTGAGCCCGGCCCCATGACGAGAGGAGACACCCGAATGACAGATCTCGACGAGCGCATCCTGGCCCGGCCGCTCACCCGCCGGGTCTTCCTCCAGGGCTCCACGATGGCTGGCGTGGCGACGTTCCTGGCCGCCTGCGGCGGCGGCGCCTCGCCCAGTCCGACGGGGGCCGAATCCGCGGCGCCCTCCGACGGCGCCAGCGCGGAGCCGACGAGCGGGCCCATCGAAGGCCCCCTCAACTTCGCCAACTGGCCGGCCTACATCGACCTGACCGAGGACGAGACGTCGTCCCCCACCCTGGAGGACTTCAAGGCCAAGTACGGCATCGAGGTCAACTACCAGGAGGAGATCGAGGCGAACGAGGACTTCTACGCCACGATCGCGCCGCAGCTCAGCGCCGGGCTGGATTCCGGCTGGGACATCATCGTCCTGACCGACTACATGGCCGCGCGTGTCGTCCGGGCCGGCTGGGTCGAGGAGATCAGCGCTGCGGCGACGCCCAACGCCCAGGCCAACGTCCGCGACGAGCTCAGGGGCCTCGACTGGGACCCCGACATGAAGTTTCATTTCCCGTGGCAGTCGGGCGCGACCGGCGTCGGCTACAACGTCGTCTCGACGGGGCGCGATCTGACCAAGGTCGAGGACCTCTTCGACCCGGCCTTCGCCGGCAAGGTCACCCTGCTCTCGGGCTACCCGGACACGTTCTCGCTCGTCGGGCTCATGCTCAAGGCCAAGGGCGAGATCGCCAACGTTCCGGCCGAGATGACCCTCGAGGATGCCCAGGTGGTCCACGACTTCCTGAAGCCGTATGTCGACGACGGCCACATCCGGGCCTTCACCGGCAACGAGTACCTCCAGGACTTCGGCTCGGGCGACACGTGGGTCGCCTTCGTCTGGTCCGGCGACCTGGCATCGTCGGGCGGCGAGGACGATCGCTTCGTCTTCCCGGACGAAGGCTCGATCATCTGGACCGACAACATGCTCATCCCGAAGGGCGCCAAGCACAAGGCCGCCGCCGAGGCGATGATCGACTTCGTCTACGACGTGCCGAACGCCGCTCGCCTCGCGGCCTGGATCTACTACATCTCGCCAGTCAAGGGCGCCGGCGAGGAGATCGCCAAGACGGACGAGGAGCTGGCCGCGAACCCGCTCCTCTTCCCGCCCGCCGATGTCGCCGCGAAGATGTACCCACAGATGGCCCTGGCCGACGAGGACGACATCGCGTGGGCCGACCTGGCGGCCGATCTCGAAGGCGCGTAGACCCGCCGTTCAACGGTTGCGGCCGGGGTGACCCGGCCGCGCCTTCACCACGACTGATGAGGGCAGACGAGCGTGGCGTTGTTGCGGAGCAGACGGGCAATCCCGTATCTGCTCATGGCTCCGGGCCTGCTCTGGCTGCTCCTCTTCTTCGTGATCCCGAACGTCCAGATGCTCGTCTTCAGCCTGTCCGAGGGGACGCTCCGGACCGGCTTCACGACCCCGCCTGACGTCTGGGACATCGAGAACTACACCGGCAGCATCTCGAAGTTCTCCGGCAACTTCTCGAATTCGATCGTCTACGGCGGGCTCGCCACGATCCTGTGCTTCCTGATCGGCTACCCCCTCGCCTATGCCATTGCATTCAAAGGCGGGCGCTGGAAGAACCTGCTGCTCTTCCTCGTCATCGCCCCGTTCTTCACGAGCTTCCTCATCCGGACCATCAGCTGGAAGATCATCCTCGGTAACGACGGGCCGGTCCTCGCCATCGCCCGCGACGTCCTCCACCTGGTGCCGGCGAACTTCAGCATCATCGGCTCGCCGCTCGCGGTCGTTGGTGGCCTGACCTATCAGTTCCTGCCGTTCATGGTCCTGCCCCTCTACGTCTCGATCGAGAAGGTCGATCGGCGGCTCATCGAGGCGGCCCAGGACCTGTACGCCGGCCCGTGGCGACGAGGCGGGATGATCGCCGGGGCGCTCTTCGGCGCCTTCGCCCTTATCGCCCTGCAGGTCGGGCTCGGCTACGGCGCCTTCATCGGCGAGGACGCCGCCCCCGCCGCCGTTGCCGCGGCGGCGCTCGTCGGCGCGCTCGTCGGCGGCCTTGTCGGAGCGTTCCTCATCAGCCAGTCGTTCATCCGGGTGACCTTCCCGCTGTCGTTGCCGGGCGTCTTTGCGGCCTCGATCCTGACGTTCATCCCGGCCATCGGCGACTACGTCAACCCGCAGCTCCTCGGCAGTCCCAAGACGCAGATGGTCGGCAACGTCATCCAGGGCCGCTTCCTCGACCAGAACGACTACCCGATCGCGGCCGCATTGGCGTTCCTGCTCATGGCCGGGATCCTCCTCGCGATCTTCCTGTACGCCAAGCTCCTCGGGACCGAGGAGCTGACGGGTGGCACGGCATGACCGCCGCCGGCTCGAACGTGGCCGTGGTCGGACCAACCGCTGGGCGGCGGGTTGGGGCGTTCGCCGAGCGATGGTTGCTGAAGCTCTTCACGGTTGCCGCGATCGGGTACCTCCTCGTCCCGATCCTGGTCATGATCGTGTTCTCGTTCAACAAGCCGGAAGGCAAGTTCAACTTCGTGTGGGCCGAGTTCTCGCTCGACGCCTGGGCCGCGCCGCTGAACCGGCCCGGTCTCTCGGATGCCCTCTGGACGTCGATCCTGGTGGCGATCGTGGGGACGTTCTTCGCGACGATCCTGGGCACGCTCATTGCCCTCGCGCTCGTCCGCTACCGGTTCCGCGGCCGCAACGCCACGAACCTGTTCATCTTCGTGCCGATGGCCACGCCCGAGATCGTGCTGGGCGCCAGTCTGCTGACGATCTTCGTCTCGACGGCCACCCTCGAGCCGTTCAAGTCGATCATCCCGTCCGGGATCTTCTATCCGCTCGGCCTGCCCACGATCATCATCGCCCACGTGATGTTCAACATCAGCTACGTCGTGGTGACCGTGAAAGCGCGGATCCAGGGCTTCGACCGCCACCTCGAGGAGGCGGCGATGGACCTCGGGGCCAACGAATGGACGACCTTCTGGAAGATCACCTTCCCGCTCATCCGGCCGGGCATCGTCGCGGCGGCACTGCTCGCCTTCTCGCTCTCGATCGACGATTTCATCGTCACCAACTTCACGTCCGGCCTTGTCAACACGTTCCCGGTCTGGGTCTGGGGCACGATCCGGAACAACCTGCCGCCCCAGGTCCATGTCATTGGAACGGCGATCTTCCTCATCGCCGTGGGTGGCGTCGCGATCGCCACGTGGCTGCAGTCCCGCGGTGGCCGCACCGTCGCGATGCGCCCGCGCTGACCGATGGTGAAGAGATGACCGCGACGTCGGAGGCCGGCGCCCGGCTTCCGTTCCCCGACCACAGTGTCGTGCCGCCGGTCTGGGGCCGGATCACGAACATCGAGGTCGACCGCGGCGAGGGCTCGTGGCTGATCACCCCGTCGGGCGAGCGCTTCCTCGACTACTCGTCCGGGATCGGGGTGACGAACACCGGCCATGCCCACCCGCGGGTCGTGGCCGCGGTCCAGGCCCAGGCCGCCAAGCTGCTCCACGGCCAGCAGAACATCGTCTACCACGAGCCCGGGCTGCGCCTCTACGAGCGGCTCCGGGGGCTCCTGCCCGGCGGACCCTGGAGCGCCTTCCTGTCGAACTCCGGGGCGGAGGCGGTCGAGGCGGCGGTCAAGCTCGCCCGGGTCGCGACCGGCCGGCCGGTCATCATCTCGTTCCGCGGCGGCTTTCACGGCCGGACGGCCCAGACGATGGCCCTGACCACGGCCAAGGACGTCTACCGGGCGGCCTTCGAGCCGCTGCCCGGCAGCGTGTACCACACGAAGTTCCCGTACTGCTACCGGGCGGCCGGCGGCGCCCATGCCCCGGATGCCGGCTGCACCTGCGACTGGGAGGCCGAGCTCGATCTCCTGTTCCACCAGGTCATCTACCCCAACCGGGTCGCCGCGATCATCGTCGAGCCGATCCAGGGCGAGGGTGGCTACATCGTCCCGCCGCCGAGCTTCCTGCCGCGCCTCCGCGAGATCACCCGGCAGCACGGGATCCTGCTCATCGCCGACGAGGTCCAGACGGGCTTCGGTCGGACCGGCGAGCTGTTCGCGGTCCGTCACTGGGACGTCGAGCCGGACATCCTCGTCATCGCCAAGGGCATCGCCTCCGGGCTGCCGCTGTCGGGCATCCTCGCCCGGACCGAGCTCATGGCCGCGCTGCCGCCGGGGACCCACGGTGGTACGTACGGCGGCAACGTCGTGGCCTGTGCCGCCGCCCTTGCGACGCTCGATGTCATCGAGGATGAGGATCTCGTCGCCAACGCCCGGGCCCGCGGCGCCCAGCTGGCCGGCGGCCTCCGTGAGCTCGCCGCGGACCATCCGGCGATCGGCGACGTCCGGGGCCTCGGCTGCATGGTCGCAATGGAGTTCGTCCAGCCGGCCGTCGGCGACGGCCGGACCCCGGATCCGGATCTTGCGAAGCGGGTCATCGCCGGGGCCCTCGAGCGGCAGCTCATCGTCCTCTCGGCGGGCTCCTACGGCAACGTCACCCGGATCATCCCGCCCCTCGTCACCACCGCCGACGAGGTCGACCGGGCGCTCTCGATCCTCGAGGACAGTCTTCGAGCCGCCGGCGCATGAGCGCCGCCTGGTGACCGACGAGCTCGAGCTCGATCTCGACGCCCTGCCCGCGGCCGCCCGCGACCGGCTCGGCCGATTCGCCGCCGAGTTCGAGCGGCTGAGCGCCAACGACTACGCCCTGTTCGCGACCCGGGGCGAGGACGAGGCGGCCGTCGACGAGGCGTTTCGCGCCGCCCTCGAGGCGCTCGGGGGCGCGTCCCGCCAGGCCGCCGCCCGGGCCGCCGCGGCGACGTTCGTCGAGTGGGCCGTCCAGGGCTACGCCCGCCGCCTGACCCTGCCCGACACGCTGCTGCTCTACCAGTCGCTGCCGGACCGGCCGGAGGACCGGATCCGCCTGGCTCGCGCGATCCAGGCGGCGGTCATGGGCATCATCGCCTGGGACGAGCTCGAGGCAGGCTCGATCGCGGTCCTCGTGGGGCCGTTCCTCGACATGGCCGAGCGGGCCACGGGCGAGGTCCTCGACGACGACCCTGAGTGACGCCGCGCCCGCAGCGTCACTGGTTTATGAAGCCGGTCGTGTCGACGACCTCGAAGTCGGAACCGGTGAGCTGGCCCAGGTCATGGAGCTCGTCGTCGTCCCAGTGGCTGTCCGGGGCGCCGGTGATGTACCACGGCGAGCCGTTGTCGGCCAGGAGCATCCCGTACTCCTTGAGCGCGGTCAGGATGACCCGCGACTGCGGCCCGAATCCGCTGGTGTCGACCGAGGCCTTGAGGCGAACGCGCAGGCCCATCGGCGGATACGTGGAGCATGACCCGTTGCCGGCCTCGTGGCGGGCCGGGTAGATGTAGCCGTCGCAGGTCTGGGGGGCGGTGAACCGGATCGCATGACGGATCGCGCCCCCGGCGACCTCGGACCAGCGGACGAGGCCGGGGAAGATCGGCAGGCCCGCGGCGTCGGCACTCGTCCAGCCGTCGGCCCGGAGGGCGTTCGAGCCGAGGTCCCAGACGGCCCCCGAACCGGCTGACCAGCTGGCGCCGCTCTTCGCGGCGGCGAACAGCTCGTACAGGACGCAGTCGTTCGTGTCGATCATGAGGATGTGGCGGTCGCTGCCAGCCTCGATCTTCGGCGACGCCGGGATCGGGTAGCCCACGTGGTCCGATTCGTCGTCGTACTGGAAGCTGACGCTGGACCGCGGCGTCGAGGTACCGACGACGTTGAATGGGATGCCGTAGCCGCCGGCGTTGCTGAAGTCCGGATGGAGCCCGGCGGACAGGCCGATCGCCGCGGTCATCGCCACGCTGTTCGCGGCCACCGGCAGGCCGTCGACGCGCCGGTTCCAGACATTGCCGGACGGGAGGATCGGGCAGGCCGAGAGGGGCGGAATCGGGCCGGCGGTGGGCGTCGGGGCAGCCGACGGCGGCGGCGCGGTGGTCGGGCCGATGGTGGGCGCCGCGGTCGGCCGGAACGTTGGGCTCGATGCCGGGACCGTTGTCGGGACGTTCGTGGGGGCCGCCGTCGGCGAGCCGGCCGGCGTGATGGCGGTCGCAGCGGCAGTCGATCCCGGCTGGGACGGGATCGCGCTCGCGGCGCCGTTCCCGACCGTCGCGCCTTCCGTGGCCTGGCCGGGCCGTGTGCTCCCGGCCGCGATGATGCCCGGCGGAATCGTTCCCGTGGAGCCGGGAGCGCCCGAGCTCCCGGTCGCAGTCTCGCCGGGCACCGGCCCAGGTGATACGAGCACCACCACGATCGCGATTGCGGCCACATGCGGCAGGCCGAGCAGGGCCAGCGGCTTCCCCCGATTGCGCATGCCCTGAGCCTAGGCTGCGGTGCCTCCCCCGGCGAGCGGCCCGATCGTCATGGGTCGATCTGCACCGGGCATCATCGCCGCGTAGCTATCCGCGATCACCTTCGACTCGCCGGCGCTCGGCGGTGGCGTCCCTGGAATCCTGGAACCGGATCATCCGGGCCATGTAGCCGGCCGCATCGCGCCGGGCGTAGATGATGAAGAGGGCCACGGACACGACGCCCACGACGAGGCCGACCGGAATCGCCGAGGCCATCGCCGGGGTGACCTGGAGGGCGACGAGGGCGGCGAGGACCGCCGCGATCGCCGAGCACACGACCGCGATGACACCCGGCGTCGTCACGAAGACGTGGAGGACCGAGAAGCCGGTCACGTTCATGGCCCCATAGGTCTGGGCGAAGCCCTCGGTGTCGAGGCTGATCCCGGCCACGAACTCGTCCTCGATCCCTGGCTCGAGCTTCGCGTACTGACCTCGCAGGCGATTCATCCCCGCGACCCAGTACAGGTCCTCGTTGTTGACCTGGGAGAGGCGGACGAACGTCGCGACGCCGAGGAACAGGGTGATCGAGAGGACCACCAGGGCGAAGACGACGAACTCCGAGCCGAAGTCGGTGGCCGAGCCCACGAGGGCGAGCGAGACCGTCGCCGTCGAGAGCGAGGTCAGGAACATCCCGGTCCGGGCGAACGATTCGTTCCAGCTCATCGATCGGGTGGCGAGGAGGCTCCAGTGCTCGGTCGCCAGGAACTGGGCCCGCCGGGCCGGGTTCGGCCCGGACGGATCGGTTGCCGCCGAGCGCTCGGCGGGTGGTTCGGGGTGGCTTGGCATGGCCTCGGTCATCGGGGCTCCCCTCCTCTGCTCGCGCTGGCGAGCATCGAGCGTACGGCCTCGTGCAAGACGCCATTCGTGGCAAGGGTCGTGCCCGAATCGAAGACCCGGCGACCCTCGAAATCGGTGATCCGGCCGCCGGCCTCCTCGACGATGACCGCCGGCGCGGCCGCGTCCCAGATCGACAGGTCGAGCTCCAGCATCGCGTCGATGGCACCGCCGGCCACGAGCGCGTAGGCCCAGAAGTCCCCGTAACCCCGATCCCGCCAGACGGTGTCCAGCAGCCGGTGGAGGCCAGGCGCGAGGCCCGAGCCGTCGAGCTCGGCGTGGCTGGCCGTCGAGATGGCGGCCTCGGCCAGCGTCGTGACGCCCGACACGCGGAGCGCCCGGGGCGAGGTGCCCAGTTCCATCGCCCAGGCGCCGCCACCGCGCCAGGCGTACCAGCGGCCGCCGAGCGCCGGGGCGGACATCACCCCCGCCTGCAGTTCGCCGTCGCGCTCGACGCCCAGGAGCGTGCCCCAGATCGGCACGCCCCGGAGGTAGTTGTGGGTGCCGTCGATGGGATCCACGAACCACCGGACCGACGCCCCGCCGCCGTCGTCGCCGAGCTCCTCGCCGACGACGCCGTGGTCCGGGAAGGCGTCGGCGATTCGTTCGCGGATGAGCCGCTCGACGGCCGTGTCGGCCTCGGTGACCCAGCTGCGGTCGGCCTTCTGCCGCATCTCCGGGTTCCGGCGGAAGTGGCCCAGGCTCACCGCGTCCGCGTCGTCACACCAGCCGAGGGCCGCCTCGACCCAGCCGCGCAGCTCGGCGTCCGTGCCGCGCCGGAGCGAGGCGCTCCACGCGGGGCCGAACGGGGCCGGGAACGGGGGCGAGGACGATGACGGGGACGCAGCGCCGCTCATGATCGGATTCTCGCGCTTTCCGGATCCCACAGCGGCTCGCGCGCCACCTCGAAGCCGATCCACTCGCCGAAGACCTCGATCTCGCCGCGGCCGCCGATCGATGCCTCGTCCGGCGGCAGGTACGCGTAGGCGATCGAGCGCTCGACGGCGAAGCCGTAGCCCCCGCTCGTCACGCGGCCCACGATCCGCCCGCCGACCCGAACCGGCTCGTTGCCGAGGGCGACGGACCGCGGGTCGTCTAGGACGAGGCAGCGAAGCCGCTTCCGGGGTCCCGCGGCCTTGGCCGCGATGAGCGCCTCCCGGCCGATGAAGTCCACCCCCTTGTCGAGCCTGGCGGTGAAGCCCAGCCCGGCCTCGTACGGCGTCTCCTCCGGGGTGATGTCCGAGGACCAGACGCGGTAGCCCTTCTCGAGCCGCAGGGCATCGATCGCCCGGTAGCCGGCCGCCACCAGGCCGTGGTCGCGCCCGGCCGCCCACAGGGCGTTCCAGAGCGCCCGGCCGTACTCGGCCGGCGGGTACAGCTCCCAGCCGAGCTCGCCGACATACGTCACCCGCAGCGCAAGGACCGGAATCTCGGCGACGCTGATCTCCCGGGCCGTGAGATACCCGAAGCCCGCGTCGCTCACGTCGTCCTTCGTCAGCGGCGCGAGGATCTCGCGGGCCCGCGGTCCCCATAGCCCGAAGCATGCACGCGACGAGGTCACGTCACGGACCCGGACGGCCCCGTCGCCGCCGTCGCCGCCGTCGCCGCCGTCGGCCGGCAAGTGCTTCCGGAGCCAGCCGAGATCGTGGTTGCCGAAGGCCGTGCCCGTGACGATCAGGAACCGGTCCTCGGCCAGGCGGGTGACCGTGAAGTCGCACTCGATCCCGCCGCGGCGGTTGAGCATCTGGCTGTAGACGATCGAGCCGACCGGACGGTCGATGTCGTTGGCGCAGAGGCGCTGGAGGTAAGCGAGAGCGCCATTCCCCTCGACCTCGATCTTGGCGAAGCTCGATTCGTCGAAGAGTCCGGCCGTCCGCCGTGTCGCGAGGGCCTCGGCCCCGATCGCCGGGCTCCAGTGCTCGCCGGCCCAGCCCCGCGGCCGGAGCGCCTCGAGGGCCGCCCGCGACGACACGCCCGCGCCGTCCCCGTTGGGCGTGAACCAGTTCGGCCGCTCCCACATCGACTTCTCGCCGAAGGCGGCGCCCAGGGCGGCGACCTCGGCGTACGCCGGCGAGACCCGCAGCGGCCGGGCCGCCAGGCGCTCCTCGTTCGGGTAGTGGATGTCGTAATAGGTCGCGTAGTTCTCGTACGTCCGGGCAAGCGTCAGGGCCTGGCTCCGGTACTGGCCGCCGAAGCGCCGGATGTCCATCTTCCAGAGGTCGAGATCGGGCTCGCCGTCCACGATCCAGCGGGCCACCTGCTGGCCGATGCCGCCGGTCCCGGCGATGCCATGGGCGCAGAACCCAGCGGCCACGAAGAAGCCGCGGACCTCGCTCTCGCCGAGGATGAACTCGTTATCCGGGGTGAACGCCTCGGGGCCGTTGATCATCCTGGTCACGCCGGCGTCGGCGATCGCGGGGACCCGCCGGATGGCTCCCTCCATGATCGATTCGAAGCGCGGCCAGTCCGGATCCAGGAGGCGGTGGTTGAAGTCGGGCGGGACGCCCTCAAGCGACCACGGCGCGGGGTCGCGCTCGTAACCCCCCATGCACAGGCCCCCGACCTCATCGCGGAAGTAGCACAGGTTGTCGGGATCGCGCATCGTCGGCAGGCCGGGGTGGACGCCCTCGATGGCGTGGGTGAAGAGGTACTGGTGGGCCATCGGGATGATCGGCACGGTGACCCCGGCCAGGCGACCGATCTCGGGCGCGAACATGCCCCCGGCATTGACGACGACATCGGCCGCGATCGTCTCCCGGGAGCCGTCGCGGAGCTCGACCTCGACGCCAGTGACCCGGCCACGCTCCACACCCACCCCGACGACCCGGGTGTGCTGCCGAATCCGGACGCCCCGGGCTCGCGCGCCTGCCGCCAGGGCCAGGGCCAGCCCGGACGGATCGAGCCAGCCGTCGGTCGGCAGCCACACGGCCCCGAGGACGCCGTCGAGGGTCATCAGCGGGAACCGCTCGCGGGCCTCCTTGGCCGAGATCAGCTCGAGCGGCAGGCCGAACGTCTTGGCCCAACCGGCCTGGCGCTGGAGCTCCTCGTAGCGCGCCTTCGTGGACGCCAGCCGCAGGGAGCCGACCTCGTGCCACGAGACATCGACGCCCGTCTCGGCGCTGAGCCGCCGGTAGAGGGCGGCCCCGTACATCATCATCCGGGTCAGGGTCACGCTCGAGCGGAGCTGGCCGACGAGTCCGGCGCTGTGGAACGTGGAGCCCGAGGTCAGCTCGGCCCGGTCGACGAGGATGACATCCGTCCAGCCGAGCTCGGCAAGGTGATAGGCGATCGACGTCCCACCGACGCCGCCGCCGATGATGACGGCCTGTGCCTGCTCCACGGGCCCGCGGCTAGCCTTCGGCCGCGTCGCGCAGGGCCCGCTCGAAGGCCGGCCCGGAGGCGTTCGCCAGGAGCCGGTCGAAATGCTCCGCCGCGTAGGCGACGAAGTCGACGTCGAGGGTGCTGATGCCCTGCTGGAGCACGCCCCACATCGCCTCGCGGAAGTCGGATGCGATCCGCATGAGGGACAGGCGGCCGGCGTGGGCCGTCCGGACGGCCCCCTCCCAGCCCTCCAGGAGGATGGCGTCCTCGTCCGGCGTGAGGTCGTGGTTGACGGAGAAGTTGCCCAGGTCGAAGAACGGGTCGCCCATCCCCGCGTACTCCCAGTCGACGATCCGGATCCGCTCGCCGTCGTCGATGAAGTTGGCGTTCAGGAGGTCGTTGTGGCACGGCCGGAGCTCGACCGGCGAGGCCAGGAAGGCGAGCTCGATGCGACGGGCGATGGCCATGGCCAGGTCGTACTCGGCCGGGATCGGGACGCCCCGGGCCATCGCCAGGGCCCGGTACGCCTCGACGATCCGAAACGGTACGAAGAGACCGGGTATGGCCGGGCCGTCGTGGATCCGACGGATCGAATCCGCGACCCGCCGGATCGTGTCCGGCCGATGGACCGCTTCCGCGGTGACCGGCGAGCCCTCGATGAAGCGGGTCACGAGGTATCCCTCCGGCCGCACGAAGGCGACGACCTCGGGCCCGACGCCGACGCCGGCGGCGGCCACGGTGGCGGCGTGCTCGACCTCGCGACTGATGCCCAGGAGGTGGGTGTCGTTGCCGGCCATCCGGATCACGTAGCGATCCCGGACGCCGGGCACGGTCACCAGGAAGTTGCGGTTGGTGATACCGCCCGAGAGCGCCGTGAAGGCGAGGTCACGCCCGGCAAGGTCCGGGACGCGCTGCATCGAACGGGTGAGCTCTTCCCGAAGCTCGCCCCGGAGCTCCTCGTCCGTTGCCGGCGCCGTCATCGTGCCGTCCTCCCGGGACGCTCCAACCAGCCCCCATCGACCGTCCGCATGATGCCCGAATCGAAACGGCGCGGCGGGTCACCGCCGCGCCGTCGGGCCGCGATGGACGCAGGGAGCGCTGGGACGCGCTCGGCCGCGACGCTCAGCCGATGAGCGTCTCGCCCGTCGCGGCGTCGGCCGACTCAACATCGTGTGCTCGGCCGCGTACCTCGAGGGCGTAGTAGATGGCGCCAAAGATCAGGATCGTGGCGACGATGACCTCGAATGTCGGCCACGGCGGCAGGTTCTCGTACGTCTGGCCGAACGGCGTGAAGAATGCCGAGAAGGCCGGGTTGGTGAACCCTCGGCCATCGCCGCCGAACTCGCCGAACAGGCCCTTGTCCTGCCACAGGCCGATGTTCACGATCATCGCGCCGCCCCAGACCAGGGCGAGCACGTTCACGAGCATGCCCCAGCGACCCAGGTTGAACCAGGCGGGCTTGTGGGGCCAGCCGCGCCGGCGGGCCATCAGGACGCCGAGGTTGCACAGGAAGTAGCTGAGATAGATGAGGCCCGTCGCCGCGATCGACATGTAGAAGCCGCCGAGCGGCCCGACGACGAGGATCGGGATCGCCGCGAGCACGCCGACCGCGATCGCGGCGTTTGCGGGCGTCTTGAACGACGGGTTCACCTGGCCCCAGAGGCGACCCAGCGGCAGGTGGCGGTCGCGGCTCATCGAGAACATCATCCGGGTCGCGGCGCCCTGGATCGCCAGGGTGCAGACGAAGACCGAGGCGAGGATCACGAACAGGTACAGCTCGCCAAGGGTGATCCCGGCGATGAGCTCGCTCTGGAGGGCGCCGATGATCGTCGTGGCGATCGGGAAGCCGCCGGCCTGGCCCTCGGCCATCGCGTCCGGGACGCTGGGGATCGCGAGGATGACGCCGAGCAGGAAGATCACCCCAACGGCGCCCGAGATCAGGATCGACGAGAGGACCCCGCGCGGCGCCTGGCGGCTGGCGTCGATCGTCTCCTCGCCGAAGGTCCCGGCGGTATCGAAGCCGTAGACGATGAACAGCGACATGAACATCCCGAGCAGGAACGCCGGGAAGTAGCTGCCGCCGGTCGCGGCCTCGGCGCCGCCCGTCTCGAACAGGACCGACGGGGACTGGTGATTGGCGAAGAACAGCAGGATCAGCGCGAACAGGAACATCCCGATGATCTCGGTCGCGACGCCGAGGTTGTTGAGGATGCTCAGCAGCCGGACGCCGAACGCGTTGATCAGCGTCGTGATCACCAGGGTGACGAGCGAGATGAACGTGAACATCGTCGTCAGGCCAGTCGGGTCAGGCGAGTCCAGGAGGATCGTCCCGTCCGCCATCGGCCCGTGGATGCCATCGATGACGAAGGCCACGATGACCGCCACGGCCGTGACCGTCACGACCTGCGCCCAGAAATAGAACCAGCCGGTGAACCAGCCGAGCGTCCGGTTCGACAGGCGCTTCGACCACTGGTAGATGGAACCAGCCACCGGGAAGTGGCTGGCGAGCTCGGCGAAGACTAGGGCCACCAGCAACTGGCCGCCGATGACGATCGGCCACGACCAGAAGAACGCCGGGCCGCCAAGCCCGATGCCGACGCCGAAGTTGCCGAACGAGCCCGTTGAGACGCTGATGAAGCTGAAGGCGATCGCGAAGTTCGACAGGAACCCCAGCGTCCGTCGCAGCTCGGGCTTGATGCCGAGCGACCGCAGGTGCGCGTCGTCGCGCGCGGCCTGCTCGGCGTGACTGGATACGGGACCCGACACGTGTTCCCTCC
>SCUO01000030.1 GCA_004297395.1 Chloroflexota bacterium | reverse complement strand
GGCCAGGATCTCGGTCATCGTGGCGGTGGTATGCATGACGAGCTCGAGCTCGTCGGCCGTCAGGACATCGACGTCGAGGAGGTGACGCTGGCGCCACTGCCCGGCCGGCGCGGCGTTGACCCCGGGCGTGCCGCCTGCGGCCGCGGCCTCCTCGGCTGTTCCGGGCGGCTCGTCCGGCGCCGCGAGGGCCGGGTCGGTGACCATCGTCACTGGACCGCGAGCGGGGCGGCGCTGGGCGGGCCGGCTGCGGCCGACGCCACCGCCCGATCGATGTCGACAGCGTCCTCGCCATCGATCTCCTCGATCCGGACCCGGACGAGCTCCTCGCGCGAGGTCGGGACGTTCTTGCCGACGTGGTCGGCCCGGATCGGCAGCTCGCGGTGGCCGCGATCGACGAGCACCGCCAGACGGATCGCGGTGGGCCGGCCGTATTCCATCAGCGCGTCCATCGCGGCCCGGATCGTCCGGCCGGTGTACAGCACGTCGTCGACGAGGACGACGGTCGTGCCGGTGACATCGAACGGCAGGTCGGTGCCCTTGACGACCGGCTGCTGGGCCAGCATCGAGAGATCGTCTCGGTAGAAGGTGATATCGAGCGCGCCCACGGGCAGCGAGGCCGCCTCGTGCTCGCGGATCGCCTCGGCCAGGCGGCGGGCGATGGGGACGCCGCGGCGCTGGATCCCGACGAGGACCAGGGCATCCGTGCCGGCATGTTTCTCGACGATCTCGTGGGAGATGCGGATGACCGCCCGACGGATCTCCTCGGCGGTCATGATCCGGCGCCCGGTCATCGGCGGGTCCCTGCCAACAGGTCGCCCGGCGAATACTCGCCTTGCAGGCGCTTCGTCGCGGCGATGCGACGTGGCACTGGCGTCTCCTCTCCCTTCCGGCCTCACGGGGCCCGTTCCCGGCTCTCGTGGCCGGTCGCGAAGGTCGATGCGAGTCTACCCGATCAGTAGACTCGGACGGTCACCCAGGTCGTGCCGGCCCACCAGCCGCAGCCGCAGATCGCGAAGAAGTCGGGCCGGTACATGTCGACGATCCGGATCTCCTTCTGGGGTCCGTAATCGTTGACGACCCGCTCCAGGCAGCCGGCATTGCCGCAGATGACGACGACCGTGCCACGCGGCAGGCGCATCGCCGTCGTCCCGTTGTCGTAGAACGTCGCGTAACCGCTCAGCGTGTGGCGCGGCGGCTTCCACTCCCAGGCCGCGGACACGTTGGGGACCGCGAGCACCGGCCGGACGGCAGGCGCCGCGCCCGGTTCGGGCGGGCCGTCGCCGAGCACGTCGGTGGGCGTGATCCCGGCCGTCGCGGCGTTCGCCGAATCAGGCGCCGAGATCGTCCCGATCGATCGGTCGCTGGCCGCGGCGAGGATGACATCCCGGAACGACGCTGCATCGGTGGGCTGCTCGCGGCTCGGCTCCCTGGAGCCCGCGAGGCCCGGCAGCGCGCCGAGCGTGAGCGCGGCGGTGAGCGCCGCGACCACGACCGTCCTGCTGGGTCGCACCGCGCGACGATACGGCATTCCGCGAAGCCGTGGGGGCGGTGCCGGTCAGCGCGGGATCCGCCGCCGATGGCCGCGGCGGTGCCGTGAACGCCGTCCGCGAACGTCGGGGACGCCGTCAGCGTTCGTCGGGAACGCCGTCAGCGGACGACGAACATCCGATCCGCGGCGATGCTCCTGACCTGCCCGAACTCGTTGTCGGTCCAGGCCAGGACCTGGACGTGGCTCGATTCGCCGTCCTGGCCGGGCGGGGTGACCCAGGCCATCCGCCCCTCCCCGATCGAGAAGCCGCGGAGCGCCGGCGCTGCCGGGAGCGGGTCGAGGTTCGGGTCAACGTGGCCGGTCACGACGTCGATGACGAACAGCCGGAGCGTCCCGACATCAGGGTTCTCGGGGTCGCGGACCCATACCGCGAGGCGGGTCCCGGTCGGGTCGTAGCGGACGTCGAAGTCCACGACGCGTCCCTCGGCCAGGACGACGGGCGCACCGGCCGGGCCCGGCGACGGTGTCGGGGCAGGGCTGGCGAGCGGATCGACCGACGGCGGCGGGGTCGGTGTGGCCGGCGGCGCGGTGGTCGCGGCCGGCGTGATCGGCGCTGCTCCCGATGGAGAGGCGCCGGGGTCGGGGCTCGCGGCCGGCGCCGCCGCTGGGTCGAACCAGCCGTCGATGACCAGCTGTCCCGTGCCGAGATCCCAGCCCGTGCCCGTCGCGTCCGGGACGAGGGTGCCGGACCAGTACACGATCGTTCGCGAGGCGGGGTCCACGACCGGTCGCCAGATGTCGTCGCCGGCGAGGTCCGTGATCGTCGCCGGCGAGGTCGCCGGGTCGAGCAGGAACGAGACCGGATGGTCCTCGAGCACCGCGGGCGAGGCCTCGGGCGACGGCTCCGGCGTGCCGCTCTGGCCGGCGTTGCCGGGGCTCGGAGTGCGACTGGGTTTGGGCGACTTCGCAGCGGCCGGCGTCCGGGTCGGCGCCGGGGTCGCGGTCGGCGCGACGGTCGCGCCGGCCGGCGGGTCGGGCGATTCGGTTGGCTCCTCGGGAACCGCCGTCTCGACCCGGCTGGCGAGGATCCGGTTGCCGAGCCAACCGGCGAAGAAGGTCCGATGGTCGAAGGTCACGGCACTCGCGGCGGGATCGATGCCGACGTGCCAGATGTAGAGGTCGGGTCCGCTCGAGCCGTCGACGGGGCGGGCCGAGAAGGCCAGCCACTGGCCGTCCTCGGAGTACGCGGCCTCGCCGACGACGACGACGCCCGACAGGATCGCCAGGCTGCCGTCCGGTCGCATCGTCGGCGGCGGGAGGCTGGGCGGGCCCGGCGTCTCGTCCGGACCGAGGGTCGGCGTTGGCGGCGGGGTCGGGGGCGTCGTCGGGACGCCGGTCGTCTCGGGCGTGGCGCTGGGGGAAGTCCCGGGATCAGAGCTCGGCGCCGGCGTCATGACCGGCACGATGATCACCTCGCCGCCACTCCCACCGCTCGGCGTCGCTTTCGTGACGACGACCAGCTGGTGGCTGTCCGGCGCAAGGAGCATCGATTCGGGCTCGGCCTCGAGGGCAAGGCGGGTTGTGCCGGCCTCGTCGATCGGGGCGCAGGCCTCGGGCTCCGAAACACAGACCTCGTTGAGATCGGCGAACACGAGCTGGAACGTCCCGTCGCTCCGCTCCTCGACCCAGCTCAGCGCCCGGGCCGTGACCGCCAGCGGCGTTGCCCCCGGGACGGTCGAACCTCCGGCAACGTCCGAGGCCTCGGGCGGAAGCGAGCCGAGCGGGAGCGCGCCGTCGCGAGGGAAGAACGAGGTGGCGACGACGACGAGCACGACGAGGACGCCCGACAGGACGCCGATCGGCAGCCGCAGGACGCGCGGGCCCCCGCGGCCGGTTCGACCGGCCTGGCGCTCGTGGCGGCCGGTCCGTTCGAGGCGGCTCGCATCGCGCCCGCGGTGCGCACCATCGCGTTCGATGGATGCCGCTGTCCTGGCCCACAGGTCGCGTGGCGGCTCTGGCAGGGTCGCGCGCAGTTCGCGGAGCAGCTCCCGATCCTCGGCGTAGGCGTTGAGGTCGGCCCGGCAGTCGGCGCAACCCTCGAGGTGCGCCTCAAGCCAGGCGTCATCGGCGGCATCGGTCGGCTCGACAAAGCCCATCGCGATGATCGACCGGGCCCGGTCGTGGGAGGCCTCGGCGTCGTTGTGGCGGCGGCGGAAAGGCAGCGTCATCGGCCCGTCCCGTGGCCGCGGGCGTACGCGGCATCGCGCTCGGCCTCGGCCGCGGCCTCGGCGGCCTTCTCGGCCGCGAGCGCCTCGCGCAGGCTCTGGCGGGCGCGGGTGAGAAGTGCCCGGGCGGCCACGTGGCTGACGCCGAGGGCGGCGGCCAGCTCGAGGCCGGTCAGGTCATGGACCTCGGCCAGGAGGAGCGCGGCCCGCTGGCGCTCCGGGATCCTTGCCATCGCCCGCTCGAGCGGACCGGACAGGCGGAGGTCCATCGCCAGCCGCTCGGCCGACGGCGAGGAGCCCTTCGATTCACCGGTGAACGGCAGAAACCGGACGATCTTCCGGCGCCGAAGGTCATCGAGGGCGACGCGATGGGCGATCTGGTAGAGCCAGGCCCGCGCGTTCTCGTCCTTCTCGAGGGTGTCGTAGGCGCGGTAGGCCTTGACGAACGCGTCCTGGGTGAGGTCCGCGGCGAGCTCGGGGTCGCGAAGCATCCGGACGAGGTAGGCGTAGATCTCGCCGTGGTGCTTGGCGAAGAGCGCCTCGACGAAGGCGCCCGCACCCTCGCGGTCCCAGGTACCCGTCATCGGGGTGCCGACCAGCGGGCGCTCGATGGCGCCGTTCGCGATCGCGAAGCCCCCCGGCTCGCTGCTGCCGAGCATCCAGGTCCTTCCGTGATGGGCGTCGGCGCGGAGCAAAGGTGTCGCGCGCCACCATGCCGAGGGACGGGGCACCTCGGGGTGATGTGACGCGGCGTCATCAACCGGCGGTCTCCGCGACCCCGGCGGCTCGGGCGAGGAGCTCCTCCACGGCGTCCTCGGGCGAGACCGGATTCACCGGCAGACCCGTCCCGAGCTCCAGGCCGGCGATCTCGCGCAGGCGTGGGTGGACCTCCCAGTGCCAGTGGTACGTGGCGTCCACGCGCTCGCGCAACGGGGCCGTGTGGAGGATCAGGTTGTAGGGCGGCCCATCGAGCGTCCGGGCGAGGGTGTTCAGGACGTGACGCAGCGCCGCTCCCGTCGCCCGGATGTCGGCCTCCGTGGCCCGCCCGAAGTCGGCCTCGTGGCGGCGGGGCACGATCCACAGCTCGAACGCCGAGCGCGACGCCCAGGGCGCCACGACCACGCTGTCGGCGTCCTCCCAGACGAGCCGCTCCGGGGCGCGCGGGGCGTCACGGACGAGCCGGCACCAGGGGCACTCGCCCTCGCGGATCACGTAGCGGGCGGCCCCGCCGAGCTCCTCGGCGATGCGATGCGGAATCTGGGGCAGGTCGTAGAACTCGAGGCACAGGTGGTTCGTCCTGGCACCCGACTGGGCGCCCCAGTTCTGGACCACCTGGAGGTAGTCGGTCTGCTCGGCGTCCCGGGCGGCGGCGACCGCGTCCCGGGCGCTCGTCACGAGCGCCTCGACGATCGCCGATCCGACCTGGTGGAGGGCTCGATGCTCGCCGGGCGGCGCCACGACCGTCCGCCAGCTGCCGGCCGCGCGGGCGCCGGAGATGGCGACCTGGGCGAGCTGGCCGTCGAGCTGCCTCGCCTCGTCCTCGGTCCCGACGACGTGGAAGGCGTAGTCCTTCAGGACCCGGAGGCGGACGCCGTCGCCCTCGGGCAGGCGGCAGTTCTGGCAATCGCCGCCGTCGTCGATCCGCTCCGCGGCGCGGGCGAAGCGGTCGCGGTGGAAGGCCCGGTCGACGACGGTCGCGACCCACCAGCCGGTGATCGGGTCCTTGCGCAGCTCGAACAGCCCGGCAGCCATGTCAGGGGGTCCCTGCCCCGGCGCCGGCGCCGGCTCCGACGGCCGCGAGCGTGCCCAGCTGCTCCGGAGTCCGCGGCCGCCAGTCGATCCGCGCCCCGAGCGCGCGACCGAGGGCTGCCGCGAAGACCTCGGCGGCGCGGCGGACGACCTCGGTCGTGGGCGGCTCGGCCGTCCGGCCGAGCTCCTCCGCGATCGAGGTCGAGACGAGGCCCGGCATCCCGCAGGGATCGATGAGCTCGAAGTCGCGGAGGTCGGGGTCCACGTTGAGGGCGATGCCGTGATAGCTCACGCCGCGCTCGATCCGGATTCCGAGGGCGCCGATCTTGCGCGGCGGGCGACCGTCCTCGAGCACCCAGCAGCCTGGATGACCGTCGCGCCGGGAGGCCTCGACGCCGAACGTGGCGCAGGTCTCGATCATCGCCTCCTCGAGGGCCCGGACGAGCGGCCGCACGAGGAGGCCGCGCCCGCCGAGTCGGAGGATCGGGTAGGCCACGAGCTGGCCGGGGCCGTGGTAGGTGACCTCGCCGCCGCGCTCGACCCGGAGGACCTCGATGCCCCGCCGACGGAGGTCCTTGGCCGAGGCGAGGACGTGCCCCTCCTCGGCGTTCTTGCCGAGGGTCAGGACGGGATCGTGCTCGAGGACGAGGAGCATGTCCGGGATCTCGTCGGCCACGCGGGCGTCGACGAGCCGCTTCTGGAGTGCCCACGCCTCGCGATAGGCGATCCGGCCGAGCCATGTCGCGGCGATCGGGTCGCCGGTGCGCGCATCCGGCATCGGCGGTTCCCGATCCGGTCCTCCATCCATGCGCTGACGATAGCAGGGGCTGCCTTCAGCGAGGCTTTCGGCCTCGCCCTCTGCGCACTTCGGCCTCCTCAGCACCCCCTGCCCCTTCGGCCTCCTCGTGGGCGATCCGGAGGAGGGTCTGCTCGCCGGCCGGCAGCGACGAGACCCGGACCGCCTCGTGGAGCAGTCCCGCGAGGACGGGCTCGGGCAGCTCGTCCTCGCGCGTGAGCGTCACCCAGCGCGCCCGCTTCGTGATCCCGACGCCCTCGAGGAGATGCTCCGGATCGCCCAGCAGGATGCCGTGCGGGAAGCCGAGGTGGACGTGCTCGCCCTCGACCATGATCCAGGCGACGTACTGGAGCCGTCGCCGGACGGGGACATCGATGCCGATGATTCGCCAGCCGGTCCGGACCCGCTCCGTCGAGCCCGGGAGGGCCCGCCGCACGACGCCCCGAAGCCACTCGGCAACCTCGCGCATCGGGGGGGCGGCGTCGGCCAGCAGCGCCTCGGGCGGGATGGGTTCCATGGCCGTCCATGATCGCCGACGAACAGGTCAGATCACGGCGCGTATTCCCCGAGGGCGTGGCTGGTGCGCACCTGCGGCCGGCGCCATCCTGAGTCCGGGGCCCTCGGTCCCGACCTCGACACGCCGGATGGCCCTTGCTCCGGATCGCCGCCGCCACCGATCGTGGCGGGCAGTCCGCAGTTGGAGTCCGAGATGTCGCGCGCCCTTGCTTCGAGCCTCGCCATCGTCCTGGTTATCGGTGCCGCCTTCGCGGCGTGCTCACCGGCGGCATCGCCGGCCTCGAGCCCGGTGGGCACCGCCCCGGCCGGTTCGGCCGAGGCATCGCCGGCTGGCGCGCTGGCCCTGACCGTCAGCGTCGTCGAGGCGGCTGCGCTCCGGGACGGCGGCGCGTTCATGCTCGACGTCCGGCAGCCCGACGAGTGGGCCGCAGGGCACATCCCCGGGGCGACGCTCATCCCGCTCGGCGAGCTCGCCACTCGGATCGGCGAGGTGCCCGAGGGGCAGTCGATCGTGGTCGTCTGCCGGTCCGGCAACCGGAGCGCCCAGGGCCGCGACATCCTGCTCGGCGCCGGCTTCGGCGCGGTGACGTCGATGGCCGGCGGCATGACCGACTGGGAGAGCGCCGGGCTGCCGATCGAAACCGGCGGCTGAGGAGACCGGCGGGCCCGGGCCCCAGGGGCTGTCCGCGAGCCGCGGCTTCGCCAGCCACGAGCCCAGGCGTCGCGCGCCACCGAGGCCCCATTCTCGATCAGCTACGAACCCCCGCGGTGCGTGAGCAGGCGCGCACCCGCGGGTTGGGCTCACTACGCACCCCCGTGCTAGGTGGGCCTCGAACCAGCGCTTTCGCGTTCGCGCCTCCGTCCCGTGCCACCCGGGTTCGTGTCTGACCTGGGCATGGCGACCGGCCGCAACCTGCATCAGCAGCGTCGCCGCCACGAGCTCCCATTCGATCCCGGACAATCGACCCATGACAGTCCGCGCCGGCTCCCAACGCGCCGCCAGGCTCGCGACGGACCTTCGAACCGCCGCCGCAGACCTGCTCGCAGTCCTCGAGGAGATCGAGCCGGAGCGATGGTCGCGCCTGCCCGGCCCGGGCGTCTGGTCGGTCGGCAAGGACGCTGCCCACGTCGCCGAGGCGACCGTGTATCACCAGTGGATCGTCCGGCTGACCATCGGGCAGGAGGTGCCGTCACGGCGCCCGCCGATCGAGCGGCTGGAGCTGACGACATCGATGTCCGCACCCGAGGCCATGGACCTCATCCGCCGCCGGACCGAAGACGGGGATGCACTCATCTCGAGCATGAGCGACGACGAGCTGACCCTGCCCACCCGGCCCCCTCGGGCCCGTGGCGAGACCCTCGCCGAGACCGTCAAGCGGGTCCTCATCGGCCACTACCACGGCCATCGCCGCGACATCGAGCGCAAGCTCCGCGAGCAGACCTGAGTCGCACGCGCCCGCCCGACCCGACGCACTACCACGCGACTGGCGGGCCATTGCGTCAAGGACGGCTGGGACGGTCAGGACGATGATCGGATGAGGCTGGACATGCACATCTGGATCCGACGACCGAGCGCCTGGCTTCCGTGCCTCGTCTCGCTCGCCGCCCTGGTGCTGGTGCCCATCTCCGCAGCCCGCCACGAAGCTGACGGTCACCACGACCGGGCTCATCGAAGGCTCGAAGACGGCCGACGAGTTCGGCGGCGGCATCGTCTTCATCGTGTCCGGCCTCAAGACCCTGGTCGAGATGGCCCGGCCGATGGCCGCAGGCTCGGCCGGCTGAGTCCTGTCCGAAAGACGCGCGAGGGCCGGCGGTCCCGACGGGACCGGTCAGGTTCTCGGCTGGAGCCGATGCCGGGTGGAGATCTCCACCCGGCCGCGCTCGTCGGCCGCCGGGTGCTCGACGAGGGCGATGAGGCGATTGGCCATGAACCGGCCGGTCCGGACGGGCGTGCCCGAGCGAGTCACCTCGCGGACCTCGACGACGCCGCGGCTCGTCACGACCTCGATCCGCCGGCCCGCCTTCGTGGCCGCGATCTCGAACGTCTGGGTCCCCTGGCCCGTGTCGACCACCGCCTCGACTCGATCGCCCTTCATGGCCGAACTGTAGTCCAGCGCGCGGGTCGCGTGCCGACGGGAGCCGAGCCAACTTGGCGGCGACCGGCCGGCGTCAGCCCGAGATCTCGGCCCGCTCGGTGAACAGCGTGGCGACGAGCAGCGAGCCGACGAGCCAGGCCACGACGACGACGAGCGCCTCGTTCGGCTCGAGGCTCGAGATGACCGGGCCGCCGCCGCCGTCACTGAAGCCGCCCTCGCCGGGCGTCGCGACGACGGCATTGGCCGCGTTGAACGGCATGTACTTGACGACATCCGACAGGAAGATGGTCGCGAACTGCTCACCGAAGAAGAAGGCGATCCCGGCGCCGATCCCGGCGAGTTGGCTCCGGGCCAGCGTCGCGATCGCGAACCCGAGGGCGCCGACCTCGACGGTCGCCAGCCAGCCGCGCCCGAGGAGCTCGGGGATCGTGCCGAGCGTCTCGGCATCGGACAGGCCATCCGTCGACACGCCGGCGATGTTGGCGCCGATGACGGCGACGACGATCCCCGCGCCGAAGGCGATGAGCACCCCGACCCCGATCATCAACGCGATCGCCGCGAACGACAGGAGCTGGTAGCGGCTGCGGCTCTCGCCCCGGGCAACGGCCGACTTCAGCGTCCCCCACGACCACTCGGAACCGGCGATGGCCGCGCCATAGATGACGGCGAACAAGCCGCCGAGGCCGAGGATGAACGACAGGATGCTCGTGTAGGCGCCGGGGAACGTCACCAGCAGGAGACCCGCTCGCTGGCCCGGCGGCGCATCCGGTTGGCTCGCCGTCGCGGCAACGGCGATGAGGATGAGCGACAGCAGGCCGATGAGGATGCCGAGGATCACGAAGCTGGCCGGCCGCCGGACGAGCTTGCGGAGGCTGGCCACGAAGATCCTCACCGCGAGCCTCCCGCCACGCCGAAGAAGGTCCCCTCGTGGCCGCCCGAGCCGTCGCCCTGGGTCAGCTCGAGGAACAGCGATTCGAGGTCGGAGCCGGATTCGAGGCCCGAGGCGAAGATCCCGGCTCCGGCCAGCGCCCGGTTGACGTCGGCCGCCCGGCCGGCGCCGATCCGGACCGCCAGCCAGCCGTCGCCGTCGGCGCCGTCGCTGACGGCGTCGGGCGTCGCCAGCCCGCCGAGGATGGTCCGGGCAGGCTCGACCTGGTCGGCCGCGACCCGGACCCGGACCTCGCCCTCGCCGTGGAGGAGCTCGCCGATCGGACCCTCCCTGACGAGCCGGCCCGCGGCGATGATGCCGATGACGTCCGCCAGCTGCTGGACCTCGCCCAGGACGTGGCTCGACACGAAGACCGTCTTGCCGGTCGAGGCGAGGTGCCGGAGCGTCTCGCGCATGGCGACGATGCCGGCCGGATCGAGGCCGTTGGCCGGCTCGTCGAGGAGGAGCAGGCGCGGGTCGCTGAGGAGCGCCGCCGCGATCCCGAGCCGCTGCTTCATGCCCAGCGAGTAGGTCTGGACCTTGTCCTTCGCCCGGTCGCGGAGACCCACCAGCTCGAGGAGCTCCTCGATCCTGGCGCCCGACACCGGGGCGCCGGTCGCGGCCAGCGCCCGGAGGTTCTCGCGCCCGTTCAGGTACGGATAGAACGACGGCGATTCGATGAGCGCCCCGACCTCGAAGAGGCGGTGGCGGTCACGCCGCCCGAACGGCCGGCCGAGGACCTCGATCGAGCCGGCGTCGGGGTGGATGAGCCCGGTCAGCAGGCGCATCGTCGTGGTCTTGCCGGCCCCGTTGGGGCCGAGGAAGCCGTAGACCACGCCCGTTGGCACGGACAGGTCGAGCCCGGCGAGAGCGGGCCGCGAGCCGTAGCGCTTCTGGAGCCCACGGGTCGCGAGGGCCAGCCCGTCAGTCGTCACCCGCGCACTGTAGCCGTGGTCAGCTCGCAGCGTTACGGGCCCGGTCGCCGGCCGTGGCTACCAGCGGTCTCGGTCCAGTCGAGCGCGCGATGGGGCCGCATGGGCCGGAGGTGGCGCGACGTTCGGCCCTACGGGGGAGCACTTTGAGCCACGAGACTGCAGCGGGGCAATTCGCTGGTTCGAGCCCGCCGATCGTCCGGCTGCGTCCAAGCGGAACAGCGGTTCCGAGCATCGTCCCTGCCTTCGCGGTCGGGTACACCACCAGCAACGGCACATAGGAGAGAAGATGCCTCGAGGAAGTAGACGCGGCTGGGGAACCCGCCTGATTGCCGGCGTCATGATGGCCGGACTCGTCGCCGCGGCATGTGGGACCAGCAACTCGGGTGCGGGGACCGACAAGCTCAAGGAGGTCATCGAGCGCGGCACCGTGAAGGTCGGTGACTGTCTTTCGTTCGCGCCGTTCGGCTTTATGGACGAGAGCGGCAAGCCCGCCGGGTACGACGTCGACATCGCCACCGAGATGGCGGCCCAGCTCGGTGTCAAGCTCGAGATGGTCGACACGACCGCCGACAACCGCATCCCGAACCTGCAGACCGACAAGGTCGACGTCGTGATCTGCAATTTCACCGAGAACCCGACGCGCGCCAAGCAGATCAACTTCACGCTGCCGTACGTCATCGCCGGTGAGGTCCTCCTGGTCCGAACGGACAGCGACATCAACGGGATCAGCGACCTCGACGGCAAGACCGTCGCCGTCGTCACCGGTTCCACGAACGCGGACATCCTCAAGGCCGCGAATCCCAACGCGACGGCGCAGTCGTACCCGACGTCCGCCGCGGCCGTCCTGGCGGTAAAGTCCGGCCAGGCCGACGCGATGATCGAAGACTCGAACTTCCAGACCTATCAGGCGAAGCTCGACCCGGAACTGCGGGTCACGAACGACTCGCTCATCCCGCTCGAGCACAATGGCTTCGGCGTCGCCCAGGGCCAGCTCAACTGGCTGGAGTGGCAGAACCAGTTCATCTTCTGGCTCAACCACACCGGGAAGAACCGCGAGCTCTACAACAAGTGGTTCGGCATGGACCCGCTCTGGCCGGTCGCCTACGAGTGATCGTCACCCGACTGAACGAGTGACCACGGGCCGGCGCCGCCGGCCGCGGCCGAACCTCGGGCTCGACCCCGGGGCTCGGTCCGCGACCGGTTCGCCGGTCCTCCGCCTGGCCGGCGGCGGCTGAGCCCGACCGCGCCGGAGAGGGAGATCGATGCTCGCCCCCTGGGCGACCACTTTCAGCTACGCGCCCGCATTCCTGAACGCGCTCTGGCTGACCACCGCGATGTCGGTGCTCGCGTTCCTGTTCGCGTTCATCCTGGGCGTGCTCGGGGCGCTCGCGCGCCGGTCCCATTTCAGGTTGCTCCGGTTCATCGGGGCCGTCTACGTCGAGGGCATCCGGAACACTCCCGTCCTGCTCCAGCTGTTCATGATCTACTTCGCGCTGCCGCAGGCCGGGATCCGGTTCGACGCCTTTCAGGCCGGCGTCGCCGCCCTCGCGGTCAACGCCGGGGCGTACCTCACCGAGATCATCCGGGCGGGTCTGCAGTCCGTCCCGCGAGGCCAGCTCGAGGCCGCCCGGTCCATCGGCCTCGCACCCCGCGACGTCTTCCGGAGCGTCGTCTTCCCGCAGGCGCTGCGGAGCGTCTACCCACCGGTGATCAACCAGTTCATCCAGGTGATCCTCGGCTCGTCGTTGGTGTCGCAGATCGCTCTGCCGGAGCTGACGAACACGGCCCAGACGATCAACTCCCAGACACTGCTGACGATGCACATCTTCACGGTCGTGCTCGTTCTGTACCTGTTCCTCTCCAACGTGACGGCGCTGGTCGCGGACCTCGTCGGGCGCCGGGCGTTCAAGCCCCCGCTCTACCCGTCGGGCCCGCGGCGGCGGCCCGGACTGCTCAGCCGGGTCGGCCACATGGTCCGGGGAAGCTAGGCCATGGGCTGGCAGGGCATCATCGACAGCAGCGGGATCCTGTTCACGGGCTTCGTGAACACGCTTACCCTGTCGATCGCGACGATCATCCTTGGGACCGCACTCGGGCTCGTGGTCGGAGTCCTCCGGGCGGCGCGCATTCCGGCGCTTCGCGCGCCCCTGCGGATCTACCTCGAGGTGTTCCGCGGCTCGCCGCTCCTCGTCCAGATGCTGTTCATCTACTTCGGCGCGGCGTACCTGGGGCTCCGCGGCGTCGAGACGTTCATCGCCGCCCTCGTCGCCCTCACCCTCTACGAGGGCGCCCTGATCTCGGAGATCTTCCGAGCCGGGATCGAGGCCGTCCCAAGAGGCCAGCGCGAGGCGGCCCGCTCGATCGGGCTGTCGCGGTTTCAGATCGAGCGCTACGTGATCCTGCCGCAGACGTTCACGATCGTGCTGCCGCCGCTCGTCGGGCAGTACATCGGCCTGGTCAAGGACACGGCCCTTGCCACGGCCATTGGCTACTTCGAGCTCGTCCGCGAGGGCCAGGCGATCATCGACCGGATCGGGATGCCGATCGAGGTCTTCGTCGTGATCGCCGCGATCTACTTCGTGATCTGCTACCCGATGTCGCTGGTCGCGCGACGCCTGGAGAAGAGGGCCCTGCACGCATGACGATGATCGAGCTCAAGAACGTCCACAAGTCCTTCGACGACCTGGAGGTCCTCAAGGGCGTCGACCTCGCAGTAGAGAAGGGCGAGGTCGTGATCATCATCGGCGCGAGCGGCTCCGGGAAGAGCACGATGCTCCGCGTGATCAACAATCTTGAGCCGATCCAGGGCGGCGAGGTCTGGGTCAAGGGCATCCCCATCCACGACCCGAAGCGCGCCGACGAAGTTCACCAATACGTCGGGATGGTCTTCCAGCAGTTCAACCTCTTCCCCCATCTGACGGCCCTCGCGAACGTCACCCTCGCCCTCCAGAAGGTGAAGAAGATCGACGCCGGGGAGGCGCGCCGAATGGGCGTCGCGGCCCTCAAACGAGTGGGTCTCGAGGACAAGGCTGGCGCCTATCCCGCCGAGCTCTCGGGCGGCCAGCAGCAGCGCGTGGCGATCGCGCGGGCGCTCGCGCTCGAGCCGGACGTGATGCTCTTCGACGAGGCCACGTCGGCCCTTGACCCGGAGCTCGTCGGCGAGGTGACGGGGGTCATGCGGCAGCTCGCCGAGGAGGGCATGACGATGCTCGTCGTGACCCACGAGATGGGGTTTGCCCGTGACGTCGGCGACCGGGTGGTGTTCATCGACGAGGGCCAGATCGCCGAGGAGGGCCCGCCCGCCATCCTGTTCACCTCACCATCGAATCCGCGGACCAAGCAGTTCCTGTACCGGGTGCTGCACCGATGACGACCGACTCGCCTGGTTCTGCGTCCTTCGAGATCCGGCTTCGCCAGCTGGGCATCCAGATTCCGGCCCTTCCTCCGCCCATGGCCGTCTACGTCCCGGCCGTCCGGACCGGCGACCTCGTCTTCGCCTCCGGCCAGACACCAACCGTCGATGGCGTCCTCCAGGTCCAGGGCAAGCTCGGCAGCGAGGTGTCGATCGAGCAGGGTCAGCAAGCCGCCCGGCTGGCGGCGCTCAACTGCGTCGCCGAGGTCCGCGGCCTGCTCGGCTCGCTCGACCGCGTGTCTCGCATCGTCAGGCTGACCGGCTTCGTCGCGTCCGCGCCGGGGTTCGCCCAGCAGCCGGCGGTCATCAATGGCGCCTCGCAGCTGATCGAAGAGATCTTCGGAGAGGCCGGCCGCCACGCGCGATCCGCCATCGGCGTTGCCGAGCTGCCCGGCGGCGCGCCGGTGGAGATCGAGCTGATCGTCGAGGCTCGCGGGGCCGCATGAACGGCACACCCCTGGAGGAGGAGCGCGCCACTCGCGTCGACGCCGGCTTCAAGGGCTTCGCCCCGTCCACGTTCGGATCGACCCTCGCCGAGATCGTCGCAGGCCAACCGAGCCTGTTCGGTGGCGCCTTCGTGCCACCGATCATGGTCCTCCGTGACGAGGCCCTCCGCGCGAACATCGAGACGATGGCCACCTACGCGCGGGACGCAGGGGTGGAGCTGGCGCCACACGGCAAGACGACCCTGGCGCCGTCGATCTTCCGGCGCCAGCTGGAGGCCGGAGCCTGGGGCATCAGCGTCGCAACGGTGAGCCAGGTTGCGCTTTGCCGGGCCTTCGGGATCCGGGACATCTTGCTTGCCAACGAGCTCGTCGATCGGGCCGGGATCGCCTGGGTACTCGACGAGCTGGCGCGCGACGCCGACTTCACCTTCCTCTGCTATGTCGACTCGACAGCCGGGGTCGACCTCCTGGCAGCGGGCAGTGCGGCACGCGGTGCGAGCGCGCCGGGCGGCCTCGGCGTTCTTGTCGAGATGGGCACCGTCGGCGGCCGGACCGGCTGTCGCACCGTCGAGGAAGCGGTGGCCGTGGCGGAGGCCGCCTTTGACGCGGGGCTTCCGGTCGTCGGGGTGGCGGGCTATGAGGGGGGCCTCGGTCACGAGATCGAGCCATCGGTCCTCGCGACCGTTCGCCGGTTCCTCGAGCAGATGCGCGAGGTTGCCGCCCATCTGGTCGGGCGAGGCCTCCTTCGCGATCCGTCGCCGATCCTCACCGCGGGTGGGAGCGTCTTTTTCGACGAGGTCGTGGCCGCGTTCCGGGCGCCGCTTCCCGGGGGGCAGCCAGCTCGGACCATCATCCGCGCCGGTGCCTACGTGAGCCACGACGCGGGCCACTACGCGGACCTGTCGCCCTTCACCCGACCTGGCGCGGAGGTGCCCCGGCGGCTCGAGCCCGCGCTCGAGCTCTGGGCCCAGGTCGTCTCCCGGCCCGAGACCGGACTCGCCATCACGAACGTGGGCCGGCGAGACACCTCGTTCGACCTCGGGCTCCCCATACCGCTTCGACTGCGTCGTTCAACGGCGAACGAGTGGCTGGATGCGACCGGCGCCACGGTCTTCGATCTCAACGACCAGCATGCCTTCGTTCGCATCCCGGCCGGACTCGAGGTGCTGGTCGGCGACTGGATGTCCTTCGGCATCTCCCATCCGTGCACCGCATTCGACAAGTGGCACTTGCTCCCGGTGGTCGATCGGGAGCACTGCGTCGTCGACCTCGTCCGAACCTACTTCTGAGCCCAAGGAGGGCTGCCTGACCATGGAGTCCCACTCCACGGCGACTGTCGTCACGTTCGGCGAGGCCATGCTCCGACTGGCCGCGCCCGACCATCAGCGCCTCGAACAGGCGGTCTCGTTCGACGTCACCGTCGGCGGCGCCGAGCTGAACGTCGCGGCCGGGCTGAGCCGCCTCGGACTCAGCACCCGCTGGATCTCGCGCCTTCCGGACAGCCCCCTCGGTCGGATCATCCGGAACCGCGCTCGGGAGTTCGGCGTGGATGTCTCCTTCCTGTCCTGGGATCCGAGCGCTCGCGCCGGCCTCTACTTCCTGGAGCCGGGCGCGTCGCCGCGCGCGAGCGCGGTCATCTACGATCGCGCCGGATCCGCGTTCAGCAAGCTCGTGCCCGATGAGATCGACTGGAACGCCGCCTTGGTGGATGCCTCTGCCTTCCACACGTCGGGCATCACGCCCGCCCTGAGCGACGCCGCGGCAACAGCCGTCCGCGACGCGCTCGCGGCGGCCCGGGCCGCCGGCATCCCCGTGTCCTACGACCTCAACTATCGCGCCAAGCTCTGGTCGGAGGAGCGATCGAGGGCAGTCCAGGAGCCCCTGATGCGGAACGTCGACATCCTCATCACGACCGAGGAGGACACCCGCCGCGTCTTCGGGATCACGGGCTCCGACTACCGCGACGTCGCGCGAAAGCTCGTCGATCGCTTCGGCTTCAAGGTCGTCACGATCACGCTTCGGGGCGACACGTCGGTCCTCCGGAATACCTGGACGGCGATCGCCTACGCGGACGGCATCGACTACGACGACCGGTCCTATGACATCGAGGTCGTAGATCGGGTCGGCGGCGGTGATGCGTACGCATCGGGCTTCCTCTATGGCTGGCTCACCGGCGAGACGACGGGCGATGTTGCCCGGGGTGTGCGCTATGGAAACGCTTTCAGCGCCTTGCAGCAGACGCTGCCGGGCGACCTCGCCTGGGTCACACTCGCGGAGGTCGAGGCACAGCTCTCCGGCGCCGGACTCCGCATCGCCCGCTGAGCCGCCGCGGCCGGCGGCCCCGTGCGGTCCAATCGCACCAACGAAGGAGGCATCGACTTGAGCCGCCTGAAGACGCTGGATCAGATCCTGGAAACGGGCGTCGTCGCGATCGTCCGGCTGCAGTCCTCCGACCGGTTGCTGGAGGTGGCCAGGGCGATCGCGGCCGGCGGCGTCACTGCGATCGAATTCACCATGACGACGCCCGGCGCCATCGACACGCTGGCCCGCGCCGCCGGGGAGTTGGGCGAAGACGTCGTCCTTGGCGCCGGGACCGTCCTCGACGGCCCTACGGCGCGGGCGGCCATTCTCTCCGGGGCTCGCTTCATCGTCTCGCCGACGCTCTCCCGCGAAACGATCGAGATGTGTCATCGGTACGACGTCGTGGTCATTCCGGGGGCCTACACGCCGACGGAGATCCTGACGGCCTGGGAATTCGGGGCCGATCTCGTCAAAGTCTTTCCTGCCACCGGGCTCGGGCCGCGTTACTTCAAGGATGTGCTTGCGCCCTTGCCGCAGGTCCGGCTCGTCCCGACCGGTGGCGTCGACCTCCACACGGCTGGGCCGTTCATCGACGCCGGAGCGGTTGCGATCGCGGTCGGCAGCAACCTCGTCGATCCGCGGGCGATCGCGTCGGGCGAGTTCGACTCGCTGACCGAGACTGCCCGGGCCTTCCGGGCGGCCGTGGACGCGGCTCGCTCGGCCCGTCGCGACCGCGGCTCATGACCGGTCGCCCTGATCCCGCAGGGGCGGCGCAGGAGCTCGTTCGCCTCGTCAGCGAGCACGAGCGCTGGCGGGAGAGCTGCCTGAATCTCGTCGCGGCCGAAAACGTCATGAGCCCGCAGGCTCAGGCGCTCCTCGCCTCGGACCTGGCGTCGCGCTACGGCGACTATGTCGGTCGCGATCTCGCGGCGCGGAAGTACTTCGGGACGACGGTGATGGTCGAGATCGAGGTACTCGTCGACGAGCTCCTCCGAATGCTCTTCGACGTCCAGTTCGTCGAGGCACGTCCACTGTCCGGCCACGTTGCGGGCGTCGGTGCGGTCCTCGCCCTGACCGAACCAGGCGACCTCGTGCTTGAGCTCGACTCACCCGGCGGCGGCCATCGGATCGCGGAGAAGCTGAACGCGACCCATCACGCCAGGCTCGAGGTGCTGCCGCTGCCCTTCGATCCGGAAATGTATTCGATCGATGTCGGGCGGACGGTCGAGCTCGCCCGCGCGCGCCGCCCCCGAATGATCATCCTCGGCAGCAGCCTGTTCCTCTTCCCGCACCCGCTCGTCGAGCTGGCGGCGGCTCTGGCCGGTCAACCCGAGACCCTCATTGCCTATGACGCCTCCCACGTCCTTGGGCTCGTCGCCGGACATCGCTTCCAGGATCCGCTCCGTGAGGGCGCTGCGCTCGTCTGGGCGTCGACCCACAAGATCTTCCCCGGGCCACCCGGCGGGCTTGTCCTGACTGGCTCGCAGGCGATCATGGATCGGGTTTCTCCCGCGATCTATCCTGGCCTCGTCACGAACCACAACCCTGGGCGGATGCCGGCGCTCGGAGTCGCGGCGGCCGAGATGCTCGCGTTCGGTGAGGCGTATGCGGACGCGATCATCGCCAATGCCCAGCGTTTGGGCGCGGAGATCGACGCGCGTGACGTGCCCGTGGTCGGGCGTGAGCGGGGCTACACGAGCTCCCACACGCTGCTCCTTCCGGTCGCGGAGTTCGGCTCCGCGCGGGAGGTTGGCGAGCGACTCGAGTCGGCCGGAATCATCAGCACGGCAACCCGCCTCCCGCCGATGCTCGGCGAGGCCGGCATTCGCCTCGGGCTCCAGGAGGTCACTCGTCGCGGTGCAACTCCCGAGGACATGCCCCTGATCGCGGACGCGATCAGCGATGTCCTGACCGGCCGTCAGACGTCGGAGACGGTCCGCGGACGAACCCGGGTGCTGGCGGCAAAGCTCGGGGGGATCGGGTTCTGCTTCGACTCGGCCGCAGCGCCGGCCACGTCCTGACAGGGCCCCGGACGGCGCGGATGAGTCGACGAGGCAGCCAGCGACTCGTCCTGGGCGTCGATCTCGGGAGCAGCTCTGCCAAGGCGGTCCTCGTCACCGATGATGGGACGATCCTGGCACGGGCAGCCGTTCCTCAGCACGTCTCCCGGCCCGCGCCGGACGCCGCCGAGCAGGCTCCGGAGGGATGGTGGACGGCCCTCCGCGAGCTCGTGGCGGCCACCCTGGGAACGCTGCCGGAGGCCAGCCGAGGTAGGCTCGCCGCCGTCTCGATCAGCGGCCATTACCCGACTCTCCTTCTGGCCGATGGGCGTGGGGATCCCCTCGCCCCAGCGATGCTCTACGGCGACCGGCGAGCCGACGCCGAGGTCGACCGGGCTGCCACCCTGGGCGGCGAGGCCCTCGCGGGCGACGAGTGGCTGCCGAAGCTCCTCTGGCTCCAGCGCGAGGCGCCCGACCTGCTGCGACAGACGAAGATGGTGTTCAACCCGCACGACCACCTCGCCTTCCGGCTGACCGGCGAGCGAGGCCTCGACCATCGGAGCGCCCGACGGACCGGTGGCCTGCTCGACATCTCGCGCCTGACCTGGCGGCGCGACCTGTGCGCCACGATCTCCCTCGATCCGGCGGCCCTGCCGCCCCTCCGTCGTGCGGGCGAGGTGCTCGGCCACGTCACGCCGGGCGCATCGGCCGACAGCGGCCTGCCGCGAGGCACGGCCGTCGTCGTGGGCCTCGGCGACACGCCGGCTGAGCTCCTCGGCGCCGGCGTCGTGCATCCCGGTGAGGTGCTCCTCTACTACGGCACGACGACGTCCGTGGACGTCTGCAGCCACGACTTCCAGGCATACCTGGTCGATCCATCACCGATCGCCGAATGGGCGCCGTATCACGAGGTGGCCTACGCGGTCATCGGACCGGCCCTGCCCTGGGTGGCCGGGGGCATCGAGCCGGCGAATGGGGAGGACCGGGCCTCGAAGATCGAGCGGCTCGATCGGGCGGCCCTCGCGCTCGAGCCGAGGGTCGATGGACCGTATGTGGTGCCCAACTTCCTGGCTCACGTCCGGCCGGGCACGCCCATCCGACGGCCGGCCATCATCGGGCTCGACGCGAACCAGGGTCGTGCTGATCTCCATCGGGCCCTGCTCGAATCGTTCGGCTTCATCGCCCGCGCCGGCCTCGAGGCGGCGGGGGTTGATCTCGCCTCCGCCCACTTCGTGGCGACCGGTGGAGGAGCGCAGAGCGACACCTGGCGGCAGGTCGTCAGCGACGTCGTCGGGGTCGCCCAGGAGTGGCGGCCGTGGGCGGATGGGGCGCTCGGCAGCGCCGAGCTCGCGGCGTGGGGCGCGCTCGGGGCCGACATCTTCGCGTCGGGCGGATGGATCAGGGAACGAGGCCGTCCGGCGACGCTGCCCGACCCTGCGCGCCAGGCGATCGAGGATGCCCGCTACGCGGAGTGGCTGCGTCTCCGGGCCGCCATCAAGGGCTGATTCCCGAGCCCTGCCCGTTGGCTCGCCGGGCGCTCGTCCCAGCAGACCGTGTGGTCAAGTCCGTCTAGCCGACGGGCAGGCCCTCGAGCGCCTTGAGCGCGTCGGCGACCTTCTCGGCCGGGTACTCGTAGTCCTCGAGCTTGCCCGACAGGTAACGCTCGTAGGCCGACAGGTCGAAGTGGCCGTGACCGCACAGGTTGAAAAGGATCACCCGCGGGCGGCCCTCCGCCCGTGCCTCCATCGCCTCGTCGATCGCGACCTTGATCGCGTGCGTCGGCTCCGGCGCGGGAAGGATCCCCTCGGCCCGGGCGAACTGGACACCGACCTCGAAGGACGCTCGCTGGTGGACCGCGCGAGCCTCGATGAGCCCCTGCTCCTTGAGCATCGAGACGAGCGGCGACATGCCGTGATAGCGAAGGCCGCCGGCGTGGATCGGCTCGGGGATGAAGTCGTGGCCGAGCGTATGCATCTTGACGAGCGGGGTCATCCGGGCCGTGTCGCCAAAGTCGTAGCGATAGACGCCTTTCGTGAGCGAGGGCGCGGCCTCGGGCTCGGCGGCAATGATCCGGGGCTTCGGGCCGCCGCGCAGGCCGCGGCCGATGAACGGGAATGTCAGGCCGGCGAAGTTCGAGCCGCCGCCGGCGCAGCCGATGACGACGTCCGGCTCCTCGCCGGCGAGAGCCATCTGCTCGATCGCCTCCTGGCCGATGACCGTCTGGTGGAGGAGGACGAAGTCGAAGACCGAGCCGAGCGAGTACTTCGTGCCCGGATGGCTGACGGTGTCCTCGATCGCCTCGCTGATCGCCAGGCCCAGGGATCCGGTGTGGCTGGGAGTCTCGGCCAGGACGCTCCGGCCGTACTGGGTATCGGGGCTGGGGCTGGCCACGACGGACGCGCCGTAGGTCTCCATCAGGACCCGGCGATAGGGCTTCTGGTCGTAGCTGCTGCGGACCATGAAGACCTTGACCTCGAGGCCGAACATCGCCCCGGCGAAGGCCAGGGCGCTGCCCCACTGGCCGGCACCGGTCTCGGTCGCGAGGCGGGTGACCCCTTCGGCCTTGTTGTAGTAGGCCTGGGCCAGGGCGGTGTTGGGCTTGTGGCTGCCGGACGGGCTGCCGCCCTCGTACTTGTAGTAGATGTGGGCGGGGGTATCGAGGGCAGCCTCCAGGCGACGGGCCCGGAACAGGGGGCTGGGCCGGTACAGCGCGTAAGCGTCGCGGACCGGATCGGGAATCTCGATCTCGCGGTCCTGGCTGACGACCTGCTTGATGAGCTCCATCGGGAAGAGCGGGGCCAGGTCGGCCGGACCGATCGGCTGGCCGGTCCCGGGATGGAGGACCGGCGGGGCCGGCGTCGGCAGGTCGGCCGCGATGTTGTACCAGCTGCGCGGGATCCGGTCTTCGTCGAGGATGAACTTGGTCCGGTCAGCTGCCATCTCGATGCCCTTTCACGACTCCGTCACGCCACGAGGAGCGGAGAGCGTAGCAGCGACATCGAGCACCCGGCGGCGACGAGCGTGGGCGGTCGGCCCGCGCGGTCTCAGGGGATCGGCTTGACGTCGACGAGCGAGCCGCGGAGCGGTGCGTCGCCGGCCGGGCGCCCGGCGTTGAAGACGGCCACGAAGACGTCGCCCGAGACGGTCTTCGTACCGGCCGTCCCGACCAGGGTGACGCTGATCAGCCGGCCCGACACGCCGCGGTTGCGGAGATCGAGGCCCGACAGTGTGCCGACGGCCGTGCGGGCGTCCTTGCCGAAGATCGCCGACAGCTCGGCGATCGAGAACGACCGCGTCTGCCAGGTGGCGTAGGGCGCGCCGGCGTCGTAGGCGACGCCGGACGGGTCGCGGTCCGACGAGCCGCGCAGGTAGCTGACCGGGGACGCGACCCGGGCCCCGGCCGAGGAGACGAAGACGTTCTCGTTGTGCTCGGTCGCGCCGCCGGCGGTCGAGTGGAAGAGCGTGTTGGCCAGCGAGGTCCCGCTGCGGACGACCTGGCCGGCGGTCGCGGCGATGACCGAATCGGCCGCCGCCAGCTCACGCCGGACGCCGCCGTAGACCTGGGAGCGGGTGTCGTCGTAGACATCGAACGTGCCCGTGCCAGGGCGGAGCTGGTACGCCGCGTAGGTTCGCGCCGCGATCGTCTGGGCGGTGCGGGCCTGGAGCGGCCAGGTCGACGGCATCTCCGCCGGCACGACGCCCCGGAGGTAGGTCTCGAGCGGCAGCTCGTTGACGACATCGATCGTCGGCCCCGAAGCGATGACGCGGAGCGTTCCCCGATAGAGGTCGTAGGCGGATGTCCTGGAATCGAGCTGGAGGGTCGTCGCGGGCGTCGATCCCGCAACCCGGACATCGGACGGGACCGGGCCGTCGTAGAGAACCTGGCTGGCGGCCGTCTCGACGAGCGCGCGCCAGGTGGCGAAGCTCGCCGTCGGCGGGAAGAGCCGGAGCCGGGCGTCTGCCGGCAGGTCACCGGTGATCCCGGTCACGGCCCATTGCCCGTCGCGGCCATGGACCACGAGCGGGCTCGCGGCCGTGGCGCCGAAGTTGTCGAGCACCAAGACGCGGATCCTCGTGTCCGCGGCGATGGTCCCGATCGTCGTGCCGGCGTAGTAGTGGGCAAGGATCTCGGCCGCGGATTGGCCCTCGAGCGCGCGCCCACGGGCGCCGTACTGCGAGAGCCCGACCCCGTGCCCATACCCGCGGCCGAAGAAGGTCGTCGAGGGACCGAGGGCGGTCACGCCCGCGGAGCTCGAGGTGACCGGCGTGGTCAGGATCCCGGTTGCGGCGTAGAGCGCGGTCACGCCGTAGAGCGTCGAGACCGGCGTGCCGTTGACGTGGCTGACCTTGTACCAGCCGGAGCCCGCCTTCGAGGTCGGGCAGCTCGTGCTCCAGGCCGAGCCGGCAACGGTCGCGGCGATCGTCACGGTGCTGTTGATGCCGAGCCGGACCTTGATCGTCGAGCTCGTCGAGGTCGACGTCCGAAGGTTCGCCCCGTCACAGGCGGGAACGAGGACGACGGCTTCGGTCGTCGCGGTCGAGGAGGGCGTCGGCGACGGGGATGGTGGCGACGGGGTCGGGGCGGGCGCAAGAGAGGGCGGGGGCGTGGCGGCAGGGGCCGGCGTCGGGGTGGGTGCTGGCGGGGCCGTCGGGGCGGGTGATGGGCTGGGCGTTGGCGCGGGCGGGGCTGCTGGCGGCGCCGCCGGCGTTGGCACGGGCGTTGGCGCCGCGGCGGTGCCGGCTTTCAGGACGCCGGTCGCCGCGTACAGGGTCGTGACGCCGTACAGGCTGGTCACCGGGATCCCGTTGACGTGGCTGACCTTGTACCAGGTGGAGCCGGACTTCCAGGCCGGGCAGGACGTCCCCCACCGTGAGCCGCTGACGGTCCCCGAGACGGTGACCGTGCTGGACAGGCCCAGCCGGACCTTGATCGTGGCCCTCGTCGACGCCGCGGTCCGGATGTTCACGCCGCTGCAGGCCGGGACGAGCGTCTGGGAGGCCGCCCGGGCGGTGCCTGCGGCCAGGCCACCGAGGAGGGTCGCCGCGAGCAGCGCCACGAGGAGGGTGGCGAGGGCAGCGGGGCCCCGGTGATGGGCACGGCCCGCCGGGCTGCGTGAGATCAGGGCTCGAGAGGTGATCACGTGGCGGCCAGCGTGGCGTGCACGCACCACCCCTCGCCACGACCCAAGAGGCCCAGCGACACCCCGGGCCGAACGTCCTACCCATCGAACGCGGGCCTGGGGCACTTCCGGCGCGGCGACGGCGCTCGTGCGGGTGCGCCCCACGTCACGGCCACCCGGCCTGTCTATTCTCGACGATCGGACCGTGCGAGAGCTCGATCTGGACGGGCACTGTGAATCGACCGCGATTCACCGAAGGTGGTCGATTCTGACCCGACGTCCCGAGACCAGGAGACGCATGGTGATCCGACGTACCACCCTCGCGATCGCCTTCGGCGCGATGCTTGCCTTCGCGCTGATCGCGAGCGGTCATCCCGGCGCAGCTTCGGCCTCGATCGAAGCGGGCGGCAGCGCCGATGCCACCGGCGCTCCCACCGAGTCCCCTCAATCGCCCAGCCCAGGGCCAACCGCACCAACGCCAACCCCCACCCTCAGCAACGCGCCGACCCCGGATCCGGGCGGAGGATCCACACCGGCGCCGATCGCAACGGCCTCTCCGCCGCCCTCCGCGACGCTCGTGCCACCGCCGACGTTGATGCCCTCCCCGGCGTCGACACCGAGCGCGACGCCGCCGCCGATCCCGGGCGGCCCGGACTTCCATGTGGTCCTGGACATCCAGCCCGCGCATCCAGTGAGCGGCGACGTCGTCACGTTGACCCCGGTATGGCCCGGGGGCTACGCGATCGCGTCCAGCGCCCACTGTCGCTGGTCGCTCGCGTGGGGCAGCACCGCAGCCTTGAGAAACGAGGCCTGGGACGAGACCTTCGGGGCCGTGGACTTCGCGGGACCGGCAAGCAAGGGCTATTGCGGCGCATGGGTGTTCACGCTCCCGTACTCCGCCGCCGGCCAGTGGCTGTACACCTTCCGTGCGCAGATGGCCGACGGCCTTGTCCTCGGGCACGAGGAGACGATCCTCCGTGGCACCAACGGCGCGCCCAAGGGAGCCGGCATCGCGAGCTCGAATCTCCCGCTTGGCTGGCTGTCGTTGTCCGCCCATCCGACCGCCGGCAGCTTGGTGACGGCGACGCTCCATCAGGTCGGCGGGTTCGTCGCCCCGAGGAATGGGCAGTGGCACGCGCAGAGCGGATCCGGGCCGGGATTGATCACGGGCGTCGCCCAAGGCACCGGCGGATCCACCTGGACGTTCACGCCGACGGATGGTGGAACCTGGACCGTGTTCTACAACGCACCTGGGACCGGGGTCTGGGGCGACGACCTCTACGCAGCCGTCGATCCGCGGATCGCGCCGGCGGCGCCGAAGCCTCCGTCGTCCCCTGCCGTGACGCCCGAATCGGCCGCGTCCGCCGCGCTGCCGTCGCCGACTCGAGCCGCGACCTTCACGACGTCGACGAGGACCGCTGCCGCTGCCTCGGAGGCGACTCCGGCTGTGGGAAACGACAGCTCGCCCCAGCCTGCCGGCCCGGCTCCGACATCCGGGTCCATCGGTGGAGCGGCTATCGCCGTCCTGCTTGGCCTCTTGGCGATGAGCGCCGTGGTCGGGGTGTTCGTGGCACGTCGAAGGCGCCGGCGTCGGCCCGGCCCGGCGCCGGCGCGTTAAGCCTTTGCGGTCCGGGCCGTGGCCAACCGGCGGAGCGCACCGGTCCGGGACTCGTGACCGTTGCGGTGCTCGGCCGGTGAGCGCGCTTCCCGCGAATCCCGAGGCACCGTGGTCCCGACGCTCGCCGTGGCCTCGATCGAGATGCCGCCCCGGGGCGCCTCGACCACGGTGACCTCGACCGACACCGCGTTCGTCGCGAGGGCCACGTCCTGGGCCACGAGCGCCGAGAGCCGCTCCATCGAGGCCCCCCGGCTCCGCCACCACAGCCAGTAGGCCTTGAGCGACTTCGTGTCGACCAGGCGATCGCGCGGGGCGTAGACGATCTCGACCCGCTCGAAGTCGGGCTGGCCGTTGAGCGGGTCCGTCGTGGTGACCTCGGTCGAGACGAGACGGACTCGCTCCAGCGGCGGACCCGGTGCCGGGATCGTGGCGATCGCCGGGCGCTCGCCCGGCCACAGCCGTCCGCGTCCCTCGTCCCCGGCCCCGCCGAGGACCAGGCGGCAGCCGCACACGGCGGCCGATTCGCCGGTCCGGACGACCTCCTCGCAGAAGGCATAGCCGACGCCGCCGTGCGAACCGGCGAACTCGTCCACGGCCGAGCCCTCGTGCCTCGCGGTCAGATGGCCGCAGTCTGCGCAGAACCGCTTCATCTCTCGTCCTTTCCACGTGCCGGGAGCGGCGGCACCGTCGTGCGAGCTCGCGCCCGCATGGCGGCTGCCGCTGCCCGCGGCATCGGCGGATCGGGACCGGAAATGAGAAACCCCTCCGGGTTCGGAAGGGTCACGAGACCTTCCCTTATCTCGCAGGCGGAGCACCTGCTCGGATTTGGCACCTTGCCGGCCTGACGCCGGTAGGTTGTCGTGGCTTCATCGGGCCGGTCCCTCCGCCACTCTCGATAAGTCGGTCTTCAGTTGTGGGCGGGAGCATACGCGAGGCTGTCGAACCGGGCAACCCGCTCGCGGGTTGCCATTCGGTGCCGTTCTGTGTCGAGGGAGGGCATCGGCTATCGTCCGGGGATGGCCATCACCCACCGCGTTCCCAACGCGATCCTGACCGAGCGCGAGCACCGCGTCCCCCTGGACCACGAGCGTCCGGACGGCCCAACGATCACCGTCTTCACGCGCGAGGTCGCCGACCCCGAGGGCACGGACCGGCCGTACCTCGTCTTCTTCCAGGGCGGTCCCGGCTTCGAGGCGACCCGGCCCACCAGCCCGCCATCGATGTGGATGAAGCGAGCCCTGCAGGACTATCGCGTCCTCCTCCTCGACCAGCGCGGGACCGGCCGTTCCACGCCCGTCGGCAGCCACATCCCGGGCGAGACCGCCGCTGCCCAGGCCGAGTACCTGACCCACTTCCGGGCCGATTCGATCGTCCGCGACGCGGAGCTGGTGCGGCGCGAGCTCGGCGTCGAGCGCTGGAGCATCCTCGGCCAGAGCTTCGGCGGCTTCACCTCGATGTCGTACCTCTCGATCGCCCCCGAGGGCCTCCGGGAGGCGTTCATCACCGGCGGCCTGGCGCCGATCGGTCGGCCGGTCGACGAGGTCTACCGGGCGACGTACGTCCGGCTGCTGCAGAAGAACCGGGCCTATTTCGAGCGCTACCCCGACGACCGGGCGCGGGCGCGCGAGATCTTCGAGCGGCTTGACGCGGACGACGTCCGGCTGCCGTCCGGCGACCGGCTGACCGCGCGCCGGTTCCGGCAGCTGGGGCTGTGGCTCGGCGACAGCGCCGGGTTCGAGCTGCTCCACCACGTCCTTGAGCTGCCGTTTGGGTCGAACGCCTTCCTCCACGACGCCGAGGAGGGCGTCCGGTTCAGCCGCAACCCGATCTACGCCACGCTCCACGAGGCGTGTTACGCGGACGGCGGCGCGACCCGCTGGTCTTCCGCGCGGCTCCTGCCGCCCGAGATCGAGGCCGAGGGCCTGTTCACCGCCGAGCACATCTTCCCCTGGATGTGGGAGGACTACGGCCCCTTGCGGCCGCAGCGCGAGGCGGCCGAGATCCTCGCCGACCACGACTGGCCCAGGCTCTACGACCCGGACGTCCTGGCGCATAACGAGGTGCCGGTCGCGGCCACGATCTACGTCAACGACCTGTACGTCGAGCGGGCCTTTGCCGAGGAGACGGCAGCCGCGATCCGCGGCCTCCGGCCCTGGATCACCAACGAGTACGAGCACAACGGCCTGCGGGCCGACCCCGAGCGCGTCCTCGGCCGCCTCATCGATCTGGTTCGCGGCCGCGCCTGATCGCGGACCTCGAGCGTCCGACCTCGCGGCGGACATCGTCGGGCGGGGTCGGCGGTAGCATGGCGCGGTCATGACCGAGCTGGCGACCAACCCGGTCGCGTCCCCCGCAGCCGCCGATCTCGAGGCCTCCCTCGAGCGCCATCGCGTCGAGCTGACCGCGTATGCCTACCGGATGCTCGGCTCGACGTTCGAATCGGAGGACGCAGTCCAGGAGACCTTCGTCAGGGCGTGGCGCGCCCACGACCGATTCGAGGGCCGCTCCAGCCTCCGTTCGTGGCTCTACCGGATCGCCACGAACGTCTGCCTCGACATGCTCGGCGCGAGCCAGCGCCGGGCCCGGCCGATGGACCTCGGGCCGGCCGGCACGGCGGACGTGCCCCTGCCGGAGCCCCTCGCCGAGGCCACCTGGATCGAGCCGGTCCCGGACGCCCGGGTCGTCCCGGTCGGCGGCGACCCGGCCGACGTCGCCGTTGCCCGGGAATCCGTCCGCCTCGCATTCGTCGCCGCTCTCCAGCACCTGCCGCCGAAGCAGCGGGCCGTCCTGATCCTCCGAGAGGTCCTCCACTGGAAGGCCGAGGAGGTGGCGGAGCTCCTCGGCACCTCGGTCGCCTCGGTCAACAGCGCGCTCCAGCGAGCCCGGGCCACGCTGGCCAGCCGCGACGTGCGCACCACCACCTCGGCGCCATCCCTCGGCCCGGAGCAGCAGGCGCTGCTGGCCCGATACGTCGACGCCTTCGAGCGCTACGACATGGATGCCCTGACCTCGCTCCTCCGCGAGGACGCGGTCTGGAACATGCCGCCGTACGACCTGTGGCTGCGGACCCACCTCGACATCAGCCGCTGGTGCCTCGGGCCAGGCATCGGCTGTCGCGGCTCGCGGTTGATCGCGACGTCGGCCAACGGCGCGCCGGCCTTCGGCCAGTACAAGCCGGCCGCCGGCGGCGGCTATGAGCCCTGGTCACTCCAGGTCGTGGAGCTCGGCGAGGGCGGCATCGCCGGCATCACCTTCTTCCTCGACACCGCCCGCTTCTTCCCCCTCTTCGGGCTGCCGTCCCGCCTCGACGCATAGGCGCTTGGGCGGGAGCACACCGCCGAGCCCGCACAGCTCGATCAGCCCGGCGAGCTCCGCCGAACAGTCGCGCACGCAGACGGTCCTGCCCTCGCGGCGCGCCGCGAGGGCCTCGCGGGCGAGCGAGTCCACGGTTCCGAGATCGGGTGGTCCCGGCGGCGCCACGAGGGCGCGCGGTCGTCGAGCCGGCCCGATCGGCCGCGAGCGCCAAAGCTGAGGCCCGGCCCGGCGTGATCCGGCCAACAGCAGTCCTCCCAACCTTCTGACGGCTGGTGAGATCGAAACTCATCGGCTTGCTGTTCGACGCCTGGCGCAGCGATCGCGGCGGGTCCGAGGAAGCTTGGCCCGCCCTACTCGCCGACGATCTGGACTCGGACCGTGCGCTCGCGGGCGCGAGTCTGGTCGAAGTCGGCGAAGTAGATCCGCCCGAAGTCGCCAAGCGCCATCGCCCCATCCACCACAGGGATCGACTGGGAGCGGCCCATGATCACCGACCGCAGGTGGGCGTCGGTGTTGAGCGACCACGCCGGGAGCTCGTCGCGGCCCAGGGCGGCCTGGATATGCTTGGGTCCCGGGTGGTGATACTGGCCTTCGGTCCGACAGGTGGGAACGAGACCCTCGAGGATCGTCACGAGGTCCTGCATCAGCAGCTCCGTGCCCCAGTAGTCGGCGTCGTCGGACGCCTCCTGGATGAGCACGCTGCAGGTGGTGTGCTGCGAGTAGACGAGCAGGATCCCGTTGCGGATGCCGGACTTCACCAAGGCATCCTCAACCCGCCCCGTCACGTCCTCGAACGTCGGCCGTCTGTCCGACTGGACATTGAACGTCGCATGGCTGACCGACATCCGTCCGACCTCCCTCAATGGGTCTTGTCCCAGGCATCGCGAACCGCCCTGATCATCGATTCGAGCATCGCAACAGGGTCGGGAGCGGTGAAGATCGCACTGCTCGAGCCGGTTGCCTGCGCCCCGGCCGCCATGACGTCGAACACGTCCTGGGCGTTCGAGATTCCGGCTCCGTGAAGCACGCGGATCGCGGGGTTCACCCGCCAGATCGCCGCATTCGTCGATGCGATCGCCTCCCGATCGGCGGCGTCGCGCTTGCCGCCGGCGATCAGGACGGGCGCCTCGACGATGATGATGTTCGGCGCGAGCTCGGCGATCGAGACAGCGTCCGACGCGTCATCGGCGCAGACCATCGTCGCGAGGCCGACCTCGTCGGCGCGACGAATCGCGTCCGTCAGCTCGGGCCGGGACAGCCGCCGCTCGACGTGGTTGAGCAGCACGCCGCTTGCCCCGGCGGCCCTGACCGCTTCCGGGAGCACCGAGCCAACGCCGCGGCCCGGCCGCAGCGAGTCCATGTGCTGGGCGAAGACAAGGACGTGCTCGACCGCGGCCGCGACAGCTGCGATGTCCACGGCCTGCGGCGTCAGGATCACCTGGACGTCGTACGCGTGACTCGCGGCGTCGGCCTGCCTCGCCAGTTCGACGAGCTGGCGACCGTACGCGTACGCCTTTGGACCGATCTCGAAGAACGGCGGCCTGATCTCGACCGTTCGATCCACTGCCATGCCTAGCCCGGCCCCCAGATCAACGAGGGCCGCCCTTCGCCGGTCACACCACCACGGCGTCCACGTCGAGCATCCGGGCAAGCTCCAGCAGCTGCGGGGTCCAGCGGCCGTGGGCGGCACCCATGTGATGGGTAGCGCCGGCGCGGAGCCACTCGTTGCACCACTCGGTGATCGGCAGGTCGTCGTGCCGGAACAGTGTCTGCGGGGCCGAGATGGCGCGGGGCGGGAAGGGCAGAAGCTCGCCCTCGGAGATGACGAACCGCCACTGGCCATCGCCGACCCCGACGATCGCGAGGTTCGTGATCGGGCCCGGCTCGTAGGCGAACTCGAAGCCGGCTCCGAAACCGGCAACGCCCTGGTAGTAGATCGAGTGCTTGACCGCAACCTCGCCCGGCGTGGCGAGGGCCGGATTGCCGTGGCCGTCGTGGGAGAACATCACCGCGTTGTTGTCGAAGTCGATGACGTAGTTCTCGAGCGTCGTCGCGCTACCGGCGAGCTCCTGGAGGGCGAGCTGCGCGACGGCCGTCGGCACGTCGCCCTCCGGCGCCGCCGGAATTCCGATCTCGCACAGCCGGCCTGTCGCGTAGGAGGGGATGATCCCGATCCGCGGGTCGCTCAGCCAGACCTGGTCGAACGCCGTGAACGCATCCAGCGCGCGCTCCCGGGCCACCGATTCAAGGGCCAGCGCCAGGCGCGCCGAGCGCTCGAAGAGGACGCTGTCCATGTCGATCCTGTACCGGCTGCGCTCCTGCGCGACGAGGGCGTCGACGTCCGCCGGGACGATCTCGCCGAAGCGGACGGCGATCGCCTCGGGCTCCACCGGCCAGACCACGGGGCCGATGACCTGGCGCATCGAGAGGCCGTCGTACATCAGGTCGGTCATGCCCTCGAACGGATGGCCGACGAGGCCGACCCTGGCCGTCCGCAGCCGTCGGCGGACCGCCGCAGCCTGGATCACCTCGCCGACCTGGCGCTGCCCGTCAGGATCCTCGAGGCGAGAGGTGACGACCGCGAAGTCCCGCCCGGTTCGGAGCAGGCAGGCCGTCAGCTCGGGCATTCCCGCCATGCCTGAGTTCAGCATCACGACGTCGAAGCCGTCGCTCTCGCCGAGGCGGCTGATCCGCTGAGCGTTCCAGACGAGCACCGGTGCGGTCGTGTCGATGAAACAGCGCGCCGGCACGACGCCCTTCGTGTAGGCGAGCTCGGTGGCAACGATGATGTCGACGTCCTCGGCGTTGAAGAGGCGGGCGGCGGCGGCGGCCTGGTGCTCTTCCTCGACGAGCCCGGCGTGGACGACGTCGCCGAAACGGCCCAGCACGTCGGCGATGTCCTGGGCGGCCGCGGTGGCCGCCGGTCGCATGTGGCCGGTCTTGTTGTAGTCGTCCTCGAGGAGGGCCATCACGAGGGACCCGATCCTGGGTCGCGTCGCTTGGCGACCTTCGGCCGACGACATCCTGGCGTCCGACAGCAACGAGCTCACGATCGTGTCCTCCTCATCCGTGGCCTGGCCCGTGCCCGGCGAAGCTGGGCCTCAAGGTGTCGAACAGCTCCAGATAGCGCTGATACCCAGCCTCGTAGGCCGCGTGCGTCGAGGGTATGGGCTCGAATCGTCGATTCGGCACGACCATCGCGGCGCAGGCCTCGCCGAGGTCCGCGAAGGCGCCGGCCGCCACGCCGGCGAGCATCGCGTTTCCCCGGATGGCCGAGTGCTCGCCCATCAGGGTGACCACCGGCCGGCCGGTGACATCGGCCTTGATCTGGCACCACAGGTCGCTGCGCGCGCCGCCGCCATGGGACCGGATGACGTCGGCAGGTGACCCGGCGTCCGCGAGCAGCTCCAGGTTCCGGCGCAGCATGTAGGCGACCGCCTCGAGAATCGCCCGGACGAAGTGGCCCTTGCCATGGGCCAGCGTGAACCCGGACCAGACCCCCCTGGCGCGAGGCTCGTACTCCGGACTGAAGGCGCCGGCCAGGTGGGGCAGCATGGTCAGCCCTTCGGCGCCGGCCGGGACCGTCGCGGCGAGCGCGGTCAGCAGGTCGTAGGCGTCGAGCCCCTCCGCCGCGGCCCGGCTCAATTCGGTGGCGGCGAACTGATCACGGAACCAGGTGAGGACCATGCCGCCGGTGGGGCAGACGGGGCAGTAGAGGTACTGACCGGGCGCCGAGTGAACATACACCGGCGTTCGCCTGGTCCGGTCGCCATCGGAACGTTCGATGGAGGCCTGGAGCGTGAGGGCTCCGCCGGTGCTCTCGGAAACCATGCCCGGGGCCACGTTGCCGACGCCCACCGCCCCGGCGCCCTGGTCCATGCCGCCGGCCACCACGCGAACGCCTGGCTGGAGGCCGAGGGCCTCGGCCGCCTGGTGCCGCAGCAGCCCGACGACCGCGCCAGGAGCGGCGATATCGGGCAGACGCCCCGGAGTGAGGCCCAGGGCATCGAGCATCGGCGGCCACCAGCCGCCCGAGCGGATGTCATACAGGAGTGTCGTGCTGAGCACGCCGCCCTCGGAAACGAAGCGGCCGGTAAGACGATGAAGGAGGAGGTCCTCGACCAGCAGAAAGCGCGCGGCCTGGGCGAAGAGTTCGGGCTCGTGGCGGCGCCACCACAGGATCTTGCATGCCGGCCAGGTCGGGTTCACTTCCGGAACCCCCGTCGCGGCGTAGACCGCCGTGACATCGAACAGGGAAGCCAGCTCCGTGGCCTCGGCCCGGGCGCGGTTGTCCAGCCAGACGATCGAGGGTCCGAGCGGCGTCCCGTCTGCGGCGACCGGCGTGACGGTCTCGCCCTGGCTGGAGACCGAGATCGCCTCGATCCCGGCGGGCTGGACACCGGCTTGCTCGAGCGCTCGCCGCGTCGCCCCGACCAGCGCTTCCCAATAGCGCTCCGGGTCCAGCTCTGCTCGGTCAGAGCTCGGCGTCACGATCCGGTACTCCTCGGTCGCGACGGACAGCGTCGTGCCATCGGCATCGAACACTCCGGCCTTGAGGGCGGTCGTGCCGGCGTCAATGCCGATCAGATGGCCCACCTGCGCCGCCGGTCGCTCAGTCGATTCCGAGGCGGTCGGCGATCTCGGCGGCGTCGGCTCCATCCTTGACGACTGCCCGCAGCGCCCTGAGGAACGTTTCGGGATCCCGAGCCTGGATCAGGTTCCGGCCGAAGACCACGCCCCTGGCTCCCGCGCGGATCGCCTCGCCGGCGAGAGCGAGTGCGTCGCGCTCACGCGGCAGCTTCTTCGAACCCAGGGCCAGGACCGGGACCGGCGTGGACTCGACGATATCGGCGAAGCGCTCGCCCGTGTGGAATGTCTTCACCAGGTCGACGCCGAGCTCGGCGACGATCCGACAACCGATGGCGATCTGATCGTGGCGCTCCGCAGGCGTCAGGTCCTCGTGACCGGCCGGGTAGACCTCGCCCACGATCGGTACGCCGGCCCGGCGCTTCTCGCTCACGGCACGGGCGACGATCTCCACGTTCTCGGCATCGACGGCCTCGGAGCCGGTCTTGATCGACATCCCAACGAGCACGATATCCGCTCCGAGCGCTACGGCGTCGGCGGCCGAGATGACGGGCACGCTGCGGCTCTCGTGGTAGCCCCACTGGGTCGCGTACTGGGTGCCCCAGTTGAGGCGGACGATCATCGCCGGGGCGCCGCGTCGCTTGAACGCGCCCGCGACACGCGTTGCCATCCCCGGACTGAGGAGGATCGCGTCGGCCTCGCCCAACCGCTCCGTCATCCGCGGCAGCCCGTTGAAGCCCGTCAGCGGGCCGTTGTAGAGGCCATGGTCGATGGCCACGATGACCGCGTTCGACGCCCCGTCGAACAGCCGCGACAGTCGGATCTCTTCACCGTTGGCCACGCCCATCCGCCTCCATTCGTTCGTCGCCTGTGCCGGGACGGCACGCCGGCAGGCGCAGCAGTCGGTCCCTGGATCGCACGCTGGCTATGCCCGTATCGTTATCGATTTCCTTCTGATCGTCAAGAAGTTGGTGCATGATCATGTTGCGTTTCTGTTTCGATCTGGCTAGGATCGGCGGTGTTCAGCCGCGCCCGCTGCGCGTTGGCAGTGGGCCGACTGGGCCGAACGGTGGCCCCGAATCGGGTCGCCCAATGAGGAGCCGCCCGTGGACGCCGGCTTCCGCGACGAAAGGAGTCAGGGTTTGAACCGCAAGCTAGGCACACTGATCGCGGCCCTAGTGCTGGCCGCGGTGGGTTGCGGTGGGACGTCGAGCCCGGCGGCAAGCGGAGGGGCACCATCGCTCGGGGCGGCCGAATTGACGCTCTGGCACAACTACGGCACCGAGGCCAACGCCGTCGCCACCGAGAACCTCGTCAAGGCGTTCGAGGCCAAGTACCCCGAGATCAAGATCGAAATCGTCAGCCAGCCGGCCGACAACTACTTCGACCTGCTGCAGGCGGCAGCGATCTCGAAGACCGGACCCGATCTCGCGACCCAGTGGACCGGGCTCTTCGACCTCAAGTACAAGGACTACCTCGAGCCGCTCAACAGCTACATCCCGGTCGGCGAGCTCAAGAAGCTCAAGGGCATTGACTACAGCTCGCTCAACTTCAACCCGGACGACGGCGTCCTCGTCGTTCCGCTCGAGGTCCAGTTCTACAACGGCTTCTTCAACCGGGACCTGTTCACGGAGGCGGGACTCGACCCGGACACGTTCCCGACCAACTGGGACGAGCTGTTCGACGCCTGCGACAAGCTCAAGGCTGCGGGCATCACCCCGTTCGTCTATGGCACCGGAGGCCAGGCCCTCGGTGGCGGCTTCTACCCCTGGTACGACATCAGCTACCTGATGATGATCTACAGCCCGGACGACTGGAAGAAGCTCTATACCGGCGAGACGAGCTGGACGGATCCGGCCATCCAGGACCAGATCTCGAAGTGGACGTCGCTGTTCAGCGACGGGTGCACGAACCAGGACGTCCTGACCAACCAGGATTCGATCGCCCAGTTCATCGCCGGTGAGGCCGCGATGACGATGGAGGGCACATGGGCCATCGCCCAGTTCGAAGAGGAGATGGGCGACAAGGTCGACGTGTTCGTCCCGCCGTTCACGCCCGAGGCGATCAAGGGCGTCGTCGAATACGGCGGCGACGGATTCTCGATGACCACGTACTCGGAGCACAAGGCGGAGGCCGCAGCGTTCCTCGCCTTCCTCGCCTCCGACGAGGCGCAGCCGATCGTGGCCGAGGCCGGCCTCATCCCGGCCAAGGAGGGC
>SCUO01000029.1 GCA_004297395.1 Chloroflexota bacterium | reverse complement strand
CGCAGGGCGGCCGTGAAACGCCCGACATTGGCCTCGTCGAGCGCGGCATCGACCTCGTCGAGGACGCAGAACGGCACGGGCCGGACCTCGAGCATCGCGAACAGCAGGGCCACCGCGGTCAGCGCCCGCTCGCCACCCGAGAGCATCGCCAGGGCCTGGGGCTTCTTGCCCGGCGGTCGGGCCACGATCTCGATCCCGGTCGAGGCGAGGTCGGTCGGGTCGGTCAGCGACAGCCGGGCGAACCCACCGCCGAACAGCTGCCGGAAGCGGGCGTCGAAGCTCGTCTCGAGGGCTCGGAACGTCGTCCGGAACTGGTCCGAGATGAGCGTGTCGAGCTCGGTGATGAGGGCCCGCGTCCGACCGATCGCCCCGCGCAGGTCATCGTGCTGCCGCTCGAGGTCCTCGAGCCTGGCACGGACGGTGGCGTACTCCTCGACGGCGTAGGGATTCGCGGCGCCGAGCTCGTGGTAGCGCCGCCGGAGGGTCGCCAGGCGACCCGGACCCGGGAGCTCGGACGGGGGCTCGAGCGCCGCCCAGCGCTCCCCTGCCCGATCGAGCGCCACAGCCAGGAGGGTCGCTTCCTCCGCCTCGTCGCGCTCGTCGCGCTCGTCGGGTGCATCGGGTGCGTCGGGACCAGCGGTGCCGTTCGCGTCGTCCCCGACCGCGGCTTCGGCGCCCCGGACCGCCTGCTCCCCGGCGTCAGCGGGGCGATTGCCGCTCGCCACGGCGTCGAGATGGCGGAGCCCGAGCGGCCCGAGCCCGGCGAGCTCGACGAGCAGCTGCTCGCGGAGTGCGTCCCGGCCGAGACGGGCCTCGAGGTCACGGTGCTCTTCGGTTCGCGAGCGGTCTTCCGCGGCACGCAGGCGCTCCCGGGCGCTCGCCGCGGCCCGTTCGGCATCGGCCAGGCGGCCACGGTCGTCGGCGTCGGCGGTCAGGAGGCCGTCGAGCACCGCCCGGGCCTCCGCCTCGCGGACGGCGGCATCGGCCAGAACGGCCGCGTGACCCGCCCGGTCCGCCGACAGGGCGCGTTCCCGCTCGGCAAGCTGCTCCGCGGCGCGGTCGGCGGCCGCAATCCGGCTCTCGTCGATGGCGATCGCGGCCTCCGAGGCGGCTCGCCGGTGCTCGGCTTCGCGGCGCGCGCCGTCGACCTCCGCCACCACGGCCGCCAGGCGATCGCGCCGGGCACGAAGCTCCGCGACCCGGGCGCCCCAGGTGACCAGGGCGTCGCGCTCGTCGCTGCCTGCGACCGGCGCGCCGCCCGGCGCTGCCGGGCGGATGGTCTGCGCCGGCGAGCTGGCGCTCGGCGCCGCCGCGCTGGTGCTCGGCGCGGCGTCGCCCGGGATCGCAGCCCGAGCCCGCTCGACCTCGGCAGCGAGCCGGGTCGCCTGGGCGTCGTGCCAGCCCGACTCGCGGACGAGCGCCTCGAGCGAGCGAGCGGCAACGCGATCGGCATCTTCGGCGACCCGGCGGGCGGCGGTCGCCGCCGATTCCTTGGCCTGCGCGTCATCGAGCGCGGTCCGGGCGGCAGTGGCGGCCCGGGCGGCTCCCGCGGCGGCTCCCGCGGCGGCCGTCGCAGCGGCTTCGGCGACCCGGAGCTCGGCCAGCGTCCGCTCCAGCTCGGCCCGAGCCTCCAGCACCCGGTCGCCGGCTCCGAGCCGGATGACGATCTCGCCGACGACGGCGCTGCCATCCCGGGGGACGGCGATCCAGCCGGGCGGCAGCGACGGCTGGAGATCGAGGGCGGTGGCGAGGTCGGGCGTCCAGGCGGCCCGGGCCAGGAGCCGGCGCGCCGCGCCGGTCGCGTCCCGGCGGATCGCCTCGACCAGCAGCCCACCCCCGGCCGAGGCCAGCCGGGCTCGGAAACCGGACCCCGCGGGGTCGTCGCCTGGGCTCGCGCCGCCGCTCGACCGCCCTGCCACTCCCGAGGCAGCGTCGTCCGCCGGCCCGTCGACGACGATCGCCAGACCGCGCTCACCGGCGAGATCCAGGATCGAGCGGCGGGTCGTGAGATAGGCTCGACCCGCGCCGGCGAGGGCCGCATCCACCGCGGCCCGGAGGCCGGGCTCGACGGCGAGGTCCTCGTCGATCCGGCGCCCGCCTCGAACCCGCAGGCGTGCCGCCACGCCACTGCCCGATTCGTCGGCGATGGCCGCGGCTCGCATCGCCTGGGCCGCTTGCAGGCCGGCCAGGGTCGCCCCCGTCTCGGCGGCCCGTTCCGCGGCCGTCCGGGCTTCCGCGGTTCGCTGCTCGAGGGTCCGCTCGGCCGCCTCCCGCACCTCGGCCGCGGCCGCCCCCGTGGCGACGGCCCGCTCCAGCGCTCCGGTCGCGGCCGCGCTCGCCGCCCCGGCCGCCTCGAGGCGGGCGGCCAGGTCCTGCGCCCGAGCCCGCTCCGCCGCAGCAGCCCGCTCGGCCTCGGCCAGCCGGCGCCGGGCTGTCTCCGTCTCGGCGGCCCGAGCCGCGGCCGCGCGCCGGACCGCGGCCAGGTCGGCATCCCGGGCATGGGTGGCGGCCTCCAGTCCCGCCAGCTCGGCCAGGGCGTCGGCCAGGCCGCGCTCGGCGTCGGTGAGCGCTGCCTCGGCCTCCAGGTCGCGGGCCGGCACGGGCTCGGCCAGCCGTCGCCGCTGCGCCGCGAGGTCCGCCTCTGCCGCGGCCCGCTCCTCGGCGATGCGCTCGCGGTCGCGGGCGATGGCCGCCGTCTCCGAGGCCAGCTGGCCGTCCCGGAGCTGGGCCGCGGTCAGGACGCCGCGAGCCTCGTCCGCCCGGCTGCGGAACGCCGCGGCCGAAGCGGCGCGCTCGCCGAGCGCCGTGGCGACCGCCGCGGCCGCGGCTTCTGCCGCGGCCAGCGCTCCGAGCGAGGCGTCGACGTCGGCCCTGGCAGCCTCGAGCCGCCCGCCGGCCTCGGCGATTCTGGCCGCGACCTCGTGCCACCGGGCGTGGGCCGCCACGAGCAGTGCCGCCGCGAGCTCGTCACCGGCGTTCGCGCGCGTGGCCTGCTGTTCCGCCTGGGCCGCCAGGCGCCGGGCCTGCGGGCGGAGCTCGGCCAGGATGTCCTCGACCCTGGCGAGGTTCGCCTCGGATTCGGTCAGCTGCTCTTCGGCCCGTCGCCGGCGGCGCTCGTGGCGGCGGACCCCGGCGACCTCCTCGAACAGTGGCCGGCGCTCCTCGGGCCGGAGGGCCAGGGCCTGGTCGACCATGCCCTGGCCGATGAACAGGAAGGCGTTCTCGACCAGGTGGGCCGAATCGAGGAGATCCACGAGGTCGCGCAGGCGGACCCGCTGGCGGTTGAGGAGGTACTCGTTCTCGCCGGACCGGAAGAGCCGCCGTCCAAGCTCCACGACGCCGAATTCGACCGGCAGGAGGCCGTCGGCGTTGTCGAGGGTCAGCTGAACGTCGGCCATCCCCACCGCCGGCCGTCGGTCCGAGCCGGCCCAGATCACGTCCTCCGACTTGCGCGACCGGAGGGCCCGGCCCTGCTCGCCGAGCGCCCAGCGGAGGGCATCGGCCAGGTTCGACTTGCCCGATCCGTTCGGGCCGACGACGGCGCTGATTCCGGGACCAAAGGTGACATGCGTCCGCTCGGCGAACGACTTGAAGCCCTGCAGCCGGACGGACAGGAGTCGCGCCGGGGCGCTCACGACGCCGTCTCCCCGCCGGTCGGCGTCGCCTCCCCGACCGGGTCGCTGGATCGCCTGGACCTCCGGCCCCGTCGGGCCATGCCGCCGGCGCGACCGTCCGCGGCAGCCAGCGCCTCGAGGGCCTCGGCCGCGGCGTTCGTCTCGGCCACCCGGCGCGACGGCCCGACACCGGCGCCGAGCGGATGACCATGGACGACGACCTCGACCCGGAAGACCTTCTCGTGATCCGGCCCCACGGCCTCCAGGAGCCGGTACTCGGGTCGACCGCCGGATGTCCGCTGGGTGTGCTCCTGGAGCCGGCTCTTGGGGCTCTTCAGGGCCGCCGGGGGCAGCTCGGCGACGATCTCCGGCCCGGCGACCCCGGTCACCCAGGCGCGTGCCACGTCCCAGCCCGCGTCGACCAGGATCGCGCCGACCACCGCCTCGAGGGTCGAGGCCAGGAGCGATGGTCGGAGCCGGCCGCCGCGCTGGGCCTCACCCTCGCCGAGCCGGAGCGCCTCGCCGAGGCCGATCCGGCCCCCGAGCCGGGCCAGGCCGGTGGTGCTCACGATCGAGGCGCGGCGGGACGACAGCAGGCCCTCGTCGTCCTCGGGGTGGTGGGCGAAGAGGGCCTCGGAGATGGCGAGGTTGATCACGGCATCGCCCAGGAACTCGAGGCGCTCGTTGTGACCGGCGGCCTCGCCCGGATGCTCGTGCATCCACGACGAGTGGGTCAGGGCCTGGGCGACGAGGTCGCGGTCCCGGATCGGGAGGTCCAGCCGGGCGATGAGGTCATCGATCCGATCCACGGTCCGGCCGTTGGGCGGCCCGGGGATCGATGCCTGGGGCTCCGAAGAGGTCGCCCTCAGGACGTCCGCTCGTCGATGTAGTCGGCCGCGTCCTGGACCGTCCGGATCTTCTCGGCGTCCTCGTCCGAGATCTCGGTCCCGAACTCCTCCTCGAGGCTCATGATCAGCTCGACGAGGTCGAGCGAGTCGGCGTTCAGGTCGTCGACGAACGAGGCTTCCGGCTTGACCTCATCCTCGTCGACGCCGAGCTGCTCGACGACGATCTTCTTGAGTCGCTCGTAGGTCGTGGCCACTGACTCTCTCCTCGGGGTTTCGGGTGCCGGCGGCTCAAGCGCCGCTGGTGTCTCGTGCGATCCGTCCAAGCACGCCGTTCATCAGACGGCGCATCGGGTCTCCGCTGTACGTCCTGGCGAGTTCGACCCACTCGGCGATCGCCACCCGGGCCGGCGTCGGGGAGTGTAGCACCTCGCCGATCGCGCAACGGAGCAGCGCGCGGTCCATCCGGGCCAGCTGGGTGACCGGATACTGGGGTGCGCTGAGCTCGATTCGGGCATCGATCGTGTCCCGATGGGCGACGACCTGCGAGACGAGCTCGCGGGCCAGCTCGGCGGTCGTCGGATCCGCCTCGGTCTCGGCCAGCTGGCGCTCGAGAACGGCCATCGCGGTGTGCTGGCCGAAGTCGGCCTCGAACACCGCGCCAAGGGCCGCCCGTCGGGCGGCTCGACGAGATCGATGCCTATCCGTGGCTTGGCAACCTTCCCGTCGAACCATCACTCGCTCTCCGAGGACCGAGGCGACGCCCCTGCGAGCCATCGGTCCGCGGATTCAGCTGCCGATGCCATCGACGACGACGGTCACGGAGCCGAGATGGAGGCCCAGGAGCCGCTCGACCGCACCGGCCACCGCCGCTCGCACCTGGCGGGCCACGGCGCTGACGTCGGCGCCCGGCCGGGCGACGACCCAGAGGCGGACCTCCACCTGCTCGCCCCGAACCCGAACCGCTACCGGTGCACCCCGGAAGACTGCCCGCCAGGCCGGCCCGCCGCGGGCCACCCGCATGACGCCAGGCACCTCGAAGGCGGCGAGGCGGATCATGTCGACGATCACGCCCCGGCCGATCGACAGGGCCGGTCCGCTCATGGTGCGTCCTCCGGATCCAGGATCGCCTCCTCGGCGCTCCGCTCGGCACCGACATCGGCCGCGCCGAGGCGCGCAGCGTCCAGCCGGGCGGCGTCCTCGCGGAGGGCCTCCGCGATGAGCGCCGGGACGCCGGTCCGGGCCGTCGCCGCGGCGACGCCGCAGCCGAAGCCGATCATGCGCCGTTTTGCCCGGCCGTGGGTGATGATCACCGACCCGCGGACCCCCAGGAGCGGCGAGCCGCCGGCCTTCTCGTAATCGAAGACATCGCGGATCCGGGCGATCCCGGGCCGCAGCAGCAGGTACGCCAGGCGACCCCGCAGCGAGCCCCGAAACTCGTCCCGGAAGAGATCGAAGATGAAGGTCGAGAGGCCCTCGAAAAACTTGATCATCACGTTGCCGGTGACCGCGTCGGTGACCACGACGTCGGCCAGGTTGCCGGTGACGTCCTTGCCCTCGACGTTGCCGACGAAGTGCAGCCCCGAGACGTCCAGCAGCTCCGTGGCCCGCTGGATCCGGAGGTCGCCCTTGCCCTTCTCCTCGCCGATCGAGAGCAGCGCGACCCGCGGGTCCGGAATGCCCAGCACGCGGTCCGCGAAGATCGCCCCCATCCGGGCGTACTGGGCCAGGTTCTCGGCCGTCGAATCGGGGTTGGCGCCGATGTCGAGGAGGACGAACGGCGCCCCGCTCCGGATCATCTGGACGGCGAGGGCCGGCCGGTCGACGCCGGGCAGGCGCCCGATCCGGAGGATCGCGGCCGCCATCGCCGCGCCGGTGTGGCCGGCGGTGATGACCGCATCCGCCTCGCCCCGCCGGACGAGGTCGCTGGCGACGAGGATCGAGGCGTCCCTCTTCTCGCGCAGCGCCAGGGCCGGGTGCTCGTGCATCTCGATGACCTGGCTGGCCGGCACGATCGATACGTTCGGCGGAAGCTCGCCCGCAACGGCCCGGATGGCCGCCTCGGCGCCGACCAGGAGGACGTGGTCCTCGGGGTGGGCTCGGGCGTGATCGAGGGCGCCCGGCACGACCTCTACCGGCCCGTGGTCTCCACCCATCGCGTCGACCGCGATGCGGACGCCGGCTCCGGCAGCGCCGGCAGGGTGGCCGGCGGCGGTGGCGTCGTCGCTCATGGCGTCAGGACGCGGACGGCTCGTTGTCCTTGGGGGTCTTGATCTCGAGGACCGGCCGGCCACCGTAGAAGCCGCAGGTCGGGCAAGCGCGATGGGCCCGCTTCGGCTGGTGGCAATGCGGACATTCCTCGAGCTGCGGGAGGGTCAGCGCGAGGTGCGCGCGGCGGTCGCCCTGGCGAGCGTGGGAGACCCTTCGCTTGGGCACGCCCATGGTGTCGTAGTGCTCCTTTCGAGACCGTCGCCGTCGGGCGACGGTTCGGGCGAGACGGCGCGCCGGGCGCACCGTGGATCAGGATGTCGGCTCGGATGGCCCGGGGCGCGGGGGCGCGGGACCGAGGGCGGAGTCTACCCGTTCTCCGCCTCGTCGTCGACCCGGAAGGCCCGGAGGGCTGCCAGCCTCGGATCGATGTCGTCATCGGGATGGGGTTGGTGGCCGGGTCCGAGTCGCTCGCCGCAGACGAGGCACAGGCCGGGGCAGTCGGGTCGGCACAGCGGCGCGATCGGCTCGGCCAGCGAGATGGCCTCGCGGACGAGTGGCTCGAGCTCGAGCTCGTGGTGGTCGGTGAGGCGGGCGGCGTCGGGCTCGGCCGTCCGGTCGACCGCCTGGCCCGTGGCGATGTCGATGCTCGGCAGGACCTCCTCGGCGATGACCAGCTCGAGGGGGATGTCGATGTCGAGCAGGCATCGGCTGCAGGTCCCCGCGATCGCCGTCCGGAGCGGTGCCTCGACGAGGATCCCGCGGTTCGTCCGGGCCACCCCGAGGTGGCCCTCGATCGGCGACGTCAGGCGGAGGTCGTCATCGAGCGGGATCGTGACGCCCGAGATCGGGAAGGCCTGTCGGGTGCCCGGCGGCTGGCCGAGCAGGCCCGCCAGCGGCCAGGTCAGCGGGTTCGTCGCCGCGCGCACGCGCGAGGTCACCGGTAGGCCGGGTGCCGCGCGTCCTCGTCCTCTTCGTCCAGCGGCTCGCCCGGGTCGTCGTCCTCGTAGGCTTCGTCGTCGGTCGCTGCGGCCTCGCCCTCGGCGAGCTCGGCCCTCCGGTCATCGAGGACGGTCATCCCCTTCTGGATGCCGGCCAGGGCCCTGGCCACCTCGGACTCGAGCGTTCCCAGGATCTGGAGGGCGTACTCGTCGGCGCCGGCCCGGACCTCGTCGCCGGCTTCCTGGGCCTCGCCGATGATCCGGCGACCCTCCTCCTCGGCCAGCTCCAGGAGGCCTCGCTCGCCGATCAGGAAGGCGGCCTGCTCCTGGGCCCGGCTGATGATCCGGGTCGCCTCCTCGTCCGCCTTCTCGATGATCCGCTCGCCCTCGGAGTTGATCCGCTTGGCCGCTCGGACCTCCTCGGGGATTGCCACCCGCAGCTGGTCGACGAGGTCGAGGACGGCGTCACGATCCACGACGACGTTGCGGGTCAGTGGCACGGACCGGCCGGTCGCGATGAGGGATTCGAGCCGCTCGAGGAGGAAGATGATGTCCAGGCGAGGATCCTCCGGCGGGACTGAGGGTGGTCCCCGGGATTATGGCACGGGCCGCGGGATCATCGGCGGCCGGCGAGCGCGGCCCGCAGGGCCTCGGCCGCGGCCGGCGGGACCATCTCGGAGACGTCGCCACCGAAGGAAGCGATCTCCTTCACCAGGGTCGAGCTGACGTAGCCATGCTCCACGGCGGTCATGAAGAAGACCGTATCGATGTCCGGGGCCAGCTTCCGGTTGTTGTGGGCCAGCTGCATCTCGACCTCGAAGTCGGAGATCGCCCGGAGGCCCCGCACGATCGAGCCGGCAGCATGGGACCGGACCGCGTCGACGGTCAGGCCGTCGAACGTCGCGACATCGGCCCGGCCCGCCGGCAGGCCCGCCCCATCGAGCGCCTCGCGGAGCACTCGGACGCGGGTCGGGGCGTCGAGGAGGGCCGCCTTGCGGGGGTTCTGGAGGACCGCCACGACGACCCGATCGAACACGGTCAGGGCCCGCCGGACGATGTCGAGATGGCCGTTGGTGACCGGGTCGAACGAGCCGGGATAGACCGCGACCTTCACGACTCCTCCTGGTCCGACGCGGGGCGTCGGTAGAACGTCAGGGCCGTCTCGCCGAAGCGGCGTTCCCGGACCGATCGTAGCAGCCCGCTCGGGTCCGGCGGCCGGTGCTTCCAGAAGTGCTTGGCCACGACGACCGACCCGGGCCCCAGGAGGTCGCCCCGCCCGAGCCGTTCGAGTGACTGGTCGAGCAGCTCCGGACGGTCGTACGGCGGGTCCACGAGGACGACGCGATACGGACCCGCGACGGGTCCCGAGGCACCGGCGAGCCAGCGGACGACCTCGGCCTGGACCACCGTCGCCGAGGATCCGGTGAGGTGCGTCCGGGCGAGGTTGGCCCGGATCGTCGCGACCGCGCCGGCGTCGCGTTCCACGAAGACGGCCGCGGCCGCGCCCCGTGACAGGGCCTCGATCCCGCCGGCGCCGCTGCCGGCGAAGAGGTCGAGGACGCGGGCGCCGGCGTCGCGGAGATCGGGCTCGAGGATCGCGAAGAGCGTCTGCTTCACCCGGTCGGCGATGGGCCGGGTGCCCTCGCCCGGCGCCATGAGGCGGATCCCTCGCGCGGTTCCGGCAATGACGCGTCCCGCCTCGCCCCCGCCCCTGCCGGAGGCGGCGCGCACTCCGGCCTCGACGGTGCCGGCTCCGCCCCCCGCGCCGCGACGTGCCCCGCTCACGTCGCCGCGCCCGATTCGGCCCGGGCCACGCCGGCCAGCCAGCCCGACCGGAGCTCCGTTTGGAGCGCCTCGTGACCCGGCCGCAGCTCGCCGGCTTCGTCGAGCATCGCCTCGGCCGTCTCCCGGGCCCGGACGGCGAGCTCCCGATGGCCCTCCCGTTGCAGCGACGCCACGCGCAGCTCGGGCAAACCGCTCTGGACGAGGCCGAGGACGTTGCCCTCGCGTCTCAGCTCCCAGTCGCGCTCGGCCAGCTCGAAGCCGTCGCGGATGTCGCGGACCGCGGCAAGGCGGGCCTGGGCGGTCTCGTCGGTTGAATCCGAGACCAGGACGCAGAACGACTCCTCGCGTCCCCGGCCGACCCTGCCGCGGAGCTGGTGGAGCTGGGCGAGGCCGAAGCGATCGGCGCCCTCGATGACCATCATCGTCGCCTCGGGCACGTCGACCCCTACCTCGACGACGGTCGTCCCGACGAGGACGTCGAGCTCGCCGTCACGGAAGCGGGCCATCTCCGCGTCTCGCTCGGCCGGCCTGAGGCGGCCGTGCACGAGCCCCACCCGCAGCGGCGCGAGGAGCTCGCCCAGCCGGACCGCCTCGGTCTCGGCGGCGACGGCAGACGATGCCACGACCGCGTCATCGAGGGCATCGAAGCCGAGATCGATCGCCTCCTCGTCGCCGGAATCGGCCGGGACGATGAGGGGCACGACCACGAACGTCCGTCCGCCCCGGGCGGCCTCGTCGCGTACTCGCTGCCAGGTGCCATCGAGGTCCGTCGGGTGGCGGATCCCGGTCCGCACCGCGACCCGGCCCTCGGGCGGCGTCCGAAGGTCGGTCACGTCGAGATCGGCGTAAAGGACCTGGCCAAGGGTCCGTGGGATCGGTGTCGCGGTCATCAGGAGGACGTGCGGGACGCCGCCGCCGGCCTTCGCCTCGAGGGCGGCCCGCTGCTCGACGCCGAAGCGGTGCTGCTCGTCGACGACGGCCAGGGCGAGGTCGGCAAGGCGAACGGATTCCGAGATGAGCGCGTGGGTCCCCACGACCACCCGGGCCAGCCCGCCGGCGAGGAGCTCGCGCGTCCGGTTGGCGTCGGCCGCCTTCATCGAGCCGGTCAGGAGCTCGACCTCGATGCCGAGCGGCTCCAGGAGCTCGATCAGCGTTCGCTGGTGCTGCCGGGCGAGCAGGTCGGTCGGGGCGAGGAGCGCGGCCTGGCGACCGGCCAGTGCCGCGGCCGCCAATCCCCAGGCGGCGACGGCGGTCTTGCCCGAGCCGACGTCCCCCTGGAGGAGCCGGAGCATGGGCACCGGCCGGGCGAGGTCTGCCCGGATCGCGGCGACAGCCGTCGCCTGGTCCGGTGTCAGGGATACGTCGCGCCCGACCTTGCGCCGCAGGCCGGCCACGACGGCGTCCCGGATCGCGGCCTCGGTGGCGTCGTCGACCGTCACCGGCCGGCTCCGCTCCCCGACCCTCGCCCGGCGCCGCCCGACCATGCCCAGCTGGAGGGCCAGGAGCTCGTCGAACGCCAACCGCCGCAGGGCCGCGTCGCGGCGTTCGAACGTGGTCGGATAGTGGGCCTCCTCGAGGGTCTCGCCGATCGACCCTAGCGACAGGCTGCGGCGGACCTCGGCCGGCAGGTACTCCGGGTAGGCGGCCGCGGTCCGATCGAGGGCGGCCCGCACCGCCCGTCGCAGCGAAGCGACCGCGACACCGGCCGTGAGCCGGTAGATCGGCACGATCCGGCCGGCGTGCAGGAGGGCCGAGCCGTCGTCCGGCTGGAACTCGGGGTTGTCGAGCGTCCGGCGGTGGCCGAAGTGCTTGATCTTGCCGCTGACGACGATCGAATCGCCGGCCTTCAGCCGCCGTTCGATGAAGCGGCGGCCGAACCAGGTCGCCTCGATCGAGCCGGTCGAGTCCTCCAGCCGGGCGATCGTCCGCTGGACCCGTCGCCGGAACGATGCCTCCACCCGGAGCTCGGCGACCCGGACCCGGGCCGAGATCGCCTCGCCATCGGGGACGAGGTGGAGCTCGCCGAGCCGGCGCATCTCGCGGAGATCGTCGTAGCGGCGGGGGAAGTGGAACAGCAGGTCGCGGACCCGGTCGATCCCGAGGCGTCGCCCGCGTCGAGCGATGGCGACGGCGCCCGGGAGCCCGGATCGCCCGATCGGCCAGTCGAGGAGCTCGACCGGATTCGCGGGCGGTGCCGGTACTGCGGTCGGAGGACGGCTCCCCGGTCCCCGCCGGGAACCCGGTCGAGGCCCGTGCCCGGTCGTTCCCGCCACGCCCTACTCGGCGGAGACGAGGTAGTGGTAGTGGGGTTGCCCGCCGTGCACGACCTCGATCTCCGCGCCGGTCCCCAGCTCCCCGATCCGGCGCGTCAGGGCTTCGGTCGAGGCGAGGTCCGTGCCCTCGCCGTAGTAGACGGTGAGGAGCTCGAATCCGGGTTCGAGGGCGCCGATCCCGGCAAGCACCGCGGTCGGCGCGTCATCGGCGACGGCAACGAGCCCATCATCGGGATCGAGGACGATCGTCTGGCCCTCGCGAACCTTCTTGCCGCCGATCGTGGCGTCGCGGACCGCCGTCGTCACCGACAGGGTCTGGATCGCCCTTCCGGCAGTCGTCATGTCGGCGGCGTTGTCGGCCGCGTTCTTGGTCGGGTCGAGGGCCAGGAGGGCGGCGAAGCCCTCGGCCGCGTTGCGCGTCGCAACGACGCTCACCGGCCGATCGGCCATGTGGGCGACCTGGCGCGCGGCCAGGACGACGTTCGGGTTGTTGGGCAGGACCAGGACCTCGCGCGCATCGATCGCCCGGATGGCCTCCAGGAGCTCGCCGGTGCTCGGATTGGCCGACTGCCCGCCGACCACGACCCGGCTCACGCCGAAGTCACGGAAGATCGCGGCCAGCCCCTCGCCGGCGGCGACGGCCACGACCGCGAGGGGCAGCGACGCCGGTCCCGGGGCGGGACCCCGCCCGTTGTTGAGGTCGTCGCCCAGGCGGGCCATCTCGTCCTCGACCGGCACCGCGGCAACGTGGACCGAGCCGGCCGGGCCAGCGTGGCCGTCGCTCGGCGCTCCCGCACCCGTCGACCCTCCGGCGCCGGCGGACCCGCCGGTGAACTCCGCCGCCCGCGTCTCGCGGACGTCGCGGGCCTGGTTGTCGAGGTTCTCGACGCTGATCCGGGATAGCGAGCCGACCTCGAGGCCGTAGGCGATGACCAGGTCGGGGCGCTCGTTGTGGACGTGGACCTTGACGGCCCGGGGATCGCCCGCGACGAGGACGGATTCGCCCACCGACTCCAGATGGCCCCGGATGGCGTCGACGTCGAGATGCTCACCGGGCCGCGCCTGGAGGAGGAACATCGTCTCGTAGCCAAAGCCCTCGTCGGCGTGGGCGACGAGGACGGACGGCCTGGCCGCCGCCTCGGTCGCGCCGGCGGCCGCGCTCGGCCGGGCAAGCTCGGGTGCCTTTCCGACGAGGAACAGGAGGGCACCCTGGAAGAGGCGGTAGAGGCCCTGCCCGCCCGAGTCCACGACGCCCGCCTCGCGCAGGATCGGCAGGAGCGAAGGCGTCCTGGCGACCGACTTCTCGGCGGCATCGAGGGTGAAGGTCAGGACGGCCTCGAGATCGTTCTCGCGCTCCGCGATCGTGACGGACGCGGCCGAGGATTCCCGGATGACCGTCAGGATCGTGCCCTCGACCGGCTTGGCCACGGCGCTGTAGGCCGCCTTGGTGCCCGATTCGAGGGCATTGGCCAGGTCCAGGCCGTTGAACCGCGCCTTGCCGGCGAGGGCCTCGGCGAAGCCCCGCAGGATCTGGCTGGTGATGACGCCCGAGTTCCCGCGGGCGCCCATGAGCGCCCCGAACGACGCGGCAGCCGCGATCCGGTCCACGCCGGCCTTGCTGGCCGCGGCCGCACCCTCCGCTTCGGTCAGGGCGGCCCGGACCGTGGCCAGCATGTTCGAGCCGGTATCGCCGTCAGGGACGGGGAAGACGTTCAGGCCATTGATCTCGTCGACGTGGAGCTCGAGGTTCGCGACCGCGGCCCGGAACGCCCCGAGAAGCCCGGCCCCGTCGCAGGCCCGTCGGCCCATCAGGCGACGTCCGTCCCGCTGTCCGCCAGGTCCGAGGAACCCGGCCCGGCACCCGCCTGCCGAGCCGGGGGCGGGCTGCCCGTCGGCGTGATGAGGCCGCCGACCCTGATCTGGAGGCGATCCACCTCGCGGCCGACGGCCCGGCGGACCCCGTACCGGATCGCCGAGTCGACCTGCCGGGCGACCTCGGCCACGGGCAGGCCGTACGCGACGCGAAGTTCGAGCCGGACGGCGAGCTCGCCGTCGGAAACGTCGACGTGGAGGCCCGGCGGCCGGCCCTCGAGGAAGGCCAGGGCACGCTCGATCGGGCCGCCGGCAAAGCCGGTGACGCCGTACGACCCGAGCGTGGCCGCGCGGACGATGTCCATCACGGCACGCCGGGTCGCGAGGGCTCGACCGGGAATCGGTTCGTCGGGCACGGTGGGCAGGTCCTCGTCAGGCGCGGCGGGCCGTCCGTCGGGAGCCGCCGAGGTGCGTGGTATCATACCGCCCCGCTCGGGCCAGACCGGCCCGGCGTCCTGCTGAATCACGCTTTCCGAGGACATCATGGCCCGCTCCTGCGCGATCTGCGGCAAGGCATCGATGGGCGGCTTCAATCCCCAGTCGTCGGGGATGAACCGGGTTCGAGCGCATCGTCGTTACCAGCCCAACCTGCAGCCGCTCGTGATCGACGTGAAGGGTGCGCCGGTCAAGTCCCTCGTCTGCACCCGCTGCCGCCGAACCCTCACCAAGACCGCTCGCTAGGCGGTCCCTGTCCGGGCGCCGAGCGGCCCAGCGCGGCGGTCGAAGGCCGGCTCCCGCGACGAAGCCCTTCCGCTGACCCGCAACACTCCAGTTCGTGATGCGCGTGCAGGCATTCAACGTGGGTGAGTCGGCGGCGTACCCCCCGGCTGATGCGTCGACGGGCATCAGGACCAGAGGTCCAGTTTCACGGAGCCAGCTCGAGCGGGTGATCTTCCGGGCTATCGGGCCGCGGTATCCAGCCACAGGGTGAATGGGCCGTCGTTCACCAGCTCCACGGCCATTTCCGCGCCGAAGACTCCCATCCCGACCGGCTCCACGCCGGCTTCGCTCAGCCGCGCGGCCAGGCGCTTGTAGAGCGGCTCCGCGACTTCGGGCGGCGCGGCACTGGTGAAGCCCGGCCGACGACCACGCGACGTGTCGGCGAAGAGCGTGAACTGGCTCACGACGAGGGCCCCGCCGGCGACATCCAGGATCGAGCGGTTCGTCTTGCCCGCCTCGTCGCGGAAGATCCGCAGCTCCACGATCCGCCGGGCCAGGGCGTCGGCTGTCGCCTCGTCGTCGCCGCGGCCGACGCCCACGAGCACCACCAGGCCGATCCCGATGGAGGAGACCGACTCGCCCGAGGAACGGACCTCGGCTCGCTCGACGCGCTGGATGAGCGCCCGCATCAGCGCGAGATCGCGCCGAGGGCGGCCCGCCACAGCCCGGCGATGATCAGGGCCCAGGGCACGAGCAGAAGCGGCGACTCGACGCCGCCGAGCCAGCCACCCTTCGCGACCCCGATGAGGCCGATGACGCCGGCGACGAAGATGGCCCCGCCCTGGCGCACGAGCGCCCAGCGGACCCGCCCGGCGACGCGACGCCAGGCGCGCTCGTCGCCCGATTCCCCGACCTCCACGTCGGCCTCGACCGCGGGGTCCGCGGCCCGGTCGACGAACCGCCGGAACCAGCCCGGCGCGTGGACGACGGCGAGGTACGCCACCGAGGCGTAGGCGACCCCGCCCGCGATGTCGACGACGTAGTGGTCGGCCAGGTACACGATCGCGAACCAGACGCAGGCCGTGTAGATGGCCATCAGCCAGCCAGCCCGCCCGAAGGCCCGCCGGGCGAAGAGGAAGGCCAGGAACGGGTAGCCGGCGTGGAGCGACGGGAAGGCTGCGACCGCATTCGGGTTGATCTCGTAGATCGTGTAGCTGTAGAGATAGCGACCCTCGAAGCCGAACAGCCGGGCGATGTCGTTGAAGCCCTGGGCCTTCAGGTAGGTGATCGCCGGGAGCCCGTCCGGACCGTTGATGAGGCCGTCGTTGGCGGCGTACCAGGGCGGGGCCACGGGCAGGATGAGGTAGGTCACGAAGCCGGCCATCGACAGGACGATGAAGGCCGCGATGAAGTCGTAGTAGGCCCGCCGGTGGCGGACCCACAGCAGGAATGCGACCGCCAGGGGCAGCGGGAAGTGGAGAAAGTAGAAGACCGTCCCGGCCATCGCCACCCAGTCGAGCCCGCTGGCCGGGTGGAAGGCCTCCTGCAACACCTGGGTCGGCAGGTGACCGCCGAACAGCCAGCGCTCGAGGCCCAGGATGTCGGCCTCGTGGACGACCCGATTGATGTCGTCGGCGTAGCCGCGCATCAGCTCGTAGGCAAGGAACAGGCCGATGAACGGGACCCAGTCACGGATGAAGAGACGGCCGCGACCCAGGATGACGGCCGCAAGGCCGAGGCCGATGAGGAGGACGTCGGGCGTGATCGACACGCCGCTCACGATCATCAGCCCGGACAGGAACAGCACGTAGCCCGCGATCAGCCCGAGCATCAGCCGGTCGTTGCGGCGATGGAGGTCGGCGTGGCCCTCGTCCCGGTCCGATGCAGCCGAGCTCAGAGGTGCAGACGGATCCCGGACGTCGGGCGCCGCCGTGGTGGTGCCCACGGCCGCGGGTGTCCCTGCGGCTGCGGCGTCCGCGGTGCGGCCGAGCTCGTCGCTCAAGACACGATCTCGTCGGGTCGCGGCGGCAGCGGGGCGGGCACGTAGGGCACCGGTGGGTTGCCGGCGGCGCGCCAGGCCGCGGCCTCCCGGAGCATCGCGTCGCGGCGGGCCCCGAATCGCTCGACCGCGGCGGCCTCGGAGGAGGCCGGCAGGAGCATGTCGAAATCGCGGGTCTCGTCGGGCTCCTCGACGTCGAGGCCGCCGCTCCGGAACACGAGGACCGGGATGCCGACCTTCTCGATCTCGCCCTGGAGCGTCCGGGCGAGGTGGCGCGGCAGGGTCGCGAAGGTGACCACCTTGTCCCGCGGGATCGGCGGCACGCCGTGGTTCAGGGTGTACTGGTAGCCCTCGTCGGCGAGGGCCCGGATGAGGCGGATCTCCCGGCCCATGTTCCGGCCCGGGATCCACAGCGCGGAGCCGACGACGAGGATGTCGGCCGCGAGGCCACCGATGAGCTCGGCCGTCTCGCGGTTCACGCCGCCGTCGACGTGGACCTCGGCGCCGTGGAGCTTGTGCTCGAGGAGGGCGCGGGCGGCGAGGACCTTCTCGCGGGCGACATCGGCCATGAAGGACTGGCCACCGAAGCCGGGCTCCACGGTCATGACCATGACGATGTCGAGCAGGGCGCGGTACGGCTCCAGGGCGCTCAGCGGCGTCTTCGGCCGGAGCGACAGGCCGGCCGCCCGCCCGGCGGCCCGGATCGCTCGGAGGGTCGGCTCGATCGGCTCATCGATCTCGACGTGGATCGTCACCGAATCACAGCCGGCGTCGAGGAACTCCTGGATGTAGCGGCCGGGCTCCGAGATCATGAGGTGGGCATCGAGTGGCAGCTTCGTCCGCTTCCGGAGAGCCTTGATCGTCCGGGCCCCGAAGGTGATGTTCGGGACGAAGTGGCCGTCCATGACATCCAGGTGGATCCGGTCGGCGCCCTCCTTCTCGGCCCGCCGGACCGAGTAGGCAAGGTTGCCGAGATCCGCATCGAGGATGCTGGCCGCGACCCTGGCCCGGCCGAGCGGGACCTCCTTGACGGGTGACGGCGGCTTGCGGCGCCCTCGGCCCGTCGAGATCACGAGCCGCCCTCCGCGACGCCGGCGCTCGTCACCACCCCGGCCGGCACCGGCTCCCCGCTCCGCTCGCCGCGCAGGGCGGCCGCGCTCTGGGCCACCAGCCGCTCGCGACGATGGGCGACGACCGCTGGGGTCGGGGCCCCGGCGTGGTCGGCGGCGAGCTGGCCGCAGGCGGCCCCGATCTCCTGGCCCCGGTTGTGCCGGATCGTGGTCTCGATGCCGGCGGCCCGGAGGGTAGCCGCGAACCGCTCGAGGGCGGCCGGCGGGCTGGCCGTCCAAGGCGTATGGGCAACGGGGTTCATCGGGATGAGGTTGACGTGGGCGAGGTCGCCGCGGAGCAGATCGGCCATCGCCCCGGCATCGATGTCAGTGTCGTTCACCCCACCGATCATCGTGACCTCGTAGGTGATCCGCCGGCCGGTCGCGTCGGCATGTTCCCGGGCGGCAGCCACGACCTCGGCCACCGGCCAGCGCCGGTTGAGCGGCACCAGGACGTCGCGCAACGGATCGCGCGCGGCGTGGAGGCTGACCGCGAGGGTGAACTGCGGCCCGAGGGCCGTCAGGCGCCGGATCCCCGGCACCACGCCCGACGTGGAGACCGTGATGTGGCGGGCGCCCAGCCCGAACCGCTTCGGGTCGTTGAGGGCCTCGACCGCCTCGAGCACGCGATCGAGGTTGAGCAGCGGCTCGCCCATGCCCATGAACACGATGTTCGTCAGGCGTCGGCCCCGGGCGGACACGCGGCGGGCGGCGTGTCGGACCTGGTCGAGAATCTCGCTCGTCAGAAGGTCCCGCCCGAAACCGAGCTCACCGGTGGCGCAGAAGGGGCAGCCCACGGCGCAGCCGGCCTGGCTCGAGATGCACAGCGTGTTCCGCTCGCGATGACCCTCCGAGGCCGGGAAGTGCATCAGGACGCTCTCGATGACCACGCCGTCGCCGAGGCGGTGGAGGGCCTTCTCGGTCGCGCCACCGTCCGACAACTGGAGCTCCGAATCCGCGACCGTGTCCCAACGGAAGGCGCTCGCCAGCGCGGCACGCAAAGGCGCCGGGAGGGTCGTGATCTCATCGGGTCCGGCAGCGCCCGTTCGCCAGGCTGCGTCCAGCACCTGGCGAGCCCGGAACGACGGCTCGCCCCGCTCGCTGAACCAGGCCGCCAGCGACGCCGGCGTCTCGCCCGAGATGCCGGGCGGCTGGGACAGGATGGCGGCCAGCGACGGCTGGATGATCGTCGGAACAACGGTCGGCATCGGCGAGGCATTGTCGCATGAGCCCTTCCCCACGGCCTCGCTCGCCGTCGGGGCGCGCCGGCGCCCGTCCCCCGGCCCCGCCACGGTCGCATTCCCCCACCCGGCGCTCGTGGCCCGCTGCTTCGGTCCGTTTGGCAGGCGCGTGGACGGTCGAGGTCGTTCTAGCGTGTCTCCCGTCCCACGAGTCCCCAGGTGCGGTCCGAGGAGGCAGCGGATCGCCGGCTCCTCCTGCTTGTGCCCCGGCCGCTGTGGAGGTGCCCGAGATGAGGCGGAGTCCGTCTCCGGTGTTCGCTTGTCTGGCCGCGCTCATCGTCACGATGATCGCCGCCCCCGTCCCTCGCGCCGCGGCCGTCGCACCGCCTGTGCCCGTCTCGTTCACGATCCTGCACACGAACGACTTCCACGGGAACCTGCAGCTGTCGGGGAGCAACCCCGGGGCCGCCCGGCTGGCCCAGAAGGTCGCCGACGTGCGCACGGCCATCGGTGCCGAGAACGTCCTGCTGCTCGATGGCGGCGACATGATGCAGGGCAGCCTGCTCTCGAACCTGCAGCGCGGGTTGCCGACCATCGACTATTACCGAACGCTCGGCTACGACGCCGCGACGTTCGGGAATCACGAGTTCGACTGGGGTCAGACCGTCCTCGGCGAGCGGATCAACCAGGCGGAGGCGCCCGCCACCGTCGACGAGACGCCCGTCCGGATGATCGCCGCGAACATCACGAAGAAGGACGCCGGCGGGACCTGCACGTGGGAGCCGTTCAACGCGAGCGTGACGCCGTACGAGACGTTCACGGTCGGCACGGCACCCAACACCGTCACGGTCGGTGTCATCGGCGTCGGGTCCGTCGAGACCCCGTTCATCACGATCGCCGAGGCGACCGCGGGGCTCTGCTTCCGCGACCCGGCTGAGTCGGTCCTTCAGTACTACGACGTGGTCGACGCGGCCTCCGACGTCATCGTCGTCCTCAGCCACAACGGCTTCACCGATGGCGGCTATGGCTACGGCTTCACCGTCTACGGCGACCAGACGCTGGCCCAGAAGCTGATCGACGCCGGCAAGCCGGCGAACCTGATCATCGGCGGGCACAGCCACACCGACGTCAGCGCCGCGGCGGTCGTCGGCAGCACGACGGTCGTCCAGGCCCACTACGCCGGCCGCAAGGTCGGCCGGGCGGACATCACCGTCTCGACGGACGGGAGCGTGTCGATCACCTGGAGCAGGATCGTCGTCGGGACTGCTGATCCGGAATACGCGCCGGTCAAGGCCGTCGTCGACGGCTATGCCACCGACCCGGCCTACGTGGCGCTCATCAACCAGCCGGTCGGCTATGCCCAGGTCGACCTGGGGCGGAACTACAACGGCGACGGGATGATGGGCGCGTTCGTCAACGATGCCGTGTACGGCACGCTCAACACCGACGACGTCGACAGCAACGACGTCGACATGGTCCTCAACAATGCCGGCGGCATTCGGACCGACTGGTGCGACAAGCCCGATCCCGGCAATCCCGGCTCGTATGTCTGGAGCAGCGACGCGGCCGACTGCGCGGCCAGCGGCCTGTGGGGACACGACCCCATGCTCCTGACCTACGGCCACATGTTCCAGATCCTCCCGTTCGGCAATGCGACTGCCGTCGGATCGATGACCGGGGCCCGGATCCATGAGCTCCTCAACCAGTCGGCGACCCTGTTCAAGGGCGCCCTCCAGTCATCCGGCATCCGGTACTCGTTCTTCCGCTACGCGGACGCCAGCCCTGGGCCCCAGCCGTACGCATGGGGCGCCTACGACGTCGAAGTCTTCGACCAGACCAGCGCCACGTGGCTGCCGCTCGACCCGGCGGCGACGTACCGTGTCGCCACGAACGAGTTCCTCGCCCCGGCCGGCCAGGACGGCTACACCCCGTTCAAGTACATGACCGACATCAGCTACTGGGGCGACATGCTCAACGCGGTCAACGCGTATGTCGCGGAGACGTACACCGCCGGCAACCCATACCGGGGGCCGGACGGCGACGGGACCCTTGACGGCCGAATCACCCGCAACGGCGACGGCGACGATCTGTACGAGCCGGGCGAGGTGGTGCCCCTAACGATCCTCCACCACAACGACTCGCACGGGCGTCTCGTCCAGTCCGGTTCAACGGTCGGCTACTCGAACCTCGTGACGCTCATCAACCAGGAGCGCGCCCACAACCCGGATCGGACGCTCCTGCTCTCCGCCGGCGACAACATCCAGGGCGACTCGATGATGTACTACTTCAAGTCGGCCGGGCTGGGGTACGCCGCGGACGGAACGGTGCTCCCGCCGGAGCTCAGCATCAACCCCCTCATCAAGGCCTTCAACGCCGTCGGCTACGACGCCGTGACGCTCGGCAACCACGAGTTCAACTTCGGGTCGGCGATCTTCGGCACGCTGGCCGAGGCCGACTTCCCGATCCTCCAGGCGAACGTGACCGACACAGGCGCGTATGGCCTCGAGGGCGTCGGCGTGGAGCCGTATACCACGCTGACCGTCGGTCCCGAGCAGATCGAGGTCGCCATCCTCGGCATCGGCAACCACCGTGTGCCGAGCTACGAGCTGCCCAGCAACATCGACGGCCTGACCTTCACCGACCCGATCCAGGCCGGCAAGGACTACGCCCCGACGCTCCAGGCGGACAACGACGTCGTCGTCGCCCTGACGCACATCGGCTTCACCGCGGATCCGAAGAGCGTCGAGGTCGACAACAACGTCGACACGTATCTCGCCACCCAGGTCCCCGGTCTCGACGCGATCATCGGCGGCCACAGCCACACCAACCCGGCAACGGCGTTCGGAGCCTCCAAGTGGCTGCCGACGTTCGTCGCCGGACCGGACGGCTCGCCGGTCCTCGTGAGCCAGGCCTACCGCTACAACAGCTACCTGGGCGAGGTCGTCCTGGGTCTCCTGCCCGACGGGGCCGGCGGCTACGAGACCGTCTCCTCGACCGGACGCTACATCCCGGTCACGACAGCGATCGCCGAGGATCCCGAGATCACGGCCCTCGTCGCGCCGTATCAGACCCTCATCAACGCCTACAACACCACGGTGATCGGCTCGACCGAGGCACCGATCGACACGAACAGCGCGTTTACCCAGGAGACGAACGGGGCGAACCTCCAGGCCGACGCATCGGTCTGGAAGCTCGAGTCCGAGGGCATCGCCGTCGACGTCCACCTGTCCGGCGCGATGACCAACCGCCGGATCGCCGACGGGGCCACGCCCGCAACCCCGGTCACCCTCAAGGTGTCCGACATGTTCGCCGCCATGCCGTACGAGAACTCGCTCGTCGTCATGGAGATGAACGGGCCGCAGCTCAAGGCGGTCCTCGAGCGGGCCTACCGCAACTACTTCTACTACAAGTACGTGCCCGGCTACGGCGGCTACTCGTACTACACGACCTGCATGCTCGATACCGACGCCGTCGGCCGGATCATGTATCGCGACACCTATGACGCGCTGCCGGACGGCAACAACGTCGCCGCGCTCGACATCGGCGGGGTCCCGGTCGACTTCACCGACGCGGCCACCTTCTACCGCGTCTCGACGGTCAACTACCTGGCCGCCGGCGCATGCAACTTCAGCCAGGGGGGAGCCTCGCTCTGGCCGCTCGACCAGATCGTGGCCGATACCCAGTTCTATGTCCGGGATGCGGTGATCGAGTACGTCCAGGCCCAGACCGGTCCGATCTCGCCGGCGATCGAAAAGCGGCTGCTCTTCGGCGACGCGGAGAATCCCGTCGTGACCATCGATGCCCCGGCCCCAACGTCGTACCTGCACTCGGTGGACGTCAACGTCGATTTCGGAGCGACCGATCTCCTCTCCGGGGTGATCGCCGTCACCGGGCTCCTCGACGGTTCGATGAGCGTGGACGACGGGCAGGTGCTTGACCTGCACGGCCTGGCGCTCGGTGATCACACCCTCGCCGTCCGCGCCGTCGACTGGTACGGCAACGAGAGCACGGTATCGGTCACCTTCACCATCACGACGAGCGCAGAGAGCCTGATGAGCTCCGTCGAGCAGCTCTACGAGAGCGGCGACATCTCGAAGGCAAGCGTCGCCCACAAGCTGCTCGTCAAGCTCGAGTTGATCCTTGACAGCCTCGACAAGGGCAAGACGGCCGCGGCGATGAACGGGCTGGCCTCGTTCATCAACGAGGTCATCGCGCAGGCTGGAAAGGCGATCTCGCCGCCCGCCGCCGCGCTCCTCATCGCGGATGCGCAGTTCCTGATCGACCAGGAGTAGCCGGAAGCAGCCGACGCTGCTTTGCCATGGAGACGCCCGCCGGTTCGCCGGCGGGCGTCTCGTCTCAGCGGTGGATCGGCGGGGTCTCGCCCAGGAGTCGCCAGACCCGCCTCGAGGTCATCGGCAGCTCACGGGGGCGGCGGCCCGTTGCGACCGCCACCGCGTTCGCGATCGCTGCGGCGCCGGCGACGACCGCGGCCTCGCCGATGCCCTTGGCGCCGAAGGGACCGTCCGGGGCGGGGACCTCGACATACGAGGTCGTCAGCGACGGGATGTCCTCGGCCCTGGGAAGCTTGTAGTCGAGGAACGTCGCCGACAGCAGCTGGCCGGCCTCGTCGTGGACGAGCTCCTCGTGGAGGGCCCAGCCGATGGCCTGGGCGGCGCCGCCCGTCTGCTGCCCGGCGACGAGCGCCGGGTTCAGGGCCCGCCCGACGTCCTGGACGGCCCGGAAGTCGAGCATCTCGACCGCGCCCGTCTCGCGATCCACCCGGACATGGGCAACCACGCCGGCCACCGACGGGGCGAGGCTGGTGTGCTCGGTCGTGGCGTGGCCCTCGATCGGTGCGCGATCCGCCCGGGCATGGGCCCGGACCAGCCGGCCGATCGGGATCCCCTTCTCCGGCGTGCCGAGCGGTCGCACGACGCCCTCGACGATCTCGAGGTCGGACTCGCCGATCTCGAGCTGCAGCGACGCCGCCCGGATGAGCTGGCGACGGGCATCCTCGGCCGCGGCCCGAACGGCCCGGCCGGCACCGTAGGTGATGGCGCTGCCGCCGCTGCCCGGGGACGGTGGCGCGCTGGCCGTGTCGGCCATGACCACCTGGACGGCGTTCTGGCCGACTCCCAGGACCTCGGCCGCGATGGCCTGGAACGCGCCGGCGGTGCCCGACATGTCGACCACGCCGGTGACCACCTGGATCGTGCCGTCGGCCGAGAGGCGGCAGATGGCCGCCGCCGGCGCCTTGCTGCCCGGCCACCAGCCGATGGCGACACCCACGCCCTCGTCCGGCCCCACGTCGCCTCGCGTCAGCCAGCGCTCGTCGCGATCGAGGGCATCGAGGACCTCGGGCGTGCCGATCCGGACCCAGGTTTCGTCGTCGACCATCGGGTCGCCCTCGCCGGCCGCGTTCCTGCGGCGAAGCTCCAGCGGGTCGATCGCGAGGCGCCCGGCGAGCTCGTCGAGCGCGGATTCGAGGGCGAAGGTCGTCGGCGGCGCGCTCGGCGCACGATATGTCCCCACGCCGACCCGGTTGGTGAGCACGCCGTAGGCACTCAGGTCCACCGCCGGCCAGCGGTATGGCCCGGCGAGGAGAATCGGGGCGAGCGTGGCCGCCGAGTAGTCGGCGAAGGCGCCGCAATCGGCGACGATCCGGCTCCGGAGGGCGGTCAGCCGGCCGTCGGCGTCGGCGCCGACCTCGAGCTCGACCTCGTAGGCCTGCGACGGGTTGCCGGCAAGGAAGTCCTCGCGCCGCTCGAGGACGAGCCGGACCGGGCGGCCGAGCCGTCGCGCGGCCAGGCCGACGAGCGGCTCGAACAGCGACCACTTGCCGCCGAACGCCCCGCCGAGCGGGGTCGGCACCACGCGAACCCGGTGCAGCGGCAGGCCGAGCGTCCTGGCGACGTCGCTCCGCAACGAGAACGCACCCTGGGTGCTCGATTCGACGACGAGCGTCCCATCCTCCTCGGTCCAGGCGCTGCACGCCTGGGTCTCGAGGTACCCCTGGTGGACCCACGCCGTCCGGAACGTCCCTCGCACGACCTCTGCGGCGTTGGCAAGCGCAGCGTCGACGTCGCCAAAGCGGTAGCGGGTCCGCTCCACCACGTTCGGCGAGAGGTCCTCGTCCTCGATCGAGGTGTCGCCCTCGCCGCCGACGGCGGCATGGGTCGTCGCCGTCGTGGCCGTGCCCGGGCTCGGGACCGCATCATCGGCGACCGCCCCCGCGAGGTCCGCCCGGACGAGCGGCGCGCCGGGCGCCATCGCGGCGATCGGATCGACCGCGGCGGGCAGCGGCTCGAGGCGGACGTCGACGAGCTCGGCGGCATCGGTGGCCGCCTCGGGCGACTCGGCGATGACGAGGGCCACCGGCTGACCGGCGAATACGACCTCGTCCCGGGCGAGCGGCTCCACGAGGCGGTCGATGTCGCCGTCCGGCCTGGGTAGGTCGGCCGCGGTCATCACCGCGACCACGCCGGGGTGTGCCAACGCCGCCTCGGCATCGAGGCTCCCGATGCGGGCATGGGCATATGTGGCAAGCACAGGCCGGGCGTGCAGCGTTCCGGGTCGCAGCCGATCCGCGGCGTAGCGGGTCGTTCCGCGGACCTTGGGCTCCGAATCCGGCCGCGGCCTCGAGGTGCCCAGTCCACCCGACGCGCCGGCGCTGCCTGGCGTGCCTGTCGTTCCGGCCCGCGCGTCGGTCATGATGCCCCGCTCACGATCTGTCCCACGACCGCAGGATGGCCCCGCCGGAACGCCGCGCCCGTCATCGGGCGGCGACCGGCCGGCTGCACCTCGAGCAGTCGGAGTCGCCCGTCCGCGGCCACCAACGCGAGCCCCAGGCCGTCGGCGACGACCGCTCCGATCGGGTCGCTGGCCCCGCGTTCGGCGACGAGGCCCTTCAGGACCACCAGCCGCCCGAGCGGTGTCTCGACGAACGACCCGGGCCAGGGCTGGAAGGCCCGGACCTGGCGCTCGAGCTCGACGGCGGGTCTGGCCGGGTCCAGGCGCCCGTCGCCGCGGCGGAGCGGTCGAGTCAGGCTCGCCAGCGCCTCGTCCTGCGGGACCGTCTCGAGCCGGCCGAGGAGGTACGGCCCCAGCAGCTCGCCCAGCAGCCCTGCCCCCTCACGCGCCGCCCGGGCCTCCAGCTCGGGCGCCGTCTCGGATCCCTCGAGTGGCCACGAGCGGTCCCCGAGCAGCGGCCCGGTGTCGAGGCCCTCGTCCATCCGCATCACGGCCACGCCGGCCTCGGGGTCGCCGGCCAGGATCGTGGCCGGAACCGGGGTCGCACCGCGATGACGCGGCAGCAGCGAAGGGTGGACGTTGAGGATCCCGTGGCGCGGGAGCTCGAGGATGGATGGCGGGACGATCCGGCCGAAGTCGGCGAGCACGCCGAGGTCGGGCGCCAGGGCTTTGATCGCCGCGGCCGTCTCGGGGGTTCGCACCCGCTCGGGCTGGAGGAGCGGCAGCCCGAAGCGGCGCGCCTCCACGGCCACCGGTACCGGCGTCGCTTCGCCGCGTCGACCGGCCGGTCGGTCGGGCGGCGTCACCACACCCACCACCTCGATCGAGGGATGCGCGAGCAGAGCGCGCAGGACCGGGACGGCGAACGCGCCGGAGCCGAGAAAGACCGTCCGGGCGGGGCGAGCGGGTCGGTCGGACGCCGCCGAAGGGCTCGGCGGCTCGATCACGCGGGTCTCGGGGCCGAGGTCACGCGAGCGCGGGCGCCGGGACCTCGGCGTCGGAGGTCGCTTCCTCGTCGTCGTCCTCGCCGTGGCCGGTGGCGATGAGCTCGTCCATCGAGTCGAGGTAGTCGATGTAGAGCTTGCCCTCGAGGTGGTCGAGCTCGTGCTGAAGCGCCCGCCCCAGGAGCCCCGAGCCGGCGATCTTGATCTTCTTGCCGACCCGGTTCTGGGCCACCACCCAGACGCGCTCGCGGCGGGTCACGTAGGCCGCGTAACCCGGGATCGAGAGGCAGCCCTCGAGGTCGCGGTCGTCGCCGGTCGACTTCGTGATCCGCGGGTTGACGAGCTCGTGGAGGCGGCCCTCGACCTCGATGACGCAGGCCGCGAGCGTCTCACCGATCTGTGGCGCGGCGAGGCCGACCCCGGGCGCGTCGCGCATCGTCGCGGCGAGATCGTCGAGGAGCTCGTGGAGGTACTTCCCGAAGCTGTCGACCGGCTGGCCCTTGAGGCGCAGCCGAGGGTCGCCGAGCAGGAGGATGGGGCGAACGCTCATGGCGCGGAGTATAGGCGAGGACCGCCCCGATTCCGGTGCGGCCCTCGTTCGTCGGCGAAGGGCGACGAGCTAGCTGCCGTCTGACCTCGGCTGGTCGACCGGGTCATCCGTGGCGCTGGGCGATTCCGGGGCGGCCGGCTCGGTCCCCTGGGCCTCACCCCGCGCCGCCTGGTCGCGCCGGATCTCGGTCGCCAGCTCGCGGGAGCGCTCGGCGATCTTGTGGCCGGCTTCGGCGGTCAGCTCGGCGGCTCGCGCGGCGACCGGCCCGGCCTTCTCGCCGGCCACGGCCGCGAGCTCGGCGGCCTTGGCCGCGACCTCGCGCATCACCGGCGCCGCCTGGGTCGCCGCGTTCTCGATCATCGTCTGGAGCTGGGCGAGCCACTCCCGGCCGGTCGTCCCGGCCGACTTTGCCGAACCGGTCGCGCCGTCGCCGGCCTCGTCGGTCCACTCGAAGGTCTCGTCGCCGTGGCTCGGCGGCGTTTCGTCGGGCTGGGTCGTCTGGTCGATCATGTGTGCCTCCTCGTCCGCGGCCTGGCGGACCGCCGTGCGCCGACCGCGATTGTCCCCCCAACCGCGCTGTTGCGCACGAGTCGTCCGGCCCGATCGCGTCGCGGCCGCCTTACAGGAGCGATTCGGGGTCGACGTCGACGGACCAGGGCGGTCCCGGCGGATCGCCGAGGAAGCCGGCCGGGTCCGGACCCCGGATGACGACGTTGTAGCGCCAGCGATCCGCCCGCCGGGCGATGTAGGCGGGCGCCGGGCCGGCGATCGTGGTCCGGGTGTCCCGTCCCCCGCCGTGCACCCGCGCCCGGAGGCGATCCGCGAAGTCGTCGGCCGTCCGCTCGGCCTCCTCCCGGTCCGCGAGGGCCAGGGTGAGCTTGAGAAGCCGCCCGTACGGCGGCGATCCGAACCGCCGGCGGGCCTGGAGCTCCTCATCGTAGAACGCGTCCGGCCCACCGCTGACCACGGCCCGGATGGCCGGATGGTCCGGCAGGTACGTCTGGACGATCGCGTGCCCCGGCCGGCTTCCCCGCCCCGCCCGCCCGATCGCCTGGGCGATCAGCTGGTACGTCCGCTCGGCGGCCCGCTCGTCCGGCAGGTTCAGCGCGACGTCGGCCGAGACGACACCGACCAGGGTCACGGCCGGGACGTCGATGCCCTTCGTGACGAGGCTCGTGCCCACCAGGACGTCGAGCCGGCCCTCGCTGAAGGCGTCGAGGACGCGGGTCGCCGCTCCTCGCCGTTCCACGACGTCGCGGTCCAGCCGCCCGACCCGGAGGCCCGGAAAGCGATCCCGGACCTCGCGCTCGAGCCGCTCCGTACCACCCCCCAGATATCGGATCCGGGCCGAGCCGCAGTGCGGACAGCGCGAGGCCAGCGGTGTGGCCCGGCCGCAGTGATGGCAGCGCAGGGTGACTCCCGCCTGGTGGTAGACGAGCGGCCGGGTGCACTCGGGGCAGGCCTGGACGTGGCCGCAGTCGCGGCACAGGACGACGGACGCCGACCCCCGGCGGTTGATGACAAGGACGGCCTGGTCGCCAACATCGCGGTCGAGCCCGGCGATCGCGGCCGCGAGCCGGCGCGACAGCATCCCCCGGTTGCCCGCCTCGAGCTCCGCCCGGAGATCGACGACCTCGACCGTCGGGGGTTGGCCCGAGAGCCGGTCCGGCAGCCGGATCCGGCGATACGTGCCGTCCCGGGCGCGGCCCTCGGTCTCGACCGCGGGCGTTGCCGAGCCCAGCACCACGGCCGCACCGCCCAGCTCGCCGAGCCGGATCGCGACGTCGCGAGCCTGGAGCCGGGGCGTCCGGTCGCTCTTGTAGGCCGGATCGTGCTCCTCGTCGACGACGATGAGGCCGACGTCGGCGAGCGGAGCCAGGGCGGCCAGCCGCGTGCCCACCACGATGTCCGCCCGGCCGGAGCGGATCCGGCGCCACTCGTCGGCCCGCTCGCCCTCGCCCAGGCCGCTGTGGACGAGGGCGATCTCGGCGTCGAGCTCGGCCCTGAGCCGGTCCACGATCGGCAGGGCCAGGGCGATCTCGGGGACAAGGAGGAGCGCCCGTCGGCCCTCCTCCAGGCACGTGGCGAGGGCCTCGGCGTAGATCGCCGTCTTGCCGCCGCCGGTCACGCCGTCGAGGACAAGTGGGGTTGCGTCTCCGGCCCGGATCGCGTCGCGAATGGCGGCGACCGCCGTTTCCTGTTCCGGGCTGAGGGCGGACGCGGCCGGCCGCGACCCGCGGCGGCCTGGAGCTCGCTCCGCGAGCGGTCGTCGCGGCGCCTCGCTCACCTCCACCTCGGCCAGGCCGCGCTTCACGAGCGACCCGAGGACCGCCGAGCCGTGCCTCGCCGCTAGCTCCGAGCTCGCGATGCCGTCGGCCCCGGCGGCGGCAAGGTCGTCGAGCGCCGCTCGCTGGCGAGGCCCCAGCCGCCGTCCCGCGGCCGCATCCCCCGCTTCGCCCGACCCCGCCCCGGACGGCGGCCCGGCCAGCCGGGCGATCCGGATATAGCGCGGTCCGGCGCCCGCATCCAGGAGCGTCCAGTCGAGGTCCAGCAGGCCGGCCGCCCGCAGCGCCCGGAGCCGACGGAGCAGCGCCGGGCGGCCCTCCGGCGCGGCCAGGCGGCGGACGACCTTCGGCCCATCGTCGAGCATGGCGAGCAGTGCCGCGTCCTGCGCGTCCTGCGCCTCGTGTGCGTCGTGTCCGTTCGCGCCGTCCGGGTGCGCCTCGATCGCCCCGGGTGCCGCCGGCCGTCGCTCGGCCACGAGCTCGAGCCGCTCCAGGAGGCCCGGCGGCAACATCGCCCGGAGGACGAGTGCGGGCGGGGCCAGGTAGTGCTCCGAGATCCAGGCGGCCAGCGCCATGGCGAGCGGCGGCAGGAGCGGGCCGTCGCCCCGCACCCGGTCGATGATCGGCTTCGTCGTGACGCCGGGGGCCGCGGTCCCCTCCCCCAGCACGATCCCGAGGGCCTGCCGCCGCCCGAACTCGACGACCACGGCCTCGCCGGCCTCGATCGGGGCGAGCCGGTCCGGCACCCGATAAGTGAAGGCGTGGGCACCCCCGGCGCCCGCGGCGTCGATCGCGACGGCGACGAGGGCGTCGCCGGGCGAGGTCTCCGGATCGAGCCCGAGGTCGACCTGCCCGGGACCCACGTCCACGCTCTCCTCCTCGACCGGCCGCCCGGACCCTCGCAGCCCGGTCAGACCCGGGTCCGGCGATCCGGGTTGGCGGCCTTCTCGGCGAGGATGATCTCGTGGATCCGGCGCGCGGTCCGCTCGATCTGGCCGGTCTCGTTGACGACCACGTGGTCGTAGTCGGACTGGCGGGCGAGCTCGAGCGCCGCGTTCCGCTGGCGGATGTCGAGCTCGTCGGCCGATTCCGTTGCCCGTGCCTGGAGCCGCCCGAAGAGGTCCTCGAGCGACGGCGGAACGAGGAAGACGAGGAGGGCCTCGGGCACCTTCTGCTTGACCACGGCGGCGCCCTGGACGTCGATCTTGAGGATCACGTCGTGGCCCAGGCGGAGCGCATCGCGGACGTCGGCCCGGGGCGTCCCGTACCAGTTGCCGTGGACCTCGTTCGCCTCGAGCAGCTCGCCCTCGTCGCGGAGGCGCTTGAACTCGGCCTCGTCCAGGAAGTGGTAGTGGACGCCATCGACCTCGTAGCGTCGGCGAGGCCGGGTCGTGCAGGTCACGACGTAGTGGTAGTCGGGATCCCGCGGCACCCGCCGGATCTCCTCGATGACGCTGTCCTTGCCGACCCCGGACGGTCCGGAGACGATGACAAGGAGCGCTCCTGGGGCACCCGCCTCGGTCCGATCGACCGGCGGCACCGAGGCCGGCGCCCGGTGGGACGTCGAGGCCGGCTCGCGGTGCGTCATCGGGCGGGCTCCCGGAGCGAGGCCAGCACGCCCTCGAGCTCGGCCGGCAGCGGCGCCTCCGCCCGGATGAGCTGGCCACCCGACGGTGACGTCAGCTCGAGGCGCCAGGCGTGGAGGAACAGCCGCTCGAGGCCCTCGGGCCCGCGCCGCGAGGTCCCGGTGCCGTACAGCGGATCGCCCGCGACCGGATGGCCGATGGCATCGAGGTGGACCCGGATCTGGTGGGTCCGGCCGGTCACGAGGTCGAGCTCGAGGAGGGTCCAGCCCGCGAACCGCTCCTTGACCCGATAGCCCGTGGTGGCCGGCCGGCCGTCGGGCACGACGGCCATCCGGACGCGGTGCTTCGGGTCGCGCCCGATCGGCGCCTCGATCCGGCCCACGGCCGCCGCGACGGAGCCCTGGACCAGGGCGACGTACGTCTTCTTGATCCGGCGGGCCTTGAGCTGGGCCATGAGCGAGCCCTGGGCGAGGTCGCTCTTGGCCACCATGAGCAGGCCGCTGGTGTCGCGGTCCAGGCGATGGACGATGCCCGGCCGCCGGACCCCGGCGATGCCGCCGTAGGCCTCCGCCCCGCCCCGCCCCAGGAGGGCGTTGACGAGGGTCCCGTCGGCGTGTCCCGGGGCCGGATGGACGACGAGCCCGGCGGGCTTGTCGATGATCAGCAGGTCGGCGTCCTCGTAGACGACCGGGACGTCGATCTCGGGCTGGGCCCGCGGCTCGGCGGCCACCGGCTCCGGGACGTCGAGCCGCAGCTCCGTGCCGGCCTCGACCAGGGAGTTCGCTTTCAGGGTCCGGTCGCCGACCGTCAGGCGGCCCTCGGTGATGAGCTTCTGGACGTGGCTCCTCGACAGGCCGGTCCGGTCGGCCACGAACCGGTCCACCCGGGTCGGGGCCGTGTCGAGCGGCACGGGCAACAGCCGGATCCCGGGCATCGAGCCGCCCGCATCGGCCATCACGGCACCGCCCTCCGAATCACCACGTCTGTCGCCACGTCACGGCGCGGCTTCCCGCATCCCGGCCAGGCCGGGCCGGATCGCCGCCACGAGGAGCAACAGGACGGCCAGGCTGATGCACGAATCGGCGACATTGAAGGTGTAGAAGCGGAAGCCCCCGATCCCGGCGTCCACGAAGTCGACGACGTAGCCGAGCCGCAGCCGGTCGATGGCGTTGCCGATCGCCCCACCCAACAGCAAGCCGAGGGTGAGCGTCATGTACGGGTTCCGGCCCGACCGGCCGTGATAGGCGACGATGATCGCGATGACGATGAGCGACAGGATCGCGAACGGGGCCGCCTGTCCCCGGAAGAGGCCGAACAGGGCCCCGCTGTTCTGGGTGTACGTCAGGCGCAGGTACTCGCCCAGGATGGGCGTCACCCCGTCCGGCGCAAGGGCCGAGGTGATCCAGGCCTTCGTCACCTGGTCGGCGACGACGATCGACGTGGCAAGGAGGACGAACGGCGGCCAGAGCGGGCGTCCGGTAGCCGCCCCGGTCACGCCCGGGGGCCTCCGCGGTCACCGGCTGCACGCCGGCGCAGGGCGATGCTGACCGGGCCGGCCTCGAGGTCGACGGTCCCGCGGCTGATGCCCTCACCGTCGAGCGCCGCGTGCGGCACGGCCAGGGTCTCCGCCGCGACCGCGGCGAGATGGGTGGCCACGTCGGGCGCCAGGCCGTCGACCCGGAGGTCGATCTCATCGTCGAGGTCGAGGGCCGCTTCCTTTCGGAGGTCCTGGATCGCCCGCTGGAGCTCGCGGGCATCGCCCTCGGCCCGGAGGGCCGGCGTGAGCTCGGTGTCGATGACGACGACGAGGCCGTCGTCGTGGGCGACCGCCGTGCCCGGTCGCGGCGTGGCCAGGATCTCGACCTCGTCGGCCGCCAGCGTGACGCCCGCCAGCTCGACGGAGCCATCGGACCGGATCTCGAGGGCCCCCTCGCGGGCCGCTGCCATGACCGCCGGGATCCGGACACCGAGGCGCTTGCCGACCTTCGGCAGGAGGACCTTGACCCGCCGCTCGACGAGCGTGGATTCGTCGCCGATGAGCTCGACCGCTTTGACGTTGACCTCGTCGGCGATGAGCGAGACCAGGGCATCCAACTCGTGGAGGTCGCCGCCGGGCAGGGCCAGCCAGAGACGGGCCAGGGGCTGGCGGACCCGCAGCCCGGCCTGGGCCCGAAGCGTCCGGGTCAGGTCGACGGCCCGGCGGGCGACGGCCATCGACCGCTCCAGCCGTGTGTCCCGAAGCGGAGCCAGCTCCTGGGCCGGCCAGCGCGTCAGGTGGACGCTCTCGGGCAGCGACGGGACGACCGAGACGACGAGGTTCTGGTACATCGATTCGGACAGGAACGGCAGGATCGGCGCGATCGCCCGGGCCAACGTCACGAGGGCGGCGTGGAGGGTCGCGAACGCCGCCTCGCGGTCGCCCGCCGCCGCCCACGATCGCATCCGGTCGCGCGACCGGCGCAGGTACCAGGTCGAGAGGTCGTCGATGAAGTCGCCGATGACCCGGGTCGCGGCCATGGCGTCGTAGTCGCCCAGCTTCGCCCCGACCTCGGCCGCCATGCCGGCCGAGCGCGACAGGATCCAGCGATCGAGGGCCGACCACGCCCGACCGGCCGCGGCGATCTCCTCGTCGATGCCGCGGGACGGTGCCCAGCCCGCGATCCGGGCGTGGCGGACGAAGAAGTCGTACACGCCCCACAGGACGAGCAGCTCGCGGCGGGCCTCGTCGGCCGCGTGCCAGCCGAAATGGATGTTGTCCTCGGGCCGGGCCGACATGTACAGCCAGCGCATGACGTCGACGCCCATCCGCTCGGCGGCCTCGTCGAACTCGATGGCGTTGCCCCAGCTCTTGTGCATCGGCCGGCCGTCCTCGCCGAAGAGCGTGGCGTAGCCGAAGATCGTCCGGAACGGCTCCTCGCGCCGGAGCACGGTCGACATCGCGAGCATCGCGTAGAACCAGTTGCGGAACTGGCCCGGGAAGCTCTCGGTGATGAAGTCGGCCGGGAACCAGCTCGCCCAGTACTCGGGGTCTTCGCGGAAGTGGAGGGTCGAGAAGGGCACGATCCCGGCGTCGAGCCACGGGTTGCCCACGTCGGGGATCCGCGAGACCGGCGCGCCGCACGACGAACAGGCGATCTTCACCGCATCGACGTGGGGCCGATGGGGGGTGTGGCCCTCGAAGGCGTCCCAGCCCTCGATCGCTCGTTGGCGGAGCTCGTCGCGCCCGCCGATGACGTCGAACGTGCCGCAGGCGTCACAGTCGTAGATCGGCAGGGCCAGGCCGTAGTAGCGCTTCTTGGAGATCATCCAGTCGCGCATGTTCAGGAGCCAGTCCAGCTCGCGCTCGTAGCCGAACGACGGGATCCACCGGATCCGGTCGACGACCTCCATGATCTGGTAGCGGAGACTGGCGTCGACCTGCTCCTTGGTGAGCGTCGCGCGGGGCTGGTCGTAGACCGGGCCCATGCTGATGAACCACTCGTCGACGAGCCGGAACAGCAGCGCCGTGCCGCAGCGCCAGCAGTGCGGGTAGCGGTGGCTGTACGGCTCGAGGTGGTAGAAGAAGCCGCGCCGCTCGAGGTCGTCGACGATCCGGTCGGCGACCGCCGGGGCCTCGAGCCGGGACAGCCAGCCGAAGCCCTCGTAGTAGCGCCCGTCCTCGTCGATCGGCCCGATGACCGGCAGGCCGGTCGCCTTGCCCAGCTGGAAGTCCTCGGCACCGGCACCCGGCGCGATGTGGACGATCCCCGTCCCCTCGTCCTCCCCGACCTCGCTCCAGGCGACGACGCGGTGCTCGTAGGGCTCCCCTGACGCACCACCCGCGGCGAACGCGGCGCCGACGGCCGGCAGGTCGTCGTAGGGGCCTGTGTAGCGCCAGCCGACGAGATCCGCCCCAGGCCGTTCCTCGAGGACGGTGAAGGGCCCCACCGCGGCCGCCTTGAGCCGGCCCTTGCCGAGCCACAGCTCATCGCTGCCCTGTCGGATCCGGACATAGGCCAGCTCCGGCCCGACCGCTGCGGCGACGTTGGCGGCGAGCGTCCAGGGGGTCGTGGTCCAGACGAGGAGCGCCTCGCCCGGGCGATCCACGAGGGGCAGCCGGACGGTCAGGCCGGGGTCCTCGCGATCGGCGTAGCCCTCGTTCATCTCCATCTGCGAGAGGCCGGTCCCGCAGCGCGGGCACCACGGCATCGAGTCGTGGCCCTTCGTGATCCAGCCCCGCTTGTGGCACTCGGCCAGGAAGCCCCAGATCAGGTCGTTGTTCTCGTTGCTGAAGGTGAAGTAGCTGCCCCCGACATCGGGCATCCCGAGCCGGCCCACGATCATCTCCACAGAGTCGGTCACGGGACCGTCCGGGCCGTCGATGGTGACCGTGGCAGCAGGGTCGGCGGCGAGGAGGTCGCGCAACCGGAGCAGCTCGGCCGGCTCGTTCCAGTCCATCCACAGCCCGAGGCGGATGCTCTGCTCCGTCTGGCGGGCGGCGAATGTCAGGACGCGCTGCTTGCACAGGCTGACGAACTCGGCGATGCCGAAGGCCTCGATGTCGCGCTTGCTCGTGAAGCCGAGGTCGCGTTCGACGTTGACCTCGACCCAGAGGCCCTGGCAATCGAAGCCGTTCTGCCAGCGCTGGGCCTCGCCGAGCATCGCGTGGTAGCGCTGGAAGAGGTCCTTGTAGGTCCGGCCCCAGGCGTGATGGACGCCCATCGGGTTGTTGGCCGTGATCGGGCCGTCGAGGAAGCTCCAGTGCGGCCCGTCCACGTTCTGGGCGCGCAGCTGGGCGAACGTCCGCCGCTCGCGCCAGAAGGCGAGGGTCTCGTGCTCCATGGCGACGAGATCAGGGCGCGTGGGTACAGGTCGGAACATCTGGCCTCGGGTTCTGGGGGGTCCGAGTATCCTACCCGCGATGCAGTCCGCGCACGAGGCGGCTCCGCGCCGGCGATCGCCGTTCGCCGCGGCCTTCCTCTCCCTCCTCTTCCCGGGCCTCGGCCATGCCTATCTGGGCGCCCATCGCCGGGCCCTCGGGTTCGCCGCCCCGCCGGTCCTCGTCGGGGCGCTCCTGGCGGGGATCTTCGTCCGCCTGGATGTCTTCGACCTGGCCGGGCTGGCGGTCCAGACGTGGTTCATCACCGCCGTCTTCATCATCAACCTGGTGGCCCTCGCCTGGCGGGCGGCGGCGATCGTCGACGCCTGGCGGATCGCCCGCTGGCTGGCCGTCGGCGGGTCGGGCGGCCGGATCCGGGGTCGCGGGCGGGTCGCCGCGGCCGCGCCGCTGGCCGTCGCCGGGCTGGCCGCGGTGCTGCTGGTCATGAGCGTGGCCCACGTCGCCGTGGCCCGCTACGACCTGCTGCTGTCGTCGACGACAGCCTGCATCTTCGATCCCGAGGCGACCGGCTGCCCCTCGGCCACGGCCACGCCCGGCGCGTCGGGCGAGCCGAGCGACGAGCCAAGCGAACCGGCGACGCCCGAGCCGTCGGCCGTCGGGACCCCGGTTCCGTCGGTCAGCATCCCACCCTGGAACGGCACGGACCGCCTCAACGTGCTCCTCATCGGGGCCGACGAGCAGGGCGGCGGCCACAACACCGACACCCTCATCGTCGTCTCGATCGACCCGGCTACGAACCAGGTCGCGATGTTCCAGCTGCCCCGCGACACGGTCGACGTTCCGGTCCCCGAGGGACCCGCGCGCCAGCTCTGGGGCTCGGTCTTCCGGAGCAAGATCAACTCGTGGTTCGTCCAGAACCGGCACCGCGCGGACCTCTTTCCGGGGACCGACCAGACCCGCGGCTACAACGCCCTCAAGGCGATCCTCGGCGAGCTCTACCAGATCGAGATCAAGTACTTCGTCGAGGTCAACTTCGAGGGCTTCCAGCAGATCGTGGATGCCCTCGGCGGGGTGACGATCAACGTCCAGGTGCCGGTGGTCGACGACGCCTATCCGGCCGGTGGCGGCGCCCTCCAGCGGGTCTACATCGCCTCGGGGATGCAGCGGATGACGGGGGCGGAGGCCCTCGTCTACGCCCGCTCCCGCCACGGCTCGACCGACTTCGACCGCGGCGCCCGCCAGCAGCGGGTCCTCCTGTCGCTTCGCCAGCAGACCGACATTGCCGGCGTCCTGCCGCGGATCGACCAGCTCGCCGGGGCCCTCGCCGCCTCGGTCCGAACGGACATCCCGCGCGAGCTCCTGCCGCAGCTCCTGGGACTCGCGTCGCAGGTCAATACGCCCGACGTCCGGTCGTACATCTTCACCCCGCCGTTCTACCAGGTGGAGACGCTCAACAGCCCGGATCGCGGCTACATCATCCAGCCGCGGCTGGATCGGATCCGGGCCGCGGTCCGCGATGCGTTCACGACGGATCCGGCGATCGCCGAGCACCGCGAGCAGCTCGGCGCGGAAGGGGCCGCCGTCTACGTCCTCAACGGCTCGGGGGTGAGCGGCCAGGCGGCCCGGATCGCCGAATTCCTCGAGTACCTCGGCATGGCCGCCTCGGCCCCCGGCCAGAAGCCCGACGTCATCGACGGGCCGACCACGATCCTCCGGGTCTACAACGGCGCCGAGACGACGATGCCACTGACTGTCGCCACGCTGGAGGCTCTCTTCGGGGTCACCGCCGAGCTCATCGTCAACGCCACGGCCACGGCCGACATCGTGATCATCACCGGTGACGCCACGCCCAGCCTGACCGCGCCGCCGGCACCCTGATGCCAATTACGGCCCCAGCGGTTCGGCATCCGCCCTCGGGGTCCAGGGCGGAGCTCCGCGAGGCCATTGGCCCGGGGGTTACGACTTCTCGGTGACGCGGTACTCGAGGTAGCGCCCGGCCATCAGCCGGGTCTGGGCGTCGAGGGCCGGCAGGTTCGAGAACACCAGGCCCACGACCGGGATCAGCAGCCACTGGACCCGCGAGGCGACGTTCCGGAGCAGGCCCCACTCGGCCGGCCGCGGGGGCGCGATCCGCTCCTCCACGTACATCAGCACGGCCAGGCAACCGAACGCCCCGGTCAGCAGCCATGACGCGTACAGCGGCAGGTTCTGGCCGAGCGTGGTCTGGGCGAAGGCCGGGTTGAGGATGAGCGGCAGGTTCGAGCCGAAGATGATCACGAACGGGGCGATGGCCCAGTTGAGGTGGTCCAGCCACAGGTCGAGGAGGCGCCGGACCCGCGTCATCCTCGGGATCTCGGAGTGGGCCAGGGCGTTCCGGATGTAGTACGGGATGTCGGTCACGCCCCAGGCCCAGCGTCGGATCTGGGTGTACTGCTGGATGAGCGTCCGGGGGTAGGACCGGGCCCGCACCGCGTCGCCGTAGATCGGCATGAACAGCGGGACGGCGTTGAACTCGCCGGAGTACCGGAAGAACGACTTCCAGTAGAAGCGGCTGTCCTCGGGGATCGCGTCCGTTGCCCAGTAGTCGACCTCGTGGATCGTCTGGAGCGAGACGCTATAGGACGAGAACGAGATCAGCTTCTCGGGCGTCAGCGACCGCCACATCTGGACGTGGGTCGCGCCGATCGCCACGAGTCGCACCGGGAGCGGGGTCTGCCACAGGTTGTTGTGGAACATCGGGACCGGCTGGTAGAGGCGCCGGAAGCGGTCCGGGTCGGTCAGGAACGACCAGCTGAGGTAGCCGAAGTAGCGCCGGTGGACCCGGTAGTCGGAGTCGAGGTCCGTCACGACGACCTCCCGCGGGTCGAAGCCCAGGCCGGTGAGCTCGCGGTAGAGCCAGCGTCCGCCGTAGGCCATCGCGCTGCTCTTGCCGACCACGATCCCCGGCTCGAGCGGGTCGAGGATGTGGAAGAAGTGGAGGAACGCGTCCCCGAACACCTCGCGCAGCCGGGCGACGTTCTCGCGGCCACCCAGGTCGGTCTCCCGGGTGATGATCGCGACCATCTTCCGCTCGCGCGGCCAGTCTGCCTCGGCCAGGGCCTGGATCGTGGCGTGGAGCTTCTCGTACGGCTCCGTGTAGGTCGGCACGAGGGCCACGTGCCACAGCCGATCCGGATCCGGGATGGCCTCGCCCCGGCGGGCCAGCAGGCGGAGGAGCTCCTTGCGCTCGTCGCGCAGGCGGGCCGCCTCGCGACGCCCGCCCGCCGCCGCGAGCCGCTCGCCGGCCCGATCGAGCAGCCTGGCCCGGCCCTCGATGGCCTCCAGCCGCGATTCGATGTCGCCGATCCGGCCGGCGATGTCCCGGAGGCCGAAGGTCCGCGCCCGCCAGTCGACCGCGACGGTCCGCCGGATCATGGTGAACGCCGCGGCGACGCTGCCGGTGAGCATCACGGCCTTGTACAGCCAGTAGACGTCGAAGGTCAGGACGAACCAGGCCACGACCTCGGGCCAACGGAACGACAGGCCGACCGAGAGGACGATCAGGCCCCACGTGACCGCGCCCGGGACGACCTCGAGGGCGCGCTGAACGGTGCGCGTCCGACCCGGATGCGCGGCGGCCTCGACCGACCGCGCCGTCGACGAATCGCGGGCCCCCAGACTCGCCTCGGACGAGGCGGCCGGGGCTGCGTCAGCCACCGATGGGGATCGGCGTCAGCCAGTGGGCGAAGGCAGGCGTCCGGCCCCGCACCGCGTCGAAGTACGCCCCGCGGATCCGACGCGTGATCGGCCCGATCTCGCCGTCGCCCACCTTCCGATGGTCGAGCTCGGTGACCGGCGAGAGCTGGACGCCCGTGCCGCACAGGAACATCTCGTCGGCGACGTAGATCTCGGACCGGTCGATCGAACGGACCTCGACCCTGACATCGAGGGCCGCCGCGAGCTCGAAGATCGCCCGCCGGGTGACGCCCTCGAGGATGTCATCGTTGACCGGCGGGGTCAGGAGGATCCCGTCACGGACGACGAACATGTTCGCGGCCGAAGCCTCCGAGGCGTGGCCGTCGGGGGTCAGGACGAGGGCCTCGTCGAAGCCGTTGAGCTCGGCCTCGGACTTCTGGAAGGCCATGTTCACGTAGCCGCCGACGATCTTGCCGCGGGCCGGCAGGGCCTCGTCGGCATTGCGGCGCCACGAAGAGGTCATGAGCCGGACGCCCTTGTCAATGTCGATGTAGTTGCCGAACGGGACGGCGAACATGACGAGCTCGTGGTCGAGGTGGTGGAGCCGCACGCCGACCGCCCGGCTCGACTTGTAGAAGCAGGGCCGGATGTAGAGGTCCTCGCAGAGGCCGTTCCGGGCCGCCACCTGGACCGCGATCTCGACGAGCTCGTCGACCGGCGGCAGGTCCTCCATGAACAGCATCCCGGCGTTGCGGCGGATCCTGTCCATGTGCTCGGGCAGGAACAGGCCGTGCAGCTTGCCCTGCTCCTCGTTCCAGTACGCCCGGATGCCCTCGAAGACGGCAGTCCCGTACATGAAGGCGTGGGTCATGATGCTGACCTTCGCGTCGCGCATCGGGACGAACTGGCCTTCGAAGTAGCAGATCAGGTCGTCGAGGGCCGGCGCGGAGCCGGCTGCAGGGGCAGGTGTGGCCGTGACGGATGGCTTCTGGGTGAGCATGCGACGCAGCTCCTGGTGCGCGCGGCACGGGCCGCGAGGGATGACGTTCGGGCCGGTGCCGCGAGTATAGCGCGGCCTCCCGCGGCCCCCAGAAGGGCCGTCCGGCCCGCCGGGGTCAGCTCGCGCTGGAGCCGGAGCCGCTGACGATGACCCCGATGACGAGCCCCAGGTACACGACGTAGAACAGGCCGCCGATGAGCAGGCCTCGGCCGCGGAGACGGCCCGAGCGGGCCATCGGGACGAAGATCGCCGCGCTCGAGATGAAGGCGATCCCGGCCGAGGCGAAGGCCGTGTACGTGCCCGGCCCCGCGACCCATGCCCCGGGCGCCAGGACGAGGGCCACGACGGTGGGGATGCTCGCCTGGAAGACCATCGCCCCGGTGATGTTGCCCATCGCCAGGGTGTCCTTGCCCTGGCGGACCCAGATGATCGAGTTGAACTTCTCGGGCAGCTCGGTCGCGATCGGGGCGATGACGAGCGCCAGCAGGACCTCGTCGACGCCGATGGCGTGGGCGACCTGCTCCACGGCCCCGACGAAGGCGTAGGCACCGATGATGATCAGGCCGAGCGCCGCAAGGACCTGGACGTTCACGACCCGGAGCCGGGGCGGCCCCGCCGGCTCCCGCCGATGGACCGGGTCGAGGTGCCGGAAGCGGAGCGGGGCGAGGTCTTCCGCGTCGACCGTCGGGTCGGCCTCGAAGTGCGACTTCACGTACCAGGCGTAGATGCCGAGCAGCACGGCCGCCGCGACGAGCTTGGTCCAGCCCGGCTCGGCCGGCAGGAGGGCGGCCCCGATCGCGATCGCGTAGGCGATCGCGAAGGTCCGCATGTCGGTCCACAGGACCTTCGGATCCACCGGCATGGTGTCGCCGCTCGCCCGGTGGCGGGCCGCGAAGATGACCGCCAGGCCGGTCACGAACATGGCCAGCGTCGAGAGCATGAAGGGCGCCCCGAGGATGGCCCCGACGCCGACCGCGTGGCTCGCCGCGCCGGTCCCGAACCCGATCGCGATGATCGGGATCATCGTCTCGGGCAGGGCCGTGCCCACGGCGGCGAGAACCGAGCCGACGGCGCCCTCGGCCAGCTCGAGCTTTCGCCCGAACCACTCGATCCCGTTCGTGAAGAGCTCCGCGCCCAGGAGGATGATCACGAACGAGATGCCGAGGATGACCAGCTGTTCCAACGCCTAGCTCCCTGCGGTGCCGGCGACGACGCCGAGCGCGATGACGACCAGGATGAGGAGCGCGACGATGCCCATCTCGCGCTCGCCGTCTCGAAGGTAGCCGATCAGGGCGGTTGCCACCCGCAGCGGCGGCGTCGCCAGGACGACGAGGACGCCCAGCCACAGGAAGGCGCTCGGCCGGAGGGCCACCAGGTCCGCGACGAGCGAGCCCGGATCGAGACTCGGGGCGATCTCGAGCGGCGAACGGCCATTGATGACCATGAGGCCGACGCCCACCCCGACCAGGGCCACGGCGGCGTAGATGCCGACCTTCAGGGCCCGCGAGACACTCGCCTCGATGGACCGCTTCGCGGCCGGGGCCGTCACCGGGCGATCACTGGATGACCAGCGCCCGCTGGACCATGAGGACCGCCGTGTAGGCGAGGACGATAGCGAACAGGAGCCGGAGGAAGCGGGTGTCGACCCGATGGACGATCCGCGATCCCACCGCCGCGCCGAGGAACACCCCGATCGCCGCCGGGCCGGTGGCGTAGGCATCGATGCCGCCCTTGAGGAGGTAGACGAGGGCGCTCGTGGAGGCCGTGACCCCGATCATGACGTTGCTCGTCGCGGTCGCGACCCGCAACGGGATCGCCATCGCCAGGTGCATGACGGGGACCATGATCAGCCCGCCTCCGACGCCGAGCAGGGCGGACATGACACCTCCGCCCACGCCCCCGATCGCCCCGGCGATCGGCCTCCGCGCCCGATAGGACGGGCCCGCCATGGCGGTGCCGAGCCGTGACCAGCTCGACGAGGCCACGCCCTCGGGATCGGCTTCATCGCCCGTTGCCGAACCCGCCGTGCCGGTCGCCGCGCGGGGCCGGACCATCGTCGCCGCCGTGTACACCAGGAGCAGCGCGAACAGGCCGGCCAGGAATCGCTCGTCCAGCAGGAACGCGATGAGGCCGCCGATGAGGGCACCGATCGCGGTGAACAGCTC
>SCUO01000028.1 GCA_004297395.1 Chloroflexota bacterium | reverse complement strand
GGTCGCCCAGGGCTGCATCGACTGGCTCGAGGCGCTCGAGCGACCCGGTCGACGCCGGGATCAGTGGCCGGCTGCGGCGCGGACGCCCGGCGATCGATGCCCGGAGGCGACCTCCGGACAATCGTCGATCGGGAGGCACTCGGCGGCCGCGGTGACCGTGGATCGGCCGGGCCGAACGGTCATGAACGCGCCGATGTAGATCCCGAGGAGCGCGACGGCCGCTCCGACGAGGAATGGCAGGGTGATCGGCTCCTCGAGCAGGACCGCTGCGACCGGCAGCGTCACGAGCGGCATCAGGAGCGTGGTGTAGGAGACGGCGGACGCGGTCCACCGACGGATGGCGAAGAGGTACAGGCCGAACAGGCCGATCGAGCCGGCCACCACGATGTAGGCCATCGCGACCCACGTGCCCGACTGCGCCGGGATCGCCCACGTCTCGCCGGCGATCGCCGAGACCCCCAGGAGGATCGCGCCGCACGCGAGCATCGCGACGCCGTTCGTGGCGAACGGGTCGGCGCGGGGGATCGACTTGAGGAGGATGGCGCCCTGGGCGATGAACAGCGTCCCGATGAGCAGGAGCCCGATCGAGCCGAATGACACGGCCGCGCCCAGCTGCTCCCAGACGATCACGAGGACGCCGGTCAGCGAAACGAGGGCGCCGACGAGCCCCTGGGCGCGGAACCGCTCCTGCCCCTGGGCGATCGACAGCGCGAAGGTCTCGAGGGGTACCAGGGCGATGAAGACCATCGCGGTGGCTGCCGGCACCTCCCGCAGCGCCGGGTAGATGAACCCGAAGCTCCCGGCGAGGGCGACCGCTCCGTAGAGCGCGGCGCCCCGCACGCTCGCTCCCCTGGGAAACGCCCGCCCACTCGCCAGGACGACGACGACGAGGAGGAGCCCCGCAACGAGGAACCGCGACCCGGCGCTCCAGAACGGATCGAGCTCTCGAACGCTGGCCTTCGCGGCGATCGCGTTGAGGCCGCCGAGGACCGCGACGCCGACGAACGCGCCCAGCGTCACCGGGTCCCGTCCAAGCCACGGCCGCGTCACCGTTTCAGCTCCATTCGCGGAGTGTTGTCCCGCCGAACCGACGGTGCAAGTCACTGCGCTGGCGCGCAGGGCGCCGAGGCGTCACCGGATCGCCACTCGGCCCCCGGTTCCTCGAACTGGATCGTGGCCGCCTTGGCGCGAGCGCTGGACAGCCTACACCTCGCCGGCCTCCATCATTCGCTTGAGGTTCGCAAGGCCCTTCGTACATGCGCCGCCGTACCAGCGAGCGAACGGCGGCCCGAGCAGGCGCATCGCGCCTCGGAAGTCGAAGACCGTCGTCATGCTCACCTGGGTCCCGGTCTCGGCCGGGGCGAATTCGAGCGTGGCGGCGAACGGAGCATTCGGGGTCGTGCCCCGCATCGCCGCCCGCCGCGGCGGGTCGTACTCGGTCACCACGGCGTCGTTCTCGGCGACCCGTCCGAGCATCCGGGTGCGGGCGCGACGGGTCGACCCCAGGCCGTGCGGCGCCGCTGAAGTCCAGTGCTCCTCGACGTCGACCGGGAACCAGCGACCTGTGTTCTCGACGTTCGTCAGGACGGCGAAGACGTCCTCGATCGGCCGCTCGATGACGATCCGCGCCGTTGCGCTCGACATCGGCGCATCGTAGCCCAGCTCCAGCTCGGCATCATCAACGCCGAGCACGCCGCCGTCATCGACCTCCGTGACGGCGGAGATCAACGACCAGACGCTCCGCTCGATCGTCCACGAGCTGGACCTCGAAGAGCTCCACATTGGAAGGCTGAGTTCGGTAGCCAGACATGGTTCGACCCCGACGGGGTCGGGGTCGAGGGCTGATGTCGGTGGCGCGAGGTCAGCTGCAGCCGCTCGTGCTGCCGCAGTTGAGGCACTTGTAGCAGCTGCCGTTGCGGACCATGATCGAGCCGCAGTCCATGCAGGAGGGGGCGTCGCCCTGGAGGGCGAAGGCGACCTTCGTGTTGCCGAGCGACAGGGTGATCCCGCCGCCGCCGTTCCCGTTCGCCTTCACCGCATTCCCGTTGGCGTGCCCATTGGTGGCAATCACCTTGAGCTCGCCACTCGCCCCCTCCCTCTCAATCTCAGGAGCTGCGACAGCCGTGGCTTTCGGCGGCTCGCCGGCCGCGGCGTCTCGTCCGGCGGGGGACGTCTGAGGCGGCTCAGGAGCAGCGGAGCCGGCCGCCGACGCCGGTGCAGGTGTCCCGATCGCGAGCTCGTCTCGCGAGCCGGGACCCGAACCGGCGGTCAGGCCGGGAGTCGAGCCACTGCCGAAGGCCGGCTGTGACTCGTAGCCACTCCGATCGATGAGCCCCAGGTTGGCCTTGTCATCGTCCGAGAGGAACCGGCTGCCCAGCCACCGGAAGACGTAGTCCACGATGGACTTGGCGATCGGGATCTCCGAGCTCCCGGTGAACCCGCTCGGCTCGAACCGGACATGGGCGAACTTGTTGACGAGGTCTCGCAGCGGTACGCCGTACTGCAAGGCGACGCTGATCGTGGTGGCCAGGGTGTCCATCAGGCCGGAGACCGTGGACCCTTCCTTGGCCATCTTCATGAAGATCTCGCCGGGCTGGCCGTCGGGGTAGAGCCCGACCGTGACGTAGCCCTCGTGGCCGGCGATGTCGAACTTGTGGGTCAGCGCCTGGCGCTCGGCCGGGAGCCGGCGACGGTGGGGCTTCGATGCCTCGAGCTGGGCGGCCGCGAGCTGCTTCTTGAGCTGCTCGACGATGGCGCTGTCCACGAGCGCTGCCTCATCGGCAGCGCTATCGCCCTTCTTCTTGCCGGTGCTGAGCGGCTGGCTGCGCTTCGAGTTGTCGCGGTAGATCGCGATCGCCTTGAGGCCCTGCTTCCAGCCCTCGAGGTAGACCTGCTCGATCTCCTCGGCCGTGGCGGCCTCGGGCATGTTCACGGTCTTCGAGATCGCGCCCGAGATGAATGGCTGGATCGCGCCCATCATCCGGACGTGGCCCATGTAGTGGATGGACCGCACGCCGTTCTGGGGCTTGAAGGCGCAGTCGAAGACCGGCAGGTGCTCGGGCTTCAGGCCCGGGGCGCCCTCGATCGTCTCGTGCTCGGTGAGGTAGGCGAGGATCCCGTCGACCTCGTCCGCGGAGTAGCCGAGCTTGCGGAGGGCGGCCGGGACGGTCTGGTTGACGATCTTGAGGAAGCCCTCGCCGACGAGCTTCTTGTACTTGATGAGGGCGATGTCCGGCTCCACGCCGGTGGTATCGCAATCCATCATGAAGGCGATCGTGCCGGTGGGCGCCAGGACGGTGACCTGGGCATTCCGGTAGCCGTGCTTCTCGCCGAGCTCGAGAGCCTCGTCGAAGACCTTGCGCGCGGCGTCCTGCACGTCCGAAGGGACGCCCGGGCTGGGGATGTTGTACGAGGCGTCGCGGTGCTTCCGGATGACCCGCAGGAACGGGTTCCGGTTGAGGTCGTACTCGATGAACGGGCCGCCGTGGTCGCGGGCGACGACGCTCGACTGGCGGTACGCCTCGCCGTGCATGATCGCGGTGAGGGCGGCGGCGAAGTTGCGACCCTCGTCGGAGTCGTAGGCCAGGCCGCGGCTCATGAGCAGCGCGCCGAGGTTGGCGTAGCCGAGGCCGAGCGGCCGGAATCGGTGGGAGTTCTCCTCGATCCGGGGCGTCGGGTAGCTGGCGTTATCGACGAGGATCTCCTGGGCGGTGATCGTGAGGCGGGCCGCGTAGCGGTAGTCCTCGACATCGAACTCGCCGTCCTCGCGGACGAACTTCATGAGGTTCAACGAGGCCAGGTTGCAGGCCGTGTCGTTGAGGAACATGTACTCGGAGCACGGGTTCGAGGCGTAGATCTTGTCCGTGTTCGCCGACGTGTGCCAGTCATTGATCGTCGTGTCGTACTGGATGCCGGGGTCGCCGCAGAGGTGGGCGGCGTCGGCCATCCGCCGGAAGATGTCGCGGGCCTTGTACGTGCCCATGGGGCTCTTGTCGACGATGGCGTGGGTCGTCCAGTCGCCGTCGTTGACGACCGCGTTCATGAACTCGTCCGTGACCCGGACGCTGTGGTTGGCGTTCTGGAAGAAGACGCTGCCGTAGGCCTCGCCGGTGAAGCTGGGGTCGTAGCCCTCCTCGATGAGGGCCCAGGCCTTCTTCTCCTCGAGCATCTTGGAATCGATGAAGTCGAGGATGTCCGGGTGGTCCGCGTCCAGGATGACCATCTTGGCCGCGCGGCGGGTCTTGCCGCCCGACTTCACGACGCCAGCGAAGGCGTCGTAGCCCTTCATGAATGAGACCGGGCCGCTGGCCGTGCCGCCGCCGGTCATCCGCTCGCGGCTCGAGCGGATGGGGGAGAGGTTGCTCCCGGCGCCCGAGCCGAACTTGAAGAGCATCGCCTCGGTCTTGGCGAGGTCCATGATCGAGGACATCGAGTCCTGGACCGAGTTGATGAAGCAGGCCGAGCACTGGGGCTTGGCCTCGATGCCGACGTTGAACCAGACCGGCGAGTTGAACGCCATCTTCTGGTGGACGAGGAGGTGCGTCAGCTCCGCCTGGAACGAGCGGAGGTCCTCGTCCGTGGCGAAGTAGCGCTGGGTCTCGGCCCACGACGCGATCGTGTTGACGACGCGGTCGATGAGCTGGCGGACGCTGGTCTCGCGCTCCGGCGTGCCGACGTGGCCGCGGAAGTACTTGCTGACGACGACGTTGACCGCGAGCTGGCTCCAGGCCTTGGGGACCTCGACGTCCTTCTGCTCGAAGACGCTCTTGCCGCTCTCGTTGGCGATGCCGGCCGTCCGGAGCTCCCACTCGATCTCGTCGTAGGGGTGGATGTCCGGGCGGGTGTGGCGGCGCGGCCAGCTGAGGCCCCTTGCGCCGGTTCCGTCGAAGCTCGCGCCGTAGGGGCCGGAAAGGGTGCGGCGCTTCGCGCCGGAGGACGTAGCGCCGTGCGTCGCACCCTTCCGTCCCGACCTGATCCCGGCCGAGGAACCCGCCGCTGCGGCGCCGGCAGGGCCGGCGGCCTGGTTCCCGGTGGACATGACGGGAACGGGCGCGCTCTGGGCTCGGGCCATCGTGTTCGTCTCCTCATCTCCGCCCGGCCCTGGGGTGCCGGTGCGGGCTTCGCCTTCTCCGCCGCGCCGCCCGGCTTGCTCGGTGGGCGTCCGCGGCGGGATCCGCTCCTCTTCCTGCAGGGGCCGGTCTGGACCGGGCACGGGTCCGGGCCGGCGGCTGCGACGTTGATCTGGTTGAAGTCCGATCCGCCGCCCTCGCCCCGCTCCCTGACGGGCCGCTGGTAGCTGCGACTCGAGCTCCCTCCGCCTGGTCGCGTCGTGGGCTTCGGGTCCGGAGGGGCACCTGCGACGGGCCTGGCGATGGCGTCAGGCGGGTCTCACAGCGGCCGGATCCTGGCTGGACGGCAACGATCGAGCGACCCTCGAACTCTACGCCTCGACGGGGTGACAGTCAAGCGAAAACCACAAGATGTAGTGGTTGTGCTTGGGTGGTGGCCGCTACATCTTGTGGCACGCCTCGTTGCGGGCAATCCACGATCGGGCGGTCCAATTCCACGATCGGGGTGGATTCATCCACAGCGTCGAGGCCGCTTGTCCACGCCGGCACCGGTGGTTGTGCACGGGTCGCGTGGACGACGAGGCGCGGACGCCTGCGCCAGTATATCGAACAAGCGTTCTGATTTGCAATCCGCGGATGAGCGGCACCGGGCAGGATGGCCCCGCATGGACGACCAGCAGTTCGGAGTGCGCGTGCGGGCCGCCCGGATCCGGCGCGGCTGGCGGCAGCGGGACCTGGCTGCCGCCGCCGGCGTCTCGGACGCGGAGGTGTCGCGGATCGAGCGCGGGCACCTCGACGGGATATCGCTGCGAGTGATCCGGCGCGTCGCGGCGGCTCTCGAGATCCGCGTGGAGCTCCTGCCTCGATCGCGATCGGCCGACCTCGACCGGCTCGTCAACGCCCGGCACGCCGCGCTGGCCGAGGCCGTGCTCGCCTGGTTCGCGGCACTCGGCGGGTGGGTGGCCCGGCCCGAGGTGTCGTTCAACGTCTTCGGCGACCGCGGCGTCGTCGACATCCTGGCCTGGCACGCCCCGACGCGCTCGTTGCTGGTCATCGAGCTCAAGACGGCCATCGTCGACATCGGTGAGCTGCTCGGGACGCTGGATCGGAAGCGCCGGCGAGCTGCGGAGATCGCCGAGCCGTTTGGGTGGCGCCGCCCGGCGTCGGTGTCGGCGTGGCTGGTCGTCGCCGAGGGCACGACGAACCGGCGCCGGATCGCCGAGCACCGGGCGACGTTCCAGGCGGCCCTGCCGGCCCGAGCGGTCGCGGCGCGGGTCTGGCTCCGGCGGCCGGTCGGGGCGCTCCACGCGGTCAGCTTTGTTTCAGATCGACGCCCCCGGTCGATAAGAACGGGTTTTGCCGGCGTCCGGCGGGTCGTGGCCCGATCCCGAGCCCGATCTGAACGTGGGACGGCGAGTCGCTGACCCGCATCCTGCCCGGAACCAGGCTCGGGCCTGTCCAAGCGACCCCCGGTGTCGATCTGAAACAAATGGGGGGTCGTGAGCGCTGGCGGGCGAGCGCCGGCGGGCAGAACGGTGAGGGCCGGCGGGCAGACCCGGGCGAGCCGCACTCCTCGTGGTCGCGATCGAGGCCCGGAGTGCGGGCACCGGCGAGGGTCAGCGGGCGAGGGTCAGCGGGTGAGGGTCAGCGGGCGCGGAGGGCTCGCCAGAGGGTGCGCGGCGTGGGGCTCTGGCCGTACATCAGGACACCCGAGCGGTACAGCCGGGCCGCGATCCACAGCGCGACCGGGATGAACAGCGCCAGCAGCGCGATCGCGATCGCGATCTCACCCGGGGCGGCGGTGCCCATGCCCATCCGGGTGAGCATCAGGTAGGGGCTGAAGAACGGCACGAACGACAGGATCACGACGAGCGGCGAGTCGATCGGGATGAGCCCCGTGCCGGCATACGAGGCGACCAGGTAGCCACCCACCGAGATGATCGTCAGCGGCGCGACGATCTGGTTGACGTCCTCCTGCCGCGAGACGAGCGAGGCCGCGCCGGCATACAGCACCGCATAGAGGGCAAACCCGAGCACGAACATCACCCCGAACACGGCCAGGAGCGAGATCGAGATGCCCTCGGGCAGGGCGACGTCCGACGACCCACCCAGGATCAACGATGCGATCCGGTCCTGGAAGATCAGGGCGGCCGCCGACGGAACCAGCACGACGATGTACTGGACGAGAGCCAGCCCGCCGACCCCGGCGACCTTGCCGGCCATCAGCTGGAACGGGGTCGCGGCCGCCAGGACGACCTCCATGACCCGGCTGTTCTTCTCCTCGGCCACGCTGAAGGCGACCCACTGGCCGTACAGGATGATCGCCATGAACAGGAGGATCGAGAGGACGAAGCTGATCGCGAAGGAGCCAACGAACTCCTCGCCGGTCTGGGGGCCGTTCGTCGTGGCATTCGGATCCGCGGCCACGACGTCGAAATCAGGCGGGGCGAACAGGGCCGCCTGGTCGATCGGCGGGATACCCGCCTGGATGAGCCGGTCCTGGATGGCAATCGAGCTCGCGGCCTGGCGGACGAGCTGCGTCGTCCGCGACAGGAACGTGTCCTTCGAGTAGAGGGTGAACGCGAGGTCGCCCGCAGCCGTCCGGTCGAGGACGAGGAGGGCGCTCGTCGAGCCATCGACGACCCGTTCCCGGGCGACCTCGATGTCGGCGGCCGCCTCCACCCGGTAGTCGGTCTCCGTGTCGCCGTCGGTCGGCAGGCCAGGGATCGGGGCGTTGAGCAGGAGCCCGAGGGCGCCGGGGACATCGATTGCCGGGTTCGAGTCGCCAACGACGACCTCGATGCGATCGCCGGTGCTGCCCCGGTCGATGAATCGGATGATCACCGGCGCGAGGGCCAGGCCCACGCCCACCACGACCAGCAGGAGCGTCGTGATCTTGAAGGTCCGTGTCCGGCCCCGCCACAGGAACTCACGCCGGGCGACGGCGACGATGTTGCGGAGGGTGGTGGCGAGCGACGGACTCATCGGGCAGCCACCGTGGGCGCGGCGGGGGCCGCGGCGGTCGCGAGGTGATGGTCCTCCGATGGCGGCCGGCCCACCCGCTCGATGAAGATCTGCTCGATCGAGGGATCGGCGATGAGGAACTGGGTCACTCGCTCGCCCCGGGCGAGCGCAGCCGCGAGGATGTCCTGGGGGTCCCGGCCGCGGACGTCCAGCTCCGTGTAGTCGACGCCGGCGCGGACGATGCTGACGCCCTCGAGGTCGGCCAGCCAGGGCAGCTCGGCGTCGCCCTCGACGCCGAGGCGGACGACCTGCCGGCCGCTGGACCGCTTGACATCGAGGATCGGGCCGCCCAGGACGAGCTTGCCGCGATCGATGAGGACCACGGCCTCGCACAGCTCCTCGACCATCTCCATCTGGTGGGTCGAGAAGATGAGGGTCGTGCCGCGCTTGCGCATCTCGCCGAAGGCTTCCTTGAGGAGGCTCACGTTCACGGGATCGAGGCCGACGAACGGCTCGTCCATGATCAGGACGTCCGGTTCGTGGAGGATCGCGGCGATGAGCTGGACCTTCTGCTGGTTGCCCTTCGAGAGCTCCTCGGCTCGTCGCTTCTCGTATTCGGGGATACGGAAACGGGCCAACCAGTCGCGGGCGCGGGCGGCGGCGTCCTTGCGGGAGATCGCGTAGAGGCTCGCGAAGAAGACGAGCTGCTCGAGGACCTCCAGGCGGGGGTAGAGGCCGCGCTCCTCGGGCAGGTAGCCCCACGTCCTTCGTGGCACATCCGTGGTCGGCGTGCCGGCCCAGGTCGCCGTGCCGCTGTCGGGCCGGAGGATGTCGAGGATGATTCGCATCGTCGTCGTCTTGCCGGCACCGTTCGCGCCGAGGAAGCCGAAGACCTGGCCTCGCTCGACCTCGAACGAGATGCCGTCGAGGGCCGTCACGGGGCCGAAGCGCTTGACGAGGTTGTTCAGGACGAGGCTCATGGGGCACCCAGACTACCGGCTCGGGCGAGCGGATCGCCCGGGCCGAACGTCACGACCGGAAGGGGCGGTCGGAAGGACCCGCGGGCTGGGTCTGCCGTGGGTTGGACCCGGGCGGCGGCGCGCGGCCGATCGTCAATCGCGGTGTGATCTGCACGGCTCGCCCGGATCCCCCGCGTGCCACGGGCGCTCTCGGCTCCCACGGGCTCGCCCTCGTTCCATCGGGCTCTCTCGGCTCCCACGGGCTCGAGGTTTGCCTCATATCGTCACCCCGGGTCGATTAGCCACGTCCGGCGGCGTTCGGCGCCTGGCCGGTGACTCGATTTCATCCCGGGCTGAGCGTGGGCCGGGATGAAACGGCGCTCGTGGCCGCTCGGCGACGTCGGATCGGTGCGCTAAGCGTCACCAGGTGACGATCTGGCGCAAACACGCGCCGTGCTCCTGCCGCGCCGTGCTCCTGCCGCGCGGTGCTCGTCCGGCGTGTTGCTCCTGACGCGCGGTGCTCCTGCCGCGCGGTGCTCGTCCGGCGCGGTACCGTTCGCGGATGCTGCCGAGACACGCCCGTGTGCTCGTACCTGCTCGGGCCATGCTTCTGCTGGCGCTCTTCGCCGCCGCGTGCGGACCGACTGCGAGCCCCTCACCGAGCGCCTCGCCCGCCACCTCGGCGGGGGCGGCGAGCCCCTCGCCGTCGGCCGCGGCCCAGGCCAGCCCGTCGGCCGCCCAGAGTCCCGTCGACGGGCAGTTCCTCGGCGACATCGAGCTCCCGGATGGCCGGCACCTCCACATGGCCTGCGCCGGCTCCGGGTCGCCGACGGTCATCCTCGACGCCGGCTACGGCTCGACGACCAACGACTGGGGCCGGGTCTTCGCAGACGCGGCCGAGCTGACCCACGTGTGCGCCTACGATCGGGCGGGGGTCGGCGTCAGCTCCGAGCCCGATGGCCTGAACACGACCGGCGGCATCGTGGCCGACCTCCGCGAGCTCGTCGCGACCGCGGGGATCCCGACGCCGTACGTCCTCGTCGGCCATTCGATCGCGGGGCTCCACATGCGGCTCATCGGCGGCGACCCCCGCGGCGAGATCGCGGCGATGCTGTTCGTCGATACCTCGGTTCCAGGCCAGCCGGAGGCGTTCCTGGCCACCCTCCCGCCGGCTTCGTCCGACGATCCCGAGTGGCTGGTCGAGGCCCGGGCTGCGCTCGCCGCCGGCTGGCCGACGGCGGACCATGGCGAGCCCTACGACGTCCCGGCGGACCTGCCGCTGGTCGAGGCGGTGACCTCGTTCGGGGCGCTGCCGATCACCGTCCTGACCGCCGGGATCCAGACGATCGCCCCGGCCGGGGATCCGCTCGGCGACGAGCTCCAGGCGGTGTGGTTCGATCTCCACGAAACGCTGGCATCGATGTCGACGAACGCGCGGCACGACCTCGTGCCCGGGGTGGACCACTTCATCCAGAACGGCCGGCCCGACGTGGTGGTGGAGGCGATCCGCGAGCTCATCGACCGCGCGGGGGGTTGAGCGGCGGCGCTCGGGGAGATCGCCACGAGCTTGGAGCGCCACGAGCTTGGAGCGCCACGAGCTTGGAGCGCCACGAGCTTGGAGCGCCACGAGCTTGGAGCGCCACGAGCTTCCCGCCCGCACCTGACCGGAATATCGGCCATCCGACGAAGGTCGACGCGAGAACACTCGTTTGCGCCGTCGAATGACCGAGAAACCGGCCGATCAGCGGCCAAGCGCCCCCGATTGGGCGCCCGCCGGCCGTTCCTTCGTCGGACGACCGAAATACCGGTCACGCGGGTAGCGGGATGAGCCGGCGGGACGCTGGCGAGGCTGAGGGCAGGCACGGCGCTGCGCCGAGAGGGGGAGCCGCCCGGCGGGCCAGCACCCGCCGCACGGCGTCGCACGTGGGTCCGGGCCCGTACCCCCGAAGCGCCCGCCCCGCGGCGCCGCACCGCCCGCGCGCCGGAACCTACAAACCGCTGTACGCGTGGAGGCCGCTGAACCAGAGCGAGCCGGAGTAGGTGACCAGCACCATCCCGAAGCCGACCACCAGCAGCAGCGCGGCCGGGCGCCCGGCCCAGGCTCGCTGGTTGCGAGCGTGGAGGTAGATGGCGTACACGAGCCAGGTGACGAGGGCCGCGGTCTCCTTGGGGTCCCAGCCCCAGTAGCGGGACCAGGCAATCGAGGCCCACCACGAGCCGAGGATGATCATCGTGGCGAAGATCGGGAAGCCGATGATCACGGCCCGATACGCGACCTGGTCGAGGACCTTGTGCGACGGCAGCCAGGCGTAGCGGTCGGACTTGCCCTGGGCCAGGTAGCCGATGCCGGCCGCGAACGACGTCGCGAAGATCCCGTACGACAGCACGGCCATGCCGACGTGGATGGTCAGCAGCGGCGCGTTCTGGAGGGCCGGCACGAGCCGCTCGATCGATGACGGCAGCGACGAGGCGTACAGGGCCAGGAAGACCGCGACCGCGAGCGGGATCGCGGCGATCGAGCGGATCGGGAAGCGGCGCTCGAGGAGCAGGTAGCCACCGACGATCGATGTCGCGAAGGCGACCGAGAACTCGAACAGGTTGCCCCACGGCCCCCGGCCGACCACGATCCCGCGCAGGGTGGCCGAGACGAGGAGCGCCGCGAACGCGGCCACGGCCAGCCACTGGGCGATGCCGGACAGGCCCGTCCCGAAGGCGTACGGCGCCGGACCAGCGGATTCGGCGGCGGCACGGGCCCGCACGAACGAGCCGCTGGCCACGCCCGCCCAGCTGGGCCGGGCGCCGGCTATCGGGGGCTGCGCGCCGGCACCGGAGGGCTGGGCGCCGGCAAAGGCGGGTTGCGTGCCGGCACGAGCCGGGGAGAGGGCGGCCGCCGCGGCAGCGGCGGCCGCCACCCGCCGCCCGTTGGCGAGAAGCACGGCATGACCCACCGAGGCGGCGAAGGCGACGACGAGGGCCACCGTCCCAGCGGAGAAGAGGAGCTGCGAGACGGTCGCCAGGGTGTCCATGCGTGCCTCCGGGACGCGATCGCCGCGGGCGAGGTTCCGCCCGCGGATCAGGCGGCTGCGGCCCCTCCGGGCGGTGGGCCGGCGGGACGGAGCGCGCGGGGCCGGTTCTCGATTCGCAGGACCAGGCCGCAGTTGCCGCAGGTCGAGACGTGGGCGGGCCGGCCGGTGGAGCACTTCGGGCAGCGGACCAGGAGGTCGTGGCCGCCCACGTCACAGCGGTTCGTGCCGGACGGGAAGATGAGCTGGTCGACCGGGCAATACGGCTCGCCGGCGGGATAGTCGGGCCGGCCGTCGACGAGCTGGGCGCGGACGGTGCCGGCCTCGAGCGCCACCTTGGCCCGCGGGGCCCGGACGACGTAGATGAGCCAGCCGAGGACGAGCAGTGACAGGATCGGCCCGGCCGCGCCGAGCAGCAGGAAGATGGGCATGAGGCCGATCAGCTCGCCCCAATCCGGGATGACGAAGGGCGTGATCGCCTCGATGATGCCGTGCCACAGCTGCTCGAACGCTTCGATCACGGCGAAATCCTAGCAGTCAGTCCCGGTCCGGCGCGGGCGGCCGCGGCGGGCGTCGATGGCCGAACGTCGTGCCGGCCTTCGGCAACGGCATCGATGTCGATGATCGCGTCGAGCGCGCCGTCCCGCCTCGGCCCGACGTCCGCCCTGCGCTAGCGGTCCCGCCGCGGCCAGGCGCCTCGACCCCGAGCCGGCCGATCCGCCCGGCGAGCCAGGCCGTCCCGGCCGTTCGAGCGCCCTTCGCCCCCACGGCGTCGCGGAGCCCGCGGTCATCGGTGATCACGAGGATGCCCCACGTCCCGGCCGGCCCATCGGCCGAGAGCTGGGCGCCGACGCCGTCATCGATGACCTGGTCGGCCGAGATGCGCCCCGAGTAGGCAACCCGCAGGCCGGTCGCGAGGCGGCCCCGGACGCCGCCACTCGCCGGGCCGTCAAACACGAGGTCGACGACGACCGCCGGCGGGAACGCCGCCCGGATGCGGGCGATGACCGCGCTCGGCGGGGCAGGCGCGCCGCCGCGGGCCAGGGCGTGGACGAGGTTCGAGCCGTCGATGAAGACCCGCTCGACGCCCGCCAGCGGGTCGCCGGTCTGACCGAGGTGTGCTGGGCCGCCGGGGCCTGCGGGGCCGCCGTGGCCGCGCGCGCCGGCACCACGCGCGCCGTCGCCGCCCGCCCCGGCGTGCGCCCGATCGGGCCGACGGCGGCCGGTCAGGACCAGCTCCCCAGCGGCCGGACGAGGTCAAGGATCAGGCCGGCCACCGTCTCGGGAACCTCCATCCCGACCATGTGGGCGGCGTCCGGGATGACGACCCGACGGGCGCCCGCCACCGCTCCCTCAAGCCGGACCGCGGCCGCCTGCGTCCCGCTGGTGTCGAGGGCGCCGACGACGGCGAGGACGGGGATCCGGATCTCGGACAACCGCTCGTCGGCCGGCGGGTCCAGGGCGATGGGCCGGCCGGTGACGTGATCCGGCTCGAGGGTCGGGCGGTTCATCTCGCCGACGGCGTCCCGAATCCAGCGTGGGGCACGACCGGCCGGCTGCCCCGGTCCGTCGACCCAGAGCTGGACTTCGAGCTCATTGAGCGCATCGAGGTCGCCGGTCGCCTCGACCGCCTCGATCCGCTCCCAGATGGCGAGCTCCTCGGGTGTTTCGCCGCCCTCGAAGCCACCGATCCCGCCGCCGATCCAGGTCAGCGCCACGGCCCGCTCGGGCGTCTCGACGATCAGGTCGAGGGCCGTTCGTGCGCCCCGGGAGTTGCCGACGAGGGCCGCCTGCCGGATCCCGAGGGCATCCAGGACGGCCCGCCCGTCGGCGTGGTGCGAGATCTCGACATCCTCGGTCGTGGAGCTCCCGAAGCCGCGGGCATCGAAGCGGACGGCCCGGTAGCCCCCGGCCACGAGGACGGGTACGACGGGATCCCAGGCCCGGAGGTCCGCGACCCAGGCATGGAACAAGAGGATGGGTGGGCCGTCGCCGTCGGCCACGGCGTGGAGAGTCCCGCCCGGGACGGGCACGGCACGGGTCGTGGACGGCATCGGTCCATGCTAGCCGCTGGTTCCGGCTAGCATCGGCGGGCATGCTCCTCCTCGTCGACCTCGATGGCGTCGTCTATCGCGGCGCCGATCCCGTCCCCGGCGTCGCCGCGCTCCTCGCCGAGCGGGCCGCCGCCGGCGACGACGTCGTCTACGTGACGAACAACTCGATGCACTATCGGGCCGACTACGTCACGCGGCTGGCGGCGATGGGCGCGCCGGTGACCGCGGACCGGGTCGTCTCGGCACCCCGCGCGACCGCCCTGTACCTGGTCGAGCGCGAGCCGGCCATCCGGCGGGTCCTGACCATCGGGGCGTCGGGCCTGGATCGGGAGCTGCGGGACGTCGGGCTGGATGTCGTGGCCGCGGGCCACGTGGCCGAGCGGATGGCAAAGGAGGGACTCGACGGCTGGACCGCGGCGGGCCATCCGGACGCGGTCGTGGCGGGCATTGATCCGCAGCTCACCTATCTCCGCATCGCCGCCGCCGCAGACTGCATCCGGGCCGGCGCCCTGTTCGTGGCCACGAACCGCGATCCGGTCTATCCCAGCGAGCGCGGGCTGCGACCGGGAGCCGGGAGTGTCATCGCCGCGATCGAGACGGCGTCCGGGACCAGCCCCGTCGTCATCGGCAAGCCCGAGCCACTGCTGCTGGAGGAAGCTGCCCGAGCCGCGGGCGCGTATCCGCGCGATGCGATCGTCATCGGGGACGGCCTCGTGACGGACATCGCCGCGGCGCGGGCCGTGGGGGCGCGGAGCGTCCTGATCCTGACCGGGGTCTCGTCCATGGCCGAGGTCGAAGCGCTCGCTCCGGAGCTGCGACCGACCGCGGTCGCGGCGGATGCCGAGGAGCTTCGGGCGGTCCTCGAGGAGCTCGCCGCCGGATAGGGCTCCGCCGCGCCCGTGTGACGGGCGCTCGGCCACGGGCCGCTGTGCCATGTGCCAGTGGGGATGGCACAGGATCGCGGCTTGTGGGACCTCGCAGGCCTCGTCGGGGCTCGCTCGCGTCAGGTGCCCGCGGGGATGGCACGTGACGACGGCCCGCAGCTGGGGCAGGCCTCGTCGGGGCTCGCTCGCGTCACGTGCCCGTGGGGATGGCACGTGACGACGGCTCGCGGCAACAGCGGCCGCAGCGGCCGCAGCGTCACGCTCGCGGCGCGAGCTCCGGGATCCCGGCGGCCCAGGCGTCGAAGGCGGTCCGGAGCGGGGCGAGGGTGGCCTCGTCGGCGAAGGCGACGTCGAGGGCCCGGCGATCGATGGCCCACAGCTCCGGAAGGGTCAGCCCGATCCGCTCGACGGCGTTGCGGTACTCCTCTGACAGGGTCAGGTCGCTGACCGTCAGGTCATCCGTGCTGAGGGTCACCGGGTTGCCGGCCCGGTGGAGGCGGGCGATGGGATGGGCCGCGACCGTCGGGACGATCGTAGCCTGGGCATTCGAGGTCGGGCACAGGTCGAGGACGACGCCCCGGGCCCGGAGCTCCGCCATCAGCCTGGGGTCGTCGGCCGCGCCGGGGCCATGCGCGATCCGCTCAGGATCCACGGACAGCGCGCGGCGGACCTGCGGCGCGCCGCCCCATTCGCCGGCGTGGACGGTGATCCGCAGGCCGCCGGCCCGGGCTGCCTCGAAGGCCAGGGCGTGGGTCATCGGGTCCGGGAAGCGGGCCTCCTGGCCGGCCAGGTCCCAGCCGGTCAGGCCCCGGTCGCGGAAGAGGGCCGCGGTCTCGGCGAGGACGACGTTGTCGCGCGGATCGTGCGACCGGATCGCGGTGCAGATGAGGCGGACGGTGATTCCCTGTTCCCGGGCCGCGCGCTCGGCGCCCGCGACGACTGCCCCGATGCCGTCCCTGAGGGAGAGCCCGCGCGCGGTGTGGAGGAGGGGACCCCAGCGGATCTCGGCGTACCGGACGTTGTCGGCGGCCTTGGCCTCGACGAGGTCCATCGTGATCCGCTCGAGAGCCTCGGCGTCCTGCATGAGGGCGATCGGCAGGTCGAACGCGCGGAGGAGCTCGGCCTGGTCGGGACCCTGGGGCGGGCCCACGAGCGCGGCCGACATCCCCGTCCAGGTCGTGGGCGCGTCGATGCCGCGGGTGCGGGCCAGGTCCAGGGCGGTGTCCACCCGGACCGAGCCGTCGAGGTGGAGGTGGAGCTCCGCCTTCGGCATCTGCTGGAGCAGACGGATCAGGGCGTCGGGCAACGGCCCGCCCGGACGGGCGCCGTCGACCCGCGCGTATGGTCCGCGAACGTCCTCGCGGGTGGGGCTTGGCGTCTCCTGGGCCATGAGCGCCGATGCTACGGCACCGCTGGGCATCCGACCCGGGGACCGCGCGCGGTACGCTCCGCGGGTGATCGCAACCGCCCGCCGCACAGCGCGCTTTGCCGTCCTCGGGCTCGTCTGGCTGGTCGTGATCGTGGTCATGGCCATCGGCGGTGCCGGGGTGGTGGCCCAGTGGTCGCACCCACCGGGCACCTCGGCCCGGGCTGAGCTCACCTGGGCCGGCGACCGCGAGGTCGAGCCGAAGCTCGATGCGGCGCTCGCGGAGCTCGAGGTCATCGGCGGCGAGGTCGATCGCCTGTCGGTCCTGGCCCGCGGCGCCCTCGCCGCCCTTGGCGCCGACGACCAGGAGCCATTCATCGCGGCGCTCGGGGAAGGCACCACCATCGCCCGCGCGATCGAATCAGCCGTGTCCGTGCTCCGGACGGACCTTCAGGCGCTGCCCGGCCACAGCGCCACGGATGCCATTCGCTACGGCAGCGACGCACGGGCCCGGCGGGCCACCATGCTCACCGCCCTCGAGACCACCCAGGGGATGGCCCGCTCGTGGCTCAACCTGACGATCGGCAGCCAGGCCGCCTCGAACCTCATCTCGCTCCTGACCCAGCACGATCTGACCGTGGCGGAGGCGGCCGCCCAGGGCCGCGCGGCCCAGTACGACCAGGCCCTCGTCACGCTCGCCGGGGCCATCGCCATCCTCGATGACGCGACGGACATCCGCGACGACCTCCTCAACACGACCGACGTCGAGACGCTCGATTCGTGGCTCAGCCGCAACCGCCGCTATGACGAGGCGCTGACCACCCTGTACACCGCCCTGCGCGATTCGGGCGGCCTGGTCAACGACGCGGTCCGGGAGGCCTATCGCGAGGAGGGCGAGGCGCGAGCCGACCTGCCGCCCGACCTCCGAGGCCTGGTCGTCATCGTGGCCGAGATCGGGCGCGGCGGGCTCAACCAGGCGGTCATCGCGATCGAGCAGGCGCGGGGTCGCCTGAGCCTCATCATCGAGGCCCTGGCACCCGCCGGAGCCGACGGCTCCTGACGTACACTCAGGGCCTTGATCCCGGGCCCGTCCGATCGATCGCGCAGACAGGGCCCACCTCCCGGAGGAACCGATCCCGTGCGCCTGCGTGTCACGACCGACCAGCCATGGGACGTCGCTGCCGACGTCCTGGTCATCCCGATCGTCGGTGAGCCCGCCTTCGACGGCCCGCTCGGCGAGATCGACCGGCGAGCCAGCGGCGAGCTCAAGGCCCTCGTCGCCTTCGGCGAGCTGCGAGAGAAGCGGTTCACGTCGTCGCTCGCCGCGTCCGGCGGCGTCCGCGCCGCCCGCCTCCTGACGATCAGCGCCGGCGTGGCCGGCGACGTCGACCGCGAGGTCGTCGTCCGAATCGGCGCCGCGACGATGCACCGCCTCGCCGGCCGCCACGCGACCTCGATCGCCGTCTGGCTCGAGCCCCTCGCGGCAGCCCTCGACGGCGGCGCCGAGGCCGTGGCCGGGCTCGTTGCCCGGGGCGTCGTCGAGGGGTCGTTCGATCCGCGGACCCTGTACCTCGATGCGGTGCCTGCGGCCCCGCCGGTCATCGACGAGCTCGTCCTCGTCGCCCCGGCGGCCGCGGACGTCCCCGCCCTGACCCGGGCCGCCGAGCGCGGCGTGATCATGGGCGAGGGCGCAAACCTGGCCCGCAGCCTGTCCAACCGGGCGGCCAACGACGTCAGCCCCGAGGTCCTCGCCGAGGAGGCCTACACCCTGGCCCGCAAGCACGGCCTGTGGATCGACGTCATCGGGCCGGACAAGGCAACCGAGCTGGGCATGGGCATGTTCATGGCGGTCGGCAAGGGCAGCGACAACCCGCCCCGGATGATCGTCATGCGCTCGGGCAAGAAGGGCGAGCTCGATGCCGCGGGCCGCCACCTGGCGATCATCGGCAAGGGCGTCTGCTTCGATTCCGGCGGCATCAGCATCAAGCCGGCCGAGCGGATGGAAGAGATGAAGATGGACAAGACCGGTGCCTGCACCGTGATCGCGGCCATCGCCACCGTCGCCCGGCTGGCACCCGGAACACCGCTCCTGGCGGTCGCCCCGGCGGTCGAGAACATGCCCGGGCCCCACTCCAGCCGGCCAGGCGACATCGTCAAGGCCCTCAACGGCAAGTGGGTCGACATCATCAACACGGACGCCGAGGGCCGCCTCATCCTCGGCGACGCGATGACCTACGCGGAGCGGCTTGGCGCGACCCACCTGGTCGATGTGGCAACCCTCACCGGCGCCGTCTCCCGCGCCCTGGGCGACCTGGTCACCGGCGCCTTCGGGTCGGATCCGGCGTTCACCGGCGAGGTCCTCGCCGCCGGCGCCCGGGCCGGCGAGCGGTACTGGCAGCTGCCCCTCGTCGACGAGTACCGGACGGAGATGGAGTCGTGGTATGGCGACTTCGTCAACACCGGCGGCGCGGAGGGCGGGCTCGTCAAGAGCGGCCTGTTCCTGCGCGAGTTCGCGACGAAGCCCTGGGTCCACCTCGACATCGCCGGCACGGCCTATTACCGGAAGGCCAAGCCGTGGGCTGCCCGCGGCGCCAGCGGCGCATCCCACGCAACCCTCGTGGAGCTCGCCCTGGCGGGGGCCGCGCCGGCCTGAGGCCGGCCTGCTGCCGCCGGCTGAGCCTACAAGCCACCGACCCCGACCCCCAACCCCAACCCCGCCCGCTGCAGCCGGAGCCACAGCCACCGATGGACACCCTGACGGTCGTCATCGCCGGTGCGATCGGCCTCGGCGTGGGGCTGGTGGCGGATCGGATCGCGGCCCGCTGGCCACCGCACGAAGACGGCTCCGTCCGGCGGCTCGACTGGCGGACCGCGGCCGTCGCGATCGCCGGTGCGGCGGCCCTTGCCCTCCTCGTCGACCGCCTCGGCAACGACCCCAAGGCCCTGATCTTCGTCTCGGTGGTGGTCGTCCTCCTCATCCTCCTCTTTGCCACCGACCTCGACCAGCGGCTCCTGCCCGACGTCGTGACGCTGCCCCTCGTCGGCTACGCCCTCGTCGGGTTCGTGACCGGGATCGGGCCGTTCGTCCGGACCCCGGCCGACCTGCTGTGGGCCGCCGTCGCCGGGTTCGCCCTGCCGGCCGGCCTGCTCATCGTCTCGATCCCGTTCGGGGCGGGGGCGATCGGGATGGGCGATCTCAAGTTGCTCCTGGGGGTCGGCCTCATCGTCGGCGCGACCCGGATCGTGGCCACGGTCCTGCTCGGGGCGCTGGCCGCGGCGGTGGCCATCGTCATCCTCATCGCGGCCCGCCGGATCACCCTCAAGAGCTACGTCCCGTACGGCCCGTTCCTCATCGCCGGCGCCCTCTGGGCGATGCTCGGGACCCCGCCTGTCTGACGGCCCGGCGCATGGGCGGCGGTGCGCTTCCGCACCGCTCGAACGGTGCACGCCAGCACCATTCGAGCTCGAGGCGTGCTCCGACCGGCGCTGCCGACCCTGCCGACCGGCCCTAGCCGAGCCAACCCCGGCTATGGACACTCACGGATTGCGAGGCGATGAAGCACGGCCCAAACCCCGGCCGCCGGGGCCGCGCTGAGCCACTGGCGAGACCGACGCGACAGCGCTGCCGCGCGTCAAGCGCGCGGTGGGGCGGGAGGGTCGCTGTGCGATCTCCGAAGCGCGCGCCTCGATTTCTGACTGTATCGGCAGTCGTTGCACTCATCTTCACCGTTGTCGGGTTCACGCCCCCCAGAGCAATCGCCGTTGAGGGCGAGGGCTGGCTTATCGTCTGGCCCGAGAGCAACTTGGTCCAGGGCGAGAACTTCCCGGTCGGGGCCTCTGTCTCGGTCTGGGTCGACGGGAACCAGATCGACCACGGCGACCTCACCGTGACGTCCCGCGACTGGGGCGGGCCGTCGATCTTCGAGGTGACCAGCCCGCTAGACATCGTCTCGGGGACGTTCGTGAGGGCCACGATCGATGGCGTCGAGCGGACGACCACCGTCTCGGGCATTCGCATCGAAAACATCGAAGGCAACACCATCAGCGGCGTGGCCGACGGCCCGGATGTGACGGTCGTCTGCAACGAGGTCTATCGCGATCTCACGGTGGGCCCGGATCTCGCCTGGTCGGTCAACATGTCCCAACCTCCGGTCGCCGGCATGCCCGTGACGACGCTCGGTCCCGGCACTCGCTGCAGCGCGTGGGAGCTCGACGAGGACGCCGCCTACGGCCCGAGTTTCACCCGCGTCCAGCGCGACATCCGCGATCCGCGGATCGCGGCGAGCACCACAGATTCCTTCGTCACCGGCTGGGGCTTCGCGCCTGGCGTGGCGGTGACGATCACCCTCGACACCGTACCCGTCGACGACGGCTCCGTGACCACGGACCCGGACGGGAACTTCTGGGCAGGGGTGGACGACGGCCTCCTGGGTGATGTCGAGATCGGCCGGGGGGTGGGGATTGAGGTCGTCGCGGGTTCCGACACGCGATCCGTCACGACGACGAACGTGGCCGTCACCTCGATCGTCGGCAACGTGATCACCGGCGTCGGTGCGCCATTGACCGAGGTCACCGTCTGGGTCGACGACACTGAGGCCACTGCTACGGCGCTTCCCGACGCCAACGGCGACTGGGCGGTCGACCTGTCCGGGGTCATCAGCCTCGAGCCCGGCCATCGCGGCCAGGCACAGCAACTCGACGCTGAGGGCGGCGCGACCTGGGCCGCCTGGCGCGTGGCGAATCCGGCCATCACCGTCAACCCGGACGGTGGCTGGATTGAGGCGCGTGACTTCGCGCCCGGCGGGACGCTGAGCGTCACCATCGACGGCGCGCCGATCGACGGGCCCATCGTCACCGACGAATGGGGCAACGCCTGGATCGACGTCGAGCTGGAGCTCCTGCCGGGGATCGTCGTGACCGTTTCCGACGGCGCGTCCGGGAAGGACGTCACGATCAGCGGGATCGGGGTCACCAGCGTCGCCGGCAACGTCATCACTGGCACGGCTGACGGGTCGCTGGTCCACCTCTGGGTCAACGACTCGGAGGTCGAACGCCAGGTGGCGGTCGTCGGCGGGGTCTGGTCCGTCGACGTCTTCGTCCCTGGAGAGGAGTGGGAGCAGGAGACCGCGCAGCTCGGACCCGGCTCCAGCGGCGGCGTCCAGCTGGTCGACGACGACGGCGACGCAACGATGGCCGACTGGGGCGTCCCGAACCCGCACTTCACCGTGAACATGGCCTGGAACGGCATCGAGGGCTGGGACTGGGACGGTCCCGTCACGGTGACGATCGTGGATCCGGTCAGCGAGGCCTCTCGAACCTTCTCGGGCGGCGACATCCAGTACCCGGAGGGTCCCGGCTACTTCGTCCTGGCGCTCGACGACGTCGAGCCACGCTGGCAGCTCAAGCCCGGTCACATCGTGACCGTCGCCGACGCGACGGCGCCGCCCAAGGCCCTGACCGTCGCGGCCCTCACCATCGACGCTTGGGACTTCGATGCGGACACGATGTCGGGCACGTCCAGCCTGGCGGGCAGGATCACTGTGGACGTGGACCGTCCGGGAGCCTACGGCTGGGCCGAGCAGCTCACGCCGGGCGGCTCGTGGGCGGTCGATTTTCTGGCCGGCGTCGAGCCCTTCGACCTGCGGGTCCTGGACAACGCGATGGTCAACCTCTTCGATGAGGATGGCGATTCCACGATGATCGGCCCGCAACCGGTTGCCGGGCCGCGGTTCACCGTGGGCCTCGTGAACCAGGAGGTGGTGGGCTGCGGCTGGCCCGATGGCGCCCTCGTCACGGTGACCATCCAGCGGGAGGGCATGGTTCCCTTCGTCAGGGCCGTCATGAGCGGCCCCGAGATCCCCGAGACGTGGATGCCGCTCTCGGGCGCCTGCAACGTCTACCTCGACGTCGCAGCCGGGCCATTGGTCATGGCCGGCGACGTCATCACCATGACCGACGGCACGACGACGAAGACGCAGGTCGTGCCCGCCCTGGAGGTCAACCTCGCGGACGATGTCGCCGACGAGCTGTCCGGCTCGACGACCATGCCCGAGGGAAGCTTCCTGACCGTCGCGGCAGGCTGGTGGTGGACGGGCGCGCCCGCCCGCGACGCCGTGCCTGAGGCCGACGGCACCTGGTCCGTCTCATTCGTCGACGACGAATGGGGCATCCAGGGCAGCGCGGGCTACGCGGTCCAGACGGACGTGGACGGCGACCAGGCGGTCGTCACCGCGCCCGCTCCGGATGTCCTCAACGACCCGATGGCCGATCGGGTCTGGGCGATCGACTTCGCCGCCGGCCCGGTCGACCTGACGATCGAGCGCAACGGGGGCGTCGTTCTCACGCGGACGACCGAGACCCGCAACGTGATCTCGGGCGCCTGGCGCTACCGCGACATGTGGACCCAGCCCGTCGGGAGCCTGGCACGGCCCGCCGTGGCGCTCTGGGACCTTGCGGGCGTCTTCGACATCCAGGCCGGTGACGTCATCACTGTCCGTGACGGCGTCAGCGAGCGGTCGATCGTCGTCGACGACCTGACCATCGACAGCGTCGACGTGGCGACTGGCACGGTGACCGGGCACGCGGCCGGCTCCGTCGCGTTCAATCTCAACGAGGGCGGTGGCTGGTGGGGCTACGGGACGAATCCGACCGAGGACGGCGCGTACAGCTTCGTCTTCGATCCCGCCGAGTTCCCCTTCCAGGGGCTCGAGCCCGGCATGACCGTCATCGCGATCGGGCAGAGCTGGCATACGATCGTCCGCTGGACGATCCCGATCGGCTTCGACTTCGGTGGCTTCCTGGCCCCGGTCGACAGCCGGCCCACGATGAACACCGTCAAGGCCGGACGCGCCGTCCCGGTGAAGTTCAGCCTGGGCGGCGACTTCGGGCTGGACATCTTCGCGGACGGCTACCCGGCCTCCCGCCGGATCACCAGCACCGGGGCACAGACCGACGCCGTCGAGATCACCCTCGCGGCCACGAACAGCGGCCTCAGCTACGACCCGGTGACGGGCGTCTACACGTACATCTGGAAGACCGACAAGGCCTGGGCCGGCACCTGCCGCCAGCTCGTCCTGCGACTGGCGGACGGGTCGGAGTACCTCGCCGACTTCAAGTTCTGAACGATCGCGCCAGGCGTCTGGCAGCTCGGGCGCCGCCTCGATGTCGAGGCGGCGCCCGTTCGATTCGGGCAGGCTCCGTGGCGCCCGGTGGAGGGCTGGACACCCTGGGGTATGATCCCGGCAGCCGGAAGAGTCGTTCCTGCGTGGTGCCCAACGAGGAGCGGCGGTCGCCCGGCGAGCGAAAACCCCAACGCGCCCCAGCACGTGTGGAGATCGTTCGCGCGATGACGACGCCTCTCGATGCACCGTTTATCAGCTGACGCCCGGGGCTGGACCCAGCCACGCCGGCGTGCCGGCCATGGCCCGATCCTGGCCCTCCTCCTGACTTCGATCCTCGGCGGCCTGTTCGTGGCGACCCCGGCGCCGGTCGCCCGGGCCGACGACCTCGCCGACGCGATCGCCCGGCAGCGCGCCATCGAGACCCAGCTCGAGAAGCAGAAGGCCGATGTCGCCGCCCTGTCGAGGCGCCAGGCGGCCCTCAGCAGCGAGCTGACGAAGACGAAGTCCGCGCTGGCCGAGATCAATGCCGATCTCACCGCCGTGAAGACCCAGGTCGTCCAGATGACGGTCGACGTCGCGATCGCCCAGGGCGAGGTCGACGAGCTCGATGCCACCGTCACCAAGCTCGATGCCCAGCTCGCCGAGGTCGAGGCCCGCGAGGCCGCCAAGCTCATCGAGCTCAATGAGCGGAAGGCCACCCTGGCCGAGCGCATCCGGCTCGCCTACGACACCGACCGAACGACCCTGCTCGAGACGATGCTCTCGAGCGGCACGTTCACCGACGTCCTCGCCGAGGTCTCCTATCACCTCGACCTTGCCGAGCAGGACAAGGCCCTGGCCGAGCAGATCGTGGCCGACCAGAAGGTCCTCACGGTCATCCACGCGACGGTCGTCTCGACCCGCGAGCAGACCGAGACGATGCGCGCCGCTGCCGACGCCCAGCGGGTCGTCCTCGACACACAGCTGGCCGAGCTGGCCGCCGCTCGCGACCGCCTGGCGGCGCTGGAGGCAGAGACCAAGCGGCTCCTGGCCGAACAGCAGGCCGCCTACGCCCAGATGGCCCGGGACAAGGCGGCGCTGACGGCCGCGATCGCGGCCAGCGAGAAGGCCGAGGAGGCCCTCCAGAAGGAGATCGACCGGCTGGTCGCGGAACAGCGGCGGGGCGGGGCCATTCCCTCGGTCTACAACGGGACCCTCGAGTGGCCGATGTCGGGCACGATCACCCAGGAATACGGCTGCACCGGCTTCTCGTGGGAGCCGCCCAAGGGCAGCTGCAGCCACTTCCACAGCGGCATCGACATCGCCGCCCCGATGTACACCCCGATCCGGGCCGCCGGCCCCGGGTTGGTCCTCTTCGCCGGGCCGAACCCCTACGACCCGAAGCCCAAGGCCTGGATCGTCATCGTGGCTCACGCCGAGAACCTCGTGACGTGGTACGCCCATGTCGACAACTACAGCCATCCGCCCCAGGTCTCGGCCGGCGACCGCGTCGTGACCGGCCAGATCCTCGCCTACGAGGGCATGACAGGCCGGACCACCGGCCCGCACCTCCACTGGATGGTCGAGCTCAACGGCTCGTTCGCCAACCCGCGCCTGTTCCTGTAGGTCCGTCGGCGATCGCCTCGGAGCCGGCGGCGCTGTCTGCCAGACATAGAAACCTGCTCGGTCGTGGCGAATGGCCCCCCAAGCCCACGCTTCGTTGCCTGCCAGACAGGGAACCCTGCGCGGCACCGGGCGAGGGGGCCTCTCATGCACGCTTCGTTGCCTGCCAGACAGGGAACCCTGCGCGGCACCGGGCGAGGGGGCCTCTCATGCACGCTTCGTTGCCTGCCAGACAGGATCGCCGCCGGGACCCGGCCCGCGGGGCCGCGCGTGCCGGACCGGCCCGCCGCCACTCGGCCGTAACGCAACCGTTCATCGGTCGGTGATCTGGCGCCGACCGGGCGGTGCTACGATCGACCACGGAACCCCCGGAAACCCCGCCCACCCAGCCCGAGGAGGACCCCGGTGAAGCGGACTTTGGCGATGATCCTGGCCGGCGGCGAAGGCGAGCGCCTGTCCATCCTGTCGTCGGTGCGAGCCAAGCCGGCGGTCCCGTTCGGGGGCAAGTACCGGATCATCGATTTCACCCTCTCGAACTGCGTCAACTCGGACATCAACGACGTCGTCGTCCTGACCCAGTACAACCCCCGCTCGCTCAACGACCACATCGGCCTCGGCCGACCCTGGGACCTGGACCGGACTCGCGGCGGCGTCAAGCTCCTCCAGCCGTACATTGCCCGCGGTCGCGTGGCGGAGTGGTACCGCGGGACAGCCGACGCGGTCCTCCGGAACCGGAGCGTCCTCGAGCATTCCGACGCCGACACGATCCTCGTCCTCGCCGGCGACCACATCTACAAGATGGACTACCAGCCCTTCCTCGCCGCCCACCGGCGGCATCGCGCGGACGTCACCATCGCGGTCCGGCGGGTGCCCCTGGCCGATGCCTCGCGGATGGGCATCCTGGCGATGGACGACGCCGACCGGGTCACGGAGTGGCAGGAGAAGCCCAAGCAGCCCAAGAGCGACCTTGCCTCGATGGGCGTGTACGTCTTCTCCCGGCGAGCCCTGCTCAAGTGGCTGGACGAGGAGCGCATCGACTTCGGCGGCCACGTCGTCCCGGCGATGCTCGAGGGCGGTGCCCGGGTGTTCGGCTATCGCTACGCCGGCTACTGGCAGGACGTCGGCACGATCCAGTCGTACTGGGAGGCCAACATGGCCCTCCTCGTCGACAATCCCGAGCTGGACCTGTACGACACGGACTGGGTCATCCACACCAAGTCGGAGGAGCGGGCGCCGGCCAAGGTCGGGCCTACCGCGCAGGTCCATCGGAGCCTCATCAGCCACGGCTGCGTCATCGACGGCACCGTCGTCAACAGCGTCCTGTCGCCGGGCGTCCGGGTCGGAATGGGCGCCGTCGTCCGCGACTCGATCGTCATGTTCGATTCCGTCATCGGGTCACGGGCCGTCATCGACCGGGCGATCCTCGACAAGGAGGTCACGGTCGGCGCCGGGGCGATCGTCGGCGAGGGTCCCGACGACACCCCGAACAAGGCCGAGCCCGGCCGGCTGAACACCGGCATCACGGTCGTCGGCAAGCAGGCCACGATCCCGCGCGGTGCCCGGATCGGGCGGAACGTGCGCGTCGGCGAGGGCGTCCGGACGGCCGATTTCGTCAAGAAGGTGGTGCCGGGCGGAGGGTCGGTGGACCGCGGCGCCGGCCGCCGTGCTGCCGCAAGGGAGGCCTCGAAGGAGGCTGCGCGCTCGGCGGGCTAGACTGCCGCGGTGCCCATGGAACCCGCCCCGTCCGCCGGGGCCGTGCCCGCATCGGCCAGCCCGGACGTGCCCATGGCCGCGACCCCGGCCGAGGTCGAGGCCTGGCTGGCCGATCTCGGTGTCCCGCCTGGTCCGCGCGTCGAGCGTGACGGGGTGAGCGCCTGGGACGTCGTCATCGATGGCCACCGGCGGCTGGACCTGCGGACCACGCTCATCCTGGATCCCGGGCTCGGCCTGATCGCCTGGGCCCATCTCGCGCCGCCCATCGGCGACGGGCTTCGCAAGGCCTACCGGACGTTGCTCCGCTGGAACGACGAGTTCCCGCTGGCGAAGTTCTCGATCGCCGACGACGGGCGGCCGATCCTGGCGGTGGAGCTGCCGAATCGGTGGCTGGACGCGGACGAGCTGGGCCTGGGCCTGGCCCGGATCGCCGGCATCGCCGACCGCCTGTTCGAGGAGACCCGCGGCTGGCTCTGGATCGGTGGGCGGATTCCGGCCGGCTACCACGACCGGGCCGGCCGCACCCCCGGGCTCCTGGACCGGTTCGGGCCGCGGCTCCCGGAGCTGTTCGAGGGATGAGGTGAGCACCCCGGCGCGCCTCGGCCGGCTCGCCGCGGCGGCCCTGATCGCCGTGGCCGCGGTCGGGCTCGGGCCGGCCGTCCGACCGCTCGACGTCCGGGCTGCGGCCCCCAGCCTGTCCCTCGTCACGGCGACGACGTACGAGGTCCGGCCCGACGAGGGCCGCGTGGCCGTGACCGTCCAGATCACGGCCACGAACACCCTCGAGGACACCCTCACCAGGCGCTACTTCTTCGACCAGGGCTACCTGTCCGTCCAGCCCGGGTCATCGAACTTCGCCCTCTCGGCGCCGAGCGGCGCCCGGGTGACGGTGTCCTCCCAGTCGGCCGACGGGGTGCTCCTGCGGCTCCGTTTCGGCTCCCGGATCGCGGCCGGCAAGTCGCTCGCCCTGACCCTGACCTACGACCTCGCGGACCCGGGCGGGGCGCCCGACCGGCCGATCCGGATCTCGCCATCGCTGGTGCTCTTCCCGGCCTGGGCGTACGCGAGCCCGGAGACGCCGGGGTCGTCGGTCGAGGTCCGGATCCCGGAGGGCTACAACGTCGCCCTGGGCCGGGGACCGCTGGACGGGCCGACACTCGATGCCGACGGCTGGCAGGTTTTCAAGAGCGGCCCGCTCGCGACGCCCCTGACCTTCGTGGCCGACATCACCGCCGATCGGCCCGGCGGCTACGTCGACGACCTTCGGGCGGTGGCCATCGGCACGGAGCGCGCCGACCTCCTGTTCCAGGCTTGGCCGGACGACCCGGCCTGGCTCGAACGGGTCCGTGACCTCGTGCTCGTGGGGCTGCCGATCATGGCCGAGGAGACGGGCCTTGCATGGCCGTACGACGAGCCGCTGACCTTCACCGAGACGTTCGTCCGGGCGAGCGACGGGTACGCGGCCCAGTTCGACCCGGCGGCCGGGATGGCCCAGATCGGCTACGCCGCGAGCCCCGGCGTCATCCTCCACGAGGCCGCCCACGCCTGGTTCAACGGCGGGCTCGTGGCCGATCGCTGGATCGCCGAGGCCTTCGCGTCCCTCTACGCGGAGCACGCGGCCGCAGCCCTGGGCCTCGAGGCCGATTCGCCAGAGCTGGCTGACGTCCCGCTCGGGGTTGCCTTCCAGCTCAACACCTGGAGCGCCTCGGGGGCCGCGACCCCGACCGAGGACGCCTTCGGCTTCGCCGCCTCGCTGGCCCTGGCCCGCGAGATCGAGGCCCTCGTCGGCGCCGAGGCCCTCCGGGCCGCGTGGCAGGCGGCGGCGGCCGGCGAACCCGCCTACCAGCCGGGGGAGGCTGCGACGGAGCCCGGGGAAGCCACGACGAATCCCGGTGAATCCACGACGGAGCCCGGCGACGGATCGACCGATCCCGCGGCCGCGGGCGCGGGCACCACCTCGACCGAACTCGAATCGGGCGCCGCCCCGCCCGACTGGCGAGCCCTGCTCGATCTCATTCAGGCCAACGCCGACCCGGCGGTCGCCGGCGACCTCGAGCGGCTGTGGCGGCGCTGGGTCCTCCGGCCGGCCGATGCGCCCCTGCTCGTGGCGCGGGCTGAGGCGCGCGACGCCTATGCCGAGACCGTGACCCTCGCCGAGCCGTGGCAGCTTCCCCGCTCGATCCGCGATGCGCTGCGGGCCTGGCAATTCGAGGCGGCCACCCGACTGATGGCCGATGCCGCGGGCATCATCCGCCAGCGAACGGCCATCGCCGACGCCGCCGAGGCCCTCGGGCTGAAACCGCCCCCGGCGCTGCGCGAGGCGTTCGAGGGCGAGGACCCGTTCCTCATCGCCCCGGCCGAGGCGGCGGCCGAGCTCGCCGCGCTGGGCCAGATCCGGGCCGCCGAATCGGCCCGGATCGCCGAGCCGGGACTCCTCGACCGCCTGGGCCTCATTGGCCTGGAGCCCGAGCTCCACCTGGCCGCGGCGCGGACCGCCTTCGAGGCCGGCGACCAGGATTCGGCGCTCGTGTCCGCCGCCGCCGCCGAGGCCGACTGGCTGGCCGTGCCCGGCATCGCCCGCGGTCGGCTGATCAGTGGCACCCTCCTCCTCGCGGCGCTCATCCTCCTGGGCTGGCTCGTTCGTCAGCGCCGCCGCCGGGCCGTCTCCGAGCGGTGGGCGCGCACCGGAGGGCGCGAGCCGCGAGGTCCGGCATGATCGGGGATCGAGGCCCGGGAGGCCGGCCGGCCAACGGTCCAGCGGCGCTCGGACGGCTGGCCAGGGCCCTCGTCGCCGTCCTCGTCGCGGCCGGGCTCACGCTGACACCGCCGGCTGCCGGGCCGGCGGCCGCGGCCACCGGGCGGCTGCTGACCACATCGTCGGCCACCTACACGGTCGACATCGATGCCGCGACCGTCCACGTCAGCGACATCGTCACCCTGACCAACGACAAGCCGAGTGACGCGACCTTCGACTACTTCTGGCGCGAGATCCCATGGTACGTCCAGCCCGACGCGACGAGGATCAGGGCCCGGGATTCGAGCGGCGCCCTGCCGGTCACGACGGCGCCCAAGGACGGCTACATCGAGGCCACGGTCCGGCTCCGCAGCAACCTCCTGTTCGGCCAGTCGGTGAACGTCACCATCTCGTGGGACCTGCCGGCGGGCGGCCCCCGGTCGCCGTCCTCGATCCGGGTCGGGCCGGCCTTCGTGGCCTTCGAGCTGTGGGCGTCAGGAGACGCCGGGACGTCGTCGGTCCAGGCCGTCCTGCCGCGCGGCTTCGTCGTCCAGGCGTACGGCTCCACGGTCGAGACGACCGACGAGGCAGATGGCGTGCGGGTCTCGGCGGCCGGCATCGCCGACCCGCTCCAGTTCTGGGTGGCGGTCACGGCGACGCGCGATCCGGCGATGGCCTCGACGACGATCAATCCCGCCCAGGGCGTGTCGCTGGTGGTCCGCGGCTGGCCCGACGACCCGGAATGGCGGACGACCGTCTCGACGACCCTCGATCGCGGCCTGCCCGAGCTCCTGGACCTGATCGGGCTGCCCTGGCCGGTGGACGGCGACCTGGAGGTCACGGAGATCTACTCGCCCCTCCTCGAGGGCTACGCCGGCCTCTACTACACGGAAGAGGACCGGATCGAGATCAGCGAGGACCTCGACACCCTGGTCATCGTCCACGAGCTGTCGCACGCCTGGTTCAATGACGGCCTGTTCAGCGGTCGCTGGATCTCGGAGGGCCAGGCCGACACGTACGCGGCCGTCACCCTGGAGGCCCTCGGCGAGGACCGGGCGCTGCCCGACGAGCCCGTGCCCGGCGAGGACGGCGAGATCGATCTCATGGCCTGGGGCCCGCCCCAGCGGATCACCCAGGAGACCGAGGCCCGCGAGCTGTGGGCCTACAACGCCTCGTGGTTCATCACCAACGAGCTGTTCGACGAGATCGGCCCGGACCGGATGCGGGCGGTCTTCCAGGCGGCCGACGAGAACCTGAGCGCCTATCCCGGCGCCGATGGAACGGAGCCGGCGGCCGGGGCCGACGACTGGCGACGCTACCTCGACCTGCTCGAGGAGATCGGCGGCTCCACCGTAGCTGAGGACCTCTTCCGGGAATACGTGGTCACGCCCACCGCGGCCCGCGAGCTCGACGCCCGGGCGACCGCTCGCGAGGCCTACGCCGAGCTCATCGAGGCCGGTGACGAGTGGCTGCCCCCGGCCTTCGTCCGGGGCGAGCTGGCGGCCTGGCGATTCGCCTCCGCCCGGAGCCGGATCAGCGAGGCCTACGAGATCCTCGCCCTGCGCGACCAGATCGAGGCGGCGGCCGAGGACGTCGACCTGGAGCCCGGCGATGGGCTCGAGGCGGCCTACGAGGCGGCCACGGACAACTTCGTCGCGGCCCAGGACGTGGCCCGCACCGAGCTCGCCGTCCTGGAGACGCTGGCGGCGACCGACGCCGCGGTCGACGCGCCGGCGGATCTCCTCTCGACGATCGGGCTGATCGGCGAATCGCCCGAGGCCGACTACGCGGCCGCGGGCGCCGCATTCGAGGCTGGCGACCTGGATGCCGCCGAGACCGCCGCCCAGGCTGCCCTGGCCGTCCTGACGAATGCGTCCCGGGTGGGTCGCGAGCGGCTCCTGGCCGCGGTCGGGGTGGTGTTCGGGCTGACGGCCGGCCTGGGGATCGTGCTCGCGATCCGGGCTCGTCGCCGCTCGGCCCGGGCGAGGGCGGCGACCGCCACCGCCATCGTGGCTTCCGTGGCACCCGCCGTCCCCATGGTGCCCGTGGCGCCCGTGGCGTGGCCAGAGGCCGGGGCACCCGTGGCCCCCGCGCCGGCCGTGCCACCCGTGGCCTGGCCGGAGGGGCCCGAGCGCGCCGCGCCGATCGAGCCGTACGGTACACTCGCCGCCGACTCGCCCGCGCCCCCGCTCGAAGCGGACCGCGCGGGCGTTCCGGACGGAGGGACCGCTGACGGTGACGAGTCGAGCGCCTCGACCTGACGCTCGCGGGGATCACGCGCGCTGATGCCCATCCATCGATCGCGCCCGTCCTGGGAGATCCTGTCCGGCGACTCGGCCGATGTCTACTTCGCCCGGGCCGA
>SCUO01000027.1 GCA_004297395.1 Chloroflexota bacterium | reverse complement strand
GCTGCTTGTTGAAGAGCATCTCGGAGCACGACGGGCACTTCGTCCAGAGGTCCGGCGGGTAGGCGTCCTTGCGGGGCCGGAACGAGGGCAGCTTGATCGGCATCGGGAGCGCTCCCCGCCTACGCCGGCCGGCCGCGCAGGGCGTGCGCGGCGCGGGCCGCCCGGCCCATCGGAGTCCGGACCCGCGACCGGCGCCAGGCGACCCAGGCGGCGCCGGCCAGGCTGATCGCGGACGCGGCGACGGCGCCGCCGAGGAGCAGCGGTCGGTTGGCGAGCAGCGCGATGTCGTCGCGCTCGTCGTCGGGCTCGTCGGCCAGGGGGTCGAAGGGTTCAAAGGCGGTGAAGGCATCGGCGCCGTCGGGCAGGCCGGCCGGCTGGAAGGGCACGACGGTCGCGTGGCCCTCGGCGCCGGCGGCGGCCGGGAGCCGCATCGCAGCGGCCGCCTCGGCCAGGCGAACGGCCAGGCGCTCCTCGAATCGGAACGATGGGTGGAACCGGGGCAGGTCCCGGGTGAGACGGGCCGAGGCCAGGCGGACCGCCTCGTCGAGCGCGGTGACGGACCGCCGGCCGCCGGTAAGACCTCGACGCGGGCGGCCGGGCACGGCGTCCACCAGCCCGATCGTCTCGCCCGCGGCCAGCAGCGAATCGAGGTATCGATCCGTGACCAGCGCCTCGACCTCGGCGATATCGCGGCCGAGGAGCGTCATCGGCGCCCGCCCCGCCCTCGCGCCCCGAGGTCCCGGGCGACCGTCCGGAGCGCTCGATGGATGAGAACCCGGACGGCACCCTCGGAGCGGCCCATGACGCCGGCGATCTCGGCCGTGCTCAGCTCGTCGACGAAGCGCAGGACCACGGCCCGTCGCCGGTCGCCGGGCAGGCGGCCCACGGCCTGCCACGCGGCGGCCGCCTCGTCCCGCCGGACGGCATCGCCCTCGACGTCGAGGGGGTCGGCGATGATCGCCCCGGTGGCGTCGTCAAGGGCGGCCGCGGGGTGGCGGCGGGCCGTCCGGCGCTCGTTGGCAACGACGTTCCGGGCGATCCGGAAGAGCCAGACCTTGAAGGTCGAGGCGCCGTCGCCATCGGACGGACGGGCGCGCTCGTCGAACCGGTGGAGGTTCGCGAGGGCGGCGAGGAACGTCCGCTCGGTAGCGTCCTCGGCGGCGTGGTGGTCGCCGAGCTCGTAATAGGCGAAGCTGTACACCCGGGCCAGGTACCGCCGATACAGGGCTTCGAATCGCTCCGGATCGCGACGGGCGGCCTCGACGAGGTGCCGGTCGTGATCCAGGTGGGCGATCCGGGGCGCGGAATCGTCTGCCGCTCCCGATCTCCAGAACACCGGTCGGGCCATCGCGTTACACCGCGCTCGTGGACGTCACGGCGGCTGGGGACGTCGCGTCAGCCGCGGCGAGCCTGAGGTGCGTGATCTCGCCCGCGAGGACGGCCCGCTCGGCGCTGCCGTCCACCGCGTCGAGGTCCTCGACGAGGATCGCGCCCGACGCCCCATCGACGCCGGTCGCCCGAACGATCTCGGCGCTGCCGGCGGGCCCCTCGAGGCGGACGACCCGGCCCGTCGTGACCTGGCGCTCCGCCCAGCCGGCGACATCGAAGCGCCCGCCCCGGAGCGCCTCGAGGCGGGTCTCGAGACGAGCGAGGAAGCCGTCGAGAAGCGCCTCGCGGTCGATCGGGCGCCCGCCCGAGACTTCCCGCAGCGAGGTCATCGAGCCGGCGAGCTCGGCCGGGAAGTCGGCCGCCGGCCAGTCGCCGTTGATCCCGATCCCCACGACCGCCCGTGGGTCGTCCGTCGCGAGCCCTTCGGTCTCGCCGAGAATGCCGGCGAGCTTCCGGATCTCGAGCGGCGCGGCGAGGCGCTCGCGGGCCTCGGCGGCGCCGGGATCGGCGACCCCCAGCGACGCCCCCGGGCCTGCGACCACGACCACGAGGTCGTTGGGCCACTTGAGGCGGATCGTGCCGGTCGCCAGGCCGGCCGCGTCCTCCGTGGCATCGGCCATCGCCAGGGCCACGATCGCCGCCAGGCGCCAAACCCGATCAGGAGGCACGTAGCGGGGGCGAAACCCGAGCGAGACGAGGAGGGCGGCACCGGACGGCGCGGTCCAGGTCCGGCCCTCGCGTCCGCGGCCGGCGGTCTGCTCGTCGGCGACCGCGACGGCGACCTCCTCGACCCCGGCAGCCAGCCACGCGCGGACGACGTCGTTCGTCGACCCGACGCGCGTGAAGCGCTCGAGGCGGGCGAGGAACGGCGGCGCCCCCGTCGGCATCGGCTCGCGATCCGTCCTCAACCGGCCGCCATGCCGGTAGCGGCGACATCGATCGCGTCGGGCTTCGCGAGCTCGAACGCCCCGTGGAGCGCCGACAGGGCGGTCGACAGCTCGTCCTCGGCGATCATGCAGGTGATCCGGACCTCCGACGTCGAGATCATCTCGATGTTCACGCCCGCATCGGCCAGGGTGCCGAACATCCGGGCCGCGTAGCCCGGCGCGTTGTGGAGGCCGGCCCCGACGATCGAGACCTTGGCGACGGAGGCGTCGGTCGTGATCTCCCGGGCCCCAAGGTCGCGGACCACGGCCTCGAGGACCTTCTTCGCCTTCCCGAGCTCCGCCCGCGGGACGGTGAACGACATGTCCGTCGCCCCGCCATGGCCCACGTTCTGGACGATCATGTCGACGTTGATTCCGGCCTCGGCCAGGGGCTCGAAGACGCTCCGGGCCACGCCCGGCCGGTCCGGCACGGCCACGAGGGTGACCTTGGCGACGTTCCGGTCGTGGGCCAGGCCGCGGACCTTGTTGCGCTGCTCCACGAGCGGATCCTCCCTGATGAGCGTGCCCGGCGCGTCCTCGAACGAGCTCAGGACCTCGATGACGACGTCGTTGACCCAGCCCAGCTCCACTGCCCGGACCTGCATGACCTGGGCACCCTGGTGGGCCAGCTCGAGCATCTCCTCGTAGCCGATGACCGGCAGCTGGCGGGCGTCCGGGACGACCCGCGGATCTGCCGTGTAGATGCCCTTCACGTCGGTGAAGATCTGGCAGCGGTCGGCTTTCAGGGCGGCGGCCAGGGCGACGGCCGTGGTGTCGGAGCCGCCCCGGCCGAGGGTCGTCATCTCTGCCTGGTCGGCAGCGGTTTCGCTCTGGCCCTGGAAGCCGGCGACGATGACGACGTTGCCCTTCTCGATCTCGGCCCGGATGCGGCGCGGCTCGATGTTGGCGATCCTGGCCCGCCCGTAGCGGCCGTCGGTGGTGATGCCGGCCTGCGGCCCGGTCAGGGAGATGGCCTCGACGCCGAGGGCATGGAGGGCCATCGACAGGAGGGTGGCGCTCTGGTGCTCGCCGGTTGCGAGGAGCATGTCCAGCTCGCGGGCGTCGGGCTCATCAGTGATGGCGTGGGCCAGCGTCAGCAGCTCGTCGGTGGTGTCGCCCATGGCCGAGACGACGACGACCAGGTCCGAGCCCGCCGCCCGCTCCCGCCCGATCCGCCGCGCGACGCGCCGAATCCGGTCCGCGTTGGCAACGGACGAGCCACCGAACTTCTGGACGACGAGGGGGCGTTGCATCGGGCGGGGATTCTACTCGACACCTCCGCCCGTACCGGTGATCACGCCCGCGGCGAACCGTCCGGCGAGCCATGACGTTCGCGGCTTCGCTCGGCGGCAGCCATCGGTTTGCTTCAGATCGGCCTCCCCGGTCGACTAGAACGGGTTTCGCCGAGGTTCGGCCGGTCCCGGCTCGCTTCCGAGCAGGATCTGAACGTGGCAGGCCAGCTCGGTGACCGCGCCGTGGCCGGAACCTGGCGGACGGCCCGTCCAATCGACCCCCGCTGTCGATCTGAAACAAAAGGAGGGAAGCAGTCGGGCCGGCTGCGCCCGCCGACCCGCGGCACAATGCCGACATCCCGCGCCCCGGAAGGAGGCCCCGACGATGTGCTTCGATCTCGACAGCCGACCGCCGATCCCCCCGATCGCCGGCGGGGCCCTCGATTCCGGGTCGATCGTCCTGACCTCGGGGGACGGTACCGAGTTCGATGCTTTCCGGGCCGTCGCCGCAGAGCCGACGGGCGCCGGGATCCTGATCCTGCCCGACGTCCGCGGGCTCCATGCCTACTACGAGGAACTGGCCCTGCGCTATGCCGAGCACGGCGTCGATGCGCTGGCGATCGACTACTTCGCCCGGACCGCCGGGCGCGGCAGCCGGGGCGCGGACTTCGACTACTCGAGCCACGTCCCGCTCACGACCTGGGAGACCCTGGCGGCCGATATCCGGACCGGCGTCGCGACCCTCCGTGATGCAGGCTGGGCCGGCGGCCGGGCTCCGACGAGCATCTTCACCACCGGCTTCTGCATGGGCGGCCGGCTGACGTTCCTGTCAGCGACGCTGGGCCTGGAGCTGGCCGGCGTCCTGGGCTTCTATGGCTGGCCGACGGGACCGCACCGCAACGGCTCGCCGGCCCCGGCGGAGGTGGCGGCCTCGATCGCCTCGCCGGTCCTGGCGATCTGGGGCGGGGCCGACCGCGGCATCACGCCCGACGTCGTGGCGACGTTCGAGGCGACCCTCGCGGCGGCCGGCGTCGAGCACCGCTCGATCACCTACCCGGGCGCGCCGCACTCCTTCTTCGACCGGACGGCGGCCGAGCACGCCGACGCGTCGGCGGCGGCCTGGGGCGAGGCCCTCGAATTCATCCGGGCACACACGGCCTGACGCACCCTCGAGGCTGGGGCCGAGCCAGCTGAGGCACGCGGGGTGTCCATTGCGCCGTGGCCGCGACGTGATCGACCGGCATCGCACCCCGCGGGTGATCGCGACATCGGGGCAAGCCCGCCGAGGCTGAGCCGGTCGGACCTTGCCGAGCAATGGGACAGCATGGCGGGAAGTGGTCGGCGCATGCCGTGCCACGGCACGAACCGACCGACGGGGCGACGGCCGCGGTGCCGAGCCGTCGATTCCACCCGCGGGAGCGGAAGGGACCCGGCCGTCGACCCGGTGTCGGCGTTCTGGCGCCGTTGTCGCGGTCAGCGGCGCGGCATCAGCTCTTGGCCAGCCGCCAGCCGACGATCAGGACGATGGCGATGCCGACGACCGGCAGCCATAGACCCGGCAGCACGGACTGGAAGACATCGAAGACGCCCCGAACGGCGTCCCCGAAGGCCCGCACCATGCCACCGAACAGCCCGGTGATGGCCGTGGCCAGTGAATCGAACAGTCCCCCGATGCCGTCCACCCGATCAGTGTCGCCGGTCCGTCAACCGCGCCGGCTCGCTGTGAGCCGGCTCGGCCCGATTGGCTCAGGGCTCCGGGACGACCCTGGCGGCGGCGTTGCGCGGGGCGACGACCTCGACCCGGCCGGGGAGATCGGTGTCGGCCGCGGCGGCCCGGAAGGCCGATTCGATCCGGGCGACCCCGGACAGGGTGTCGGTGAAGGCCACGATCGATGAGCCCGCCCCGCTGAGGCAGGAGCCGATGGCGCCGGCCGCGCGCGCGTCGGCGACCAGCCGCGGCAGCTGCGGGTACGGGACCGCGCGATACGGCTCGTGGAGCCGGTCCTCGGTCAGGATCCGGAGGATGTCGCGACGGCCGGTGGCAATGCCCGCGACACCGATCGCGACCCGCCCCAGGTTCGCGACCGCGTCCTCGCGCGGCACCTTGGCCGGCAGGACCTTGCGCATCTCGGCCGTCGAGAGCCGCAGGTCGGGGATGAAGATCACGGCCCTGATCCCGCGCGGAACGTCGAACCGGATGGCCTCGACCCGGTCGTCCAGGGCGACCGAGGCCACGAACCCGCCGAGGAGGACAGCGGCCGCGTTGTCGGGGTGGCCCTCGATCACGGTCGCGAGGCGCAGCATGTCGCCGGTCGACAGGGCGTCGCCCATGAGCGCATTGGCCGCGAGCAGGCCGCCGACGGTCGCGGCGGCACTCGATCCGAGGCCGCGCGCCAGGGGAATCCGATTCACCATCTCGATCCGCCAGCTGGCGCCCTCGGGCAGCGAGCCGCGAGCCTCGCGGATCGCCGCCTCGACGCCCTGGACGAAGCGATTCCGGCTGTCGGCCGGCAGCTCGCCGGCGCCCTCACCCTCGACCGAGAGCTCGATCGCACCCCGGCCCCAGCTCCGGACCTCCAGGCTGATCCGGTTCGTGAGCTCCAAGGCCATCCCGAGGCAGTCGTAGCCCGCGCCGAGGTTGGCGGTCGTCGCCGGGACCTCCACGGCGACCCGGTGGCCGTCGAGCTCGGCCAGCCAGCTGGTCACCATCCGAGCACTCGCCGCACGGCGTCGACCGACGCTCCCGCGTCCAGGATGGCGGCACCGGCCTGCGCCTCGGCCGTGGCCGGGTCCTTGAGCCCGTTGCCGGTCAGGACCGCGACGACGAAGGCCTCGCGCTCAATCTCGCCGGCCCGTGCCAGCTTCGCCACCCCGGCCAGGCTGGCTGCCGACGACGGCTCGCAGAAGATGCCCTCGAGACTGGCCACGTCGCGGTACGCGGCCAGGATCTCGTCGTCGGTGACGGCCTCGATCCGGCCACCGGATTCGTCGCGGGCCGCGGTCGCGAGCGTCCACGAGGCCGGGTTGCCGATCCGGATCGCGGTCGCGACCGTCTCGGGCTGCTCGACGGGGGCGCCCCGCACGATCGGGGCGGCCCCGGCGGCCTGGAAGCCGAGCATCCGGGGCCGCCGCTCGACGATGCCGGCCATCGCGTAGTCGGTGAAGCCGGCCCAGTAGGCGCTGATGTTGCCCGCGTTGCCTACCGGGATGGCGAGGAGCTCGGGCGCCCGGCCGAGGTCGTCGCAGATCTCGAACGCCGCCGTCTTCTGACCGGCGATCCGGTGGGGATTCACCGAGTTCACGAGGGTGATCGGATGGTCGTCACCGGCGGCGAGCTCGCGGACGATCGCGAGCGCGGCATCGAAGTTGCCGTCGATTGCGACGACCCGGGCCCCGGCGACGAGCGCTTGGAGGAGCTTGCCGAGCGCGATCGCGCCCTTCGGCAGGACGACGACGACATCGAGGCCGGCGGCCGCGCCGTACGCCGCCGCCGAGGCCGAGGTGTTGCCGGTCGAGGCGCAGATGATCGAGCGGGCCCCAACCTCGAGCGCCTTGGCCACCGCGACGACCATGCCCCGATCCTTGAACGAGCCGGTCGGGTTGGTGCCCTCGACCTTGGCGTGGAGGTTGACGAGGCCGTACGCCGCGCCGAGGCGACGGAGGTGGACGAGCGGCGTCCCGCCCTCGCCGAGCGACAGCGCCGGCGTGGCATCGGTGAGCGGCAGGAAGGCCCGGTAGCGGTCGAGCAGCCGTGGGCGGGGTCCGAGCGGCTCGATCACGACCCGGCTCCAGCCGGCGGCACGCCCGCAGGCGCGAGTCCGGCCCAGGTGCTGCCCAGCCCCCGGGCGATCGCGACGAGGTCACCGAGGACCGCCGACGACGTGGCAGCCCCACCCGCTCCGGGCCCGCTGAACGCCACGACGCCTATCGGCTCGGCCTCGATCTCGATGCGGTTGAGGACCCCATCCGTGCAGGCCAACGCTGCGGCCGCCGGCAGCCGCAGCGGGAGCACCGACGCCACGATCGCGCCGTCGAGTCCCCGCTCGGCCGTGGCGACGAGCTTGATGACCTCGCCGTCGGCCCTGGCCAGGGTCACGTCGCCCGCGCTGACGCCGGTGATGCCCGGCAGCCCGTGACCCGGGCCGCCGGCGTCGACAAGCGCAACCGTCGCCGGGTCCATCCAAACCCCGAACGCGAGACGAGCCAGGATCACCAGCTTGTTCGCCGCGTCGTGGCCTTCGACGTCGGCAGTCGGATCGGCCTCCGCGTAGCCCGCCGCCTGTGCCGCCGCCAGGATATCGGCGTAGTCGCGGCCCTCCTGGGCCATGGCCGTCAGGACGAAGTTCGTCGTCCCGTTCAGGATCCCGCGAACTCGCTGGATCCGGTTCGCGGCCAGCTCCGTCGCAAGCGGCCCCAGGACCGGGATCCCGCCCCCGACCGAGGCCTCGAAGCGGAAGGTCGCACCCGTCCGCCGGGCCAGTCCCTCCAGCTCCGGCCCATGGTGGGCGATGACGTGCTTATTGGCGGTCACGACCGCCTTGCCGGCCCCCAGCGACGCCGCGATGAGCGTCCGGGCCGGCTCCTCGCCGCCCAGCAGCTCGACGACGACGTCGACGTCGGGGTCCGCCACGAGGTGGGCCGGGGCGTCGGTCAGGAGCGCCTCGGGGATGCCGGTGGCGACCGCCTTCGCGACGTCGCGCACGGCCACACCGGCGAGCACGAGGGTCGCCCCGTCTGCCGAGCGTAGGTCCTCGCCCCGCTCGAGGAACGCGCGGACGACCTCGCGACCCACCGTCCCGGCCCCCAGCACGGCGACGCGCAGCGGCGCGGTCATCGGCGAGCGAGGCGGCGCGGCGCGGTCATCGTGGGAATGGTAGCGGGGGCCATCCGGCCTCATGACGTCGGCTACACTCGGCCGGAGATGACGAGCCCGGCCCAGCCCTCGACCGCGCCCGCCGCGAAGCCCGCCGCGACGGCCTCAACGCCGCTCAAGACGTTCAGCGGGATCCAGCCCTCGGGCGTGGCCCACCTCGGCAACGACCTCGGGGCGATCCGGAACTACGTCAAGCTCCAGGACGAATACGAGGCGATCTACTGCATCGTCGACTATCACGCCCTGACGAGCACCCACGACCCCGACGTCCTGCGCGAGCGGACCCGCGACATGGCGGCCTCACTCCTGGCCCTGGGGCTCGATCCCGAGCGCTGCACCCTGTTCGTCCAGAGCCATCGGCCCGAGCACACCGAGCTGGGCTGGCTCCTGACCACGGTCACCCCGGTGAGCTGGCTCGAGCGGACGCCGACGTACAAGGAGAAGCGCGAGAGCCAGCCCGATGACATCAACCACGGCCTGCTCACCTACCCCGTGCTGCAGGCCGCCGACATCGTCATCTACAAGGCGACCCTGGTCCCCGTCGGCCGCGACCAGGCAGCCCACCTCGAGCTGTCGCGCGAGATCGTCCGGGCCTTCAACAACCGCTATGGCGAGACGTTCCCCGAGCCACGGGCGGTCTTCACCGAGGCGCCCACGGTCCTCGGCACGGACGGCGTCCGGAAGATGAGCAAGTCGATCGGCAACACGATCGATGTCCTGGGCGAGCCCGAGACCATCCGCAAGCAGGTCATGTCGATGGTGACGGACACCCAGCGGATCCTGCGGACCGACCCGGGCCGGCCGGAGGTCTGCAACGTCTGCCAGCTCCATCGATTCTTCGGCGACGACTACCTCGAGATCCAGGACGGCGAGCGGACCGCCCGGACCGGCTGTGTCGACACGAAGAGGCTCCTGGCCGAGCGGATCATCCGCCACTACGCCCCGGCCCGGGAGCGCTACCTCGAGCTCCAGGCCCACCCCGAGCGCGTCGCCGGGATCCTGGAGGAGGGCGCCGACCGCCTCCGGCCGGTCGCTGCGGCGACGATGGCCGAGGTCCGGGAGAAGATGGGCCTCCGATGACCGAGCCGGAGCGGCGGACGGTGAGCTTCGGGCTGACGCCCCGCGAACGCCGCTGGCTCGATGTCATCCTCTTCCTGACGACCATCGCCCTCGTCTTCGTCGTCCTCGGTTACCTGGCCAACCTGCTGGCTGCGTTCGGCGACCTCATCCTCGTCTTCTTCCTGGCCTGGCTGCTGGCCTTCATCCTGACCCCGCTCGTCGCCCGGGTCGCAACGATCCCGTTCCTGTCGCGGACCGGGGCGGTCTTCGTGGTCTACCTGCTCCTGTTCGGCGGGCTGGTCGTCCTCGCGGTCGCCGTCGCCGGGGCGCTGGCCAGCTCGATCTCGGACTTCATCGCCAGCGTCCCGACCCTGCGTCAGGACCTGCCGGACATCCTCAGGCCGTGGCAGGACCGGGTCGATGGCCTGGGCTTCGTCGACGTCGACCTGACTGCCCAGGCGACGATCTTCCTCGACAACCTGAACCGTTACGCCAGCCAGCTCGCCGGCCCCCTGCAGCAGATCGCGGTCGCCAGTCTTGGCGCCCTGGCCAATCTGCTCCTCATCGTGATCCTGTCGCTCTACATGGTCGCCGACCGCGACCGGCTGCTGGCCTCGGGCTTCCGGCTCGTCCCGCCGCAGTACAAGGAAGAGGCCCGCCTCCTCGAGGTCAGCGTGGCCCGGTCGTTTGGGGGCTTCCTGCGAGGCCAGGCGATCATGGGCCTCGTCTACGCCGCGGTCGCGGTGGTCGCCGGCGTGGTCTTCGGCCTCGACTACCTGGCCGGCACGGCCGCCGCGGCGGGGCTGCTCATGGCGATCCCGTTCTTCGGGCCGTTCCTGGCCTGGGCGCCGCCCGTGCTGGTGGCCCTGTTCGTGAAGCCCGACGCCACCCTCGGGACGCTCATCGTGATGGCGGCCGGCTGGCTCGTGGTCATGAACGTCCTGCAGCCGCGGCTGATGGCCTCGGCCCTCCGGATCCACCCGATCATCGTCCTGGGCTCGGTCCTGGTCGGGGGCAAGATCGCCGGCGTCAGCGGGGCGATCTTCGGCATCCCGATCGCGGCGGTCCTGTCGGCCTTCTTCCTGCACTCGATCGGGCGCAACGTGGAGGGTTCGCCGGTTGCCGCGCGGGCCGCGGAGCGCCTGGGCCGCCGCGAGGGCCGCAGCGTCCGGGTCCCCCGCGAGCCCGATCCAGCCACCGACGCCGACGTCGAGACCGACGTCAACGTCCCGCCCGAGACCGGCTCCCCGGCCGAGGCCGGCTGACCGCCCAGCTGACCTCCCGCCTGGCGTCGGTTGGCGGCGGAGCCAGCGATGACGCCCACTCCGCCGCCATGCGGTGCTAGTCGATCGCCGGGTTCACGTCGTCCGCTTCGCTCAGCGGGCTGGCGTCGGCCGCGTAGCAGCCGTCGCCTCGACCGGCATCGCCCGAATCGGGGCCGTGGTGGGCCGTCTCGAGGCCATACCACGCCGGGCCCTGGTTGGCCAGCGCGTTGAACGTGTCGCAGGTCAGGAACGTGCCGTCGGCCTGCACGAAGAACGCGTAGTGGTTCTGGCCATTCGCGATCACCTGGCCGTTGCTGCCGATCGTATGCGAGTGGGCCGAGGTGACCGACGCGGTCAGGGCCATGATCATGAGGGCCGCCAGCATCGCCGCCGGCAATCGCAGGTACCTGTTCATCGTCCACTCCTTCCATTCGGCGCCGGGGCCACCGCCACGAGCTCGACGTCGTGAAGGACCCGGACATCCGTGCCGCTGCCGGTCGGGAAGACCGACGCAACGGCGTCGTCGACGTGGGCGGGGTCGAAGGCCCAGCCCTCCAGCACGACCCCGATGCCGGCGTCGTCGGCGAGGAGCGCGATCCGGCTGATGCCCAGCTCGGCCAGCCGCTGCGCCGCCTCCGGTCCGAGGACCGGCTGGCCGGCGGAGGGTCGGGCGACGAGCAGGACCATGGCCATCAGGGGACACCTCGGGGACGTCGCGACCACCGTCGATCGTGCCGAGGACGCTAGGGCCTGGCCGGACCCTCATTCATCGGGTGAACCACGTACCGTGGCGGATCGAACGAGCGACGCGAGCTCCGTCCGGTTCCGGAGGCCGAGCTTGGCAAGGATGTTCGTGACGTGCCGTTCAACCGTCCTCGGTGAGACAACCAGGGCCTCGCCGATCTCGCGGTTGCTGGCGCCATCCGCGACGCGACGCGAGATCTCCAGCTCCCGCGGGCTCAAAGCGGTCAGGCCACCTCCACCGGTGGCGGCGCCGCGACGCCAGGCACGGACTCCGAGACCGCGCAGGGCCTGGGCGATGACGCGCCCCTCGCTCACGGCGCCGCAGCGCTCGGCCAGCTCGGAGGCGGACGTGAAGGCCGCCACCGCACGATCGCGATCGAGCTGGGCAAGGGACCGCCCGAGATCGATGCGAGCCCAGATGAGGTCCAGGTCCAGGCCTGCCCGCTCGAGCGTCATCGCGTAGGGCTCCAGGATCGAGACCGCCGTCGCGTGATCGCCACCCGCTGCGGCGATCGCCGCCGCGGCCCGATGCCGCCACAGGGTGCGGCTGACGCGGCTGGAGCCGGCCCGGCGGTCCCAGGCCGACAACGCCGCGCGAGCGTCATCGACGCGCCCGATCCTGGCCAGGAGCTCGGCGGTCGCGAGGGCCAGGCCACCGCTGTGGCGAGGGCAGCGGGCGAGCTCGGCATCGGCGTGCGCGGCGGCGAGCTCGGCCTCCACCTCGGTGGCGGCGCTCGCGCCCGCGACCTTGGCCTGCCAGACAGCGATGGCGAGGTGGAGGTCCTGGCGGTAGTGCGGGTCCGCTTCGGCCTCGGCATCCCGGCGCAGCGCGCGCAGGGCGGCGGTCGCATCCTCCAGGGACAGCTCGACGACGTGGCGCAGGGACGCCGCGCTGCCCCAACCGCGCGGCGCGCCGGTCAATCGCGTTTCCAGCTCGCGCGCCTCGACGGCGGTCGCGCGGGCTTCGGCAAGGCGGCCCAGGTCGCGAAGGACGCGCGCGAGTCCGCGGCCGGCTTCGACGGTCAGGATCGGCAGGACCAGGCGCTTCGACGCGTCCCACGCCCCCCGACTCTGAGCCTCGCCCTCGCGGGGGCGGGCGACGGTCCGGAGGGCCTGGGCGACGCGAATCTGGGCGGCGATGTGGGACTCGTCATCGAGGCTGGCCGAGACGCGGAGGCATGGCTCGGTGAGGCCGACGAGATCGTCGTCGCGATCCTCCTGCATGGCGCCATCGATCGCCGCCTCGAGGGCCGCGAGGTACGCCCGCCGAGCCGAAGGCGGGAGCCGCTCGAGGCCGCCGCTGGTCGAGGCCATCGCCTCGGCAGCCGCGACGGCGCGCTCCGCAGTACGGCTGCCGGCTGCCGTCTCGTGGTCGAGCCAGAGCTCGACGTCGGCCTGGAGGGCGTCGAGCCGGACCGTGTCCTCGAGCCCCGCCGGCGGCAGCGCCCGAGCCCGGTCGAGATGCTCGTGGGCATCGCCGCGACGACCGAAGCGATACGCCACGAGGGCAGCCTCGGTCTCGGCGTGCCGCCGCTCCGAGTCATCACCGACCTGCTCGCTGACGCGCCCCCAGCGCTCGAGCGCGAGCCCCACCTCACCGATGATCGCTCCGAGCTCACCGAGCGCCCGATCGATACCGATTCGCTCGACCGTGCCGGGCTCGAGCCCGTCGCTGATCGAGGCGAGAAGCTGAAGATCGTCACGGCTCAGCAGGCGGCGTCCTGGCGATGACAACAGGCGGAGCGCGAGCCCGACGGATGGCTGGCCGGCGGAGACCCGATGATCGAGGGCCTCGCGGAGCATCTTCACGTCGTCGCCGGCTCCGGCCTCGATCCAGTCGGCCAGACGAGCATGGAGGCGCCGACGGGCGGCGGGCGGCAGGCTCGCCGTCGCGGCCTCGCGGATGAGGTCGTGGGCCAGGCGGATCGTCCCGCCGACCTCGACGCCGAGACCCCTGGCAACGAGCTCCGTGGACGCCTGACGGACACGTCCGGCATCCCAGCCGAGCAACTCGGCGATCTCGTCGACCAGGAACGGACGCGCCCCGACCGCCAGCGCCGCCAGCAGCGCTCCGGACTCGCCGCTCAGCACCCGCAGTCGCTCGGCGATGAGCCCCGATGGCTCGATGTCGTCGCCGCTCCTGGCCAGCGCCTCAAGCCAGAATGGCGAGCCTCGGGCGCGCCGCCACAGGGCAACTCCGGCGGCCTCGCCCAGGCTGCCGTCGATCGAGCGCGCCAGTGCGAGGCCGTCCTCCTGCGGCAGCGGCCCGAGCTCGAGGAGCAGCCGGCGCTGGGCCGACAGGCCGCCCTCGACCGTCGACCGGAACGCCGTCGCGGCGGCCGACGGACGAGCCACGGCGATGACGCTCAGTGGCTGGCGGGCAGGCTCGGCCGCCCGGAGCAGGTAATGGATGAGGCCGAGGGACTGGTCGTCGACCCATTGGAGATCGTCGATGGCGATGAGGAGGGGCCCGTGCGAGGAGAGCGCCCGGTGCGCGGCCTCGAAGATCCGAAGCGGTGCCCGGGTCGCCTTCTCGCGGCCGCCGAAGATGAGCCCCTCGAGGCTGCGCCCATGGACCGGTACGGTCGAGAGCTGCCGGATGACCTCGCCCACGGCGGCAAGCGGGACGCCCTGGTTGGGCTCGAAGCCGACGACGCGGACGAGTCGAGCCGCCCGAGGCCCGGCCAGGATCTCCGTCAGGAGGCGTGTCTTCCCGCTCCCCGGCTCGCCCGTGACGAGCGCGGCCGCCGGCGCTCGATCCTGGCTCGACCCCCGAATGAGCGCAGAGATCTCCGCGAGCTCTCGCCGGCGGCCGACGAACGGCGCGCCCATGCGGCGAAGAGTACCTGCCCGCAGCGGGCCTTCAAGGACCTGCCGGCTACCGCCGCTTCTTCAGATCGGACAGGATCTCGCGGGCGGCGTTCTGGCCGGGGCCGCCGGTGATGCCGCCACCCGGGTGGGCGCCGGAACCGCACAGGTACAGCCCGTCGATCCCGCCGATCCGGTAGCGGCCGTGGCCGAACATCGGGCGCCAGGCGTAGAACTGGTCCAGGCCGGGCTCGGCGTGGAGGGGGTGGCCGCCGGTCAGGCCGTAGTCGCGCTCGAGGTCGAGCGGCGTGAGGACCTGGCGATGGGTCACGAGCTTGCCGATCCCGGGAGCCACACCCTCGAGCGCCGCCATCACCGCGTCCCCGAACGCCTCGGCCGAGCTGGCCCAGTCGCCGTCGCGGAGGTGGTACGGCGCGTACTGGCCGATGACGCTCATGACGTGCGAGCCCGGCTTCGCGCCGTCGACGAGGAGCGGGTCGACGAGCGACGGGATGGTGGCCTCGAGGATCGGCGTCTCGCTGAACCCGCCGACCTTCGAGGCATCGAACGCCCGCTCCATGGCATCGATGCCGGGGGCCACGACGATCCGCCCGCGGAGCAGCCGCTCCCCCTCGCCACCCGCGGCCGGGAAGACCGGCATCTTCTTGAGGGCCAGATTGACCTTGGCCACGACGCCCGGCGTCCGGATGTTGCCGGCCCGCCAGCCGAGGCTGGGGCCGAGGGCCACGGGATCCACGAGGTCGACGAGCGTCCGCTTCGGGTCCGCGCCGGACACGACCGCCCGAGCCGCGATCTCCTCGCCCGAGGCAAGCACGACGCCGGTGGCCCGGCCCTCGCGGGTCGTGATCGCGGTGACCTCGGCCCCGGTCCGGATCTCGGCGCCTGCGGCCCGGGCCGCCGAAGCGAGGGCGGCCGTGAGGGCTCCGGGCCCGCCAACCGCGAAGATCGAATCGCCGGCCGCGCCGCCGTCGTTGCCCGCGGCATCCATGAGCAGCACGGCCGCCGTGCCGGCCGACCACGGCCCCACGGCGCAATAGCGGACACCGCGCCAGGCGAGGGCCGCCCGGACGGCGTCGCTTTCGAAGGCTTCGGCGACGAAGTCCGCGACGGCCATCGGCAGGACCCGCAGGATGGTCTGGGAATCGCGCCGGCCCAGGCCGCGGAACGTCCGCCCGAGCTTCAGGCCCGCCAGCGCGTCGCCGAGGCCCGGCGCCTTGACGTCGACCGGCGTCGAGCGCCCGAGCTCGTCGAGGAATCGGCCGAGCGACCGGACGAGCCGATCGAAACCAGCGTAGGCGTCGGCATCGGCCGCCGAGAGCGCCCGGAGGCCGTCGGCGGTCCGGCCGACGTCATCGAGCAACGTGACCGCCCGGCCGTCCGGCGACGGGGCGAAGACCCGGACGTCCGGCGCCCTCAGGACCAGGCCGTGGGCCTTGAGATCGAGGTCGCGGTGAACCGACGGCCGGAGCCGCCCGACGGTGTGGGCCAGCGCAGGGACACGGAAGCCCTTCGACAGCTCAGTCGTGTCCGCGGCGCCTCCGAGTCGCTCGCGCCGCTCGAGGACGAGGGTCCGGAGGCCGCCTTTGGAGAGGTACGCGGCGGTGACGAGGGCGTTGTGCCCGCCGCCGACGATGACGGCGTCCCAGGCAGCCGTGGTCTTCGTGCCGGTCATCACGCCACCCGCTTGCCGCGCGAGCGCAGCAGCTCCATCGCCGCGATCCGGCCGTTGGCGCCCATGATCCCGCCGCCGGGGTGGGTCGCCGAGCCGCACAACCACAGGTCTCGGACGGGAGTCCTGAACCGGGCCCAGCCGGGCACCGGCCGGCTGAAGAACAGTTGCTCGAGCGACAGCTCGCCCTGGAAGATGTTGCCCTCGCTGAGGCCGGTCGTCCGCTCGATGTCGAGCGGCGTCTGGACGTTGCGGTGGAGGATCTTCGACTTCAGGTCCGGGGCGAACTCGGAGATCCGGTCCACGACCGCATCGCCGAAGGCCTCGCGGTTGTCGTCCCACGTCCCCAGCGACGGGTCGAGGTGATACGGCGCGTACTGGACGAAGCAGCTCATGACGTGCTTGCCCGGCGGCGCCATCGAGGGATCGACAAGGGTCGGGATGATGATGTCGATGTACGGCCGCCGGCTCCAGTGGCCGTACTTGGCGTCGTCGTAGGCCTGCTCCATCTCGTCGGTCGAGGGGCTGATCGAGATGGCGCCCCGGAGGTGCTCGCCGGGCCCCGGGAGGGCGGTGAAGGACGGCAGTCCGTCGAGGGCCATGTTCACCTTGCCCGACGAGCCCCGGAACTTGAAGCGCCGGACCTCGGCTTCGAAGTCGGCGTCGAGGGAGCCGGGCTCGAGGAGGTTGATGAACGTCTGGCGGCTGTCGAGCGACGACAGGACCGCGCCGGCCTCGATCTCCTCGCCGCTCTCGAGCACGACGCCGCTGGCGCGCCCGCCCCCGACCCGGATCGTGGCGACGCGCGCTTCCATCCGGATCTCCGCGCCGTTGGCCCGGGCTGCACTGCCGATTGCGTTCGAGATGCCGCCGGTGCCGCCCTTCGGGATGCCCCAGGCCCGGAAGGCGCCGTCGATCTCGCCCATGTAGTGGTGGAGGAGGACGTAGGCCGTGCCCGGGCTCTTGATGCCCTGGAAGGTCCCGATGATCCCCGAAGCCGACATCGTGGCCTTGAGCGGGTCCGTCTCGAACCACTGGGACAGGAAGTCGAAGGCCGACATCGTCATGAGCTGGACGAAGACCGACTGCTGGCGCTCGGACAGCTTCTGGAAGCTCCGCAGGAGGCCGGTCAGGGGCAGGAATGGGCGCGGGTCATTCGAGGCCGGGTCGGGCGGGACCATGGCCAGGATCGGCTTGATGAACCGGGCCATGTCGACCATCAGCTGGCCGTACTCCTCGTAGGCCTCGGCATCGTTCTTCGACCAGCGCCGCAGCTCCCGGATCGTCCGGCCGTGGTCGTTGACCCGCCACAGGTAGTCGCCACCGCCGGCCTTGGGCCCTTCGCCGGGCCGGAGCGGGGTGAAGGTTCCGTCGAGGGGCAGGATGTCGAGGCCGTGGGCGGGCAGGTTGAGCTCGCGGATGATCTCCGGCCGCAGCAACGACACGACGTAGCTGAAGACCGAGAAGCGGAAGCCCGGGTAGATCTCCTCGGTCACCGCGGCGCCGCCCAGGACGTGGCGCTGCTCGAGGACGAGGGTCCGGAGGCCGGCGCGGGCGAGGTACGCGGCCGAGATGAGGCCGTTGTGGCCGCCGCCGATGATCACCGCGTCGTAGCGCTGTGCCACGCGTCTCCTCGCTCCGGCGCCGGGGACCGCGCCGCCTATCCAGCCTGCATAGACCGTATGCAGTGTAGCCGCCGTCCGGTCGGGCGGGTCGGCCGTTGCGCGCGATGGCCGATCCCGAGTATGATTGTCTTGCATACTTCGCTGGAACTGCCTCAGGATGACCACCCGAACCACCATCTCCCTGCCCGATTCGCTGATGTCGGACATCGATCGGCTCGTCGGCCCCCGGGGCCGAAGCGGCTTCCTCGCCAGAGCCGCCCGGAACGAGCTGAAGCGGGAGCGGCTCCGAGCAGCCCTCAGCGAGGCCCGCGGCGTGATGGTCGGCACGCCCGGGTGGCGATCCGGCGAGGAGATCGTCCGGTTCGTCGATGGTCTCCGCGCGGACGACCGCGACCCGTGGGCGGATGACGACGGAGCCGGCACGGACGAGTGAACTACCTGCTTGATACGACCGTGCTGCTCGACTACGCCCACGGCCGGCCATCGGCCGTCAAGATCGTCGAGCACCTCTTCGGCGATGGCGAGGCGCTCTACACCTGCGACGTCGTGACCTGCGAAGCCCTGTCGGGTGGTGACGCCCTGGAGCGGCGGGCAATCCGGGGTGTGCTGGACGCGCTGGAGTTCGTGGCGATCGCGCCGGCAGACGCACGCTGGGCTGCCGACGCGCGACGCGCCGGGCGACCAACGCCGGGAGCGCGGAGCCTGGCCGATGCGCTCATCGGGTCGGCGGCGCGGAGTCTCGACGCGACGGTCGTGACTCGCAATCCCCGTGACTTCGTCCGCCTCGGCACCGCGGTCCTGGCGTACGCCTGAATCGGCGCTGCCGCTACACAGCGATGGCGCGCTACCGTATGGCGATGGACGATCGAGCCAGGCTCCTCAACCAGACCGCGGCGCTCGCGGCCGATTTCCTTCGTGGCCTGCCGGAACGGCCCGTCCGCGCCAGCGCGACACGCGACGAGCTGCTTGCGGCGATGGGCGGGCCCCTGCCGGAGCACGGGGAGGCGCCCGGCGAGGTCGTCGCGGACCTGGCCCGCGCCGCGGACCCCGGCCTCGTCGCGAGCGCCGGACCGCGCTACTTCGGCTTCGTGATCGGCGGATCGCTGCCGGCTGCCCTGGCGGCCGACTGGCTGACGAGCGCCTGGGACAACAACGCCGGGCTGTACGCGATCGGGCCGTCGGCCTCGGTCGCCGAGGAGGTCGCCGCGGGCTGGCTGATCGACCTGTTCGGGCTGCCCGCCGGCTCGTCGGTCGGGTTCTCGACCGGCGCCACGATGGCCTCGTTCACCGCCCTCGCGGCCGGCCGCCACCGAGTGCTCGAGCGGCTCGGCTGGAACGTCGAGGACGACGGGCTCCAGGGCGCGCCCGAGATCGCCGTCGTTGTCGGCGCCGAGGCGCACGTGACGATCCACGTCTCGCTCCAGATGCTGGGACTCGGCCGGAGCCGGGTCCACCGGGTTGCCGCCGACGAGCAGGGCCGGATGCGGCCCGACGCGCTGCGGGCGACACTGGCGGAGGTCCGTGACCGGCCGGTCCTCGTCTGCGCCCAATCCGGCAATGTCAACACCGGCGCCTTCGATCCCCTGCCCGAGATCGTCGCCGTCGTCCGCGAGCTGGCCAACGGGTGGCTTCATGTCGATGGTGCATTCGGCCTGTGGGCGGCGACGGCCCCCACCCTCCGGCACCTGACCGCGGGTCTCGCGGATGCCGACTCGTGGACGACCGATGCCCACAAGTGGCTCAACGTGCCGTACGACTCGGGCATCGCGATTGTCAGGGATGCGGCCGCCCATCACGCCGCGATGACGCTTGGCGCGGCCTACTACGTCGAGACCGCGGGCGGCGAGCGCGATCCCTACAACTGGGTCGCCGAATCGTCGCGCCAGGCCCGCGGCTTCGCGATCTATGCTGCCCTCCGGTCCCTCGGCCGCGACGGCCTCGCGGCCATGATCGAGCGCGGGTGCGCCCTCGCCAGGCGGATGGCCGACGGTCTCCGCGACGACCCGGGCGTTGCGATCCTCAACGATGTCGTCCTCAACCAGGTCCTCGTCCGCTTCGCACCGCCGGGTGGCGCCGACCCCACCGCTCCCGACCCCGATGTCGATGCCTTCACCCGCGAGGTCATCGCCGCAGTCCAGGCCGACGGGACGTGCTGGCTCGGCGGCACGACCTGGCACGGGATGGCCGCGATGCGGATCTCGGTCTCGAACTGGAGCACGACAGAGGCCGACGCCGACCTGTCCGTGACGGCGATCCGGCGGTGCCGGGACAATGTCGCGGCTTCCCGGGGCGAGCCGAGCCCTTGAGCCACTCGATCTGACCCAGGGCGTGCGTCCCGCCGGATCCCGGATGCCATCCTGGCAGCCGCCGCCGAGCGGGCTCACGTCGACTACGTCGCGACCTTCGACGAGAAGTTCTCGGCCCCGTCGGTCGGGGTGCGGTTGCTCTGACCGCCCGTCCCATCGCCCGGGCCGGGCATCCAGCCTGCATACGTTCCATGCATACTGGCGGTCCGCAGCGGCCCCGGAGGACTCTGAGCAGGTGAGCGTCGGAACCCCGTTCCATCCCGCGACCGCGCCCCTCAACCGCAAGCAGCAGTGGCGCGAGTGGTCCGGCTACTACGCCTCGTCCGTCTACGCCGATGCCCACGACATCGAGTACAACGCGGTCCGCGAGGCCGCCGCCCTGATCGACGTCTCGCCGCTCTACAAGTACCGGGTCGGTGGGCCGGACGCCCCGCGGCTCGTGGACCGCGTCATCACCCGCGACGCCACGAAGCTCAAGGTCGGCCAGGTCTTCTACACGCCGTGGTGCGACGAGCACGGCAAGGTCATCGACGACGGCACGGTCCACCGCCTCGGCGAGACCGAGTACCGCTGGACCGCGGCGGATCCGCAGTACCGCTGGCTGTCGATGAACGCCCGCGGCCTCGACGTCTCGATCGAGGACGAGAGCGAGGCGATCGCGGCCGTCGCGCTCCAGGGCCCCTTCTCGCGGGCTGTCCTCGAGGCCGCGACCGGCGAATCGTTCGCCGAGCTCCGCTACTTCCGCCGCCGGGCAGCGACGCTCGCCGGCATCGAGGTCGACGTCTCGCGGACGGGCTACACGGGCGACCTCGGGTACGAGGTCTGGATCCCGGCCGCGCGGGCGGTCGAGGCCTGGGACGCGCTCATGGCCGCCGGCGCCGATTACGGCATTCGGCCGGCCGGGATGCTCGCCCTCGACGTCGTCCGGCTCGAGGCCGGGCTCATCCTCCTCGAGGTCGACTACACCTCGTCGCGCCATGCCCTCAACCCCGAGCAGAGCTACTCCCCGGCCGAGATCGGCCTGGGCCGGCTCGTGGACCTGGACGGCGGGGACTTCGTCGGGCGGCTGGCCCTCCGGCGCGAGGCCGCCAGGGGTGGCCCGGCCCGGCGCCTCGTCGGCCTGACCCTCGACTGGTACGGCATCGAGGGGCTCTACTCCGCCCAGGACCTGCCGCCATCGATCTCGCCGTCCGTCGACCGGTCGGCCGTGCCGGTGTTCGGACGGGTCGGCCCCACCCAGATCGGCAAGGTCACCAGCCTCGGCTGGAGCCCGATCCTGAAGCAGGCCATCGGGCTCGCGTCGGTCCCCGCCGCCTACGAGAAGGCGGGAACGCACCTCGGGGTGGAGTGGACCGTCGAGGGCCGACGCGGCCGGGTTGACGCGACGGTCGTGCCGCTCCCCTTCCTGGACCTGGAGCGCAAGCGCGCCTGAACCCAGGCGCGCCGAAGCCAGGGTCAGGGAACCGCGAGCAGCGCCGCGTAGTCGACGTCGGGCGCGGCGGACGTGTCGGTTCCGACCACGGTCCCGTCAGAGCCGATCCAGTAGTACTCCGAGCCGGCGTCGACCCGGTAGGTGTTGCCGGCGTCGTCCGTCAGGTCCACGACCTCGAGGATGGCCTGCTCGCGACGAACCGACAGGGCGTCCTGGACGGCCTGTCGGCCCCAGTAGCCGTCGCTGATGATCGAGCTGACCGCGGCGTTCTGCTCGGTGATGATCCTCGACTGCGCTGCCGTGAGCTGCGCCTGGGCGGTCGCCCAGTCGGGATCGATCGCGAAGCTGCCGACGAGCCTGGTCACGGCGTTGGCCGCTTCGGCGGCCCGCTCAGGCGGGGTCGTCACGAGGACGAGACGCCACGGATGCCAGGTCCCGCCGATCGCAGTGGCAACCCGCTCGGTGATCACCATCGCCTGGCCGATTCGGTCGCCGAGCCGATACTCGACCTCACCCGCCGCGAAGGCGTTGATGCCGAGGGTCGGGATGGTGGCCGCGATGTCCGGCCGATCCGTTTCGCTGGTCACCTCGACCGGCTGGCCCGACGCCGGGAAGAAGACGTCCGTCAGATACGCAGTGCCCGGCCGGTACGCAAGGATCGGCCAGCTGCTTCCCATCGTGTCGGTGTACGTGTCCCCCTCACCCAGGCCGGCGAAGGCCAGCGTGTCATTCGGTTCGATGAAGTAGCCGAACGCGTCGCCCATGATCAGCTCGATCTCGTCGTCCGGCGACGTGACGAAGACGTAGCTCTGGACGAGGAGCGATGTCCGCACGACACCGCCATCGACCTGCCAGCCGGCCGGCGTCTCGACGCTGAATGCGCCCTCGGAGGGATCCCGCCAGGTCGTGAAGTCGAGCGCGGTCCCCGAGTCACCCACGACCGGGGAACCTTCGGGCCGGAACGTGGCAAGAATCGCTGCGACGGTCGGCGCGACCGCCGCGAGGTCGGCGGCCTCGACGATCACCGCCGTGCCTGCGGTGCCGCGGGATACAGCGGTCCAGTTGACGAACGCCACGGCATCGTCGCCGCTCGCCGTGCTCCCTCGTGCCCCGATCCCAGATCCGGCGGGCTCGATCGATCCGAAGGTCGCGCCGGGGACCACCTCGGCCGTCCAACGTAGCATCGCCGTCGTCGCCCCCTCGACGCCGAACGACGATCCGGTTGCGAAGAAGGGCCAGACCGTCAGCCGCGTGGAGCCGTCGGCCGCGACAACCCGCCCGGCTGCGTCCTGGGCCACGTCCCAGTCGATCGGCGCCGAGATCTGGTAGTGGCCGGGGTCGTCTCGGACGACGAGCTCGCGGGTGGCCTCACCGTTCGGTCGTCCTGACGGCGAATCCGAGGACGCCGGTCGCGGGGACGACGATGGCGAGCTCGACGAGCTCGGAGAGCTGCTGCCGCAGGCGGCGATCACGAGCACTGCCAGCAATCCAAGGGTGCTGCGTCGGCGGTCCATGAGAGCCCTCGTACGGACGATCGTCCATCTCGATCCGCCGTCGCAACGGCGTACCGACAATCAACGCGGCAAGGGGCTCGCATGCGGGTCGCGGTCGGCGGTCGACCGGGTGGCGCCAGGGACGTCAGGCGTTCCGAGCTCGTGGTCAGACCACGACGGTGCTGCTGAGCGGACCTTCGCGGTCGCGCGGTGGGGCGACCATCCCTCGATCGTCCGGGGTCGTTCGGCGAGAGGGCGACCATTCGACTCGGCCGCGCATCGGCCGCCGGGCAATCGTGGGCCGCTCCCGTGCGGGCCGGGCGACGGCGCCTACGTTCCCGCCAGGCGCTCCACGAGCGAGTCGAGCGGGCCGAGCTCGCCGACCATGATCGAGCTGATGCCGAGCTCCTCGCGCTGCCGAACGAACTTCGCCTCGAGCTCGCCGAGCGAGCCGATGAAGATGTGGGGCGACTCGAAAAGATCCTCGGCACTGACATCGACCGTCGTCCGCCCGGCCAGCCGCGCGGCCAGGTCCCGGGCCTCGGCGAGGGCGTGGTCGGTGACGGAGACGTCGGTCGTCGACGGGTAGACGTTGAGCTCGAGGTCGGCGAAGCGATCGCCGGCGGCGGCCCGGACCCAGTCGAGCTTTTCGAGCGTGGCGGGCACCGTCAGCGACGTCGGGTCGGCGCGTTCGTTGGCGATCCGCGGCGCGAGGCCCACGATCTGGGCCTGACGTCCCGCCAACTCGAGCGTCCGGCGGCCGCCGCCGCCGATGAGGAACGGCGGGTGGGGCTTCTGGACCGGCTTGGGCTGGCCGTCGTAGTCGGTGATCGTGTAATGCTCGCCGCCGAAGGAGAACGGCGACGCGCCAAACGCCCCCTTGAGGATCGCGATGGCCTCGACGAGGCGGTCCTGGCGGACCGGCGTCCGGTCGAAGGGCAGGCCGATGGCGTCGTACTCGGGCCTGTTCCAGCCGGCGCCCATCGCGACATCGAGGCGACCGCCCGAGAGGACGTCGAGCGAGGCCAGGTCCTGGGCCAGGACCGCGGGATGCCGCAGGTCGTTGTTGAACACGAACGCGGCGACCCGGAGCCGCTCGGTCGCCTGGGCGATCCAGGTCATCGCAACGACCGGCGAGAGCTGCTCGATCAGGTGGTCCGGGACGACGAGCGCGTGGTAACCGAGCGACTCGGCCCGGCGTGCCTTCTCGGCCAGGGCCGGGCCGTCGACGACCTCCTGGATGCTGGCGAGGAAGTGGAACGGCTTGGGTGGTCCGATCGGCATTGGCACAGCGTAGCGGGCGCACGCACGGCCCCGGGTCGACCGAGCGGGGCGCTCGCTCGCGTGCACGGATCGGCGGCCCGGCGCCCGCGCTCGCCGTTACGGATCGGCGTCGCCCGCCCCAGTCCGGGCCGTCTCTGTTTCAGATCGTCACCGGGGGACGACTGGAAGGCGAATCGGTGGGCCGGCCGTCGATTTCGGGCTGTCGGCGCTGCGGTGCACGTTCAGCCGAGCGCCGGGAGGCGCGGCCAGGGGCGACGCGGCGGCAGCAGCCCGATCCAATCGTCCGTGGGTGTCGATCTGAAACAATCCTGCCGCCGGCGGGCGCCGGCGGACCGCGACGGGGCGCGCTACGCCACGACGCGAGCCAGGTGGCGCTCGAGGCCGGCGACCGCCTCGGGCAGGTCCGTCCGGCCGAATCCGATCCGGACGTGGTTCCCGGGATGGCCAAAGCGAGATCCCGGCAACAGCAGCACGCCCTCGACCTCGACCAGCTCGGCGCAGAAGCGCTCGACATCGATGTCCGGGCGAAGGCGCGGGAAGCCGATCGAGCCGCCCCGCGGCCGGACCCACGACATCGTCCCGGCCCAGCGCTCGAAGAGGCCGTCGAGCGCGGCGAGGTTGCCGAGGACGATCCCCCGCGACCGGTCGAGGACCGCGTCCCGGGCCCGCAGCCCGATGAGCGCCAGGATCTCCGACGGCGCCGACGAGCAGATCGTGGTGTAGTCCTTCATCCGGGCCACCCGATCCAGGATCGAGCGGTCGCGCGTCGCCAGCCAGCCGATCCGGAGGCCGGCCATCGCGAACGACTTCGACATGACCCCGAGGGAGACCACGTGTCGGCCGGCATCGACGCCCGACGGCAGGCGGTCGGCCTCGTCGACCTCGAGGTAGCGGTAGACCTCGTCGGACAGGAGGATTGCGCCGGCGTCGGCCGCGAGCTCGACGACCGCCTCGAAGGTCGCCCGGTCGGGCAGCATCCCGGTCGGGTTGTGGGGCGCGTTGATGACGATGAGCCGGGTCCGGGGCGTGACCTGGCGGCGCAGGGCGTCGACATCGATGGCCCAGCGGTCATCTTCGCGGAGCTCGTGGAGGGTCACCTCCGCGCCGGCGGCGCGGGCAATCTCGTACAGGCTCTGGTAGCCGGGCCAGGTGACGATCGCGTGATCGCCCGGGCCGAGGAGGACGGAGACGAGGGCGAAGATCCCCTCCTCCGCGCCGGCCGTGACGAGGATGTCCTCGGCCTCGGCCGTCTCGTAGAGCGCGGCGATCTCGCGCCGGAGGAGCGGGTGGCCGGTCGATTCGGTGTAGCCGAGCCGGAGGTCACGCCACAGCGCCGCCGTCTCGTCGTCGGCGAGAGCCAGGAGCTCGGCCATCGGCCAGCCCTCGACGTCGCTGGCGCAGAGGAGGTGCCGGACGGCAAACTCCCAGCGGGCGAAGAAGCGTTCGAGCTCGAAGTCGGCGATCCGCATCTGCGCATCATCGCGGCTCGCCGACCCGAACGCCGGGCTGCCGTATCCTCGGAGCATGACCGCACCGATCGCGATCGTCGGCTCACCCACGGCGCTCGGCGGCCACTTCGACGGCATGGAGCGGACCCCGGCCGAACTCCGGGCGCTCGGGATCGTGGATCGGCTGCGGGCACGACCGGGCCTGGCTGGCACGACGCTCGTGGACACCGGCGACGCGCCCAACGATCCCGGCTGGGCGGCCGATGCCGACCGAAAGGCCAAGAACCGGGTCCTGATCTGCACGTACCTGCCGCGCCTCGCCGGGCACGTCCGCGACGGGCTCCTCGCGGCCGGGCATGACGCCCGGCTGCTGGTGCTCGGCGGCGACTGCACGTCGCACGCCGGAGCCCTGGCGGGCCTCCGCCGGGCTCGTCCGGGCGCCCGCTTCGGGATCGCCTGGTTCGATGCCCACGGCGACTTCAACACCCCCGACACGACGCCGTCGGGCAACGTCTGGGGCATGCCCTTCGCGATGATCGTGGGCCACGGCGCGCCCGACCTGCTGGCCGCATCCGACGCCCCGACCGTCGACGCCGGCGATGCCGCCCTCCTCGGCGGCCAGGTCCTGGACGAGACCGAATCGCGGATCCTCGCGGCGAGCCGGGTCGCCCACTTCGGGGCGGGGATGCTCGGGACCGACGCGGGTATGGCGGCCCTCGAGGCCTGGGCCGGCGTCGTCGCCCGACGGGTCGACGCGTTCTATGTCGCCTTCGACATGGACGCCCTGGACGCGGCCGGCGACTGGGCGGTGGCGATGCCCGAGCCGAACGGGATCTCGCTCGAGACCGCGGTCGCTGCCGTCCGGACCGTGGCCGCGGCGGCGCCGGTTGCGGGGTTCGGCGCGACGGCGATCCTCATCGGGCGCGGCGGAGACCCGGAGCGGACCGCCGACGCTACGGCGCGGCTGGCCGAGGCGGCGCTGGGCGATCGCTGAAGCGGGAGGCCGCTTGCGCCGGCTTGCGGCCGACGAGTCGGGCCTGTCGGGGCCTCAGGCCACGGACCTCGGCCCCAGGAGCCGGAGCGTCTCAGTCCTCGACCTCGATGAGCGCCTCGGCCAGGCCTCGGAAGGCCTCCTCCGTCAGCCCCAGGCCGGTCGCGCGCCACGACGGCGTCGCGCCGCGGTCGAGGTCCAGGACGAGGCTCGTCGCGAGCCGGCCGAGCTCGCCCTCACGGTCGCCGAACGGGGCCGGCCCGATCACCGCGTCGCGGGGCGCGCAGGTCTCGACGTCGGCGCCGTCGCAGATGTTGCCCTCGGCCAGGGCCAGGTGGGCGTCGGCCGGGCCGCGGTAGGTGACCTCGAGGTACCCGCCCTTCGCGAGTCGGAACGAACCGGTCTCGAGAAACCAGCCGTCGGGCAGGACCGCGCAGTAGACCGGCCAGCCCATCGACAGGGCCGCCTGGTGGAAGAACGTCCGGTTGTCGTCGCTGCCGCTGCAACCGGACGCCGGCGAGGCCGCGGGCCCGCTGGGCTCGAGGCTGGGCGTCTCGCCGGCCGTCTCGCTCGGGTCGGGGCCGTTCGATGGCAGGTCCGTGGGGCCGCCGGTCGCAGTCGGGTCGGCTGAGCCGCTCGGGGCCCCGGTCGAAGCGCTCGGTGAGCCGCTCGAACCGGAGGGCTCGCCCGAGGCGTCCCCGCCGACGCATGCGGCGACGACCGCGGCGATCGCCACCATCGCGATCAACAACGGGACGAAGCTGGAAGAACGGGCCGAACGCGGTTCCGCGTGGCCCGCGCGCGCTCGGATCACCGGCCGAGCGTAGCACGCGGCGACCCGGTGCCTGGCCCCCGGTCGCGCCACGACCCGACATCCGTCTCATGTCGGCCGGATTCGTCAGGCCCGCTGGTCACGCGCCCAGTCGCACGAACGCCGGATCCACTCCGAACACTTCGCGAACGCGCTCCGGCGTCAGTACCTCGCGCGGCGGTCCGTCGGCCACGATCCGCCCTCGATCGAGCAGCACCAGCCGGGGAAAGAAGTGCGCCGCCAGCCCGACGTCGTGGAGGACCGCGATGATCGTCGTGCCGTCGCGGACGTTGAGGTCGCCGACGAGCTCCATGACCTCGACCTGGT
>SCUO01000026.1 GCA_004297395.1 Chloroflexota bacterium | reverse complement strand
TGGGCCAGCCGATCCGGCGCGACGTCGTCCATGAGGAAGGTGGTCGCGGCCAGCCCGAGCGGCTCGAGGAGGCGGGCCCGGACGACCTCGCGGTACTCCTCACCGGCCACGTTGGTGATCAGCCGGCCGAGGATGCCGTAGCCCAGGTTCGAATACTCGAAGCGCGTTCCCGGGGCCCAGGCGAAGGTCAGCGGGCCCTGGAGGAGCTCGGAGAACGTCGCGAGATCCAGGCCCTGCTGCCGGTCGCCCCAGGGGTCGTCGGTCGCGAGGCCGGACGACATGGTCAGCAGGTGTCGGACCGTGACCGGCGGCGAATCGGATGTCGGGCCATGGAGACCGGCGAGCTCGGGGACGTGCTGCCCGATCGGGTCGTCGAGGGACAGCCGGCCCTCGTCCCGGAGGCCCACGATCGTCGCCGCGGTGAAGCTCTTCGTCATCGAGGCGATCCGGAAGACGCTGTCCGCATCGGGCGGCGCCTCCTCCCCGACCCGGAGCGTGCCGATGCCCCGGCTGTGGACGAGCTCGCCATCGATGACCACGCCATAGGCGACGCCCGGGATGTGCTTGCCCGCGAGGAACGCGTCGGCGATCGCGTCGGCGGCGCCGAGCGCGTCGGCGAGACGGGTCATCGGCGGTCGGGAATCCAGAAGCCGCCGGGATCCGGCGGCTTCGATGTCGTTCGCGGCGGGCGGGCTAGTGCGAGCAGGAGCGGGCCTGACCCGCATCCTCCGCCGTCCGGAAGCTCGAGCCGCAGCCACAGCCGGTGACGGCGTTGGGATTGTTGACCGTGAAGCCGGCGCCCATGAGCGTGTCGACGTAGTCGATCGACGAGCCCTTCAGGAGCGGGATGCTCTGGCCGTCGACGTAGACCTTGACCCCGTTGGCCTCGAGGACGTTGTCCTCGGGCGTCGGCTGGTCCTCGAGCATCATCCCGTAGCGATAGCCCGAGCAGCCGCCGGAGTAGACGTAGACGCGCAGGCCGACGTTCGGGCTCGTCTCTTCCTTCGTCAGCTCGCGGAGCTTGGCGGCGGCGGCGTCGGTGAGCGAGACGACGGTCGGCTGCTGGTCGATCATCAGGGGCGCCTCTTCGGAGGTTGGATGGCGTGGTTGCCTCGAGCGTCGAGGTCGTGGCAGTCATCGTACGCAAGTCAACCGATTCCGACAACCACCTCGACAATATTGCCGCGAGCGCGCCTCCGACGGGCCTCGGCTATCGTTGACGGGCTCACCCGGCAGCCGGCGGGCGACCGCCCGGCCCTGCCAATCCTCCCCATGAGCCATCGATGCCGTGTCGGATTCCACTCGTGCCCGCCGCTTCTCGCTCCCCGATCTCGCCGACCAGCGGGTCGATGAGGCGATCAGCTCGTTCCTGACAGGACCGGAGCAGCGCCGGGGACGGCCGGGCCCCGCGGCACCTCCGGAGTCGCCGGTCAACCCGTTCGCGGCGCTCGAGACGCGGATCGCCTGGCTCGAGGCCTTCCGGCGCGAGACGGCCCGGAGCAGCCGCTACCGGCGCCCGTCCGCGGTGATGGTCATCGCCGCCGAGCCGACGGCCGAGACGCCCGAGGCGGCCGCGTGGCTCGGCCGGGTGGCCGCGCCGATCGCACACGTCGTTCGGCGCGGGATCCGCGAGACCGACCTCGTGACCCGGACGGGCGATGCACGGTTCCAGGTCCTGCTGCCGGAGACGACCGGGCGTGAAGCAAGTCACATCGCCGAGCGGGTGATCGCCGACTGCGAGGTCTGGCTGCGGGCCGTCCAGGCCCCCGTCCGGCTCAGGTGCTCGTCGGCGGGAACGACGGCCCACGCCAGCCTGGAAGCTGCCCTCGAGCGGGCGGTCCTTGCTCTGGAGGGCCGCCCGGCCTGAGCTCCGCGGGCATCGTGGAGCCCTGCTCAGCCCTCGATCCGCTCGACGACCGTCGCGATCCCCTGCCCGACCCCGATGCACATCGTCGCAAGGCCATAGCGGCCGCCCCTGGCGGCCAGCTCGTGGACGAGCATCGTCACGAGGCGCCCGCCACTCATGCCGAGGGGGTGCCCCAGGGCGATCGCACCGCCGTTGACGTTGACCTTCTCCTCGTCCAGGCCGAGCTCGTCGATGCACACGACCGACTGGCTGGCGAAAGCCTCGTTGAGCTCCACGAGATCGAGGTCGCCGGCCTCGAGGCCGGCCCGGGCCAGGGCCTTGCGAACAGCCGGGATCGGGCCGGCGCCCATGATCGCGGGGTCGACCCCGGCGACCGCGGTGGCGACGACCCGCGCCAGCGGGGCCAGGCCGAGCGCCTTTGCCCGCTCCGCCTCGACGAGCAGCACCGCCGAGGCCCCATCGTTGATCCCGGAGCTGTTGCCGGCGGTGACGCTGCCGCCTTCGTGGAAGGCTGGCCGGAGCTTCGCCAGCGCCTCGGCGGTCGTGTCCGCCCGGGGATGCTCGTCGCGGGTCACGAGGACCGGGTCGCTCTTCCTCTGGGGCACCGGGACGGGCACGATCTGCCCGTCGAAGGCGCCGCGCTCGATCGCGGCAACGGCCTTCTCCTGGCTGGCGAGGGCGAACGCGTCCTGCCGCTCCCGCGAGACCGACCAGCGCTCGACGACGTTCTCGGCCGTCTCGCCCATCGAGTAGGGGTAATGGAGCGCGGCCAGCTTCGGGTTGGGGAAGCGCCAGCCGAGCGTCGTGTCCTGGAGCTCGCGGGCGCCGCGGTCCCAGGCGGCCTCGGGCTTGGCCATCACGTAGGGTGCCCGGGTCATCGATTCCACGCCGCCGCCGATGAAGACGTCGCCGTCGTCGGCGCCGATGGCGTGGGCCGCCGAGTTGATGGCCTGGAGCCCCGAGCCGCACAGTCGATTGACGGTCAGGCCGCCGACCTCGACCGGGAGGCCGGCCAGCAGCAGCGCCATCCGCGCGACGTTGCGATTGTCCTCGCCGGCCTGGTTGGCGCAGCCGAGGATGACGTCCTCGATGAGGGCCGGGTCGATGCCCGAGCGGTCGACGACGGCCCGAATCACGAGCGCCGCGAGGTCGTCCGGGCGGACGCCGGCGAGCGCGCCGCCGTACCGCCCGATCGGCGTCCGGACGGCCTCGATGATCCAGGCCTCGCGAAGCGGCCGCCGGAGGTCTCGGGTCATGGGGGCGATTGTAGGGCTGGGCTCGCCCGGGGATGGACATCACCCTGTCCGCCGAGCACACTGCCGCTCTCATGGGCACGTGAGAAGGCCCGCGGTCCGGCAGGTTGCCGGCGGTCGCCGCGAGCCGGAGGGAGGGCTGACGTGGTCCGCATGGTTCGCGCGTTCATGTGTGCCTGCGTGCTCGGCATTGTCGTTACGACGACCGCCGTTGCCGGAAAGCCGGTGATGGAGCGGGTCCAGATCGCCGGTGTCGGCATCCTCGACGAGGGTCTCTCGGAGCTCTGCGGCTTCGACACCTGGTTCGACGAATCGGGACACATCACGTTCCGCCTCTTCACCGACGCGGGCGGCAATCCCGTTCGCGAGGTCAACAACTTCGCCGTCCGCGTCCGCTACTACTCCGAGTTCGGCTCCGTGAACCTCGTGGACATCGGTCCCGATCGGGTGACCTACAACGCCGACGGCAGCATCACGACCTACATCACGGGCAACGTCCAGTCGATCCAGGCGCCGGGCGAGGGTCGCGTCTACAGCAACGTGGGTTGGACCCAGCTCCACATCACCTTCCCCGAGGAGGGCGATCCGATCGCCGAGGTCGTTTCGGACGCGGGTCAGCACTGGGGCGACCAGGTCGCGGTCGTCTGCGGCCTCCTCGCGCCACCCGACTGAGTGTCAGGCTCCGGCGGCGCGAGCCTGCCGCCGGAGCCAGGCGAAGGGGCCCTCCGGGTGGGCCGCGCCGAGCCACATCGCGGTGTCGATGTCGAGGTCCGTCGCGACGCCCTCGTCCCGGGCCATGACCGCCTCCTCGGCGATGGCAGCCCGGATCCGGCGGACGATCCGTTCCGGGGTCAGGGCGCGCTCGGGCCGGACCGGGACGGCAACGTTGTGGGGGATGGGATCGGGCACGGGATCGTGCTCCTGGCCGAATCGATAGAAGCCGGCGCCGGACTTCCGGCCGAGCCGGCCCTCGGCCACGAGCCACGCCTGGATGGGCGACGGCCGAAGTCGCTCCGGGCGGCCGAGGCCCGCCCACACCGCGGTCGCGGCGGCGAGGTTGACATCGAGGCCCACGAGGTCCATCAGCTCGAACGGGCCCATCGGGAAGCCGTCACCCCGGATGGCCGCATCGATCTCGGCGACCCGGGCCTCGCCCGCTTCGAGCATCCGGAGGGCCTCGATCGTGAACGGCCGGTTGACCCGATTGACGATGAAGCCCGGGCTGTCGGCCGACCGGACGGCGGTCTTGCCCCAGCCCCCGACGATCGAGGTCGCCCGGTCCAGGACCGTCGAGTCGGTGCGTGCTCCGGCCACGACCTCGACGAGGAGCAGCACGGGCGCGGGGTTGAAGAAGTGGAGCCCCAGGACGCGCTGCGGGTGGGTCGCCGCCTCGGCGATGGCCGTGACCGAGAGCGCGCTCGTGTTCGTGGCGAGGATCGTGTCGGGGCCGGCTGCGGCATCAAGCTGGGCGAACAACGCCCGCTTGGCATCGATGTCCTCGACGATCGCCTCGATGACGAGGTCGGCGCCGGCGGCGGCAGCGACCGGATCCGGGCACTCCTCCAGGCGGGCCAGGGAGCCCTGGATCCAGGCTCGCTCGGCATCGAACGCGAGACCGCGCTTCGCCGCCCGCCGCCGCAGGCCGTCCGCGATGCGTGACTGGCCCCGGTCGAAGGCGCCGGGCTGGGCATCGTGGAGCCGGACCGTCCAGCCGGCCTCGAGCGCGACCTGGGCGATGCCGGCGCCCATCGTGCCGGCGCCGATGACGCCGAGGACCCCGCCCGATTCCGTCATGACGCCACGGTAGCGCTCGGCGAGGCCCGCGTCCGCGACGCGGCCGGGTGAGGCCTCGGTCAGCTCTCGGTCAGCCCTCCGGCAGCTGGACGATCTGGATCAGGTTGCCGCAGGTGTCGTCGAACACCGCGGTCGTCGTCGGGCCCATTTCGGTCGGCGGTTGGGTGAAGCGGACGCCGAGCTCCTCGAGCCGGCGGTGCTCGGCCTGGATGTCGGCGACGGCGAACGACGTGAACGGGATGCCGTCGGCGACGAGCGCCTCCTTGAACGGCCGCGCGGCCGGGTGGCCGTCGGGCTCCAGGAGGAGCTGCGTGCCGTCCGGATCGTCGGGTGCGACGACGGTCAGCCAGCGGGCCTCGCCGAGCGGGATGTCGAGCTTCGTCTGGAAGCCGAGGACCTGGGTGTAGAAGCGTTCGGCCTTCGCCTGGTCGTCGACGAAGACGCTCGTGACGTAGATGCGCACGGTGGACTCCTTCAGGAGCGGTCGAGCCACCGATCGACGATGTGCTCGAGCGGTCCGCGATTGATCGAATGGAGCTTGTAGCGGCCCTCGCGGCGGACGTCGATGAGGCCGGCCGCCTCGAGCACGTCGAGGTGCTGCGAGATCGCCTGCCGGGTCGAGTCGAGCTGGTGCTTGGTCAGGAGGCGCGAGCAGATCTCGAACAGGGTCTGGTCGTCGCGATCGGCCAACTCGTCGAGGATGGTTCGCCGGGTGGGGTCGGCGAGGGCCTTGAAGACATCACCCACGCCGCGATGATAGGCAAGTCACTACTTGCATGTCAAGGCGCGGGTCCGGCTTCCAGAACAGCTAGCGCGCGACGCGGTAGCGGAGGTAGACGAACTTCGAGTTGAAGGTGCGGGTCTCGACGAGCTCGAGATCCACCCGGCGCTCGGCCCGGGCGAAGAACGGAATGCCACCGCCAACCAGCACCGGGTAGACGATGGTCCGGTACTCGTCGATCAGGTCCAGGCCGGCCGTCTCGGCGGCCAGTGTCGCACCGCCGATCGCGATCTCACCATCTCCCGGCTCGGCTCGCAATCGCGCGATCTCCTCCGCCAGGCCGCCGGAGGCGAGGCGGGCATTGCCCTGCACCTCGGACAGCGTGGTGGAGAACACGACCTTCGGGAGCGGATTCCAGAGCCCGGCCCATTCGAGCTCCGCGGCGTCGAGGGACTGCTCCTGCTCGGCCGTCTCCCAGTACAGCATCGTCTCGTACAGCCGACGTCCCATCAGGTGGACGTCGACGCCCCGGATCTCGTCGATCCAGAAGCGGAAGACGTCCTTGTCCGGCGCGCTCCAGTCGAATGTCCCGTCAGGCCCGACGATGTAGCCATCCAGGGACATGCTCATCGAGTAGGTCACGCTGCGCATCAGAAGCCTCCACCTCGGATGGGTTCGACAGTACGACCGCCGGACGGCGGAGAACGCATCGCTTGCCGGATCCTTTCGGGCCGCCGTCGCAGCGAGCCCAGCTGCGTTCCTACAGCACCTTGAAGCCCTCGAACGGCTGGCGGCAGCCGCGACAGTAGAAGAGTGAGCGGCACTGGGTCGGGCCGAACGCGCTGTCCATCACGACCTGGCTGGAGCCGCAGTACGGGCAGCGGACCGCGGCCGGGTCGGCGGGCGGTGCGAAGCCCGCAGCAGTGAGGCGGCGGCGGCCGATGTCGGTGATCCGGTCCGACGTCCACGGAACGCGGAAGCTGAAGCCGACGACGGTCGGGCGCCCGAGGGGCGCCAGGGCATCGATGACGGTGCTCCGGATCAGCTCCTGGGCGGGGCAGCCGACGAAGGTCGGCAGCAGCTCCACCTCGATCCGATCCGGGCCGACCTCGATCCGCTCGACCATCCCGAGATCGACGATCGAGATGGCAGGAATCTCCGGATCGGCGACGCCGCGGAGGATCTCACGTACGGCGTCCTCGTCGGCCGGGGCCGGTCGGGTCGCGACGGCGCTCACCACGTCGCCCCGGGATCGGACCGGCGAACCGAGGTGAACTCGCCCCACAGCCAGCGGAAGTCGTCCGAGTGGCCGGTCCGGGCCGCCGCTGCGTCCGCGGGCGCCTCGAGGCGGAGCGTGATCCCAAGCGGAACGAGGATCCCGGCCACCTCCGTCCGCCAGCCCTCGAAGGCCGCCGACATCGGTCGGGTCAGGATGCCGGCCTCGAGGAGCGCGGCCTCGCCCTCGGGGGTTGCCAGGACCGTCGGCGCGTCGGGAGCGAGTGCCTCGAGCGCGGCGACGAACCGCTCGCGAGCCTCGCCACCGGCCCGGGCCAGCCGATCGGCCCAGGCGAGGGCGTGCATCACGTGGTAGCGCTCCTCGCGCCGGATCTTGGCGATGAGCTCGCCGAGCGGCGGCCAGCCGTCCCCGATCGAGGCCAGCCGGGCCGCGTCGGCGGTGTCGTAGAGGAACCGCCGGGCGATGGCCAAGGCCCAGTCGCCGCGCCTGTGGTCGAGGAGCCGGGCATGGCGGTAGGCCTCGGGCTCGCGGTCGTAGGCGAGAGCGTCGGCGTCACGCCCGTCGTTGTGGACGCTCGCGAGCAGCTCGTAGAGGGCCTTCGCATGGCCCAGCTCGTCCTGGGCGATCGAGCTCATCGCCACGTCCTCCTCGAGGATCGGGGCGATCCCGGTCCACTCGGAATCGGAGAATCCGATGACGAACTCGTCATCAGCCATCGAGAGCAGGAGCTCGGCGAGGGCGGTCGAGGTCGACGGCGCGAAGCGGACGACGGTCATCGCTCGCTCCCCGGCTCTGTCGGGCGCGGGCTCGTGCCGTGCGATGCCGCCCGGGCACCGGGCTTCGACGTCCCGGCCCGGCCCCGGGCCGCGGCGAGCTTGTCGCGCATCACGTAGCCACCGGGCTTCTTGAACGACCGGTCGAGCGGCGGCTGGAGGAGATCGAGGTCGTCGAGGACGCCGATGTCCGCCCGGCGGACCACCCACAGGCGGACCGATTCGCCGCGGCGCGAGTACATCTCGCGGGCATAGTGGAGGGCGAGCTCGAGATCGGGCGCCAGGAGGTTGCCGCCGTGGCGCATCGGGTCGCCGTCCTTCTCCTGGCGGAAGACCTCGTACGGCTCGAGGACGCCTCCGGCGAACCCCTCCGGCTCGCCCGGGATGACCGGCGCACCCTCGTCGATCATCCGGTTCCCGTCGTCGGTCACGCGGCGGCCCTCGGCTCGGCCAGGATCGCGGCCCGGACCCAGGCCGTCGCCTCCCGGTTCAGGCGCCGGAACTCGAGGCGCTCGTGGGACTTCGGGCCGTGGTTCGTGACGACCGTCCGAAGCTCGTTCCAGTCGGGGTCCGCGTAGCGCCACTCGCCGGCTTCCTTGTCGAACGCCAGCTCGGGGTCCGGGAGCGTGAGCCCGAGCTCGAGGATCCGGGGCACGTAGATCGTGAGGAACTCCTGGCGCAGCTCCTCGGACGTCTTGGCCTTGATGCGCCAGTGGAGATCGCGGTCCTTCGACCGGTCGCTCCGTGGGCCGTGCATCTGCATGAGCGGGCCCCACCAGCGATCAAGGGCCTCCTGGAGCATCTCGCGCTGGGTGGTGGTCCCGTTGGCCAGGGTCACCACGACGTCCCGGCCGTGCATGATGTGGACCGACTCCTCCCAGCAGATCTTCTGCATCGTCCGGGCATACGGCCCGTAGCTCGAATCGCGGAGGGCCTGCTGGGCGACGATCGCGGCCGCGTCGACGAGCCAGGCGATGACCCCGATGTCGGCCCACGTCCGGGTCGGGTAGTGGAAGACGTTGTGGAACTTCGTCTTCCCGGCGAGGAGGTCGTCGAACATCGCCTCGCGCGGCTTGCCGAGGTCCTCGGCGACGCGGTACAGCAGCTGGGCATGGCCAACCTCGTCCTGGACCTTGGACGTCAGGGCCAGCTTCCGGCGAAGCGTCGGGGCTCGCATGATCCACTCCCGCTCGGGGAGCACGCCCATGAGCTCCGAGTTGGCGTGCATCTCGACGAAGCGGAGGACGGCGGTCCGGTACTCGTCGGGCATCCAGTCGTGGGGCTCGATCTTGCCGCCGCCGCGGACGTGGGCCTCGAAGTGCTCGTAGCGCTCGTCGTGGGGCAGGTCCTCGTTCCAGGCCCGAGCGCGCAGCTCGGACCGCTCGCGAGGCGGGAGGACCGGGTCGAGGGCGAGGGGATCGGTCATCGGGACGCTCCCTGCAGCATGCGGAGGACGAGGTCGACGAAGTGGTCGGCGACGCGGCCGGCCGGCAGCCGGCCGTCGGGCCGGTACCAGCCGGGGATGCCGTTGAGGGTCGAGAGGACGGCCGTGGCCGCCAGCGCGGGGTCGGTCATCTCGAAGTCGCCGCCGGCGATCCCGGTCTCGATGACCTCGCGAAAGCGCCGCTCGTAGGCGTCGCGGCGCTCGAGGACGGCCGACCGGCGGTCCGGGCCGAGGGCCCGCCACTCGTGGACGAACACGGCCGCGGCGCCGACGTCGTCGGTGATCACCCGAACGTGGGCCCGGACAAGGGCGGCCATGGCTTCAACGGGATCGATGCCGGTGGCTCGGGTCGCGGCCTCAGCCGCGGCCTCGAAGCGGGCTGCGGCCCGATCCACGATCGCCCACAGGACGGCCTCCTTGGACGTGACGTGGGCGTACAGGCTCGGACCCTGGATCTCGAGGACCCGGGCGATGTCGCGGACACTCGTCGCGGCATAGCCGTGCGCCCGGAACAGCTCCGAGGCGACGTCCTCGATGGCGCGGCGACGCGAGATCTCGACCATGGGCGGGACGCGGCTCCGTAGCAAACGAACGATCGTTAGGCGGGACGATACGGCCATGCTGGACGGCGCGTCAAACATCGCGGAGTGGCGGGCAGCGGGGACCCTCAACGTACCGCTGGCGTGACTACCTGTGATTCACGAAGGCGTCGTTGACCGAGCGCATCGGGCCGGCTGATGCGTCTGGTTCATCGATCGGCGCCCGTCCACGCTCCGCCAACCCTCCGATTCGACAGGAATCGTGCCCGGCCACGCTCGTCTGTCGCGGATCTGATGAGCCAGCCGCATCACGGCGGCGGAGCGAGGAGCCGCGACCGATGTGGCTCCTGGACGCCGAGGCTGTCAACAGCGTGTCCGCTCACCACCGCTAGCCGCCACCGGTGACGACGATCGATTCCTCGGGGATCGGGCTGGAGGTCCTGATCCGAAGGGCGCGTCGCACGGCCATTGCCGGACAGTTGGTCCCTTGCGGGACCTCCAGGTGCAGGAAAAGCGTGGACTCAGATGGCCGGAGGAACAGCTCCGCCACTTCGTCACACAGACCGCCGAACCAGGACACGATGAACGCGTCAGGATCGCCCGGATCTGCCTCAACGACTGCGTTCAGGCCTGCGTCAGGGTTCGGCTCGGCCGGTTCGATGCCGATCACGAGACCGGTCTCGTCGTACAGGACAAGCGGCAAGGGGTCGTAGCCGGCGTTCGGCAGTTCCGTCCGGAACTGTGTCCCGGCGGGTGACCCGCACGTCGCCACAACGAATGCGACGAGCAGGCCGAGGGTCATCCTCGGCCAGCTCCAGTTGCCTCCGGTCCTCGCTCCAAGTCCCACCCTCATCGCCCGGGTCGCTTGCCCCCTCCTTCTGCCAAACCAGGTCACATTCTGACTGCCGAATCTGCCCAAGGGCGCAGGCGGCACCTTCGAAGACCTCGACCTCGGCCGTTGCCGGACTCCTTCGAGATCGGGGGTGGACGGTGCCCCGCGTCAACATGGTCCGGGTCCGATCGGTACCACTTTCCCATGCCCGGGCGGTAATCCCCGGCCCGCTCGTGCGTTCTGCTCGCATCGGACTCATCGGCCGCGCCTTGCGGCCATGCCAGGCAGGGCCGGCAATCGGCCCGGCGGCGAACGAGCAGAACGAGTGAAAGGAACCGGGGATGACGCGACAGGCAGGCGGCACCTCGCCGGGCACGGACCCGACGGACGCCATGGACGTGCTGGGCGGCTCGGCCGCGGGAGCCGGACCGACCGGCTATTCGAGCACCGGCGATCCCACCGTGGACGGCGCCGAGCTTCTCGAGGATCGGATGTTCCGCATCTCCGGCGGCGGCCACGGCCGCCGCGTCGGCATGTCCGTGCCCGGCGCCATCGCCGGGACCTTCCTCGTCGCCGCGCTCGCGCTCGGCGCAGCCCTCGGCCCACTGGCGACGAAGCCCGCCGCCGACACCGGCTCGAACGCCGACACCGTGGATAGCGAGCCCACTGGCAAGACCGGTGGCGACGACCAGCCCGACACGCCGGCCGGCGTCGACGAGCCGCAGAAGACCGACGACGCGAGCCAGCCGGACAAGACGGCGGCTCCGGACGCGACGGCGAAGACGGAGCCCACCAAGGCGCCCGCGCCGGCCGAGACGAGCATTGCCATCGGCCTGACCCTCGAGGGCACGGCTATCGTGGTCGAATGGTCGGCCTGCAAGGTCGACGGCTTCGTCGCCTACAAGGTCGTCCGCTCCAAGGACGAGTTCGTGAAGTGGCCGCTGGGTTCCGGCGACTCGCTGGCCGGGGTCATCGAGGCCCAGGCCACGACGCGGTTCGTCGACACGGCCGTCGATGGCGGTCGGACCTACCAGTACCGCGTCTTCGGCCTGCGGAGCTGGAATGGCGCGACGATCGTCGCCTGCCGCAGCGACGCGAAGTCGATCACGACGCCGGCGCCAACGCCGAAGCCCGAGCCTGTCGTGGCGAATCTCTCGATTACCGTCGCCATCAAGGATGGCCACCCGTTCATCGACTGGACGGAGTGCACCGGGATCGACTTCGATTACTACAAGGTCGTGCGCTCGATGGACTCGATGGTGACCTGGCCGAAGGGCGAGAACGACTCCCTGGTCGCTGCGGTCGGTGTCGACGGACACACGAAAGCGTGGGACGCCGCCGCCCCCGGCGGCAAGACGGTCTACTACGCGGTCTTCTGTGTCCGTTCGACCGAGGCAGGCTACGTCGTCGTGGCCGCCAGCGCGGTCAAGGGCATCGAGACACCGGTAGTGGAACCCGCGCCAGCGCCGGCCGCGCTTGGCTTCGAAGCAGCATTCACCGGCGAGGGTGTCACCCTCGGCTGGGAAGCCTGCACCAGCGATGCGTTCGCCTTCTACAAGGTGGTCCGCTCCTTCACCAACAGCAACCCGTCGTACCTGCCGGGGACGGATGGCACCGAGGTCATCGGGGTCATCGAGAACCAGGGCACGACGCAGCTGACCGACGGCAACATCGCCTCGGGCGACACGATCTACTACCGGGTCCAGGCCATCGGCTACTGGTACGGGCAGAAGATCCTCCTCGGCCAGACGACGGTCATCGCCGTCACGATCCCTTAGCGGCGCGGATCGGACCCAGGGGCGTCGGGGACGGACGGATGTGGATCGCGCTTGCGCGCAGGGTCCCGCTCGCGGCAGTACCGCTGGGCGATGGCCCGACCATCCGTCCGTCCCTACCGTCCGACACCCGATGGTTGCCGGTCCAAGCACGACACGGATGGATCCGGCCCGGGAGCAGGCCCTCGTGGCCCGCGCCCGGGCCGATGTCGCCGCGTTCGGCGAGCTGTATGACTGGTATCTGCCCCGCATCCACGGCTTCATCGCCCGCCGGGTGGAGGACCGGGCGGTGACCGAGGACCTCACCGCCACGACCTTCGAGCGGGCGCTCGGCGCCGTCCGGCGAGCCGACTTCCGGAACGAATCGTTCGGCGGCTTCCTGTACCGGGTCGCGGCCAACGCGATCGTCGACCACACCCGGCGAAGCCGCTGGACGGTGCCGCTCGGCGCGCGGGCGAGCGACTACGCCGGTCTCGACGGCGACGACGGCGCGGGCCGTGACGACGCCACCCTGAGCGACGACGCGGCGACGCGCGCCTTCGCCTCGGCCCTGGACCGCGACGTGCTCCGGCGCGCCCTGACCGGGCTGCCCGAGACGCACCGGCGGCTCATCGTACTGAAGTTCTTCGACGGCCTGGAGCCGGACGAGCTGTCCGCCGCCCTCGGCTGCTCCCGAGCGACCCTCGCGGTCAAGCTCCACCGGGCGCTCCGGGCCCTCCGCGCCGCGATGACCGTGGAGTCGATCGATGCGGCCTGACGACCCGATGGACGGCCGCCGCTATCCCGAGGCGCTCGACGACGTGTCGGACGAGGCCGAATTCGCCGCGCTCGAGGCGGAGCTCACCGCGGCCGGCACCCGTGCCCGGCGCGGGCGGCCGGGAGCCCCGACCCCCACGTTCGCGGCCGCGCTGCGGGAGCGCCTGACGGCTTCGTTCGCGGCTGGCGACGTGGCGGCCACTGGCGTATTCGATGGCTCACTCGGCAGCTCGTCCAGCGGCGCGCGCGGCGCGACGGGCAAGGGCGCGCCTCGTAGCGCTTCTGGGGGCACGGTCGCGACGCCGTTCGCCCCGCCGGCGGCGTGGCCGGCCCAGGCCGGCGGCTCGACCTCGTCGCACGCCCACGGCGCGGACGCCACCCCGGTCCGGCTGCTCCCGACGGGCCCGGTCGACCACGCGCCGGCCAGGCTGGCGGTTCGCACGGCCCTCCGAACACCGACCCTCCTGCCCGCCCCGCGATGGTCCGTCCTGGCGATCGCGGCCGCCGTCGTCGTGGCCGTCGTCGGCCTCAATGCCGGCATCCTGTTCCCCGCGCCGCCCGTCTCGCGGGCGACCGCGGCGATCGGCGCCGAGCTCATTCGCGACGGCCAGTCGACCCCGCTGACCGCCGGCAGCGAGCTGCGCGCGGCTGACGAGATCCGGGTGGCCGCCACCGGTTCCGCGGCCCTCGCCCTGGGCGACACCCGGATCCGCCTGGACGGCGGGGCCGTTGTCCGGCTGACCACGATCGAGCGATCCCGGCTCGCCGTTGACCAGGTCGCCGGGCGGGCGTGGCATCGGGTCGTCATGCCGACCGGAGGCACGTACACCGTCACCACCGGCGCCGTCAGCTGGACGGCGCTCGGCACGGCCTTCGACCTCGACCGCAGCGGCGCGGGATCTGCGGGCGGCGACGTCGTCCACGAGCTTTCGATCCAGCATGCCGTGGTGGCCGAGGGCCCCGGCCTGCGCGTGACCGTCGACGAGGGCCGCGGCGCGACGGTTCGCCTGGATGGCGCCGCGACGGTGACGACGGTCGAGGTCAGCGCCGCGACCGCCGCGGCCGATCCATGGGTCCGCGGCAACGCCGCCGCGGACGCCGCCGATGGCCTGCCGCTCGGGCTGCTCGACGGCATCGAGCTCGCCGTCGCCTCGCCCGAGCCGACGACCGGACCGGCGCCGACGGCGTCCCCGACGGCGACGTCCGAGGCCACCGCGCCGCCGACCGCCGAGCCGACGGCCGCCCCGACGCTCGCGCCGACCCCGGCCCCCACCCCGAAGCCGACTCCCAAGGCCACCCCGAAGCCAACGCCGGCCCCGACATTCGGGACGATGTCCCTGACCGCGCTCGCCTGCCCCGGCGGCGTCGTCCTCGACTGGTCCGTGCCGGACATCGCCTCCCTGAATCACGTCCAGGTGCTGCGGGGCACGTCGGCCGAGATCCCGGCGGCCTACCCGCCCGCCGGCGGGGTGAGCGCCGTCGAAGGCGGCTATTCAAGCGACCCGGCCAAGAGCGACGGCCGGAACGTCACGGGCGAGGTCGCCTCCGCCTGGTACCGGGCGGTTGCCTTCACCGCCGATGACGTGGCCATCGCGGCGAGCGCCGTGACAAGCGTGACGACGGCTCCGATCGCCGACCTCGGCCTCCTCGGCATCGCCAACGGCCCGGGCGCCGGCGACCTGGACTTCACCTGGACCCCGTTCGGCGGCGGCGGCGATTGCTTCTCGTACTACAAGCTCGTGGCCTCGATCGGGGATTCGACGCCGAGCTACCTCGAGGGCACGGACTTCGCGCTGCCGGTGGGCGATCAGGGCGCGATGGGCGTGGCGGTCGCGGATGGGCTCACCAGCGGCCAGACCTACTACTTCCGGCTCCAGGCGATCCGGGTGACCAGCCTCGGCAAGTTCATCGTCGCCCAGTCGGCGGTCAGCCAGCACCTCGTGCCGTGACGGGCCGGCCGGGGTCGATGACGCCCGGCCCGATCTCCCGGCCGCTGATCGCCCTCGCGCAGGCCCATGCCAGCCCGCCGAGGAGCACGATCGCGAACAGGTGGAGGGCCGCCACCGACAGGTCGAGGAAGGTCAGGTCGGCGCTCGCAACGGTCACGACGATCGCCGCGAGCCGCCGATCCGGCCGGATCGGCCCGAGGATGTCGAGGGCCAGATAGAGCAGGACGCAGTCCTGGACGAACTGGTTCGGGTTCACGAGCAGCATCGCCGCGACGCCCGCGGCGAGCATCGCCCGAGCATCCGACGAGCCGAGGCCGGGCCGGACCCGCCGCGCAGCCAGGCCGTACAGGCCGAGGATGCCGGCCACGCCCGCGGCCCACAGGACGTTCACCGCGCCGACGGCGTCCTGGCCCAGCCAGCCGACGAACAGGCCGTTGAGCCCCTCTGTCGAGGCGAGGTCGCCCTGCCAGACTGCCGATCCGGCCTCGCCGGCGCCGCTGAAATGGCTGGTCACGACGTCGAGGAGGAACGTCGCGTACGTGGCGTACGGCCCGAGACCGGTCAGCGGCAGCGTCACGAGGGCCACAAAGGCGCCGGCCACGACCGCGGCCACGACCGCCGGCCAGCGCCGCCCGAGGGCCAGGGCCAGCAGCGGCAGGACAATGAACTGCGGCTTCAGCCAGAACACGCCGAGGGCCAGCCCGGCCAACGCCCACCGCCCGCGGCGGGCCGCCTCGATCGCCACCAGCCCGGCGCCGAGCAGGACGATCGACCACTGGCCCTCGGCCAGGGCGTGGGCCATGGGAAAGCTCGAGGCGATGAGGATGGCGCCAAGGATCCGATCGCGGCGCGGCAGGTCTCGGGCGATCCAGAACCCGGCGGCGAGGGCGATGGCCGCGCTCGCTGCGGCCCAGGCGGCCCGTCCGAGCACGATCGGCAGCGCCGAGATCGGGGCGAAGGCGACCGCGGCCGGTGGCGGGTTGATGAACGGCATGTAGCCGTTCATCCCGATCGGCTCGGGAATGACCGTCCTCTGCAGCGCCGTCAAGGTGGCCGCGTCGTAGAGCAGCTCCGGCCGGCCGTCGAGGATCAGCCGACCGGCGGCCCAGAACGCCAGGATGTCGTGGTGACCGTCGACCGCCGGCGGTACGGCCAGCTCGGAGACGAGCTGGATCGCGACCGCGAGGCCGAGGAGGAGCAGGCCCAGGATCGCCACCGCGAGGGCCCGGGCCGCCCTCGCCGTCACCCGCCTCGGAACCTCGGCGCGCGCTTCTCGACGAACGCGGCGAGGCCCTCGGCGTGGTCGGGGTGGGCGCCGGCCGCCGCCTGGGCGGCGGCCTCGGCGGCGAGCGCGACGTCGAGGTCATGGTCGAAAGCCCCGCCGAGCAGGCGCTTCGTGGCGGTCGTTGCCCCGGGTGCCAGGCCGGCGATCCGGCCGGCTATCGCGGCCGCCTCCGCGGCCAGGGCGTCCGCCGGCACGACCCGTGAGACGAGCCCCATCTGGAGGGCGTCGGCCGCGCTCACCGGGTCGCCCAGGAGCGCCATCTCCGAGGCCCGTGCCGCGCCGACGAGCCGGGGCAGGGTCCAGGTCGCGCCGCTGTCCGGGACGAGCCCGATCCGGCCGAAGGCGAGCACGAACGAGGCCGTGTCGGCGGCGATCCGGAGGTCGCAGGCGAAGGCCAGCGATGCGCCGGCCCCGGCCGCGACGCCGTTCACGGCCGCGACCACGGGCTGGGGTAGGTCGCGAATGGCCCGGACGATGGGGTTGTACCGGAGCCGCAGCTCGTCATCGAGGGGAGGTGGATCGGGGGCGAGTCGCTCCTTCAGGTCCTGGCCGGCACAGAACGCCCGACCTGCCCCGGTCAGGACGACCGCGCGGACCCGTGCGTCGGCGTGGACCTCGGCCAGCGCCGCCAGGAGGCGCTCCTTCATCGGGATGGTCAGGGCGTTGAGGGCTGCCGGTCGATTGAGGGTGATCGTGGCGACGCCGTCGGCGATCGCCAGGACGACGGACGGGCCGTCCGCCCGATCCGCGGCCGGTGCGCCCGGATCGCTCACGCCGTCACCCGGCGAACGGCCGGAGCTCACCCCCGACGATCTCGTGGAGGCGCGGGTCCAGCGGCTGGTCGGCGCCCGCGGCGTGATCCCGAACGAACTCGGCGAAGAGCACGGCGAACTCCTCGTCGTCCGACAGGAGCGCACCGGCCACGAGGAGGTCCCGCTCCGGGATCCCGACGAGCACGCGACCGCTGCCGCCGAGCGCCGCCGTCAGGTCGGCCCGGACCTCGGGCAGCAGGATCCGGGTGGCGTCCCCGCCGCCGCCCGAGGCCGACGAGATGAGCCGCCGCTGGCCGGAGGCCTCGTCGGTCCATGGCGCGGTCTCGGACCAGGCCGCCAGGTTGGCCATCGCCGCGGCCCGGACCTCGTCCGGGGTGGCGCCCCAGGCCAGGAGGTGGTCGGCGTTGACGTGGACGTCGAACGCCCCGACCCGGAGGATGTAGCCGATCGAGAGCCCGGACGGACCGTCGTCGAGGACCGGGGTCGCGTGGTTCTTCATGCCCTCGGAGGCGAGGGCCTCGGTGTCGAGATCGGCGATCCGCGTCCCGCTCGTGCCGACCGGCCGGAGGATCGGCATGAGGATGGCCTCGGCCGCCAGCCAGTCGTGCTCCGGGGCTTCGGCCGGCGACGCGGGCGCCGGCGGCGGCGGGTGATGGCCGCTCACCGGGGCGTCGTCGTCGATCGGAGCGAGGATGTCCGGGGGTCGGTCGCGCCAGGCCGGCTGCGGCTCGTCACCCAGTTCGCGGTCCCAGCTCATCGAACCCTCCTCAGCGGCCCTTCCAGGTCGGCTTGCGCTTGTCGCTGAACGCGCTCATCCCCTCGCGCTGATCCTCGGTGGCGAAGAGCAGGTAGAAGCTCCGGCGCTCGAACTCGAGTCCGGCCCCGAGACCCAGCTCCTCCGCCCGGTTCACGGCCTCCTTCGCGGCGATGACCGCGAGCGGGGGCATCGCGGCGATCGTCGCGGCGAGCTCGAGGGCAGCGGCCACGACCTCGCCGTCCGGGACGACCCGCGTCACGAGACCGTGTGCCTCGGCTTCCGGGGCGCCCATCGTCCGCCCGGTCAGGACGAGCTCCATGGCCCTGGCCTTGCCGATCGCCCGGGTCAGGCGCTGGGTCCCGCCGGCCCCGGGCATGACCCCGAGGCGGATCTCGGGCTGGCCGAACTGGGCGCCCTCCCCGGCGATGAGGAGATCGCAGGTCATCGCCAGCTCGCAGCCGCCGCCGAGGGCGAAGCCGCGAACCGCGGCGATGAGCGGCGTCCGGATCCGCTTGATCCGCTCCCAGCGGTGGAACTCGTCGTCGGCGAGGAGCGTGGCCGGAGTCTGGACGGCGAGCTCGCGGATGTCGGCCCCGGCCGCGAAGGCCCGCTCGCCCGCGCCGGTGATGACGATCGCGCGGCAGGTCGGGTCGCGGTCCAGGCCCTCGAGCGCGTCGGTCAGCTCGGCGATGAGGGTGAAATCGAGGGCGTTGAGGACCTTCGGCCGATCGAGCGTCACCAGGGCGACGCCGTCGACCGTACTGGTGGCACCGCCCGGCGCGGGGAACGCGACCTGGATCGAGGGCTGCCGCTCCCCTGCCGCGACGTCGGTCATGCGCTCCTCCGCTGGCGTCGAGGCCAAGTATCCATCGCCCCCGGCCGGCTCGTCAGGCGCCGGGGGCGGCGCCGAGCAGGTCGCGCGCGTCCTCGACGATCAGGAACGTCGCCAGGTCCGGGGCGATCTCGCGGAGGACCCGGCCGGCGGCGCGCATCGGGTCGGAGCGGAGCCCGGCATCGAGTGACGGCCGGTCGTCGAAGTCCATGGCGCAGGCGAGGACGTAGTCGGTCCGCTCGCCGAGGGCTTCGGTGACCCGCCAGACCCGGGTCGCCCGCAGGCCCGGCGTGCCGGCCACGAGCGGCAGGTGCTCGTCGCGGTACCGGCGCTCGAGCGTCTCGAGGGCCGCGTCGTCGCCGTCGGGGCGGCGATAGAGCACGAGCAGGGTCGTCATCCGGGGTCTCCTTCGGGCTGTCGGGTGTCGAGCCAGCGGGCATCGGTCTCGTCGATGCCGGGGATCTCGGCGGCATCGGGATGGGTGAGGGCGCCCGGATCCACCTCGGCGGCGCGGCGGCGGGCCACCGCCTCCGTGGCGCGGTAGAAGCCGGCCATGGCCTCGTTGAACAGGCCCGGCTTCCGGACCATGACCTCGTGGCCGCAGTCCGGCGCCACGAACAGGCGAGCGCGGGGGATCTGGCGGGCGAGGGCCACGGCGTGGTCGGCGGGCACGAACGGGTCCCGGTCGCCACAGGCCACCAGCGTCGGGGCATCGATCGCGTGGAGCTCGGCCGGACCCAGCAGGGGCTGGACGGCGACGTCAGCGGCGATGGCCGGGAGGAGCCGCTGCCAGGCGCCCGGCCCCTGGCCGCCGTCGTGGCGACGCGACAGCTCCGCTGCCCAGGCCGGGTCCGTGGCCAGGATCTTCGACGGGTCCATGAGCCGCCGGACGACGCTCGCTCGCGGCTCGCGCTGGGTCGTGATCCCGATGACCGCCAGGGTCCGCAGCCGCCGCGGGTGACGGGCGGCGAACTGGAGGGCCGTCATCCCGCCCATCGAGAAGCCCACGAGATGGAACGTCTGGAGCCCGAGCGTGTCCACAAAGCCCTCGAGATCGTCGACGAGCCAGTCGTAGCGGAAGCCGTCAGTGGCGTCCCAGCGCGTCCGGCCGTGCCCGCGGGCGTCGGGCAGGTGGACGAGGAAGGCCTTCGAGAAGAGCGGCAGCTGGGCCGCGAAGTCCTCCCGGCCCACGGACGTCGCGCCGTGGAGGACGACCGCCGGCGGGCCGGCGCCGACGACGTCGTAGCCGATGTCGAGGCCGTTGGCGCGAACGACTGGCACGCTCAGGCCTCCGGCTTTCCCTCGACCTCGGCGTGGGCCGCCTGCTCGATCCGGAGGTAGCGCCGGCGAAAGTAGAGGAGCGGCCCGATCTCCTCGGCCCCGGGGCCGCCGTCGTCGAGCGCGTCGACCCGTCCGATGAACAGGTCATGGTCGCCGGCCGGGTAGGTCTCGACGACGGTGCACTCGAGTCCGGCGATCGCGCCGTCGAGGATCGGCAGCCCGGTGGGACCGGCGTGCCAGGCCGCGCCGCAGAACTCCTCGCGTCCCAGCTCGCCCGGCTTCACGGCCGCGTGGGCGAAGCAGTCCGAGAGCGCCTGCTGACCCTCGCCGAGGACGTTGACGGCGTAGCGGCCCAGGCCACGGACCATCGGATGGATGAACCGCCGGCGATCGAGCGCGACCATCACCAGGGGCGGTTCGAGCGACACCGGCGACAGGGCGTTGACGGTGATCCCCGCGGGCCGGCCGTCCGAGATCGTGGTCACGACCGACACGCCGGTCACGAACCGGCCCATCAGCTGCCGGAAGCGATCGCCGTCGATGTCCACCACCCCGGGAGTCTACGGGAGGTGCGACCGGCCCGAGTCGGCCACGTCGGTCAGGCGGTGGACCCCTCGCGGACGGTCTCGACGGCCGGCGCCGGGTCGTCCTGGACGTCGGGCAGTGACAGCAGCGTGGCCCCGATCGCGAGCCAGATGGGCGCCAGGGCGGCGATGGCGAGCGCAAACAGGTTCGCCCCCTGCAGCCGGTCCACGTGCGACATGATCCCGAAGGCGAGGATCGCGACGTTGACGACGCCGGGCGTCACGATGGCGAGCACGGCGGCACCCGGAAGGGCGCCGGCACGCCAGGCACCGACCGCGAACGCGACGAGCCCGGCGAGGGCCAGCGCCCACAGCCCGACGAGCCACGGCCCGAAGGCCCACAGGGGACCGCAGATGATGGCAAGGATTGCCCCGGCCCGGGTGACCCGGTGCCCCGGCCCGATCCGGATCAGCTGCCCCAGCAGCCCGCCCGAGAGCATGGCCATCGCGGCCAGCATGAAGGGGACCGCGGCCATCCCGTCGCGATAGGCACCATCGCCGTCGAAGACGACCGGGCCGTTGAGCGCGACGATCGGGGCGATGAGGAGCAGGGCGGCCCCGACAAACGTGCCCAGGCCCAGGCGACGGGCAACCCGGAGGTCCTCGTACCGCTGGCGACTCACCGGCTCCCGCACTGTCGCCGCCACCACGGCCGGGTCGACGAGCTCAGGGTGGCGGTGGGCATCGAGGGCCCCGCGAACGAGGTCGATCGCCCCGCCGAGGCCGAGTGGCCGCGCCGCCGCGAGCGCCTCCAGCTCCTCGCCATAGCGGGCCTGCCAGGCCCTGGGGTAGAGACGCACGAGACGGCTCATCGGGACGCTCCTCGAAGTCTGTCCAGGCCCAGGCGCGTAAACCCGGCGAGGCCCTCGAGCTGGTGCCGGAGCGTGGTCGCGCCGAGCCCGGTGATCCGGTACGGCCGGCGTCGATCGACCGGCTCGAGGGCCTCGATCAAGCCGCGCTTCTCCATCCGGGCGAGCGCCCCGTAGAGGGTCCCCGGCCCGAGCGGCTGGCCCGAGATCGCCTCGACGTCGGTCATGATCGCGTAGCCGTGCTTCGGCCCGTCGGCCAGCGAGGCGAGGATGTAGAGCGACGGCTCTGCGAATCGACCGAGCTCGGCCAGGGCCTGGTTCATGCGGCGACCTCCGTGGGTCTGGTGGATGAGGCGGTCCCGGGCCGGCGACGGCCGCCGTCGAGCAGCAGCAGGCCGCCGACGAACAGCCACGCCGCGCCGTAGACCGCCAGGAGCGGGAGCAGCACGATGGGAGCGGACGCGAGGGCGGGGAGCAGCCCGGCGAGGGCGGCGATGACGGCCGGGAACGGCAGGCCGAAGCCGACCCCCACGATCGCCACCTGCACCGGACGGGACAGCCCGGTCCGAAGCGTCGTGATCGTGAGCAGGCCGCCGAACACGACGAGCAGGAGGGGCACGACGAGGAGCGGCTTGTGCTCCCAGGGCAGGACGACGCCAACGCCGAACAGGAGGGCGGCGACCAGGATCCCGGCGCCGACGACTCGCGCTCGCCCGGGGGGCGTGGCGCCGAGGGCGGCGACCGTCAGGAGGAGCAGGACTACCCAGCCCGCCACGGTGAAATCGGCATCGCGACCCGTCGATGCCACCACGACGAGCGTCACGGCCATGGCGAGCCACAGGGCGCCGCCGGCGATGGCGGCGAGGCCCGCCAGGCGGACCCGCGGGCTCGGTCGAGGTTCGGCCGCGCCGGGGGCGACGAGCTCGGGATGTAACCAGGCGTCGAGCGCGCCCGCGACGAGGTCGAGGCGGCCTGCCAGCCCCGGGGGCCGGGCAGCCAGGAGATCGCGGAGCTCCGCTGCGTATCGCGCACGCCATGGACCCGGATACAGACCAATGAGCCGGCTCATGAGGACGCCTCTGGCGAGTAGGTCGCCAGACGATACATCGGTGGGCGATCCGCCGTCGAGCGTTCGATGAGCTCGCTCCGCTCGAGCCGGGCCAGCGCGCCGATCAGGGTCGCGGGACCGACCGGGCCATCGAGCCGGCGGACCGTCACCAGGAGGGTGGCGGCGGCGGCCGGCCCGCGGCCGAGCGCGACGAGGATCCAGAGGGCCGGCTCGGCGAACCGGCCCATGCTGGCGCGGGCCATCAGCCGGCGACGATGACGCCGCAGGCGATCCGGCCGCCGCTGTTGCCAGTCGGGTTCGTCACCTGATCGTCGGGCCCGGCGTGGATGATGAGGGCGCTGCGGTCGGTGTCGAAGACGGTCGTCGGGCCGTTCGACAGGCTGGCCCGATCGCTCGTCGCGTCGAGGTGCCCGACCCCGGCGACGTTGACCTCGAGATTCGGCAGGTCGCCGGCGTGGGCGCCGGTGGGCGAATCGAGCCCGTGGGTGGCACCGAGCGGGTTGTGGTGGCCGCCGGCCGCCAGGAAGTCGGGGCTGCACGCGCCGACGGCGTGGATGTGGATGCCGTGGAGCCCGGCCGAGATTCCGTTCACGTGGACGTTGATGTGGAGGCGGCCAGTCGAGTCCTCGGTGAAGTTGGCCCAGCCGACGACGGCGCCGCCAGCGTCGCGCAGCTCGGCCGAAGCGTGCGATGCGCCCGACGAGGCCACGGCGAGCACCGGCGCCCCGACGGCGAGGGCCGCGCCGGCGAGGGCCAGCAGCAGGATGATCTGACGACGAGCCATGGGAACGCTCTCCAGTCCGGTGGTCGCAGCCATTGATACGCGCTGCGATATATCGTAATGCGATATATAGACGGCCGGGGGGCAGCTGTCAAGAGCTCGTCCAGCGTGCGGCGATCCGGCGCCCCGGGATGCCAGAGCCCCGGCCGGCGTGCGACAATCCGGCGCAATGTCCACCCGACTCTGGGACCGAGCCGCGCTCGTGCCCGTCGATGCCGCCGGCCGCTACCCCGAGGTCGTGGCCCTGCCGACGACCCTGCCCGGCGTCGCCGAGCTGTTCACCTTCATGCGCGACGCCGAGCTTCGCTTCTCGACCCTCCGGATGCGGATCGAGGAACGGACGTTCACGGCCCGCGGCGAGACGCTCGTGGCGATGGATGTGGCCGTCCGCCACCCAGGTCATGCGCGGGTCACGACGACCGAGCCGGGCCGCGGCACTGCCGGAAACTTCGAGCTCTGGATCGGCGACGGCGAGACCGTCCGGACGTTCTCCGGGACCCATCGCCTCGGGACCTCCCGGCCGGTCCGCAACCGGCCCCGTGGCCTCGACGACGACTTCCCCGGACCGGCCCGTGTCTACGAGCCGGTCACGCCGCTGCCGCTTGAGACGCTGCCGGAGCTGTTCGTCCACCCCGCCGGCTACTGCCAGAACGTTCTGGCCACCGGGCGCACCTGGATCTCCGGCACGGACGTGGTCGCGGGCCGCGAGGCGATCGTCCTGGAGTGCAGTCATCCTCGGGCCATCGAGCGAGTCGCCGACCGCCCTGACTTCCACATCCAGGTGGCGGTGGATCGGCTGGAGGGCATCATCACCCGGCTCGTCGAGACGATCGGTGGCGACGTGACCCGGGAGGCGATCGTGACCTCGCTCGAGCCGGACGCCCCGCTCGCGCCGGGGACCTTCGACTTCGAGTTCCCGGACGGGACGACGATGCTCTTCTGAGGCTCCGCCTCAGGCCAGCGGAGCGCCGGCCGCCTGCGCCCCGCGCGGCCGGGCCACCCGGACCAGGATCGTCGAGCCCACGATCGTCACCACCACCGCTCCCAGGACCGCCGCGTACAGCTCGGCGTCCACGGCACCCACGGCGACCCCGGCCGAGGCCAGGACGAAGCTGAACTCCCCGACCTGGCCGAGGCCGATCCCGAGCTGGATCGCATCGACCGGGAGGCGGGCCACCCGGGCGAGGAGCGCGGCGATGCCCGACTTCGCGATGACGACGAGGGCCACCAGCCCCGCCAGCCACGGGAGTCCCCGGCCCAGCGCGGAAGGGTCGATGAGCGAGCCGAGGAGGACGAAGAAGAGGACGGCGAGCAGGTCCCGGAACGGCAACAGGCGCTGCCGGACCGCGGTTGCCTCGGGGCCTTCCACGATCGCCAGGCCGGCGACGAACGCGGCCAGGGCGACGGGGATCCCGGCCACCACCGCACCGAGGCCGGCGAGGGCGAGCCCGACTGCCACCGAGACGATGAGGAACAGGTCCGGCTCAGCCTCGATCTCGCGGAGCACCCGGGGCAGGGCGATGGCGGCGAGCGCCGCCAGGCCGGCGAAGGCGATCCCACCGGCGAGGGCCAGGGGAAGTGGCCGGTCGTCGGCCCCGGCGACGGCGAGCAGGATCACCGCGAGGGTCACACCCGTCAGGTCCTGGACCACGCTCCAGCCCAGCATCGCCTGCTCGGTCGGGCGATCGGTCGTCCGCCGCCTGCTGCGGGTGATGTTGACGATGACGACGCTCGACGACATCGCGACCCCGAGGGCCACGAACGCAGCGCCGAGCATCGGGACGCCCGCCGCTGCGAGCACCGCCAGCGAGATTCCCGCCGTCAGCACGACCTGGAGTGGCGCCGCCCAGAGGATGGCGCCCTGCTCCCGCCGGAGCCGCCCGACATCGATCTCGATGCCGACCTCGAAGAGGAGCAGGACGACCCCGATCTCCGCGAGGAAGGCGAGCTGCTCGCGGTCGGCGACGTAGCCCGGGGTGAACGGCGAGATCGCCAGCCCCACCGCGAGGTAGCCCACCACGGCCGGCAGCGACAGGGCCCGGGCGAGCCAGCCCGCCCCCGCCGCGAGCAGGAGCACGATGCCTACGTCGAGGATCCCGGGGGCGGTGACCTCCATCTCCGGATGGTAGCCCGCGAAGCGCAGTCGGCCGCCGGGCGAGGCCTGGCCGTGAGGTGCGAACCCCGCATGATTCACTGCAAGCCGCTGCGAGAACCGCCTTCATTCGAGCCTTCGACGCGCGTATAGTCGTGCCTTCGTTTCAGCGACGCCGCCCGGGCCGCCCAAGGGCCCGGGGCGATGGCACCGACCCGGAGGTGGGGTCGAGCCCGGCGGGAGGCCGGTCGACCCGGATGCGAGGAGGTCCGCATGCAAGGTCGATCCCGCGATGACGTCATCAGGGAGGACGTCAGGGACCTGCACCAGCTCGGCTACGCGCAGGAGCTGTTCCGCACGATGGGCGGCTTCAGCAACTTCGCGATCAGCTTCTCGATCATCTCGATCCTGACCGGCGCAGTCATCCTCTACGACTATGGCCTGGCCTGGGCCGGCAAGGCCGCGGTCATGCTTGGCTGGCCGCTCGTCACCGTCTTTGTCGTCTGTATCGCCGCCTCCATGGCCGAGATCGCCTCGGCCTACCCGACCGCGGGAGGCCTGTACTACTGGGCCTCCAAGATGAAGAACAAGAACTGGGGCTGGTGGACCGCCTGGTTCAACCTGCTCGGCCAGTTCGCGATCGTGGCCGGCATCAACTACGCGGCCGCCGGCTTCATCAACGCCACGATCGTCGACCGCCTCACCGGCGGTGTCTTCAACACCACCGAGATCGTTCCGGGTCTCCTGAACGGCCAGCTCGTGACGATGGGCATCCTCATGCTCGTCCAGCTGGCGATGAACATCGCCGGCATCAACCTCGTGGCGTTGCTCAACCAGGTGTCCGTCTGGTGGCACATCGCGATCGTGGGGGCTGTGGTGGTCCTGGTCGGCCTCCTCGGCAAGGCCGATCAGTCGGGCCTCGACCTCTTCGCGGTGAAGCCGGTCGACAGCATCGGGTTCTGGGACAACACGTTCGGGCCGATCAGCCTGAACTACGGGGCGGCGACCACGTACGCCCCGTTCCTTGCCTTCTTCTTCTCGCTCCTCCAGGCCAACTGGACCTACACGGGCTATGACGCTTCGGCCCACGTGGCCGAGGAGACGATCGGGGCCCGGGTGTCGAGCGCCTGGGGCGTGTTCCTGTCAGTGGCGGTGTCCGCGGTCGTCGGGTACGTGTTCCTCGTCGCCCTGACCCTCCACACGCCGGACCTGTCGACGCTCTTCCCGGCCAGCTTCGACGGGGCCGACGCGGCGACCTACAGCCAGTACTACTTCGGCGGCGGCGTCGCGGTCATCTCGATCCTGATCTACAACCTGGGCGACTTCCTCGGCAACCTCATCGCGGCCGGCATCGCCATCGCCATGGCGTTCTGCGGGCTGTCGTCGGTGGCCGCGGCCGGACGGATGCTCTACGCCTTCGCCCGCGATGACGGCCTCCCCGGATCCGGCTGGCTCAAGGTCGTCTCGCACCGCTACCGGACGCCGGCCAACTCCCTGATCGGGATCGTGGTCGTGGCCTGGCTGTTCACGGTCGCGGCGTTCTACGTCGGCACGGGCACGGCGGTGATCATCGTGACCGCCATCTCGACGATCTTCCTGTACGCCGCCTACGGGCTTGTGATCTATCTCGGCATCACCACCGAGGGCTGGCTGCAGCACCGGGTCTGGAGCCTCGGTCGATGGTCCAAGATCATCGGCTGGGTCTCCGTCTTCTGGGTCATCGTCCTGATGGGCCTGTTCAGCTTCCCGACGAGCGGCAACATCTCGTGGCCGTTCATGGTCGCGGCGGTCGTCCTGCTCATCGTCTACTACTTCGGCTGGGCCCGGACGCGGTTCAAGGGCCCGCAGATCCACGGCGGCGAGGCACAGCTGTCGGAGATCGAGAAGGAGTTCGAGCAGGCAGCGGAAGAGCTCGCCGGAGCCTGACCCGCACCAGCATTCCCACCGGATCGAGAGAAGGGCCGGCCGGCACCGCCGGCCGGCCCTTCCGCCTCCCAATCCACGCAGCACACGAGCGTCCGAGCGAGGTCTCATGAGCACCCACCACGGCAAGCACCCCCGCCTCGAGGAGCTCGAGGGCATGGTCCGGGACGGCCGGATCGATACCCTCGTCGTCGCCATCACCGACATGCAGGGCCGGCTCATGGGCAAGCGCGTCCAGGCCCAGGCGTTCCTCAGCGGTGTCATCGATCACGGTGCCCACTTCTGCACCTACCTCCTGGGCACGGACATGGAGATGAACACGCCCGAAGGGTTCGCCCTCATGAACTGGGAATCCGGCTACGGCGACTGGATCGCCTCGCCGGTCTGGGATTCGCTCCGGGTCCTGCCGTGGCTCGAGAAGACGGCCATCGTCCTGTCCGACACGATCGACGAGGAGACCCACAAGGAGATCCCGATCTCGCCCCGGACGATCCTCAAGCGCCAGATCGAGCGGGCGACCAAGGCCGGGATCTCGGTCAAGGCCGGCTCGGAGTTCGAGTACTACGTCCTCAAGGACTCGTGGGACACGATCGCCGAGAACGGCTTCGGCATCCCGAAGCGGTTCGGGACCTACAACGAGGACTACCACCTGCTCCAGGCGACGAAGGCCGAACCGCTCCATCGCCTGCTCCGCAACCAGATGACCGAGGCCCGGATCCCGATCGAGTTCTCCAAGGGCGAAGCCGCCGCCGGCCAGCACGAGGTCAACATCCGCTACGACCACGTCCTCGAATCGGCGGACCGGAGCGTCCTGTTCAAGCACGGCGCGAAGGAGATCGCCTACCTCAATGGCTGGGGCATCACCTTCATGGCCAAGCCCGACCACACCTGGACCGGCTCATCGGGCCACCTCCACATGAGCATCTGGGACGCCGACGGCAAGAAGGGCCTCAGTCACAAGCCGGACGACGGCCTGCCGTATGGCATGAGCCGTCAGTTCAGCCAGTTCGTGGCCGGGATGATGGCCCTGTCCCGGCAGCTCGCCGTGTTCGTCGCCCCGTTCATCAACAGCTACAAGCGCTACGCCTCGCTGTCCTGGGCGCCGGTCAACGTGGTCTGGGGCCGCGACAACCGGACGACCGGCTTCCGGCTCGTGGGGCACGGGCCGTCGCTCCACATCGAGAACCGCTTCCCGGGCGGTGACATGAATGCCTACCTGACGTACGCGGCCATGGTCGGAGCGGGGCTCTACGGAATCGAGCACGGCCTGGAGCTGGCGCCCGAGTTCAAGGGCAACGGCTACATCGCCAAGGGCGTCGAACGGATGCCTCGGGCCCTGTACGAGGCGATCTGGGAGCTGGAGCGGTCCGAGGCCGCGGCCGAGATCTTCGGCGTCGATGTCGTGGACCACTATCTCAACGCTGCCCGGGTCGAGCGGGACCTGTACGATTCGGTCGTCCACGACTGGGAGCGCGAGCGGTACCTCGAGCGAGGCTGATCCCCGGTCGAATCCGCAGCTCTGCCCCGGGTCCCGGGCCGGGGCGACGGACGGTGGCGCGCAGGTGACACGCGAACGCGACCGCTACACGCGGATGACGCTGCGTGACCAGCTCGAGGGGCTCCTCGACTGGATCCGCGGGCACCGCCTGCTCGTCATCGCCCTGCTCGTTGCGGCGATCTACGTCGTCACCCAGCTCATCCTGCCGCCGCCGACGGTGCGGCCGAACGACCTGCGGGTCGGCGACTGCCTGTTCGTCCGGACCGCCTCCATGTCGGACCTTGGTTCCGACGCGCCCATTGGCGACCCGGCCCTGGTCGGCGTCTCGTTGCTGAGCGGCGGCGCCGATCGGGCACCGTGTGGGGCTTCGCACGGCCACGAGGTCTCGGCGGTCCTGGAGCTCCCGGCGGCACCGGCCGCCGGGCAGCAGGCGGGCCTCGAGCGGGATTGCGCCGCGGCGTTCGAGCCGTATGTCGGGCGGGCCCTCATCGCCTCGTCCTACGAGACCTTCGCCGTGGTCCCCACCGCGGCGCAATGGGACGCCGGGATCCACCGGGCGATCTGCCTCATCGCCCGGGTCGACGGCCAGTGGATGACGCATCCGGCCCGCGCCAGCGGGGAGTAGCCGGCGCCGGCGGAGCCACGCCTCGCCTGGGGCGGTCGCCACGCCCGATCCGACCTCGGCAACCCGACGTAGTCCCCCTACCGGCACCCGGCTCGGCATGGAGGTGGTCATGGCTCGCTCGATTCGGCTGATCCTCGCGCTCACCCTGCTCGTCGCCCTGGCGGCGGCCACGGTTGCCACAGCATCGGCCGGCGGCCGCAAGGTCCTCGATTCGACGATGGCCGGGCTGCCCGTGCCCTCGACCGTCCTCAACGGCCTGACCGGCGGCGGCGCGCCGTGGCAGATCGAGAACGGCCGCGTGCTGCTCTTCGCCGACGGCCGCCTCCACGTCGAGGTCGAGGGCCTGATCATCCCCGCCCAGGGCCGCAACCCCGTCCCCCAGGGCAAGGCGGTCGTGACGTGCGGCGAGACCGTTGCCGCCGAGACTGCGCTCGTGCCGTTCTCCGAGGCCGGCGACGCCGAGATCGATACCGTCGTCGACCTCCCGGACCCCTGCCACGGCGTGGCCGTCTTCTTCACCAACGCGACCGGCCGCTGGTTCGCCGTGACCGGTTTCTGAACCGCCTCACCCTCCACCCGCCCGGGGCCGCGGACGCTCGCTGCGGCCCCGGGCGTCCACTCGCGTGACCCGTCGTCCCGGTCCGCCCGTCGAGTGATCCCGGCGGCTCAGCCGCCGGGCCGGAGGGTGCCGCTGAAGACCTGCCAGGCCAGCGCCGACTTCGCGACGAGACTCATCACCATGTACGTCTTCTCGCCGACGAGGTAGTCCCGCCACCGGCCGATCCGCCGGAACTGCAGGACCATCGTGATCGCGAACACGTTGAAGGACAGGAACAGCGAGATCACGATCGCGTAGACGAATGCCGGGATCCCGGCGTCGTCCGGCAGCCCTGATTGGGCGCCGTAGGCGAGGAGGATCGAGAAGATCCCGATCCAGGGCATGACCCCGATGATGCAGCCGAAGATGTAGTGCTTCCAGTCGGGCCGGTCGCGACGGCCCTCGTTGGCCGCCTCCATGCTCCAGCCGAACAGGATCATCGCGATGTTGCAGCCGGCGATCGCGACGAGGGCCGGGACGTCCTGGATGAAGGACAGCCAGGCGATGGCCACGATCATGACGGTGCTGCTGAACGCGTACTCGACCCATCGGAGCGGGTTCATGCCGCGGGCGAGCCAGGCCTCGTAGCGCGCCCGGAGCGGCCAGCCGGCCACGAGGTGGGCAATCGCCGACAGGCCGAGGAACGAGGCGATGAACCAGGCGAGCGGGATCGAGAAGAGCTCGACCCTCGTCTGCTCGACGCCGACGAACTGGCCGCCCTCGAGGATCGGCTTGATCGTGGGGACGTATGGGGCGAAGGCGACGGCCGTCCCGGCGACGGCGAGCATCGCCACGAACTGGCCGCCGTGGAGGGCGGCGAGGACCCGGTTCCAGCGGGCGAGGGAGCGGGCGCGATCGATGGGGATGGGTGCGGCCATGGCGTGTTCCTCGATGCAGCGGGAAACCGGCGCCCGTCGCGGGGACGGACGCCGGAGTTCGGGTGGAGGGTGGGGTCAGGCGTCGGTGCGGTTCATGACCCAGCGGCCGAGCACCGGGACCAGGGCGATCGCGGCGATCCCGACGAGGACGTAGACGATGCTCGACAGGGTGTTCGTCTCGCCGAAGGTCGCGCCGGTGATCGCCGCCACGAGGTCGAACTGGGCGACCCCGACGAGGAGCCAGTTGACGCCGCCGACGATGACGAGGAGCAGGAACAGGGCGTTGAGAGAGCGCATCGATGATCCTCCGTTGCTGACTTGTTCCCGGCCGGGCCGGGTTGCGATGGAGCGCCTCGTCGCCGGGCGCTGTGTCGACCCTTTGTCCAAGGTCTGTCGAGAGATTACCCGACACGCAGCTGCCTGTCAAGGGTTTGTGCCGCACGAGTGTTGTGGTAGTCTGTACAAACCATGTACACGATCAGTCAGGCCGCCGCCAGGAGCGGCGTCGCCGTGGCCCTCCTCCGCGCCTGGGAGCGCCGCTACGGCGTCGTCGCTCCCAGCCGGACCCCGAGCGGCTACCGCCTCTACGACGACGCAGCGATCGCCCGCCTTCGGGCCATGCGCGCGCTCATCGATTCGGGCTGGTCGGCGTCCCAGGCGGCCGAGGCGGTCGCCACCGGATCCGCCGATGCCGGCGTCGTCGAGCCCGGCGCTCTGGAGGCGGGCGGCGCGGCGGGCGACCAGGCCCTCGTTGTCGCCGCCTCGACCTACGACACGGCCGGCATCGAGACGGCCATCGACGAGATCCTGGCGCGGGGCTCCTACGAGGCGGTGATCGACGATGGCCTCCTGCCCGCGGTCGCCGCCCTCGGAACGGCCTGGGCTGCCGGCCGGATCGATGTCGCCGCGGAGCACCTTGCGAGCGCCGCCGTCCAGCGCCGGCTGGCCGCCCTCTTCGACCTCGGCGGACGCCCGCGCGCGGAGCGCTCCGTCGTCGTCGGGCTGCCGCCGGGGTGCCGCCACGAGATCGGCACGCTGGCGTTCGCGGTCGCCCTCCGCCGTCGCGGGGTCGACGTCCTGTACCTGGGGCCTGACACGCCCGTAGCGTCATGGGCCCATGCCGCCCTCGACGGCCACGCCGTGGCGGCGGTCATCGGCGTCCCGCGACGCGCCGACGTTGGTCCGGCCCGCGAGGTCGTTGCCGCGCTCGCTGCGTCGGGGCAGCGCCTCATCGTCGCGATCGGCGGTCCGGCCGCCGGGGCGGTGACGGACGGCCCGGCCCGGCTCCTGCCCGTCCGCGTGACCGATGCGGCGGCGGCGCTGGCCAGCGTCCTCGCGACCGACTGACGCTCGACCCGGGCGATCTCGGCGGGCGGGTGCCAGCGGGACCGCGCACCGCACCGCGCCAGACATCGCGGGGCGGTCCCGCCCGGGTACGATGCCCACCACGCGACCGCCACGAGCGGCCGCCGCGCATAACCCAGCCACGGCCGAGGGTCCGCCCGTCCCGCCAGACCCTCATCACATCGAGGAGAGACGGCGGATGCGACTCCAGGACAAGGTCTCGATCATCACCGGGGGCGGCTCGGGCATGGGTCGCGTGGCCGCCCTCATGTTCGCTGCCGAGGGCTCCAGGGTCGTCGTCGCCGAGTACAACGAGGGCGCCGGCGAGGAGACCGTGAAGCTCGTTCGCGAGGCCGGTGGCGAGGCCACCTTCGTGAAGACCAACGTCGCCGATGAAGCGTCGGCAAAGGCGATGGTCGACCACGCTGTCGCGTCCTACGGCCGGGTCGACGTGCTCTACAACAACGCCGGGATCATGCCCGAGGCCGACCACTCGGTCATCGATACCTCGGTCGAGGACTGGGACCGGGTGATGGCCGTCAACGTCCGGGGCGTCTTCCTCGGCTGCAAGTACGCCATCCCGCAGATGATCAAGCAGGGCTCCGGATCGATCATCAACATCTCCAGCTTCGTCGCCCTCATCGGCTGCTCGAATCCCCAGGACGCCTACACGGCCTCGAAGGGCGCCGTGTTGGCCCTCACGAAGTCGCTGGCGGTCCAGTTCGCCCCGAAGGGCGTCCGGACCAACGCCATCTGCCCCGGCCCGGTCGAGACGCCGCTGCTCATGGACTGGCTGGTCAAGGACGAGGAGGCGAAGCGGATCCGACTGGCCCGCAACCCGACCGGCCGGTTCGGCAAGCCCGAGGAGATCGTTGCCATGGGGATTTACCTCGCCTCCGACGAATCACGCTGGACGAACGGCGCCGCGATGGTCGTCGACGGCGGCATTACCGTGAACTACTTCTAGGGCGGCCGATGCCGAAGGTGACGGACGCCGGGCGGCGCATCGCGATCGGGGTCGACGTCGGCGGCAGCGGCGTCAAGTGCGCCGCGGTCGACATCGAGACCAGCCAGCTGGTCGGGGCTCGTCACCGGGTCGCCACGCCCCAGCCGTCGACGCCGGCGGCGGTCGTCGGGGTCATCGCCAGGCTCGTCGAGCGCCTGGGCCGCGAGGCCGGCGCGCCGGCGGCCCCGGTCGGGGTCGGCGTCCCGTGCGTGGTCATCGGCGGCGTCACGAAGACCGCGGCGAACATTGATCCGGCGTGGATCGGGTTCGATGCCGGGCGGGCCCTCGCCGCCGCGGTCGGCCGGTCGGTCCAGGTCCTCAATGATGCCGATGCGGCGGGCATCGCCGAGATGCGCTTCGGGGCGGGCAGAGGCGTGCCCGGGACCGTCTTCATCCTGACCCTGGGAACCGGTCTCGGGTCGGCCCTGTTCATCGACGGCGTCCTCGTCCCGAATACCGAGCTCGGCCACATGGAGATCCGGGGTCGCGACGCCGAGCGCCGCTCTGCGGCAGTCGCCCGGATCCGGCGGGGCCTGTCGTGGAAGGCCTGGTCGGGCGACCTCGACGAGCACCTCCACGCCATCGACCGGCTGTTCTGGCCGAACCTCATCGTCCTCGGCGGGGGCGTCTCGAAGAACGCCGACCGGTTCCTGCCCTACCTCACGGTCCGGCCGCCGGTGGTCCCGGCCCAGCTCCGCAACGACGCCGGGATCGTGGGCGCGGCGATGGCCGCCGCGGAGGCGAAGGTGTCGTCGGCCGCCTAGAACCCGAACAGCATCTTCATGACCAGCACCCCGGCGAGGCCGGTCGCGACCGACGTCCCGACAATCGCTCCTCGAGCCCAGCCACGGCGCCGGTTCCCGACGGCCACCAGGCCGGCGACGAGCCCGATGATCGCCGCGGTCATCCCGAGCCCGGTCAGGCCGAGGCCGAGGTCGTGGAGCACGACCATGCCGTTCGCCCGGGTGTCGTTGTCCACGGCATACCCGAAGGCGCCCAGCGACTCGACCAGCTGCGCTGCGGCGAGTGCCAGCAGCCCGAGTGCCGGCGCCCACGTGGCGGTGCCCGAGTGCGGCCAGCGCAGCGCGATCCCGAGCGCCGGCACGAGCACCGCGATCGCTATGACCGCATGGTACGTGGCGTGCCCGGCGGCCACGATCCCGGACAGGAACTGGGCGAGGATCACCTGGACGAGGCAGACGAGGATCGCCGCCACGAGCAGCCGGGCGAGCCCGCGCCTCGCGCTGGTCACCGGAACGTCCATGGGACACCCTCCACATCGTTGTACCGATTATATCGGCACACGATATAGCGGCTGACGAGTGCGTCAAGCATCTCTGGGCGCTGCCAGGGCCTGGGCGCTGCCCGGGCCCCAGGCTGGGACTCAGGCGCGCTCGCGCAGCCGGCGCAGGGTGTCGGAGGTCCCCGAGACGATCAGGCCGTCCCCGGGCGTGAGGACCCGGTCGGCGGGTGGGTTCGGCTCGTAGTCGCGCGGACCCCGGACGATGGCCAGGGTGTGGATGCCGTCGCCGACCAGCGAGCCGACGGTCCGTCCCGCCAGCGGGCCGTCGGCGGCGATCTCGACCTCCTCCATGGCGAAGGCGAGCTCGCCGTGGGACAGGGCGTAATCGATGAAGTCGGCCACCCGCGGTCGGGTGGCAAGCTCGGCGATCTGGCGGCCGGCGCGGGTGTACGGCGAGACAACGCGGTCCGCCCCGGCCTGGAGGAGCTTGCCCTCCGACCCGTCCTGGTTGGCTCGGGCGACGATGAACAGGCTGGCATTGAGGGCCCGGGCGGAGAGCGTCACGTAGACGTTGTTGGCGTCGGAATCGACGGTCGTGATGAGCCCGCGGGCTCGCTCCACGCCGGCCTCGCGGAGGACCTCGTCCCGGGTGGCGTCGCCCTCGACCACGTGGAACCCGTCATGCGTGGCGATGGCCAGCGAGGCCGGGTTGATGTCCACCACGACGAACGGGATCGTGGCGTGGGCCAGCTCGCGCGCCACGGTCGTCCCGACGCGGCCATAGCCGCACAGGATGAAATGCCCCCGGAGGGCCGCCACCGCGTCCATCATCCGTTGCCGCTCCCTCCGTCCACTGGCCGCCTCGGCTAGGACCGACTCGGCGACGATGCCGATCGATCCGAAGATGGTCGCCACGCCGGCGATCGCGAGGAGGATCGTCCACAGCCGCCCGGTCGCGTCGAGCTCGCGGACCTCGCGGAAGCCGACGGTTGTCATCGTGATGACGGTCATGTACAACCCGTCCTCGAGCGACCAGCCCTCGAAGACGACGAAGCCGAGCGTCCCGACGATGATGATCGCGAGGACCACGACGACGAGGACCCGGACGTGACGCCCGGCCTGCGACTGGGATCGCAGGCCCGAGCGCAGGCGGCGTAGTCCGCCCTCGCGCTGCCCGTCCACGCTGGCCGTTCCCGCCGGCATCGTCGCCATGCTCCGAATCTAGCCCTCCTGAGGATCTCGCGGACGGGATCGCGCGCCGGTCGGGGTCGGACCCCGGGCGTATCATCGACCCACGTCCGACCCGACCCCGCCTCGGCGCGCCATGACCCCGGCCGCGCCCACCCAACCGAGGTTCCTCCGATGGCCATCGACCAGACCGCGTCCGGCATCAGCACCCTGAAGATGGTGATCGGCGGCCAGTCCGTCGATGCCGCCGACGGCCAGACCTTCGAGGTCGTCAACCCTGCCACCGCGAAGGTCATCGCCACGGCCCCGCTCGGCGGGCCGGCCGATGTCGACGCCGCGGTGACAGCCGCCCGGAGGGCGTTCGACGACCCGAAGGGCTGGAGCACCTGGGCCGCCGGCAAGCGCGGCCGGACCCTCGCCAAGCTCGCGGCCCTCGTCAAGGAGCACTCCGAGGAGCTGGCCCAGCTCGAGTGCCGCAACACCGGCAAGCCGATCTCGAGCGCCCGGGGCGAGGTCATCGGGGCGAGCCTCGTCTTCGACTATTACGGCGGGGCGGCCAACAAGATCTTCGGCCAGACGATCCCGGTGTCCAAGCCGGGCCTGGACCTGACGCTCCGGGAGCCGATCGGGGTCGTCGGCCTCATCGTGCCCTGGAACTTCCCGATCCTCATGGCCTCGTGGAAGCTCGGCCCGGCCCTCGCCGCCGGCAACACCTGCATCCTGAAGCCGGCCAGCCTGTCCCCGATGACGGCGCTGCGGCTCGGTGAGCTGGCCCTCGAGGCCGGCTTCCCGGCCGGCGTCGTGAACGTCGTGACCGGGCCGGGCGGCTCGGCCGGGGCGGCAATCGCCGCCCACATGGGCGTCGGCAAGGTCGCCTTCACCGGCGAGACGACGACGGGCCAGGAGATCATGCGGCTGGCCTCGAACAACGTGAAGAAGGTTTCCCTCGAGCTCGGCGGCAAGAGCCCCAACATCGTCTACGCCGACGCCGACATCGAGCGCTTCGCCGCCGAATCGCCGTACAGCGTCTTCGACAACTGCGGTCAGGACTGCTGCGCCCGGAGCCGGATCCTCGTCGAGCGCCCGGTCCACGAACGGGTCGTGGAGCTGTTCGCGGAGGCAACCCGGAAGGTCGTCGTCGGCGACCCGGCCGACGAGAAGACCGAGGTCGGGACGCTCGTCAGCTTCAAGCAGCGCGACCGGGTGAAGGACTACATCGAGATCGGCCTGGGCGAGGGCGCCAACCTCGTCGTGGGCGGCGCGGCCCCCGACGACCCGGCGCTGGCCGAGGGCGCGTACCTCATGCCGGCTGTCTTCGACGGCGTCGACAACGACATGCGGATCGCCCGCGAGGAGATCTTCGGGCCGGTCGTCTCGATCATCCCGTTCGACACGGAGGCGGAGGCGATCGCCCTCGCCAACGCGACGCCATACGGCCTGTCGGGCTCGATCTGGAGCCGCGACATCGGCAAGGCCCTCCGGACCGCAAAGGGCGTCCAGGCCGGGGTCCTGTCGGTCAACTCGAACTCCAGCGTCCACACTGAGGCGCCGTTCGGCGGCTACAAGATGTCCGGCGTGGGGCGGGAGCTGGGGATGTCGGCGATCGACCTCTACACCGAGACGAAGAACGTCTTCATCGATCTCCGGTCGTAGCGGGGACCCGGCGGCGCCGGACCGATGACGATGGCCGGCGGGTCGCCACCGGCGAGGCGTGAGCCGGATGCGGAGCCCAGGCCGGTGGCCGAGCCCAGGCGGGCGGCCGAGCCCGAGCTCGCGGCTGGACTCCACGGCGCGGCAACAGCCGACCCGGGCTGGACCTACCGGATCCTGCGGGGCGCCTGGCGGCTCGCAGCGACGGCCCTCCGGCTGCGGTTCGAGTTCTCCGGGCTCGAGCACCTGCCGCAGGATGCCGCCGGTCGACCCGTCGGCGGCTGGATCGCGGCCGGCCTGCCGCATCGGACGTGGATCGATCCGTTCGTCCCGTGGGTGCTCCTGCCGGCGCGGCCTCGTCTGACGTTCTTCGGTGACGCCCGGACGATGGCTCGTTCGCCGCTCCGACGCTGGCTCATGGCCAGGCTCGGGGGCGTCGTCCCGATCCCGGCCGCACACGACGCCCGGGCAGTCCCGGTCCACCTCGCCGCCGCCGAGACCGTCCTCCAGCACGGCGGGGTCTTTTGTCTCTTCCCGGAGACCGGGCCCGCGACGCCACCCGGGACGATCCGGCGTCTGGGGGCCGGGATCGGCTACATCGCCCTTCGCAATCGGACCCCGATCGTTCCCATCGTCCTGGGCGGCACCCACGAGCTGTACCTGGGCCGCCGGATTGTCCTGCACGTCCTGCCGCCGCTCGACCCCCTCGCCCTGGCCGGCCTGGACCCGTCGGCGGAGCTGCCCGCACCCGGCTCGACCGAGGAGCGCGACGCCGTCCATCGCCTGCTCGCGGGGCTGGCGGAGGTCGTCGCGGGACCTGTCCTCGAAGCGCACGAGCGGGCCGGACCCGGACCCGGGGCGAGGAAGCCCGGCGCCAGGCGGCTCAGCGGCGCCTTCCGCTGACCGGGCCTGCAGCGGGCCGGACCCGGACGAGCCCCGTCCGGGTGGCCGATCCCGGAAACGGGCTGCGCCGCCGCGCTAGACTCGTCGCGGTGCTGCCCGGCTTCGAGGGGCGCGTCTACGGCCGGGCGATCGCACCCCGTATCCACAGGGGGCAGGAGGAGGCCTTGGCGTCCCGTCCGGAAGGCGCCCCGCCGTCTGGTCGCCGGCAGGAAGCCGCACACGTCCGCAACGATCGCCTGGGTCGCTTCGGCCTGCGGCTGCGGCTTGGCGTCCTCGCGATCGCCGTCGCGGTGCCGCTCCTGGCGGCCAACGTGGTCTGGCTCCTGATCGATGTCAACGACGCCCGGGTGGCCGCCACGCAGGAGACGAGGCGCCTCGCCGAAGCATTCGCGTCGGCGCTCGACCAGACGCTCGAGGGAACCCGGACGGCCCTCGTGACGATCGCCGCGGAGGAAGAGCTCCAGAACCTGGACGCCGAGCGTTGCCGCGAGGAGCTGTCGTTCCTGCTCCCCCAGTTCCCCGAGTACAGCAACCTCTCCGCGGCCGATCGCGAGGGCGACATCTTCTGCTCGGCCGCCCCGGCGGCCGGGACCGTCAACCTCGCCGATCGCGCCTACTTCCAGCGCGCGATCGAGGGCGAGGACTTCGTCGTCGGCGAGTACCAGATCGGCCGGATCGTGGGTCGACCATTGGTCATCGCCGCAGTCCCGATCCGAACGCCGGAGGGGGAGATCATCGGCACCGTCCACGCGGCGATCACGGTCGATCGGCTGGCGGAGGTCGTCGGCCACGCAGGGCTCCCGACAGGCGCCGCCCTGACCGTCCTGGACCGGTCCGGAACGGTCCTCGTCCGTCTCCCTGGCGGCCCCGAATTCGTCGGCCAGCGACCGCCCGAATCGGAGCTCGTTGACGCCGTCGTCGCCGAGCACGAGGCCGGCGCCGACGGTCACGGCGAGGCCATCGCCCGGGCGGGCATCGACGGCGTCGAGCGCCTGTACGCGATCCACGGGGTCTCGACCGGTGACGACGCCCTCCACGTCGCCGTCGGCTTCTCGACAGACCAGGCCTACGCCGGTGCCGCCCGCCGCTTCGCGGCCGGGATGGCCGTCCTTCTCGCTGCCCTGCTGGTTGCCCTGGCCCTGCTCGTCACCGTCGGACGCCGCCTCGTCGTCGGCCCTGTCGAGTCCCTGGCCCGCGCCGCCAACCAGATCGCCGAGGGCGATCTCGGGGCGCGCACCGGCCTCGGCGGCGGCGACGAGCTCGGGCGCCTCGCCGATGCCTTCGACCGGATGGCCGATTCCGTCCAGGCCAGGGTCGTGGACCGGACGGCCGAGCTGACGGCCGCCCTCGACGAGCGGGATGCGGCGCAGCGCCAGGTCCGCGAGTACCTCGACGTCGCGATCGACCCGCTCGTCGTGACCCGTCCGATCTCGTCCCGGATCGGACGGG
>SCUO01000130.1 GCA_004297395.1 Chloroflexota bacterium | reverse complement strand
ACGACCTTCTTCTCGCTGCGCTTGTTCATCTCCTCGATCCGGCCGAGAAGGCGGGCCTCGACGAACGGGCCCTTCTTGATGGAACGGGACATCTCCTGCCTGCCTCCCCGCTACTTCCGGTGCCGCGAGCGGACGATGAGCCGCGAGGTGGTCTTGCCACGTCGCGTGCGGTAGCCCATCGCCGGCTTGCCCCACGGGGTCTTGGGCGGCATCCCCGTCGGGGACTTGCCCTCGCCGCCGCCGTGCGGATGGTCGCGCGGGTTCATGACGACGCCCCGGACCTCCGGTCGCTGACCCATGTGGCGAGCGCGACCGGCCTTGCCGAGGTTCTGGTTCTCGTGGTCGAGGTTGCCGACCTGGCCGACGGTGGCCATGCACCGGATGCTCACCCGGCGGACCTCGCCGGACGGCAGCCGGACCTGGGCGTAGTCGCCCTCCTTGGCCAGGAGCTGGGCCGACGTTCCGGCCGACCGGACGATCTGGCCGCCCTTGCCGGGGATGAGCTCGATGTTGTGGATGGTGGTGCCCAGCGGGATGTTGGCGATCGGCAGGGCGTTGCCGACCCGGGCCTCGGCCTCGGGTCCGGACAGGACGACATCGCCGACCTTCACCCCGTGAGGCAGGAGCATGTAGCGCTTCTCGCCGTCGCGGTAGTGCAGGAGCCCGATCCGGGCCGAGCGGTTCGGGTCGTACTCGACCGTGGCGACCCGCGCGGGCACGCCGTACTTGTCACGCTTGAAGTCGATCCGGCGGTAGTGCGTCTTCTCGCCGCCGCCGCGGTGGCGGACGGTGAGTCGGCCGGCGCTGTTGCGGCCGGAGCCGCGCTTCTGGGGCTCCAGGAGCGGCTTGAACGGCTGGTCGGTGGTGATCTCCTCGAACGTCGAGCGGGTCATTCCCCGACGCCCGGGCGAGGTGGCCTTGTAGCTTCGCAGCGGCATTGCCTAGACCCCCTCGAAGAACTGGATCTTCTGGCCGGGGGCCAGGGTGACGACGGCCTTGCGCCAGCCGGAGATGCGCCCGGTTACCCGCCCGCGGCGCGTCCCGGTCGACTTCGTCTGGGGCTGCTTGGTCAGGACGTTGACGGCCACGACCGTGACCTTGTCGGTCTTGTAGAGCTCCTCGATCGCCGCCTTGATCTGGATCTTGTTGGCGTCGGGATGGACCGCGAAGGTGTACTTGCCGCGGCTCGACTCGTCGATCGACTTCTCGCTGATGACGGGTCGGAGGATGATCTCCGGAGCGGTCAGGGCGCTCACCGGTACACCTCCTCCATACGGGCGAGGGCCGGCTGCTCGATGACGACCGTGTCGGCCTTGATGAGGTCGACGACGTTGAGCGAGTCGGCCAGGATCACCTCGACCGTGGGCAGGTTGCGGGCCGAGAGCCTGAGCTGCTCGTCGCTGCCCGGGGCCACGACGAGGACCCGGCCGGTCGCGTTGAG
>SCUO01000025.1 GCA_004297395.1 Chloroflexota bacterium | reverse complement strand
AAGTCGTGGCCGACCTTGGCCGACCAGGCGCCGATGTCGGTCTTCGTGATCGGATCGGTGGACCAGATCTCGATGACCGAGCCGAGCGGGACGGTGCCCATCGCCTTCTTGGCCTCGAGGAGGGGGCCGGGGCAGGCGGCGCCGCGGGCGTCGACGACCTTGGCGGCGGTCATGGCTTCGAGCTCGACGAGGGTGGCGGTCATGGTGCTGGTCTCCTTGCGGGCCCTTGCCCGGGCCGTGGCTGATCGGTTTGGCTCAGATGAACAGGAGCTGGCCTTCCTCGGCGGCCATCAGGAACGAGGCGATCCCGCCGGACGAGTCGACCAGCGGGTCGAGGGTCGTGACATCGATGCCCAGGACGTCCAGCGAGCCGGAGCAGGCAAGGATCGAGACCTCGCCGATCTCCTTGGCCTGGCGGAACGTCTCGAGCCAGGGGATCTCGCCGACCCGCTCGACCGGCTCGTGGGAGCGGGGTCGGGCGGCGTCGTAGGCGAGGCCGTGGTCGTTCTCGATCCGGTCGGCCCGGAAGGCATCCAGCGCCCAGTACATGAGCAGGACGTTCACCGGCCGGCCCATGGCCGCGGCCCCGGCAGCGATCGTGCCCGCGGCATGGAGCTTGTCGGCGGTCCCGGAGAAGAGGACGAGGGAGAGGCTGTCGTTCATCGGTGGGTCACCTGGGGGCCGGCGGCGGCCGGCGGCTTGCTGGGGGAAGCGGGGCCCTTCGGGCCTGCGAGGTCGATCCGGCGAGCCGCGGCGGCGATGCTGCCGAGGGCGGACAGGCGGCGGACGATGACCTCGCGCATGAGGCTGCAGGCGGCCAGGATCTGCGGGTCGGCGAGCCCGTAGCGGACGGAACGGCCATAGCGGACAGCCTCGACGAGGCCCACGGCCCGCATCGCGGCCATGTGCTGGGAGACGCTCGCCTGGGCCAGGCCGAGCTCGTCCGCGAGCTCGTGGACCTCGCGTGGCCGCTCGCCCAGGAGGTGGATGATCCGGAGTCGCTGCGGGCTCGCGAGCGCGCGGAGAAGCGACGTCTGGATGACATCGATCTCGTTGAGCACGTTCAGCACGGTGTCTCCCGGGTCCTGCGGCCTGATCAGGTATTCGCTGTGGATATATGTATGCGTTACGCATCTATCTGGCGTGAGCCAAACGTCACTGATCCGCGGGACTTCCGGCTTGGACCGGGGCGGAGCAGGCGCCTGCCGACGGGCATGAAGAGGCCCGGCTCCGGGCTCGGTGGTCGACCGATCCGGAGCCGGGCTCGTGGTCCCGGCTGGGGCTGGGCCGGGCGGGCTAGGTTCCGTCCCAGGTGTCGCCGTCGGCGGGCACGCGATCGACGTTGACGTCGATGCCCAAGCCACCGCTGAAGGCGTCGGCGCCGGACCCGCCGGTCAGCGAGTCGTTGCCGTGGCCGCCCCTGAGGACGTCGTTCCCGGCCCCGCCGTAGAGCTCGTCGTTGCCGCGCTCGCCGGCGAGGGTGTCGTTGCCGTCGCCGCCCCATAGGCTGTCGTTGCCGTTGCCGCCGCACAGCAGGTCGCCGTCGGCCAAACCGGACAGGGTGTCGTCGCCCTGGAGGCCGATGAGGACGTCGGCGCCGGCCGTGCCGGTCAGGCTGTCGGGATCCTCCGTGCCGACCTTCACCGTGATCGTGAAGGCGGTCGTGTTGACGTCGTCGTCGAGGGTGAAGTCGAGGACCACGGTGCCGCTCGCCTTCGGCGTCGCCGTGATCGCCACGGTCCGGTTGGCCCCGGAGCCGCCCAGGACGACGTTGCCGAGCGGCACGAGGGCCGGGTTGGACGTGCCGGCAACCGCGAAGTCCAGGTCGCCGGCCGGCGTCTGGAGGTCGCCCACCGTGACGAGGACCGTCCCGTCGGCGCCCGGACCGCAGGAGCCGCCAGCGGCGACCGCGATCATGGGTGGGGCGTTGAGATCCAGGCCGACGAGGACCGGGTCGTGGTCCGAGGAGCGGTAGGCGTTCGGCTCGTAGAAGCCGTCCTGGGTATCTGACTTGAAGCTCGTGTCGTAGTCGAGGAGGTCCGGCTCGTCCGAGTTGATGTGCCAGTCGGCCGCGCCGGTCACCTGGCCCACGAGGTTGGCGTTGGCGAGGGCATGATCGAGGTAGCCCGCCTGGCCGTCGAATGTGTACGAGTAGGCAAACGCGTCCTGGTGGGCGGCGATGAGGTTGGTGTAGTCATCGGCGGTCCCGGCGACGTCGTCGGACCCGGCCTTGACGGCGTCGATCGGGTCCTCCATGGCGTACGAGTTGAGGTCCCCGATGACCAGGAAGTCGGGATCGCCGCTGCCCGTGGGATCGGTCGCCAGCCAGTCGACGATGGCCTGGGCTGCGGCCTCGCGGGTCAGGTTGCAGTTGCCCTGGCCGTCACCGGCGTCAGGATCGCCGACGTCGTTGCAGTCGGAGCCCTTCGACTTCAGGTGATTGACGACGACCGTGAAGCGCTCGCCGGTCGCGTTCTCCTCGAACGTCTGGGCGAGGGCCGGTCGGCTCTTCGTGTCGATGAAGCGCGGGTCGTCGGTCGAGTCGAGGATCTGGAACGCCCCGACCGGGGTGACGACGTCGGGCCGGTAGATGAGCCCGACCCGGATGGCATCCGTGCCGATGACGCCTGTGTCGATGCTCGCATACGTCACGCCGCCCGGGATGGTGTTCAGGCCCGCGACGAGGTTGGCCGCCGGGTCGACGCCAGGCGTGTTCTCGAGCTCGTTGAGGCCGATGACGTCGGCATCCAGGCCGGCGAGCGCGGCCAGGAGCTTGTCACGCTGGCGGGCGAACTCGCCGGGCTGGCTCGCGTCGGCGCCGCGGCAGTCGAGGTCGGCGTTGCCGCCGCACGGCCCGCCGCCGCTGTCGCTCGCCGTCGTGTCGAGGGTCAGGAAGAAGTTCAGGGTGTTCATCGACGCGACCGTGACGTCGCCGCCGACGGGCTCGGGCGCCGCCGGTCGCGGGTTCGTGGCCTCGTACTCGGCCGGCCCGGTGGGCTGGATCCGGTACAGGCCGAAGTCGAAGCCCAGGACGCCGATCGTGTTCGTGACGGTGTCGCCGCCGCGGAAGCGGTTGTCGAGGCCGAAGGCGGCCCCGTTGGGATGGCGCGTGAAGCTCGGATTCTGGCTGCCGAGCCCGTCGTCCAGGGTGATCCGGCGGAGGCTGTTCTGGAGCGCCCTCTCGACGGCCGGCGCGCCGGGCTCTTCGACCGAGGTCGGGGTGAACGGCCGGGTTTCGCCGTCGAGCGGGAGCGCGAGGACGAGCTCGCCGAAGCGGTCGTAGTTGAAGTACTCCGCGATGACCAGGTCCTGCGGGAACCGGACGAGCATGCCCTCGAAGCGCTCGAGCGAGTCGGCGGCCGAGGTCACGAACGGCAGCAGCACGTCCGTGGGCGTGACGGTCCCGGTCGTCCCGCACTTGAGAATGTCGGTGACGGGAGCGCCGTTGCTGTTCGAGCCGTTGATCGTCGTCTGGCCGAAGCCGGCGCCATCCGCAAAGCGCTCGCGCGCGTATCCGGTCACGCGCACGACGTGCCCGGCCGAGAGGCCGTTGTCGGTGTTGCCGGTGTAGACGAAGATGCCCTCCGAGGTCGCCGGGTTCGCATCGACATCGGCGTCGGCCGCCTGGAGGTAGAAGCCCTGGAGGCCACCCGAGGTCGGGCCCTCGTAGTCGCCGACGACGACGCCCTGGGTGGTGACCGTGCCCGGGATCGGCGTCCCGAGTCCGTCGCCCTGGATGGCATGGATCGGCGTGTACGGCTGCTGGCAGGCGTCGTCGTCGAGGATCGCGCCGGTGCCGTGGCCGTCGCCGATCGTGGCGCCGGACACGTTCGTGACGTCGACGCCGAACTGTTCGTCGCCCTCGAACGTCGTGTCGCCGTTGACGGCGACGCTGAACGCAACGGTGGAGCTGCCCTCGGGGATCGTCTGGCCCGTGAGGGCCCGTCCGACATAGTCGGAATCGGCCGTGGTCGCCGAGCCATCGGCCGTGGCGATGTCGAAGGTCACGCCGCCGGGGCCCGCCGGCTGCGAGAGGCTGACCGTGAAGTCGAACGACGTCGTGCCCGAGTTGCCCTCGCTCGCCGAGACGTCGTCGATCGAGAGGCTCGTGGTGCCGTCGGCCCGTGGCGTGATCGAGAAGTCGTCGATTGCCAGGCCATCGTCCGAGCTCGAGATGTTGAAGTCCGTCCAGCGGATCCAGAACGTCGCGCCGTCCGGGATCGAGACGCCGAGGATGGGCGTGACGATCGCCGTGCGATTCGCAGCCGCGTTGCCGTCGAGCTGGTTGACGAGGCTGCTGGTGACGGGCGAGCTGAGGTCGGCGGCGTTGACGTCGGCCCAGAGGCCCGTGCCGAGGCTCGTCGCGTCGGTGCTCAGCTGGAAGTCGAGGCGATCGGCCGCGCCGCGACTGACGACACCGGCGCGCCACATCTCGCCCGTGTAGGCGAGGTCGAAGCTCGTGATCGTGGATCCGGTGTTGTTCGTGAACGACGCGCCGATGATCGGGCTGAGGCTCCCCGAAAGGAGCGTGCCGAACGCCCGCTCGGTGCTGGCGTCGGTGCCGTAGCTGTAGGTATCGCCGGAGTTCGAGCCGCCATCGTCGAAGGCGTAGTCCTCGTTGTTGCGAGTGCTGGTGCCTTCCTCGAGGATGTCCCAGCCGAGCGGCAGGGCGGTGTTCGTCGTCCCCGAGATCGCGAGCGTGTCGAAGTCCTGGGTGTAGGCGACGCCGATCGCGGCGAGCGAGATCGTGCCGGCCGCCTGGACCGGCGCGGGCCGCAGCGAGAGGCCGCCGGTGGCCATCAGCGCGGCCATGACGGCGACGAACACACGGGAAGCAACGCGCGACATGAACCAGACCTCCTGGAGGGTGGGCGGGACCCTCAGTGCCCAAGGACGGTGGCTGCTCTGGGGACGGAAACACCGGCGTGAGTGATGAGCCGGTGCCGTGGCGCGAGTGCACCAGACTCTACCGCTCCCCACCGCACCGGGCAATCAACGGCGGGTCAACCATGGTGCGGCGAGGCACCAGGCGACGGGCCCGGCGGCGTGCCCGGGTCGGGCGGGGCGGCCCTTGCGGCGGCGACCCCTGACCGCCACCCTCGGCGCCATGGACACCTGGAAGTTCTACGACATCACCCATCGCGACCACATCGTCTGCAATCCCACGAGCGTGGCCAAGCTCGACGAGCTCATTGGCCTCCTCGACCTGCCGGCCGAGCCACGGGTCCTCGACATCGCCTGTGGCAAGGGCGAGCTGCTGCTGCGGCTCGCAGAGCGCTGGGGCAGGGGACCGGGCGGAGCGGCCTTTCGGGGCGTCGGCGTCGACGTCTCGCCGTACCACATCGCCGAGCTGCGCGGCGCCGCGGCCCGCCGGGCACCGGACGCCGAGCTCGAGCTGCTCGAGATGGGCGGCGCGGACTATCCGGCCACGCCGGCGAGCTTCGATCTCACCTGCTGCGTCGGCGCGAGCTGGATCTTCGACGGCCATGCCGGGACGCTGCGAGCCCTCCGCGACGCGACCCGCCCGGGCGGCGAGGTCCTCGTCGGTGAGCCGTTCTGGCAGCGCCAGCCGGACCCTGCCTATCTGGACTCGGCCGGCCTGCGTCGGGCGGGGTTCGGGAGCCACGCCGGGAACGTCGCGGCCGGCGTGGAGGCTGGCCTCACACCGCTCCTCGCCCTCGTCAGCAACGGTGACGAGTGGGATCGCTACGAGACGCTCCAGTGGCGATCCGCCGCCCGCTACGCGGCCACGAACCCGGACGACCCGGACGTCCCCGAGCTCCTCGCCCGGATCGAGCGGGGCCGGCACGAGTACCTGACCTGGGGCCGTGAGACGCTCGGCTGGGCGCTCTACCTGTTCCGCACGCCGGCCGCCGTCTTGAGCGAATCCTGAGGGTCGGCAGGGTCCGGACGGGCCATCCAGCACGGGCGGCGCTTGACCGCGGGTGTATTGTCAGACCGGCAGTCGGTCTAAGAATTGGAGACCCGTGGCCCGCACCCTCAACCCCGTTGCCCACGCCGTCCGCCGGGACGCGTTTGTCGACGTCGCCCAGTCACTGATCCAGACCCGCGGCTACGAGCGCTTCAGCCTCCAGGACATCCTGGACACGACGGGCGCGTCGAAGGGCGCCTTCTATCACTACTTCGACTCGAAGGCCGCGCTCCTGGATGCGGTCGTGAACCGGATGGCGGACCAGGCGATGGCCCAGGTCAAGCCGCTCCTGGACGACCCGAGCCTGACGGCGCCGCAGAAGCTCCAGGTCGTGTTCGGCGGAATCGCCCAGTACAAGGCTGAACGCAAGGACCTCGTCCTCGCCGTGATGCGGGTCTGGCTGTCCGACGACAACGCGATCGTGCGCGAGAAGCTCAAACGCCTCGCGTCGGATCGCCGGCGGGAGCTGCTGGAGGTGATCGTCCGCCAGGGCATCGCCGAGGGCAGCTTCGCGGCCGCCAGACCGGACCATGTCGCCCTTGTGCTCGACGCCCTCATGGAGGGCATCGGGGAGAGCGCGATGGAGCTCTGGATCGGCCGGCAGGATGGGAGCGTGACGTTCAAGGAGGTCACTGACACATTCGACGCCTACCTGGAAGCGTTCGAGCGAATCGTCGGCGTGCGTCCCGGCTCGCTGCAGTTCCTCGACGAGCAGGCCCTCGAGTTCTGGTTCGGCTGACATTCGCCGACCGCAAAGGAGCCCAATGACCGCCGTCATCCAATCCGAGAAGCTCACCAAGTCCTACGGTGCCCACCGCGGGATCATCGACGTCGACCTCGAGGTCAACGAGGGCGAGGCCTTCGGTTTCCTCGGTCCCAACGGGGCCGGCAAGACGACGATGATCCGGACCCTCCTCGATCACATCCGGCCGACGAGCGGGCGGGCGACGATCTTCGGCATCGACACGACCGCCGACCCGGTCGCGATCCACAAGCGGGTCGGCTACCTGCCGGGCGAGTTCGTCCTGTACAACAACCTCACCGGCGGCCAGACCCTCGAGTACTTCGCCAACCTTCGGGGCGGCGTCGACAGCGCCTATCAGCAGAGCCTCATTGCTCGCCTCGAGGTCGATCCGTCCCGGAGGTTCCGCGAGTACTCGAAGGGCAACAAGCAGAAGATCGGCTTGATCATCGCCCTCCAGCATCGGCCCGACCTGCTGCTCCTCGACGAGCCGACGTCCGGGCTCGACCCGCTCATCCAGCAGGAGTTCTACGGCGTCATCCGGGAAGCCAAGGCCGAGGGCCGGACGGTCTTCCTCTCGTCCCACATCCTGTCCGAGGTCGAGAAGACCTGCGATCGGGTCGCGATCATCCGCGAGGGCCGGCTCGCCCGGGTCGACCGGACGACCGCCCTGCGCGACCTTGCCCACCACACCGTCGAGCTGGTCTTCACCGATCACGTCCCGGTCGAGGCCTTCAGCGGGCTGCCCGGCGTCTCCGACGTTGTGGCCGAGGATCACGTCCTCCGGATGCGGGTGGCCGGCAGCATGACCCCGGTCGTGCGGGCCGCAGCCCGCTACGAGCTGGCCGACTTCGTCAGCCGTGAGCCATCGCTCGAGGAGACGTTCCTCGCCGAGTACGGCCGCAAGGCCGTGGAGGTTCCGGGCCAGTGACCGCCGCAACGCAAGCCGTCTCGCGCGGCCCATCGCTCTGGAGCCGGATCTACGGCTTCGGGAGCGTCTTCGCCAAGACCGTCCGGGATTCGCGCCGAGCGACGATCATCGCCTCGGCCGTCCTGGCCGCGTCGTTCATCGGCATCGGCCGGGCCATCGTCGAGCTGTTCGGCACGACGGCGGAGACCCGCCAGGAGGTCGTCGACCTCGTCGCGGCCGTCCCGCCGATCCTCCAGGGCCTCGCCGGCAAGGTCGTCAACGTCGGCACCCTGGGCGGCTACTTCCAGTACAAGTACGGCAGCTTCTTCCCGTTCGTGCTCAGTCTGTGGTCGATCCTGGCCCTGTCGAGCACCCTGGCCGGCGAAGCAAGTCGCGGCGCCCTCGACTTCGTGGCGGCGACCGGCAAGTCCCGCCGCCGGCTGGCGATCGAGAAGCTGTCCGGCCACATCCTGATGGTCGGGATCGCGTGCCTCGTCGCCTTCGTCTCGATCGCCTTCGCCGGGGCCACCTACGCCCAGGTGCCGGCGGACGAGATCAGCGTCGCGCAGGCATTCGGCTATGCGAGCTGGCTGTTCTTCATGACCCTCGCCGGGGGCGCCGTCGCGTTCGCCCTTGCGCCGTTCGTCGGCCGCGGTGGCGCAGCCGGCTTGGCCGGCTTCGTGACGTTCGCCGGCTTCATCCTCAACGGCTACCAGGTCCCGGTCCCGGAGCTAGCGCCGTACGCGAACCTCACCTGGTGGGGCTGGACGACCGACCACCTGCCGCTGAGCGGCCAGTTCGACTGGGCCTCGGTGGCCTTCGTCGGCGTGGCCGCCGCCGTGCTCCTGGTGATCGGCGTCGAGTCGTTCGCCCGGCGCGACCTCGGGGCGACGAGCGTCGGACTGTCGGTGTCCATGCCCCGGCCGCTGCTCGGACTGTCCGGGCCGCTGGCTCGGGCGACGAGCATCAGCCTGCCGGCCGCGTTCTGGTGGGGCATCGGCGTCGGGCTCTTCGGCCTGACGTTCGGCAGCGCGGCGGGTCCATTCATGGACCAGCTGGGTGACTCGCCCGAGTTCGTGAGCCTGCTCGAGACGATCTTCCCGGGCGTCGACTACGCCTCCGCCGGTGGCTTCCTGCAGCTCCTGTTCGTGGAGCTCGGGGTCATCTTCGCCGGCCTGGCGGCGGCGACGTTCGTCAGTGGCTGGGCGTCCGACGAGACCTCGGGTCGGTTGGAGATGGTCCTCGCGACGCCGCTCGCGCGGGTGCGATGGGCCCTCTCCGGCGGCGTCGGGATGCTCGCCAACGTCGCCGTCTTCGTGGCCCTCTCGGCAGCGGGCATCGCGATCGGCGTATCGACGACCGGAAGCGACGTCGCGACGCCGGTGACCGGCTCGCTGATCCTGGCCGTCTACGCCGCCGCCCTCGTCGGCATCGGCGTGGCCGTCGGCGGCCTGTTTGGCACGCGCTTCGCGACGCCGGCGGTGGTCATCTTCGTGCTCGTCACGTGGTTCGTCCAGATCGTCGGTGCGGTCGTGGGCTTTCCGGACGTCGTCATGGAGCTCGTCCTGACGACCCACTTCGGCCAGACCTTCGTCGGCGTCTGGGACTGGGTGGGGGTCGCCGCATCGATCGTCATCGCCATCGGCGGCATCGCCATCGGCGCGGTGGCATTCGCCCGACGCGACCTTCGAAGCTGAGCCGCCCTACGCGTGCCGGCCCCGATGCCCCGCCGGGTCTCCGGCGGGGCATTCCATATCGGGCGTCGTCAGCCGCCGGCAGCCGCAGCGGGAGGCTGCTCGACGTGCTCCCGCCGCGTTTCCGCGACGTCGTCGTCGCGGCGGTAGGGGACTGCGACCACGACGCTGTGGGGCCGGCCCAGGAGGGCCGTCCGGAGGCGCTTGGCCGACTGGTTGTAGAGGAGCCGCTCCCACCAGCTGCGGGCCACGTACTCGGGAATGACCACGAACGTGATCGGTTCATCCTTCTCGGGGGGCCAGGCTGAATCGAGGACATCCAGGTAGGCGAGCAGCGGCCCGACGAGCGCCCGGTACGGCGATTCGACGACCACGAGCGGCACGTCCGGCATCTGGCGCTCCCAGCGCTCGCGGATCGCAGCCGCCTCGTCCGGCTCGTCCGAGACGAGCACCGCACGAACATCGGGGGCAATGGAACGGCCCACGTTGATGGCGTGGACGACGGCCCGGTTCAGGCCCGGGATCGGGACGATGACCCGCTCCTCCCGGCGAGGTGCCGGCAGAGGGCCGTCATCGCGGACCGCCAGCTTCGCGGCCGATGACCGGTACTGGTGATTGATGAACAGCATCATCACGACGAGGATCGGGATGACCACCGCGACGAGGAGCGACGGCGGCGCCTTGGCCACGGTGACGACGACGGCGACGAATGCGGTCAGGGCACAGCCGAAGCCGTTCAGCGCGAGTCGCCAGTGCCAGCCGGCCGGTCGCTCCCGCAGCCAGTGTCGGACCATGCCGCCCTGGCTGATCGTGAACGACACGAACACCCCGACCGAGTAGAGCGGGATCAGCGCCGTCGTGTTGCCCTCGAAGATCACGAGGAGGGCGATTGCGACGAGGCTCAGGATGACGATCCCAGAGGTGAAGGCCAGGCGGTCGCCCCGGAAGCTGAACTGGCGGGGCAGGTACCCGTCGCGGGCCAGGATCGCGCCGAGGCGGGGGAAGGCGTTGTACGAGGTGTTCGCGGCCAGGAACAGGATCAGGGCCGTGAAGGTCTGGAACAGGTAGAACCCGATCGAGCCATCGCCGAAGGCCAGGGCCGCGACCTGGCTGATGACCGTCTTGGGGGCCGGCTCGTCGATGGCGACGATGCCGAAGTTCAGGGCCACGAAGGTGATGCCCATGAACAGGACCGCGAGCAGGATCGCCACGATCGTCAGGGTGGCCGCGGCGTTCTTCGGCTCAGGCGGCTTGAAGGCCGGCACGCCGTTGGCGATCGCCTCCGTGCCGGTCAGGGCGACCGAGCCCGAGGCGAACGCGCGAATGATCAGCAATAGCCCCAGGGGCTCCAGAGGGCTGGGTGCCCCCGGCAGCGGCGAGGGCGGCGCCGCGTGCTCGCCCAGGACGATGATCCGGTACATCCCGATCGCGATCATCAGGAGGGCGGAGCCGACGAACAGGTACGTGGGAATCGCAAAGATGTTCCCGGATTCGCGCAGGCCGCGAAGGTTGCCCAGGGTGATCAGGACGATCGCAACGACCCCGATGAGCAGGCGTTCGGCGGCGAGCTCCGGGACGGCCGAGATGATCTGCTCGACCGCCGACGCGGTCGAGACGGCCACCGTCATGACGTAGTCGACGAGGAGCGCCCCGGCGGCGATGAGCGACGCGAGCGCCGGCAGGTTCGCCCGGGCGACCGCGTACGCGCCCCCGCCCGAGGGGTAGGCGTAGCCGATCTGCCGGTAGCTCGTCGACACGACGGCAAGCAGCAGGGCGATCGCCGCGGCGACCGGCAAGCTCAGGAAGAGGAAGCCCGCGCCGGCCAGAACGAGGACCCGGAGGATCTCCTCGGTCGCGTAGGCCGAGGAGCTGATCGGGTCGGAGCTGAAGATCGCCAGCGCCTTCTTCTTGGGCAGTCGTTCTTCGATCTCCTCGTGGATCGAGAGTGGCCGGCCGAAGAGGACCGCCCGGATCCGGGCCAGGGCCCGGCCGACCGGCGTATGCGGCTGCGAGGCGGCCTCCTTGGCCACGAGCCGGCCCTCGCCGCTGTACCGGAAGAAGGCCGTGTGGGGGCGGTCGACCCGGATCCGCCGATCTCCCACCTTGCGGCCCTGGAGGGCTTTCGGCCGACGCCCCCCGATCATTCCTCGCGCGGCCCGACGACCGCGGTGACGGTGTCCGGCTGGTCCCGTGCCAGGGTGAAGCGCACGCCGGCCTGCTGGGCCCGGACGAGGGCCACGGCCGCGATCTCATCCAGGCCGGCGAGGCCGGTGACGTGGACCCGGGAGGCCACACCGCGGGCGACCAGCTCGATTGCGGCGAGGAGCTCGTCGAGGGCACGGTCGGCCGCAAGAGGGACGGCGACGGGCAGCATCGTGGGGCGAGGGTGATCCACGTCTCGAACGTACGCGGCCGGGCCAAGAGGCGGAGCGTGGCGGAAGCGTCCGGAGCCTCAAGGGACCCTCAGGTTTACCCCGGTCCCTCGAGATCCGTCCTTGCTCTTCCCGATTCCGGTGCCACCGTCACGCGGGCGGTTGCCTGCGATACGCCCGTCCCGGCGCGTCTCGCCGAGCTTGACGGGCAGCATCTCGTGCGTCGGAGCGCTCGGCGACACGCCCGAATAGGGCCGTATCGCCCGGCTAGCCCCGATTTGACGCTGGCACCGTCATCGGCATGCCGATCCGCGGCAGGTTCGCCGACCGGGCGGCGCCGGGGCTCGAGACGGGGCTACTCGCCACCCACCCGGTAGCCGACGCCGGGCTCCGTGACGATGAGCCGGCGGAGCGAGCCGGCCGGATCGGCCGCCGCGAGCTTGCGGCGGACCTGGCTGACGTACACGTGGACGTAGTGGTCCTCGCCGCGGTAGGCCTCGCCCCAGACCGCTCGCAGGAGCCGGCCGCGGGTCACGAGCCGGCCGGGGTGGGCGAGGAGGACGCGAAGGACCTCGAACTCGCGCGGGGTCAGGTCGACGCGGCGGCCCTCGACCGTGACCTCGTGGCGGAGCGTGTCGAGGACCAGCGGCCCGATGGTCACCCGCCCCGAGGCGTCGGCGGCGGTCCCGCCGGCTCGCCGGAGCACCGCCCGGAGCCGGGCATGGAGCTCGGCCGTCCCGAACGGCTTCGTGACGTAGTCATCGGCTCCGAGCTCGAGGGCCTCGACCTTCGTCGCCTCGGCGTCGCGGGCCGAGATGACCAGGATCGGGGTCGTGGCCTCGCGCCGAATGCGGGCGATGATCCGGGTGCCGTCCATGTCCGGCAGGCCCAGGTCGACGAGGACGACATCGGGCCGGCGGGCCTCCCAGCGCTTCAGCGCCTCGCCGCCCTCGCGGACATCGTCGACCCGGAAGCCCCGGGCGAGGAGGTCGCGCCGGAGCGCCGCGCGGGTGGCGTCGTCGTCCTCGACGATCAGGACGCTCGGCCCGGGCTCGTGCTCGTTCGGCTTCGGCTCGCGCTCCATGGCGATCGGCTCGCGCTCGGCCGTCACGGCCGGGCCTCGGCGATGACCGGGATCTCTGCCGCCCGAAGGTCGACATCGATGGCCAGCCCGCCGAGGACACTCCGCCGGGCGGTGACGGTGCCGCGCATCGCCTCGACGAAGCCGCGGACGACGGCCAGGCCGATGCCCATCCCGGTGCCCGGCGAACGACGTCCGCCGCCGGCCCGATAGAAGCGGTCGAAGATCCGGGGCAGCGCCTCGTCCGGGACGCCCGGCCCGGAATCCTCGACGGTCAGCCGCGCCAGGCCCGGTCCGGACCCCGGGCCGGTCGCGACCCGGATGGCCGAGCCCTCGGGCGTGTGGCGGATGGCGTTGTCGAGGAGGTTGACGATCGCCTCCTCGAGCAGGATCGGGTCGGCGAGCACGGCGCCCTCGTCGGCGACGACCTCGATCCGGCGCAGGCCCGCCCGGGCCTCGACGAGGGCGATCGCCCCGGCCACCACGTCATCGAGGTCGAGGGCCTCCTCGGCCACTCGGAGCACGCCGGCTTCGATCCGGCTCAGGTCGAGGAGGTTGCCGACGAGCCGGTTGAGGCGCTGCGCCTCACGATCGATCGAGGCTGCACTGGCCCGGATCTCGCCCGGATCGAGGGCCAGGTCGGGGTCCATCAGCGTCCCGGCCGAGGCCCGGATCGAGGCCAGCGGCGTTCGGAGGTCGTGGGACACCGATTCGAGGAGGGCCGACTTCAGGGCATCGCTCTGCTGGGCGATCTCGGCCCGCCGGGTCTCGTCCTCGACACGATCGTGGGCGAGGGCCTGGGCAACGAGGTCGGCGGCAACGCGCAGGAGGGTCGTCGTCGGCGCGTCGGGCAACCTCGCGCCGGCATCGAGCGACGCCCACAGCGATCCGATCGGGCGGCCGGCCTGCTCCATCCGGACCCGGACGCGGCGATCGTTGGGGTTGGCGCCGTGGTTCCCAGCCGCGCGCCCCGTCGAAGGACCCGGCGCCCGGACCTGCGTCCAGGCCGTCGCGCCGCCCGACGCGTCGCGATGGAGGATCGCGTAGCCCCGGGCGGGTGCGGCTGCCGGTCCCGGGGTGCTCTGGCCGGCGACGCGTTCGTCGGCGTCGTCCGCGCCGAGCGCGAACCAGACCTGCCCGAGGCCGGATTCGTGGGCCAGGGCCGCGGCAATCGCCGGCAGGGCGGCGACGGTCGACGTCCGCGTGGCGAGCGTTCGGGTGACGTCGAACAGGGCCCGTGATTCGTGCTCTCGGGCGAGCGCCGCCTCGGCCCGGCTCCGCTGGAGGGCCGCCAGCTGCCCGACCGTGACGGCCACGAACAGGAGGAGGACGAGGTGGAGCCACTCGTCGGGGTCCGAGACGGTCAGGGTCAGGTATGGCTCGGTGAAGAAGAAGTCATAGACGAGGACGGCGATCAACGCGGTGAGGGACGCGCCGGCTACGCCAAAGCGGATCGCGATCGCCGCGACACCGACGAGATAGACGTTCGAGGCGTTCGGGACGCCGAGCCACGCCTCCAGCCCGGCCACGACGACGGTCGCGGTGGCGATGGCGACGGCCACCGCAATGCCGATCTCGATCCAGCGAGCCGCCGACGGTCGGGCCATCGACGCCAGCGTACGCCGGTCGGCCGATCAGCCGCGGAGCGTGGCGCTCCGGCAGGCCTCGGGCCTCCGCTCGCAGGGGATCACGCATGAGGCAATGTCGCTCAGGGCGCGAGCCTCGCGAGGAGCGCCTCCGCGACATTGCGCTGGTCCCTTGCCTGCCGGAGCTCGGCGTCGACGTCGCTGCCCGCCGGGCGGTCGTGATACGCCGTCCCGAGCATCGTCAGGCGGCGCACCTCGGCCGTGTCGGTGGCGATCGAGCGTCGCAGGATGCGCGCGAGCGCCTCGACCTCCGTCCCTGGGATCGTGATGGTCCGATCATCGGTCATGGGATCACTGTACCCACCGGGCACGACGATGACCGGGGGCCGTTCCGGAGAGCACAGTTCGTCGCCCTCCCGAATCCCGTGGACAATTGGCCGGGCGACCGTGCACCCTGTGGCTGCGCCGCCGTCGGGTCCCGCGGCGCGGAAACGGAGAGCAGATGAACGCGATGGCTGACGAGCCCGCGTCGCCGGTGGTGGCTGCCGGCGACGGGCCGGGTGGGTGAGGGAGCGAATTCGTCGTGTACGGGCCTGGCCGGGACGCCAGCTGCCCGATCTCCGCGGTGATGCGTTCGCGGCCGTCCTGAGCGTCGCCGCGATCGCCATCGCCTTTCCCCTGGGCCTGCTCCTCGGACCCGAACGACACGCCGATCGGTTTCCCGCGGGCGTCGCCCTGTCCGTCCTCCTCGTCGCGACGCGATCCATCGCTCTGCGGCGGACGCTGGGAGCCTGGATCGTGGGCATCGATGCGCTGGCCTGCTTCGTCCTGGTCGCGGCCACGAGCGCTCCGTTGTCGGAATTCCATTTCGTGGCCCTGGCCGGCGTCTGGTGGGCCGGGAGGCTCGTTCCGCGCCGCGGTGCCGCGCTGTTCGCGCTCGGGTTCCTCGTCCCATACGCCGTCTTCGTCCTGCCCGACGCGTGGCAGCACGGCTATCTCGCCGAGGCTGCCGACGATCTCCTCACCGTCGCCGCGATCGCTCTCCTCGTCGACTGGTTCATGGCCCTCGATCGGCGGGCAATGGCCCTGAGCGCGGCCCTGCACGCCGCCGAATCGCGGGGGGACAGTCCTCTCGAGACCCGGCGCCGCCTCGCTCTGGCCGCGGGCGACAACCCGCTCCCGGTGGACAGCCTCGTGGCCGCCGGTCGGCTCGGCCTCACCGCCAACCAGGTCGAGCTGCTCGGCTACCTGGTCCTCGGCTTCGGGAACGCCCAGATCGCCGACGCGATCGGACGCAGCGAGGCGACGGTGCGCTACCGGCTGACGGCGCTCTACCAGGCCCTGGAGGTCAGTGGCCGGCGGGCGGCCGTGCACCGGGCGCGGGAGCTCGGCCTCGACTCCCTGGGTCTCGGGCGAGTCAGCACGGACGCCTGATTCGAGGATTCTTCGCGGTCGCAGCGCAGGGTCTCGCGGATTCCTGTGCCGACAGGCCCGCGCTCCTCCCCGAACGATTCCAGGATGATGACCTCCCGGCACTCGACTTCCGCCTGCCCTCGGACGGCCTGACGTGGACGCCTGGGTCGCTGGTGGCCTGTTCGTCGCCGCCTATGGGCTGATCGCGGTCGACCGCATCGATCGGACGATCGTCGCCCTGCTGGCGGGCCTGACGGCCGTGGCCCTCGGCATCATCGACCAGCATCGGGCCTTCGCCGCGATCGACCTCAACGTCATCTTCCTCCTGGCCGGGATGATGGTCATCGCGTCGACGCTCGCGTCCACCGGCTTCTTCGACTGGCTGGCCGTTCGATCGGTGCGCCTGTCTCGAGGCGAGCCCACCCGACTGCTCATCATCCTGTCGGTCGTCACGGCCGTCCTGGCGGCGTTCCTCGACAACGTCACCACGGTCGTGCTCACGACCCCGATCACGCTGTCGGTCGCCCGCCGCCTCGGGGTCAGCCCGACCCCGTACCTCGTCTCGCAGATCCTGGCCTCGAACATCGGTGGCACGGCGACCCTCATCGGCGATCCGCCCAACATCCTCATCGGGTCGGCGGCGGGCCTGGACTTCGGCGCGTTCCTGGCGAACCTGGCGCCGGTGACGGTCGTCATCTTCCTCGTCTTCGTGGTCCTCATGCGGATCGTCTTCCGGGGCTCCCTCCAGGTTCCAAGCGCCAGCCTCGAGGCGGCCCTCGAGGGCACAGAGGCCGCCACGATCACCGACCGCCCGCTGCTCATCCGGACGCTCGTCGTCGTTGCGCTGGTCACGGCCGGCTTTCTCGCCCACGCCGCGCTGGGCCTCGAGGCGGCCACGATCGCGCTCCTGGGGGCCACCGTCCTGCTGCTCCTCGGCCGGCTCGATCCGCACGCCGCATTCCGCGAGATCGAGTGGTCGACGCTGTTCTTCTTCGTCGGCCTGTTCGTGCTCGTCGAAGCCGTCGTCGAGGTCGGCATCGTCGACACAGCCGCGGCCTGGCTGGTCGAGGCGGCCGGCGGCGACCTGGGGGTCGCGAGCCTTGGCCTGCTGTGGTTCTCGGCGCTGGCCTCCGCGATCATCGACAACATTCCATATACGGCGACGGCGATCCCCGTCGTCGAACGACTCGTTGCGAGCGGCATGGACCCGACGCCGCTGTGGTGGTCGCTCGCCCTTGGAGCCTGCCTCGGTGGCAACCTGACGATCGTGGGAGCGTCGGCCAACGTCGTCGTGGCCAACCTCGCCGCCCGCGCCGGCAGCCCGATCGGGTTCTTCGAGTTCATGCGGATCGGCGCTTTGGTCGTGGGCATGTCGCTCGCAATCTCGACGGCCTACCTGTGGGTCCGGTACCTGCTGTGAGCGGCGTACGGGACCCGGGGGAACCGATGAGCGCCGGGCGGCGGAGGCTGCACGACGCCCGGCTCGAAGCCCTCCGGACCGCGGCGCAGCTGGCGGGGGCACTGGGCGGTTCGCTGACCGTCCGGCCCGGCAGGCTCGATGAGCTCGCCGCGCTGCTGCGGGCGGTCGATGCGCAGCCACTCCAGAGCGTCGGCCCGTCCGGCAACAGCGCGCTTCCGGGCGCGCCGGGGAACGCGAGCGACCGGCAGCCCGGCGCCGAAGGCTGACCTCCGCCTGTTAGCCTGCCCGGGTGACCCACGAGTACAGGCTCCTGCTTGGCGGCACCGTCCTGCCCGGCCCGGGCCGGCCGCCGTGCGAGGCCATCGCCTGGGCCGACGCGACGATCCTGGCCCTCGGCACGACCGAAGAGGTGGAGGCAATCTCGCGCGGCGATTCCCACCGACTCGCCGCGGCCGGCGGGTTCGTGGTCCCGCTCGGCCCGCCACTCGAGGTGGGCGCCCCGGCCGACCTGGCGGTTCTGGCCCGCGACCCCCGGCTCGGCGACCCCGGTTCGCCGCGGGCCGTCGTGCGGGGCGGACGGATCGTGGCCGGCCGGCTGCCCTGACGGCCCGCGCCCTGGCCACCGGTCTCAGGTCGCCAGTGGGACCTCTCGCCCCATTGCTCGAGGCAGCGTTTGCCCGGTGGAGGGTCCTTTCGGGTGATAGGCGGCGCCTTCGGAGTCGCGACACTGGGGGTGGCGTCCCGCCCCACCTGAATCCCGGTGACTGCATGGTGCTCGCTCGATCGATTGTCGTGCCGGGTTTGCGCGACCTCTTCTCCCGGCCCGGCATGTCGACGATCCGCTTCGAAGCCGGCCAGCTGCCCCGAATGCGTGCGATCACGCGTGGCCTGCTCGCCATCCAGATCGGATACGCGGTGGTCGGGATCACCACGCACGGACCCGGAAGCCTGGCCCGTGATCCACAGGTCAGCGCAGCGCTCGGCTGGGCATTTCTCACCGCGTCGATCGCGGCGTGGATCGCCGTCGGCCGCATCCGAGCCCCGAGGCGCCTGGAGGCCCTGGGCCTTGCAGCCGCGGCCGTTTCGATGTGCGTCGCGCTCATCTCGGAAGTTGCGAATCCGCAGGCGGGCTATGCCGTTGCCGTGTATCAGGCAGTAGCGGTCGTCTTCACCGCGGTGAGCATGCCGTGGCGCGCCAGGAGTCACTACGGACTGGTTGCGCTGACCGCCGCAACTGCCTTCGCCGGCATCGCGCTCAGCCCCTCGAGCAGTGACAGTGCCGCTTCGCTGGCGGGCGCGATGCTGTTCGCATTCATTGTCGCGGCGTTCGCGGCAGGCGTCACCTGCCGGGGTCGCAGTGACCGATGGCTATCGGACAGCCGCGTCCGCACCCTCAACGCAGCCCTGCGCGATCTGTCTCGCCTTGACCCGACGACCGGGTTGCCGAATCGGCAGGCCCTCGAAACCCATCTGGCCGCCCTGGGGATCCGAGGTACCGGCGTTCTTGCCTTCGCGATGGTCGACATCGATCACTTCAAAGGCGTGAACGACAGGTATGGCCACCTCGTCGGCGATGACGTGCTGCGGACCATCGCGCAGCTCATTCGGGGCGAGATGCGAGCCGGCGACCGCGTATATCGCTTCGGCGGCGAGGAGTTCCTGATCGTTCTCGATGAGACCACGCAAGGTGCCATCACCGAGCTTGCCGAGCGAGTCCGGGCCGCGATTGAGGCACGGAAGCTGTTGAACGCGGGCTACGGAGATGGATTCGTCACGCTGTCGATCGGCACGGCTGAGCTCACGGCGCCAGTGGACCCTTCGGCGGTCGCCCGGGCCATCCAGACGGCCGACGCCCGCCTCTACGTCGCAAAGCACGCTGGGCGCAATCGGGTGGTAACAGCTGACGGACACGACCGGTCAGCCGCGGCATGCGCCCCGAGCGACCAGACGCGACGGCGCGTTCGGCGTCGTCTCGGCAGCACCGCGCCCCCGTGATGGGACTGCCCGGACATGACGAGGATGTCAATCTGCACAGCCCGACGGCCCGGCCAGCTCGTGCCGCCAGATACTCCTAGAGAGTATTGACAAGCTATTGACAGCCAGCGTCCAAGTCTGGTACTATTCGCTCAGAAATCGGCCTGTCAAGTCTTGACAGGCCATCGGCATGTCCGGCGTGCCGCGGCGAAGGGCGGGACACCGGACGAACCTCGGCGTCGTCCATGTCGTAGGGATCGATGCACGAGGAGGCAGCGGAGGTCGGTTGGCAGGCGGGATCGCGGCTGAGGTCAAGAGCCGGCTGAACATCGTCGACGTCGTCGGCGAGAGCGTTCAGCTGCGGAAGGCGGGCACCACCTACAAGGGTCTGTGCCCGTTCCACGGGGAGAAGACAGCCTCGTTCACGGTCACCCCGGCGCGCGAATCCTGGAAGTGCTTCGGCTGCGGCCTCGGCGGCGACATCTTCAGCTTCGTCATGCAGCGCGACTCCGTGCCGTTTCCCGAGGCCCTCCGCCAGCTGGCCAACAAGGCCGGCGTCGAGATCGACGAGCGGACGAAGCGCGAGGACGCCCACCGGGCTCGCCTGCGCGACATCCTCGAGACCTCGATCGCCTTCTACCACCAGGTCCTGACTGCGACGAAGCTCGGCGCGCCGGCGCTCGACTACCTCCGTGGCCGTGGCTTCACCGACGCCACCATCGAGGCCGCCCAGCTGGGTTGGGCGCCCGAGGGCTGGGACACGATGAGCCGCCGCCTCGTCGAGAAGCGCGACATCAAGCCGGAAGAGCTCATCGAGGTGGGCCTCGCCTCGCAGGGCCGGTCCCAGTCCCGCGGCGTCGGGGTCATCGACCGCTTCCGCGGCCGGGTTCTCTTCCCGATCCGCGACCAGAACGGCGCCGCGGTCGGGCTCGGGGGCCGGATCCTGGGCTCGGAGGGCGAGGCCGGCCGGGACACGGGGCCCAAGTACCTGAACTCGCCGGCGACGCCGCTGTTCGACAAGAGCCGGACGCTGTACCTCATCGACAAGGCCAAGGGCTCGATCCGCAAGTCGGGCCAGGCCGTCATCGTCGAGGGCTACACCGACGCCCTCATGGCCCACCAGGCCGGCTTCGACAATGTCGTCGCCTCGCTGGGGACGGCGCTCACGCCGGGCCAGGTCGCGCTCCTGACGCGCTACGCCAAGAAGATCGCCCTGGCCTACGACGTCGATGCCGCCGGCCAGAAGGCCGGGACGTTCGGCGTCCAGGCGCTCGAGGGCCTCATCGGCCAGCTCGCGGCCACGGAATCCGGGGTCGAGCTGGACGAGGTCCGGGTCGTCCGGCTGCCGGACGGCAAGGATCCCGACGAGGTCGTCCGCGAGGCGCCGGATCTGTGGCGCGAGGAGGTCCGGACGGCCCAGCCGATCGTCGACTACCTCATCGATACCTACGCGAAGACCTATGACCTCAAGACCCCGGGCGGCAAGGCCCGCTTCGTCGATGCCCTCATGCCCACCATCCGGGCGGTCCCGAACCCGGTCATGCGCGACGGCTGGCTCCAGCGCATTCGGCAGGTGTCCGGCGTCGAGGAGCGGGTCCTGTTAGAGGTCCTCCGGAGCGGTCGCTCGGCGACCGGCATCGGCGACGTCGCGGCGAGTCGGGAGGGGCGCTTCTCGGCCGACGCGGTCACCGCGGCTCCCGACGCCCTCCGGATCGGCGACATCCTGCGCGGCGTGCTGCCCCAGGAGCAGGAGCTCCTGCGCCTGATGCTCCTCGTGCCCGAGGTCCAGGTCCGGATCACCGACGCGATCGGCCCGGATCGGCTCCCGAACACCGTGGCCCGCGAGCTGTTCCGGGCCGTCGTCCTGGCCCGGGAACCCGACGACCAGGGCATCCGTCCGCCGTTCAGCCTGACCGGCCTTGTCCAGGCCCTCGACCCAGAGACTGCGGCCCTGGCCCAGGCGCTCGTCGCCCGGCGTGACCCGGACGCCCACGACCTGACCGTCGACGAGCTCAGCTACGAGGTCGAGCGTCTCGTCATCGACCTCGAGGTGCGGGCCCTCGACGAGCGCCACGAATTCACCCAGAACGCCCTCGCCGAGGCCGAGCAGGAGGGCGACGCCGTCGCCGCCGGCCGCCACCTCCACGAGATCCAGGCCATCAACGAACAGCGGAAGTCGCTCCATCGACGCCGCGACCAGACCCGTCTCCTCGTCAGTCCCTCACGGAGGTAAGTCCCGCCATGCCCATCGATCCCCTCGACCAGCAGCTCGTCGAAGCCGTCCTCACCCGCCCTCGGCGGGGCAAGGCAGACCTCGAGGAGGCCAAGCTCGCCGGACTTCGGACCGTCGTCGCCGACGACGACATCGATGATGACGACGACGACGATCTCGGCCCGGCCGTCGCCGTCGCGGCCGAGGACGACACCGAGGACGTGGCCGTCGAGGTTGTCCCCGAGGACGCCGAGGTGACCGCCGCGGGCGTCGCCCTGCCGGCCGACGCGCCCGCGAAGCTGGACGCCGCCGAGCTCGAGGAGCCGTCGGCCGAGGAGCTCGAGGCCCTCTCGGCCGACATGATCGGGATCGACGACCCGGTCCGGATGTACCTCAAGGAGATCGGCAAGGTCGCCCTGCTGACCGCCGAGGAGGAGGTCGTCCTGGCCAAGGCGATCGAGCTCGGCGAGCAGCTCGCCGAGGAGCCCTGGAAGGGCATCGTCTCGCTCCACGAGTGGACGACCCACAACACCGAGTCAAAGACCCGGACCCTCAAGCCCCAGCACCGCCTGCCCCTCGGCGAGGAGGCCCACCGACTGGTGCGAGAGGCGATCTCATCGGAGGACGCCGCCGACCTGCTCGTGCCGCCGCCGGACTTCCACCTGATCAAGGCCGGTCGCGACGTCCAGTCGGAGGGCACGACCCAGCTGCTCAAGGAGGCCCGCAAGCACCTCGCCGAGTACGATGCTGCCCTCGAGGGCAAGGGCGACGAGACCGCGGCCGAGGCGTTCCTCCGACTCCTCGACTGGGCCTACTTCGCGGTCCATAACGGGGACCTCGATTCGCGCGACAACGTGGGCCTGCGGGCGATCTACGACTGGACCCGTGACGGCGTTGCCTTCCCGGCACTCGAGCGCTGGGTCAACGCCGGCCACGACGCCGAGCTGCTCAAGGCCATGGGCTATGACCCGGAGGTCCCCAAGACCACGAAGCTGGCCCACCGCAAGGGCGAGATCGTGCGCATCGGGCGCGACGCGCGCGAGCAGCTGACCTCGGCCAACCTCCGGCTCGTCGTCTCGATCGCCAAGAAGTACATCGGCCGCGGGATGTCGTTCCTGGACCTCATCCAGGAGGGCAACATCGGCCTCATTCGGGCGGTCGAGAAGTTCGACTTCGAGAAGGGCTTCAAGTTCTCGACCTACGCCACGTGGTGGATCCGCCAGGCCATCACCCGGGCCATCGCCGACCAGGCCCGGACGATCCGGATCCCGGTCCACATGGTCGAGACGATCAACCGCCTGATCCGCGTCTCGCGGCAGCTGCTGCAGGAGCTGGGCCGCGAGCCGACGGTCGAGGAGATCGCCGAGGCGATGTCCAAGGGCCAGGAGGTCCAGGTCACCCCCGAGAAGGTCCGCGAGATCATCAAGGTCTCCCAGGAGCCGGTCTCGCTCGAGACGCCGATCGGCGAGGAGGAGGACTCCCACCTCGGCGACTTCATCGAGGACCGGGGGGCGTTGGCACCCGCGGAGGCCGCGTCGCACCAGCTCCTGAAGGAGCAGGTGGAGGCGGTGCTGGACTCCTTGACGGGCCGGGAGCGGCGGGTGCTGCAGCTCCGGTTCGGGCTGGAGGATGGCCGGGCCCGGACCCTCGAGGAAGTGGGCAAGGAGTTCAACGTCACCCGCGAGCGCATCCGCCAGATCGAGGCGAAGGCGCTCCGCAAGCTCCGCCATCCGAGCCGGAGCCGCAAGCTCAAGGATTACCTGGAGTAGCCCAGGGCCTCTCCTCGTTGACGACGGCGCCGGGCCCGCTGCTCGCGCCCCGCATCACTCCGCGAGGTCAAGGTTTGTCGCAGGCCGGGAGGACTCGACCCGGCGTCCCACTGGGCGGGTGATCCCGACACCACTCGACCAGACCCGCACGGTCCGGTGTCGTTCGTTGCCGCGCCGCGAGAGTCGCGAACGCCGCTGGTCGTCCTTTCCCGCTCAACGGCAACCTGCAACCGGTCACGAGGCGCTCCACGGTCGTGATAGTCGTGTTCACCCGTCGGTGGGAGCCGGGATGCCCGCCGACGGCTCGGCATGACGAGGATCCTGAGCAGGAACGCTTGCCCGTGACGCATCACTCGCGAACGCAGCGCGACGCCGGGCCGGCCGAGCCTACGGAGCGCGGCGGGCCACGTCCTCGAGGTAGGCCTGGATCTCCGGCATCGCCCGGAGCATCCGCTCGAAGTAGTCGTTGACGGCGGCCAGCGCCGCGGCCGAGATGCCGCTCATCTCGTCCTCCCGCTCGGCGTGGCTCTCGCGAGCGCTGAGCGAATCGCGCAGGCGGAGGAGGTGGCCCACCATCTCGGCCTCCTGTGGTCCGTCGAGCGCCTGGATCGCGGAGATGATGAGCCGGTCCACCTGGGCGACCATCGTCCCGGCCTCGAAGGCCTCGCCCGAGCCGGCCGCGTCGTCCAGCGTCCGGACCAGCGCGGCTACCTGGTACAGGGCCGTGATCGGCTCGTCGAACAGCTCGCGGAGGTAGGCCGCCTCGGCGTAGCGACCGCTCATCCGGAAGACGTTGTACATCCGGCGGGCGGCCTTGCCGAAATTCGGCTCCTTGACGGTGTACTTCCAGACCTCGTGCTCGAGGGTGTCGACGTAGTCGTCGACCGAATCGGCCGAGAGCTCCTTGACCAGCTTCGAGAAGAGGGGGATCGACTCCGATTCCAGGTAGACCTCCTGGAAGTACGGATCCAGGAAGCCGTCGAGGGGCACGATCGTGCCGTCGGGCGCCTCCCAGGTCGGGTCGAGCATGTTGCTGGCGTTGGCCAGCTTGCCCCGGGTCTTGTCGGCGATGACCCAGTCGAGCTTGCACCAGCCGGGCTCGATCTCGCCGTCCGACCAGGGAACGACCTTGACCGAGCCGTCGTCGAGGATGAGCTCCATCTGGCCGGCCCGGATCTCCTCGAGGGTCCAGGACATGGGCGAGCCCTTCGCGATCGACTGGCCGCCCTTCGTCCCGGCGATCTGGTGGGTCCCGAACTTGACCTCCCACAACCGGTGGCCAGGGCCGCTGGCGGTGGCCAGCGCCTTCTCCCGGATCAGGTCGCCGAGGATCTTGCAGGCCGCCTCGCGGGTGTCGGCCCGGATGTGGATCCGCTCGAAGAAGTCGCAGTCGGCGGGGAAGGCGTTGATCTTGCTCTGGGCGGCCGAACCCGAGATAGACAGAGCCGTCAGCACCTGCGGCGGACGATCGTCGAAGCCGACGATCGTCGACATCTCGCGGAAGCGGGCGAGGTCCTCGGGCTGGAAGTCGAGCATCGTGACCCGGTGGCCGTAGACGCCGGTGTTGACGTCGAGGACCAGGTCGCCGCCGCTCGATTCGGTCGCCATGGCGGCGACCCACTCGGAAGCGGCATCGGCGTCGAGCTCGATGCCGAGCCGAGCCGCCGATTCGATGACCCGATCGATCGCGGCTTCCCGATCGGTCGCCGGCGAGGCGACCGTGGGCTCCCCCGTTCGTGACTCCATAGGGGCACCTCCAAGCCGGCGCGGGGTCTGGTCGCACGCCGATGCACGAAATCCGGCCGGGCGGCGCGCCCGCAAGTCAGTGTACCCAGCGGGCCGGGCGTCGGTCGGGGACCTGCAGCGCCGGGAGCGCTTCGTGCAGTCCGAGAACCAGCTCAGGCCGCCGATCAATCAGGAACCGAAGAGGAACCGGTCGGCTGAATCGGGCGATTGGCCGGTGACCCATTGCATTTCGCGACCCAATCTCGCATCGTCAGGCTTGGACTCGATCGCACGACCTGCCAGGGAGGGGACGCGGAGATGCGTGCCGTTTCGATCTTCGCCGGGAGTCCCGACGGACTCCGAGCCCGACCTGGAGCCAGTCTGCCTGTCCGTCTCGCGGCTGCGGCGGTGGTCCTCGGGCTCATCGGCGCGCTGACGCTCCGCGTTACCAGGCCGGCGGCAGCCGCAGGACCCGGCGACATCACGCCGCCGTCCCTGGTCTTCGTGCTCGAGTGGACCGGGCCGAACTCGCCGGTCCACGACATCATTCTCCTGTGGGACGACCGGCTTGACCAGACGAACCTGCCGGCCCCGACCGACTTCGACGTCCGCCTCGACGGATCGCCGCTGACGATCGACACCGTCGAGCTCTCTCACGACGGAACCTTTGACCCCACTCTGTCCCTCACATTCATGACCCTCTACCTCCATGACGCGGTCACGCTGCCAGGCGCCCTCACCGTGTCATACACGCCGGGTTCCAATCCGATCCAGGACGAGGCGGGCAATGACGCGCTGCCCATCGATCCCGTCGCCGTCGAGATTCTTCAACACTCCGACTTCCAGATCGTGATCGGGCTCGTCGACGGGTTCTATGGCGCGAATCACG